>CAIJNI010000075.1 GCA_903821995.1 uncultured beta proteobacterium
TACTAACTATTTGGCTTTCGCTAAACCTTGATTTCTTCATACAACCTCCTGTTATTAATATGCCACAAATAACAGAAAATTCAACTTCTAAATAGTTTACTTTTTAGGGGGTACTACAGATGTTTCTGAGCAATCCGGAAAAGCAATTATTAGTTTGTTTCGCGGCCAATCATTTTCATTACCTTTTCAACTTAAAGTCATGGAAAGACATCCTTTAGGAAGCCAAAGCTTTTTACCAGTGACACAAAATGATGATCATTCATATCTTGTCGTAGTAGCGCCGTCTTTTTGCAAAACTGAGGATGATATCGTTAATAACCTTTGTGCCTTTGTTGCTAAAGGTTTTACTGGAGTTACCTATGCTAAAGGTGTTTGGCATCACCCACTCATTAGTCTTGATCGGGTGAGTGACTTCATCGTCATCGACCGCAAGGGGCCCGGAAATAATTGCGATGTGATTAATCTGACTCAAAAGATTACAGTCAAATTTTAAGTTTCTAAAGGTACTCTAGATATTTTCTAAAAGTCCCTTTTGCTTTATAAAATATATGATCTGATCTAAACCATCCCCTGATTTAACACTCCCCATCACAAAAGGTCTTTCAAGTCGCATCCGCTGTGTATCTGATTTCATAATATCTAAATTAGCACCGACATAGGGTGCTAAGTCTGTCTTATTAATGACCAACAAATCTGAACGGGTAATACCAGGCCCACCTTTGCGCGGTATCTTTTCTCCGCCGGCAACATCAATCACATAAATTGTTAAGTCGGATAACTCAGGACTAAATGTTGCAGCCAAATTATCCCCGCCTGATTCAATAAAGACGATGTCAGCTTGCGGAAATTTATTTAACATACGATCTACTGCCTCTAAATTAATAGAAGCATCTTCCCGAATAGCGGTATGTGGACAACCACCCGTCTCAACTCCCATAATTCGCTCAGGCTCTAAGGCATTAGCTACAGTCAATAGTCGTTGATCTTCTTTAGTATAAATATCATTCGTAATAACAACCAAATCATAATCAGCACGCATCGCTTTACATAGCATTTCTAATAAAGTAGTCTTGCCAGATCCAACAGGTCCACCTATGCCAATTCGTAATGCAGGGTTCTTCTTAGTGCGTATCATTTTTTCTTTCTATGAACGAAATAATCTAGAGTATTGTGTTTCATGTCTTGAGGATAAAATTGCCAGCATCGGTGAAAAGTTATCAATACTCGCTAAGCCCTCAGATTGAGTTAGTTCAACATCATCTATCACAGCAGGAATTTCTTTACGAAGTTCACTTAAGAGCTGTTGACCTGCAACTTGACCTAATGGAATCGTTTTTATCGCAGCAGCAACTTGATTTTCTAACCATGAAAATGCAAATGCAGCCAAACCATTTGATCGTTGAATGTTTAAATGATACGCACAAAAACTATGAGCAGTCATTAAGCTTAAGGGCTTAAAAGAACTCAGTTCTGAAATAAACTCTATACCCCAGCCCTGGGTCTTAGCAATCTGCAGCAAAGACCATCCCATTTGTTCTGATTCAGCTCGAAACTCTGAGGATTCACGGTTAGCTAAACAAAAATCGTTAATCTCTTTTAATGTTTTTAAGTCTTTTTTTTCAAGAGCCGCATAACTTAAACTCCATAGCCTCGCATCTGACTTTGAAAATACTGACAATAAATTTGTTTTAATCCAGGAAAGTGCGCTCTGTTGATTATTGACGATCCCAATATCTATTGCAGCCTCTAACCCTTGAGAGTAACTAAACCCACCAATAGGTAACGCCGGAGAAGCAAGTTGCATCAGAGCAGTAATTTCATCTAAATTATTGGTCATGAGAATGTAGGTTTTCATGCGTATGATCATGCCCATGCCCATGCTGATGCTGTTGAGCTGGACTATGAGAGTGATACACCTCTTGGGCTAATGCATAGTCAGTATCAAAAGTTTCTGTATGACTATGTCGATGACCTCCGCCATAAGCACCAACTTCAGGCGAAAATTCTTTTTTCTCACAAACACATTCTAAACCCAGTTGATGGAGCATTTCTTCAAGAACACTATCAGGCTCTATCCTTAAAAAATTAGCGCCTACTTGAACTGGGATGTGACGATTACCTAAGTGGTATGAAGCCTTCATGAGTGACAATGCGTCGTCAGAATAGATCGAGACCACCTCTTGTTCGGCAGCTACAACACAAATCAATTCACCATTATCAGCAATGAGAATGTCGTTATGCCGCATCGTATTTCCCCGCGGAAGAAATAAATGAACTGTGCGACCATCGCTTAAGGTTGATGTAATCCTACTCTTATTACGCTGCTCAAACACGAGTGTGAGTTTCGCAGCTTTCTTAAGCAATACTTGTGAAATCCCTATTTTTTGAGAAAGTACTTTATCGACCCGAAGAGGAACTTGTTTCATGTTTAAAATAAAAAGTAACGCTGCGCCATTGGCAAAACCTTCGCAGGCTCACAGGTCAATAGCTCTCCATTAGCAATCACTTGGTAAGTTTCAGGATCAACTGTAATTTTGGGCAACCAGTCATTTAACTTCATACTACTTTTTGATATGTTCCGGCAGTTTTTTACCACAGCAATTTGTTTCTGAAGTCCGTATTTTTCTTGGACACCTAAATGATTAGCACTTTGAGATAAGAAAGTCAGAGAATGTCTTAGAATCCCCTGACCAATCCCAGCAAACATAGGGCGATAATGCACAGGTTGTGGTGTCGGAATCGATGCATTAGGATCACCCATTGCAGCAGCGGCAATCGATCCACCCTTTAGAATTAATGAAGGCTTAACACCAAAAAAAGCTGGCCTCCAAAAAACTAAATCAGCAAATTTACCCACTTCAACTGAACCAACGACATGACTAATCCCATGAGTAACTGCAGGATTTATCGTATATTTGGCAATATAACGTTTTACTCTAAAGTTGTCATGGCGGTTTGTATCACCCGATAATAATCCGCGTTGAGATTTCATCTTATCAGCAGTTTGCCAGGTCCTAATAATAACTTCACCCACTCGCCCCATCGCTTGGGAATCAGAAGATATCATTGAAAAAGCACCTAGGTCATGCAAAATATCTTCGGCAGCAATCGTCTCACGCCTGATCCTTGATTCTGCAAATGCAATATCTTCAGCAATCCCGGCATCAAGATGGTGACATACCATCAACATATCTAAGTGTTCATCTAAAGTGTTCACCGTATAGGGTCTAGTTGGATTTGTAGAAGATGGCAACACATTAGCCTCTCCACAAGCGCGAATAATATCGGGAGCATGTCCACCACCTGCGCCTTCAGTATGGTAGGTGTGAATCGTGCGGCCTTTAAATGCAGCTAAAGTAGTTTCAACAAACCCGGATTCATTCAAGGTATCAGTATGAATTGCTACTTGTGTATCGGTATCATCTGCCACCCCAAGACAACAATCTATGGCCGCTGGTGTAGTTCCCCAATCTTCATGGAGCTTTAAACCAATCGCACCTGCATCAACTTGCTCTCTCAGAGCCCCAGGCAAACTCCCATTACCTTTACCTAACAGTCCAATATTCATGGGAAAAGCATCCATCGCTTGAAGCATACGCTCTATATGCCAAGGTCCTGGGGTACACGTGGTCGCAAAGGTCCCTGTGGCTGGGCCAGTTCCACCACCAATCATGGTGGTAACACCCGACATCAGCGCTTCATCAATTTGTTGTGGACATATAAAATGAATGTGAGTATCAATCCCACCTGCTGTGATAATCATGCCTTCGCCAGCAATGATTTCTGTTCCGGGGCCAATAATTGCTGTTATTCCTGGTTGAATATCTGGATTACCCGCTTTTCCAATATTGGAGATATAACCGTTTTTAATCGCAATGTCGGCTTTATATACACCCGTGTAATCAACAATGACGGCATTAGTAATGACCGTATCGGCGCAATCTTTAGATTCTCTTTGACTCTGACCCATGCCATCACGAATGACTTTACCACCACCAAACTTAACTTCTTCACCGTATATCGTGTGATCTTTTTCAATTTCAATCATCAGACCAGTATCAGCTAAGCGTAGGCGATCCCCGGTCGTTGGTCCAAACATTTCAGCATAGGCTTGACGACTAATTGTGACCATTACAAAGCTCCCATAATTCGACCAGCAAAACCATAAATTTTCTTATCTCCAGCAAGCTCTACTAATTCAACAGTTCTTTTTTGACCAGGCTCAAAACGAACAGCTGTCCCAGCAACAATGTTAAGACGCATCCCCCGAGCTGAATTTCTATCAAATAACAAAGCATCATTGACTTCAAAAAAGTGAAAGTGCGAACCAATTTGTACAGGTCGATCCCCAGAATTGGAAACTTCTAGTGATAAGGTTTTACGACCCGCATTGATTGTAATTTCTCCCTCATCAACAATGAGCTGACCTGGAATATAACGCTGAGGATAGCTGGGATGAGACTGGCTCATACTAGACTTCCATGGCCCTGAAGTATTAGAAAATAACTTAACGTGACGCCGTACATCACAGTGAATGATCCAATCAGACGAGAGATCATTAATTTGTGATCACGAACCATGAATGCGATTAACCCACCAATACAGTGAAGAGCTGAAGTACTTACTAATAGCCCTAGTAAATCTTTATAAATAACCCACTGAGAAGCTTCATAAAATGAATTTGCGTCTGTATGAGCAAAGCCATGGAATAGCCCAAAAAATGCAATGAGGCCTAAAGCAATAGGAGATAACAACTGCTTTGTAAAATATATAAAAAGACCAATGGCCATCAAAGATACTGCAATCCCCATCTCAAACCAAGGTATTGCTCCAACCTGAAGTCCAAATAAAATACCAAGCATCATGCCACTCATAAAAAAGACAGGCCCAAGAAAGAATTTTTTTAATTTAAATACACTCCATAATCCAACCAAAAGAATCATCAACAGATGATCTACCCCACTCAAGGGATGTAAAAGTCCCCCTACAAAACCCACAGTTGCATCATGACCTGGATGAGCCTGTGCAATTGAGACAGTACTTGCGAGAAAAATAGATACGAAGTAAGTTAATGTTTTTTTAATCAGTTGCATTTTTTTAATCTCCTAAACAATGGGGTGATGGACTGTGACGAGCTTTGTTCCATCAGGAAAAGTTGCCTCAATTTGAATATCTGGAATCATTTCAGGAATTCCTTCCATCACATCTTCTCGTCTTAATATAGTCTTTCCTTCATGCATCAATTGGGCTACAGTTTTACCCTCTCTCGCCCCTTCCATAATTGCAGCACTAATCAAGGCAATCGACTCTGGGTAATTTAATTTAAGGCCTTTAGCCTGCCTTCTCTCTGCTAAAAGAGCTGCTGTAAAAATGAGTAATTTGTCTTTTTCTCGTGGAGTTAATTCCATATATCACCTAATTATAAATTCTATAAAGCCCATAGTCTTAAATCCTGTGCCTCTTTATGATGCACAAGGGGACGCAATATCTTCCAAATTTTAATCAATAAATTTCTAACTTCCTCTATATTCTCAGATACAACTCTGACAATCAAGACTCCTTGCTGCAAATAAGTTGCTCCAGCTTTAATTTTCTCGTCCCATGTGAGTAAGCTATGCAAATGCTCTAAAAGATCTTCTTTACAATCCGGGCCAATTGCAATCAAACTTCCAAATATTGATGATTTACCCAGTTTTACTAATGAATTTAATAGTGGGTCATCGCCACTTAACTTCCCTTGTTCAACCCAAAGCAATTTTCCATCTAAATAAATTTGATTATTTAATTGTATCCACCCGTTTTGCCATATTTCATTTGACGATTTTCGCCCCAACATGGTCATATCCCAAAGTATCAGGGATGAACTCGACTTGACATCAAACCGTGTGCTTAAAGATGACTTAGCCTCATTAAAGAATAAATTTTCCTGAGGCAACCAATCCAACTGAGCATTGTCCCCCAATGAGACATTAATATATTGTGCGGATGGATTTGCGAAAGACTTGTACCATTTTGTTGCACTTGGTGTCGATAGTACCACTTGACAATCATCGCCTATCTCAACACGAATATTTAGTTCATCACCACCAGCAATGCCAGCAGGAGGATGAACAATGACGGTATGGCAGATCTGGGTACCTTCTGGATATAAAGCTTTTTGAACTCTTAAAGGGCCCTCATGTTTGATCATTTTTAGGACTGTGCCAAATTCGTTATGCACATACCCTAAGTCCAAATTAGCTACCCAACGTGCAAGGGGAGCAATCTGGTGAGGGGTTAAAGTTTCCGCAGGAAGTTTAAGCGATTGAGTCATTGATCTTACTATTTATCATACGAAAACATGAGGGCTCCTTAAGACCTGAATTAACGAGGACTGATCATATTTTAAGCTACAGTCCATAATATGAAGCTATCCGTATTTAATATAAAAATCCATCGACCAAACTGAAATTACTTGTCCAATGCCTTATGTATGCGCTTAAATAACGGACTTGCTTCATGCGTAATCACATCAAAAATGGTGTAATGATTTTTCTCTGAAATCATATTAAACTCACCAACACCATGATTTTTCTCTCGGTATTTATTAAAATCCTGAGTCTGAGCAATCATTTCAGGTAGCTCATCTCCGCCCACAATAAGATCTAAAGTTTTTGCCTGACTAACCACTCTATTAATAGGAGAATTTAGCAAGACACTCTGTTCATCTAACTGGAGTTTGTCATTAATGTAACAGTGCCTCATGGGTTCTAAATCGTAAATACCGCTAATTGCGGTTCCACCCATGGCTGGCGATTCGTTTAACACCATACTAATAAGGTGCGCTCCAGCTGACCAACCAATCAACCACAGTGGAACATTCTTATTTGATGTATTAACTTTTCGGTCAATGACACTCACACCATTTTTAACATCTGCAACGATATCACCAATTTTTCCGTGTGGTGCTAAGGTATAACCCAGCATGGCAACGCTAAAACCATTCTTCAACAAGTAAGGAACGATAAAAGTAAAATCACTTTTGGCACGCATTTGCCAAAAACCACCGTGCACAAAAATGATAACTGGACTCTTCTCTTCACAAGGGAAAAAGTCAAACGATTGAAAATCACCCGTACCATAAGGAATATCTAATTCACCTGTTAAAGAATTTCTCAATTCAGCACTTTCTTTGACCCAAGCATCAACGATGATTCGACTATTCGCTACAGCTAAAGAATTGTTATACGCCTGATCAAGCTCGGTCCGAGTCATATTCTTATACATAAGTTCCCTTAAGGTTAATGTTAAATATATTCTAATTGCATCTTGATTAAATGAGCTGCGAACTGATCAGGAGATCCTCATCTGTAATGAATTTAGAATGTTTGTATCACGCAATCGCCTAAAAAAACAAAACCGCATCATGACTGATGCGGTTTGAGGTATTGTGATCTAGGTCTTATAGTTATTTATTGTTTTTTTTATTTCTTCTGTGGTGCTGGGAATTGAGCCCGGTAAAGATTATTAATCTCTTCCCCAGTACAAATCATCACACCCTCTTTCTCTAAAACCATATCTAGTAAAGCTTCAAAGTAGGATATCCGATGCGCTGCACCGGTGATATAGGGGTGAACACTGATAGCCATTACCCGCGTAATTTTATTACTCTCCTCACGCAAGCGATTGAGCTGTAATACGCCACGATCAAGCATTTCGCTTCCAGAATGACTTTGTAATAGCATCATTGGAATATCGTTAAGCTCAACGGTATACGGTACGGATAAGACAGGCTTAGGATCTGCTTTAATCCACACTGGCTGATCATCTAACACCCAATCTGCTACGTATTCAATACCAGCAGCTGAAAGACAATCAATAGTGTGATCATTTTCAGTCAAACCAGGACTTTCCCAACCGACTGGAGATTTACCGGAGAACTTCTTAATGGCTTCACATGCTCTATTAATTTCTTCTTGTTGGTTCTCTAATTTATGCATAGGGCCTTGAATATAGCCATGCCCCATCATTTCCCAACCATGCTTAAGACCTGCTTCAGCAACCCGTGGATAGGATTCACAAACGATGCCATTAGTTGCCATCGTCGGGATAATTCCACGTGAGGTCAATGCCTCATGAATTCGCCAAAAACCAGACCGCATACCGTATTCATGCCAAGCCCAATTAGGTAAATCCGGTTGCAATGCCTGTCCCATGGGTGGGCTTAGAACCATCCTAGGCATTGGATTACGCATTGTCCAGTGTTCAACGTTGACAATGATCCAAACGAGCATTTTTTTGCCATCTGGCAATTTAAATGCGGGACGATCTACGATAGCTTCAAAAGGAACTCGGTCTGACAATAAATTTCTCATTTCGGCATTCATTTTCATTCTCTTACTATTTTTATAAATAAATTAACTATACCTTAACCCCATAAAATATTGGCATTTAATGAGTACTAAGTTAGTAGAATTCCCTTATTTTTTAAGGGGTTATAAGAAATTACATTCCCATGTACAGTTGACGGACTACGTCATTACTACTTAGTTCTTGAGCTGTGCCAGTAATTTTAATTTCCCCATGAACAATAACATACCCTCTTTCGGCAATTCGCATTGCTTGTGTGAAATTTTGCTCGGCCATTAAAACGGTTAAGCCACGCTCAACTTTTAATTCGGCAATTTTATCAATCATTTGTTTGACAATAATTGGCGCAAGTCCTACTGAGGGTTCATCAATCAGAAGAATTTTAGGCATCATCATGAGCGCTCTAGCCAAAGCAACCATCTGTTGCTCTCCACCACTCATACTTCCTGCTCGTTGTGCAATCCGCTCTTTTAGTTTAGGAAACACCTCAAAACAATATTCTAAATTTTCCTGAACATGAGCTCTAGCCAGTGGTCGAGAAGCACCTAACAAAAGATTTTCTTCTACAGTCAATAAAGGAAATAAACGGCGCCCTTCTGGCACCATTGCAATACCAAGATTAACAATGGCTTCTGGAGTAAGCTTACTTAAATCATGACTAACGTCATCAACAACTGCAATCACAGCGCCACTCGTAGGTTTGACAAGTCCGGCAACACATTTAATCAATGTGGACTTACCATTACCATTCGTTCCAAGTAATGCAACAGTTTCACCATTGCCCACTTCCATTGAAATACCATGCAATACTTGCACAGAACCATAAGCAGCTTTGACATCAGTCAATAATAATTTATTCGCCAAGATATGCTTTCACGACTTCAGGGTTACTAATAACTTCTTGTGGATTGCCGTCTGCAATTTTATTGCCAGCAACAAGCACTACTAAACGCTCTGAGAACTTCATCACAGCACTCATAATGTGTTCAATCATTAATACAGAAACTCCTTGAGCTTTCATTCCCATAATCAGTTGCAATACTTCATCAACTTCAGTTCCGGATAATCCAGCTAGGGCTTCATCCGCAATGAGTAACCTAGGATTGGCCGACATCGCCCGTGCAAGCTCAAGTTTACGCATCTCAACTTGCGTAAGACTTCCTGATAAGGAGTCTTTCTTCTGTAATAAACCAACGCCAGATAAAATTTCTATTGCCTTATCTTCATTACTTTTTTTGTCAGAAGCTTCTCGTCTTTGCTCACCTGAAAAATTTAAGATGACCCTAATATTTTCTAATACAGTCATACTTTTAAATGGGCGAGGAATCTGAAAACTTCTTGCAATACCCGCATGCACCCTGGCATGAGGCGCTAAGGAAGTAATGTTATTTCCTGTTAAGAAAATATTTCCCTCATCAATTTTCAACATCCCGGAAATACAATTAACCAAAGTACTCTTTCCGGATCCATTTGGCCCAATCAAGCCAACACGCTCACCTGGAGCAATATCTAAATCAACTTGGTGTAGTGCAATAAAACCACCAAATTTTTTGGTAATCCCCTGCGCACGAACAAGAGGTTGGTGAAGTTCAGAACTCATTTGCCATCCCTCTTTTTAAAGAAACCTATAATGCCATTCGGAGCCAAAGTAACAAATAGAACTAAAACGCCACCTGTAATCAACAAATTAAATGAAGAGGATAAGTTCACCGAAGCAATCTGTTGAATCGAGCTAAGTATGACCGCGCCAATCAGAGGACCTAACCATGAACCTATTCCACCAATAATAGGCATCGCAATACTATTGACTGCAAAGGATAAATTAAAGGCTGCAGTCGGTTCTATGTATGTAATTAGATAAGGAAAAGTGGTTCCAGCTAAGCCCATCAAAGCACCGCTAATGGTAGTTGCTATTAGTTTTAACTTGAGAGTTGGCACACCTAGACCTTCTGCTGCTAATTCATCATCACGAATTGCTTTTAAGCCTTCCCCCAACCAAGAGTATTGAATAGCGCGTGATATAACAATTGCAATTGCCGCCATACCTACCATCAGGAAATATAACCAATGAACGTATTGACCTACGCCAATAGGCGACTCTCTTGGAACAATGACATAAATCCCGCGCGCGCCGCCTAAAAAAGGTGTATTTGTAACAATGGTAAAAAGCACTACTGACATCGCTAGGGTCGCAACTGAAAAGAATACCCCCTTCAATCTTAATGTCAAATAACCCATCGCAAAGCCAATGATCCCTGCAGCAGCAACCCCCATCAAAATACAGATGCCCTGAGGAAATCCTAATTTATATCCGGCAATAGCAGCGTAGGAACCTATTGCAAAAAAAGCTGCTGAACCAAAATTAACATATCCAGCAAACCCACCAAGAATGTTCCAAGCGCTAGACAATATTACGAATTGCAAAACGGAAAAAGCCGCAAAGAAAAAATATTCTGAATCTACCCAAAATGGTAATGAGAATAAAAAGCCAAGCGCGACAATAAATGAAAAATAGAAATTACGATTGTTATGTGTCATTTGCCAAAAATCCCTTGAGGTCTAAATGCGAGAGTCAATAACAATAATCCAAAGGATACAGCTGGGGACCAAGATGGGCCGGCAAATGTGGCAGTAAAACTCTCTGCAACACCTAAAATCATGGCGCCAAATAAAGTCCCCATTAGGTTACCCATTCCGCCAAGCACACAAATAGCAAACACTAATCCAATGTACTCTCGACCAGCTGCAGGTTGAACAGATTGAATAATAATCAGCAAAGCACCACCTATACCAGCAGTCACTAGTGACAATCCAAAGGCATAACCTTTAACTTTGATATGGTTCACACCCATCAATTGAAGTGCTAATGGATCCTGAGCAACAGCACTGACAGCTCGACCAAAATATGTTTTTTTAAATGCCCAACGAATGATCAAAAGCAACGAGACTGAAAATACAAAAGGAATCAACAAACGGTAAGGCACATTTAGTAAACCAAATTTAATAGTTGCATCCGTGTAGGATACATTCACATTCCTATAATCCACACCAAATAATAAAATGAGAATCATTTCAATGATAAATAAAATTCCAAAGAAAAATGCCAGCCCTCTTAAAGAGTCACCACCCTCTTTTTCAAAACGGTCATAGTAAATACGATAAATCAATATGCCCATTAAAAAGAATAGTGGACTCATTACAATACCCGCTACCATGGGGTCTAAGCCATAGTTTTCATTTAACCACCAGGCAAAATAAGCGCCCAAGATCACCACTGTGGGGTGAGCGATATTAACAATATCCAACATTCCAAAGGAAATGGAGACACCTAAGCTAAGTGCTGCGTAAAAACCACCTAATAAAAGCCCTGATACAAGAGCATTGATCAGTAAATCAAACGAAATATCCATAGGTCCACTAATTTATTTAAGAGTCCTCTCTCCATAGAGAGAGGTATTGACTTCACTTTACTTACGAGCTTCCTCGTATGGGAATTTTAGTTCTCCTGACTTCATATCTCGAGGAAAAATAATCGGCGCTTTTCCAGCCTTACGGAATTGCTCAATGTCATTCCCAACTACACCACGATATTGAACATATAAAGGACGACCCACTTGCCATTCGCCATTCGCGCCGAATTTAATATCACCTACAACAGTTGAAAACTTAGTCGTATGCATATATTCAGCAAGCTTTCCTTGATCTAGTCCACCGGTCTTCTCAATAGACTGCCCCAATATTTCCATCATTGCATAACCATAAGGAGGCAAATAGAAACCAAGTTCATCCACGCCTTCTTTTTTTGCACGGTCTTGATATTTTTTCAAAAATGCTTCAATACCAGGAAATTTGACAGTGGGCTCAGGAACATACAATTCGTAACCAATCACACCATTTAATAAGGGACCTAATTGTTTTTTAACTGCTGCGTATCCAAGACCAATCATTGGTCCACCAAACACTTTAGTTTTGAGTCCAACTTCATTAGCCGCACGAATAATTCCCACTGAATCTGGGGGATAGCCTGCTACAAAAACAATATCTGGATTCGTTGCTTGAATCCCACGCACAACAGGTGCAAAGTCAGTCGTAGACATCGGATAACTCTTGTCATACACAACTTTTAAACCATATTTTTTCGCATTTTCACGAGCCCCTTCAAGAGCTAACGCAGAGTATTCAGCATCACCACCCGCAAAAGCTACTGTCGTAGGCTTAGGATTAATAGACATTGCTGCCTCAAAAAATCCATAAGTCAATCCAACAGCTGGCTCTAGACCATTAGGCATCATCTGAAAATATCTCTCATACCCAAACTTACCATTTGGGTTAGTGCCAAACAATGTAATAAATGCCATTTTGCGCTGCATAATCGTTGGCAAAGCTGGAGCAATTTGACCTGTACCATAACCCGATACAACGAGATCTACTTTGTCAGAGTCAATTAACTTTGTATAAATTCCTGGGACTAATGAAGGATTCGATTGATCGTCATAAGACACAAATTCAACCTGACGTCCAAGTAAGCCGCCTTTTTTATTAATCTCTTCGCGCCAAATTTCCATCGCCAGTTGAGCGGCTTTTCCATTCCCAGCTAGTGCACCAGTCTGAGCCATACCAAAACCAATCCGTATGGGTTTCGTTTGAGTCTGCGCTTGCAAAGTACTAGAAAGTAAGAAAGTACCCAATAATAAAGGTACTAAAAAAAGGCGCTTTCGCGCTGATTTAAATGTCATACAAATCTCCGGATTTAACTAATGATCAGATGCTAATCTATTTACAAAAAAATACTATCTGTGGAAAACCCTTAGTGACTTTCTGGGCTCATATATTTCAAGGACTTGAAGCTTTTTAACTCCAGAAAAAACACGAAAAAACTGATCACCAAATAGTTACTATCGTCTCAACTTTAGAAGCTTTAGATTTTCATTAACTTAATCTGACTTTCAACATAAACATTCTTCAAACTATAAGGGTCTTCAAATCGAAGTGAAAATGCGAGTAACTGAAGTTTATCGATGTAAGTTCTGTTTGATAGCGGAACATATTCTTTCATTTCTGGATAAATTTGGTCATGTAAAATCGGCAAACCCAACGCATTCATATGAACCCGCAATTGATGCTTTTTCCCAGTAAGAGGCCTTAACTCGTAAATTGATAAATTATCACCCCTCTGAAGTAAATCAATTTGAGTGTGCGCATTAAACTCTCCTTCACACTCTTGCATTTGCATGAATCGAGCTGAGTTTTCAATTCGACTTCGCCTCATGAGAGGAAATTGAAGATGATTGTGCTCATCAGATCGGTCCGTTATGGCGTGATAGACCTTTTCGATCTTGCGCTGTCTAAATAAAGCTTGATAAGCATTTCGATGCTCTGGATGAATCGTAAACATGACTAGACCCGCTGTTTCCAAATCGAGTCGATGCGCTGCAGTTAAATGATCTAGCCCTAGGCGCTTACGCAGACGAACTTGCAGTGTTTCTTGAATATAAGGTCCAATAGGACTGATTGGCAAATAATGTGGCTTATCAGCAATCACAATCCGTTCATCTTGGTAGACAATACCTTCTGTCACCGGAATCGGTATTTCTTCATTAAGCTCTCGGTAATAGTAAATGGTTTGATTAGCTTGATAAGATGCATCCGGAGAAACAACTTTCCCGTGTTGATCAAAGACTCGACCTGCGAGCATTCGTCTTTCCCACCCTAAACGCGTACCACGAGGAAATCTCCACTCCAGAAAGTCAAGAATCAAAGTAAAGTCACTAGCCGGTAAAAATACCCGACTAGGACTTACTCCTTCTTTAGTAGCAAGCTGGACAGGTCTCATCATCAATCCTTACCCGTCACAAGCGCTTTAGTCACGTGAAGCTTTTTTACGTTCGTGCTCTTTAAGATAACGTTTACGTAAGCGAATACTTTTTGGCGTTACCTCAACTAACTCATCATCTGCTATGAATTCAACAGCATATTCCAAGGACATCTGAATTGGCGTTACTAAACGCACTGCCTCGTCAGTTCCTGAAGCCCTAACGTTAGTAAGCTGCTTACCTTTAATCGGGTTAACGACCAAATCATTATCACGACTATGTATACCAATGATCATCCCCTCGTAGAGTGGATCACCTGGCGTCACAAACATCCTGCCACGATCTTGTAATTTCCAAAGCGCGTAAGCAACAGCCTCACCATTGTCTTGGCTAATTAAAACACCGTTATGACGCTCACCTAAAATACCGTCTCGTGCTTCATCGTACTTATCAAAAGTATGACTCAATAGACCAGTACCCCGCGTCATCGTCAAGAAGTCTCCTTGAAAACCAATCAGCCCCCTGGCAGGAATACGGTACTCAAGGCGTGTTCGGCCTTTACCGTCACTTACCATATCAAGTAACTCACCTTTACGTTTCCCTAACTCTTCCATGACGGAACCTTGAGTGGTATCTTCAACGTCTACTGTCAGGTTTTCGAATGGCTCTAATTTAACGCCATTCTCTTCATGATATACAACACGTGGTCTCGATACCGCTAACTCATAGCCTTCACGACGCATATTTTCAATCAAAATAGTGAGGTGCAATTCGCCACGCCCAGAAACCTCAAAAATCGTATCATCATCCGTTTCTTTTACACGTAATGCCATATTCGATTTCAACTCACGATCCAGACGGTCACGCAGTTGACGGCTAGTAACAAACTTCCCTTCACGTCCAGCTAAAGGACTCGTGTTAACCATGAAATTCATGGTTAACGTTGGCTCGTCAACTTTTAACATTGGTAAGGCCTCAACACAGTCTGGCGCACAAACTGTTGTACCAATGGCGATTTCTTCTATACCGTTGATCAAAACAATGTCACCCGCAATAGCTTCAGTCACCTGCTCACGCTCTAAACCTTTAAACTTTAAACATTGATTCACTTTGCCTTTAAATGGAACTCCCTCAGGTCCATTCTGACAAATCACTTCCATTCCTGGCTTAATTGTTCCGCGACTAATACGTCCAACACCAATCTTACCGACATAACTGTTGTAATCTATCGATGAAATCTGGAACTGCAAAGGACCTTTTGTATCATCATCACGCACTGGAACGTAATCTAAAATAGTTTGAAACAGTGGGCGCATGTCACCATCTCTTACATCAGACTTTAAACCTGCATAACCACTTAAACCTGATGCGTAAACAATCGGAAAATCAAGTTGCTCTTCCGTCGCACCTAATTTATCAAATAGCTCAAATGTCGCATTTTCAACGTACTCAATCCTTGCACCCGGACGATCTACTTTATTCACAACAACTATTGGACGAAGACCTAAAGCTAATGCTTTTTTAGTCACAAAACGGGTTTGTGGCATCGGTCCTTCAACAGCATCAACGAGCAAAAGTACGCCATCAACCATCGATAGCACTCGCTCAACTTCACCGCCAAAGTCCGCATGACCCGGTGTGTCAACAATATTAATATGTGTGCCATCAAATTCGACTGCGCAGTTTTTAGCAAGAATCGTGATTCCACGCTCTTTTTCTAAATCATTCGAATCCATGACCCTCTCAGTCATTGCTTGATTTGCCCTAAAGGTTCCCGATTGACGAAGTAACTGATCCACAAGTGTGGTCTTTCCATGGTCAACGTGGGCAATAATTGCTATATTTCGAAGGGCTCTTTTTGTCATCTACATACTTTCAATAAAAACTAATGGAATAAACTATTAACATCATGCTTCATGGATGTGTCAGTTACTAAATTACTACTTAATACTTTTTGTAATACCAAATCTAATCGACTAGTCGCTAGCAATCTTTTTGGATGCATGACGCCTTGCCTCACTTCAACAATCCCCATAAAAAATTGAGGATTAACTTCTGAGTAATAAATTTTGACAATCTGTCCCTCTAAGTTCTGCTCAGATTGGTTTAAATCACTGACTAAAATTCTTTGACCATTACGAATCCTCAAAGACATATGTTCATCTAAAACCAATTGGGGTAAGTGCTCAATTAAGGAATCTACCGCCATAATTTTTGCTTGCTGTTCAATTGCTTCATGAGTCTGTGCTTGAGCAATCTTTAAATGCCCCACCTGTGTGCGTCTCAGTGCCGTAAGATGTGCTCCACAACCAAGCGCTTCTCCCATATCACTCACCAAACTTCTGATGTAAGTTCCTTTGCTACATTTGATTTCTAAAACCGCAAAAGGCCAAGTCATCGAAACCCACCGCAAATGCGATATGGTCACTTCCCTTGCCTCTAAATCAAACATTTCACCTTCTCGCGCATAAGCATATAAGGGCTTACCATCTTTTTTAATCGCAGAATACATCGGAGGTACTTGCTTAATCTTTCCCATGAATCTTGGAATCAATCCGTTTAACTGCATGTCAACTTCAGTCTCATTTTCTGAATTAAAATTAACATTCCCTCGTGCAATCACCTTACCTTCAGCATCACCAGTTTCAGTTTTGACACCAAAAAAAACCGTCGTGATATACGTCTTATCCGCATTAAATAAGTCCTGCGAAAATTTAGTCGCTTCGCCTAAACACACAGCTAATAAACCCGTTGCTAAAGGATCAAGAGTCCCTGTATGTCCTGCTTTATCAGCGTGACAAGCATGCTTGACCATCGTCACAGCTTTTTGAGAGCTAATTCCCTCAGGTTTATCTAAAAGAATTACCCCATCAATCATCGAGGCCATGCCTTTACGCATGATTATTCCTCGATCTGCTTATCAGGAAGCGCTGTGGTTTTAAGAGCTTCATCAATGAGCAGTGACATATGCAAACCTTTTTCAACTGATTCATCATGAATAAAATGTAGGGTAGGGACAGTATGAATATGAAGACGTTTAAAAAGCAAAGAGTGCAAATAACCCGATTTTTCTTTTAAAATTCCAGAAACAATCGTAGGCTCAGAGCCCAAGACTGAAAAATAAATTTTTGCATGCGCCATGTCAGACGTTAACTCAACACTTTGCAATGTCACTAACCCCATTTGCGGATCTCGAATCTCTCGCGGAATCAACTCGGCAAGATCTCTTTGTATCTGATCCGCAACCCTTTGGTTACGGTGTTTAGGTGACTTCATCATGTTTTATTAAAAATCTCTACTTTTATAAAGTCCGAGCAACTTCTGTAACCTCGAATATTTCAAGAGAATCGCCTTCTTGTATATCGTTATAGTTTTTGAGAGATAATCCACACTCAAGACCCGCTCTAACTTCTTTAGCGTCATCTTTGAAGCGTTTTAAAGAATCAAGTTCACCTGACCAAATGACTACGTTCTCTCTAATGAGACGAGCACGTGAAGTACGCTTAATCACGCCATCGACAACCAAACATCCAGCAATAGAACCAATTTTGGAGACTGTAAAGACTTGACGAATTTCCACCATGCCTGTGACTTCTTCTTTTTTATCAGGAGTCAACATACCACTCATGGCTGCTTTAACTTCATCTACAGCATCATAAATAATATTGTAATAACGAATATCAACGCCATTAGCTTCAGCTAGTTTTCTCGCTAACGCATCTGCTCTTGAATTAAATCCAATCACAACTGCCTTTGATGCTACAGCTAAGTTAATGTCTGTTTCAGAAATTCCACCTACAGCAGCATGCACAATTTGTACACGAACCTCTGGTGTAGATAACTTGGTTAAGGACTGAGATAACGCCTCTTGAGATCCTTGAACGTCTGCCTTAATAATGATTGGTAAAAATTTAGTCTCTACACTTCCTTCACCAACGTTATCAAACATATTTTCAAGTTTGACCGCCTGCTGTTTAGCAAGCTTAACGTCACGGAATTTACCTTGGCGAAATAGTGCAATTTCTCGAGCCTTACGCTCATCTGTTACAGCTAAGACTTCTTCACCTGCAGCAGGCACTTCAGATAAACCTTGAATCTCTACAGGAATCGATGGGCCGGCTTCATTAATGTTTTTACCGTTCTCGTCCACCATGGCTCTTACACGTCCAAAGGATGAACCTACTAACAACATATCACCACGTTTTAAAGTTCCAGACTGAACCAGAATGGTTGCAACAGGTCCCTTACCTTTATCAAGGCGAGCCTCGACAACTAAACCTTTAGCTGGGGCATCAACCGGTGCTTTTAGCTCTAAAATTTCAGCTTGTAAAAGAACGTTTTCTAATAAGGAGTCAATCCCCTCTCCCGACTTAGCTGACACTTGAATAAACGGCGCATCTCCACCGTACTCTTCAGGTACCACTTGTTCTGCAACTAATTCTTGCTTAACGCGGTCAGGATTTGCTTCTGGCTTATCTATCTTGTTAATCGCTACAACGATTGGAACACCTGCAGCTTTTGCGTGTGCAATAGCCTCTTTGGTCTGTGGCATAACACCATCATCTGCTGCTACAACAAGAATCACAATATCTGTCGCTTGCGCACCACGCGCACGCATTGCAGTAAAAGCTTCATGACCTGGTGTGTCGAGGAACGTAATCATTCCTCTTGGTGTATCTACGTGATAAGCACCAATGTGCTGTGTAATTCCGCCAGCCTCTCCAGAAGCAACTTTAGATAAGCGAATCTTATCAAGTAAAGATGTCTTACCATGATCAACGTGACCCATCACAGTCACGACAGGAGGCCTTGTAGTGGCTTCAACATCATGATGCGCTTGAATACCTAAATCAATGTCTGGATCATCTAATTTGGCTGCAAAAGCTTTATGGCCCATTTCTTCAACCAAAATCATCGCAGTGTCTTGATCAAGTACTTGATTAATCGTAACCATCTGTCCCATACCCATCAGTAATTTAATGACCTCTGCGGCCTTAACTGACATCTTATGAGATAACTCTGCAACAGTAATCGTTTCTGGAACGTGGACATCACGAACAACAGGTTCTGTTGGCGCAACAAAATTTGTAGGAACATCACTCTGCGTCGAATGCGATTTCTTACGCCCACCACCAGATCTCCATCCTCCGCCAATACCACCCGTTGAATCACCACGGGTTTTGAGTACGGTTTTTTTCTTAGCGCCTTCTTCTTGCCATGTTGAAGAAGTTTCTGTTGTTTTAATTAATTTGCCACCAGGCTTAACAACAAGTTTCTTTTTCTCTTCAGTTCCTTCAGCCTTCACAGGCTTATGTAAAGTACCTTTTTTATCATCCACTGGTGCCACAGGAGGCGCTGGCGCTTTGAGAACACGGGATGGTGCACTCATCATTTCACGAATCGCTAAAGCTTCTGCCTCTGCAACTGCACGTCTTACCCGTATTGCCTGTAAATCAGCTTCCGAAGTGTCTTTAACTTCAGGGACATCTGTAGCAGAACCAGGTGCTACACCTCTCGTGAATTTTTGCTCTATTGGCAACTTCACTGACTCAGTGACCGCAGCTGCAGTTTCTGCCTTAGTTAACTTGCCCTTAGGCTTGGCTTTTTTACTGGCTTCAAGTTCAGCAACATTGGCTGCATTGGCTTCTTTAGCTTCTTTTTCAGCTTGCTCTTGTGCTAATTTTTGTTTGGCTTTACGCTCATCATTAGCAGCTTGCATTTCAGCTTCTTGGCGAGCTAAGAGTTCCGCTTGGCGACTAGCTTCTGCTGCACGCTTTGCTAATTCAGCATCATCTAAAATTGGTTTAGGCGGCGGCGGAGGTATTTGTGGCTGAACTTCCTCAGTCACTTGAGGTAGGTCTTTATTTTCTTCACCTTTGACTAATACCCGCTTCTTACGAACTTCAACCTGAACTGTACGTGTTCTTCCAGCAGAGTCTGCCTGTCGAATTTCAGTTGTCTCACGCTTAGTTAATGTAATCTTTTTACGAGTGTTTGCATCCCCTGATGTACCATTGTTTTTTTGTAAATGCTCCAATAGATCAGCCTTATCCTTATCACTAAGCAAGTCTGTATGCGCAGATTTATTAATCCCTGCGGCACGAAGTTGCTCTAATATATTGTCAGATGAGCGCTTTAGTTCATCAGCCAATTCTTGTACAGTTGTGGTCGCCATGCGATCCCTTCATAATTCAGTTAAACCAGTGTGCACGAGCTTTCATGATGAGCGCCTTCGCACTTTCTTCATCCATTTGCGTCATGTCTACTAGTTCATCTACAGCCAACTCAGCTAATTCGTCCCGTGTTTGAATTTGGTGAGTTGCTAATTTTGCAATTAACTCGTCATTAACTCCCTCTACAGTGCTGATCTCTTGAGAAACATTCTCGATTCCCTCTTCTTTAACGAGTTCCATCGTCAACAGAGAATCCCGCGCACGGTTACGTAACTCATTGACGGTATCTTCATCAAATGCCTCAATCTGCAACATTTCATTGAGCGGCACATAAGCCACTTCTTCTAGACTGTTAAAACCTTCTTCAATCAAGATGTCTGCTACTTCACTATCCACATCTAATTTCGCAATGAAGAGAGCTCGAACTTTATCAGCTTCTTCTGATGATTTCTTTTCAGATTCTTCAGGTGTCATGATATTGATATGCCACTTCGTCAAATCACTAGCGAGCCTTACATTCTGACCGCTACGACCAATAGCAATTGCAAGATTTTCCTCATCAACAACAACATCCATCGAATGATTTTCTTCGTCCACCATAATTGATGAAACTTGAGCCGGAGCCAAAGCACCAATGACAAATTGAGCAGGATCTTCTGACCACAATACAATATCAACAGCCTCGCCAGCAACTTCATTGCGAACCGCAGTCACACGTGTACCACGGACACCAACACAGGTACCAATTGGATCAATACGCTTGTCATGGGTCACAACAGCAATCTTGGCACGAATACCAGGATCCCTTGCTGCTCCCTTAAGTTCCAATAAACCTTGTTCTATTTCTGGAACTTCATTCTCAAATAATTTAAGCAAAAATTCTGGACAAGTTCTAGATAACTCAATCTGCGGACCACGCGCCTCACGATCAACTTTAAGAATATAGGCGCGAACACGATCACCGCTTCTTAAGTTTTCTTTAGGAATCATTTGATCGCGACGCAATAAGGCCTCAACTCGACCTGATTCAATGATCAAGCCATTTTTGTCTGCACGTTTAACCGTGCCGTTCATGATCTTCTCTCCACGATCCAGGAAATCATTCAGAATTTGTTCACGCTCAGCATCACGAATGCGCTGTAATATGACTTGCTTTGCAGCCTGCGCTCCAATTCGACCAAATGCTAAAGACTCAATCTGCTCTTCGATATATTCATCAACTTCAATATCTTCTATTTCTTCTTGAGCTTCAAAAAGTAAAATTTCACGATCAGGTTCCTGTAAACCAGCTTCACTAGGAACCACTAACCAACGACGATAAGTTTCATACTCACCGGATTGACGATCAATCGATACGCGAATATCAACATCGGTATCGTAACGTTTTTTAGTCGCTGAAGCCAAAGCCATTTCTAACGCCTCAAAAACGATATTACGGTCGACGTTTTTCTCGTGCGCTAAGGCCTCTACTAAGATCAGTACTTCCTTACTCATGTTTTTTTCCTTTAAAATCTACTACAGGAACTAGCCGTGCTTTATCAACATCAGCTAGTGTGAACTCAAGCATCGCTTGCTCGCCTTCTTTAGGCTCAATAAGCAACCCCCAAACCGCATCTCTAGAATCTGCCGAACCTTTAACTAAGCCTTGCAGTATTCCAGTGAAATTTTTCCGATTACCCATCGCTATTCTTAGCTTTAAAGTAATCTCTAATCCTTTGAAACGCATAAACTCGCTTGCTGTTTTCAGCGGACGATCCAGCCCCGGTGAAGATACTTCTAAACGCTCATATGCAACTTCATCTACTGCAAATGTATAAGTCAATTGGTGACTAACTTTTTCACAATCAGCAACCGTAATCATTTTGCTGATATCTTCGTTTTCAATCGTTACTCGCAGCAAACCACGACCCTCACGCTCGATATCAACTAACCCGTAGCCTAAGTTTTGAACAACCTCTGCAATGATTCGATTCTGATCCAACTATCACCACTCCAGACAAATATGTAAAACTCACCTATTAACTCAGTAGGTATAACTTGTTTTCTTATCTTTGATTTTATTGACTAATTTAGTAAACGAGATCAAACCTCGAAGTCAAACTTCCCAAAAAAAAATGGGCGAAAAGCCCATTAACCAACAAATTTCTACTTACTTCAGTAAAGACAAGATTATATATGAAATTATTCAGCTGTGCTTGGTTTTTTTCCTCGGTTTGGGTTAAAACTAGGCTTTCCTCTTCGTTTAGGAGCTGCGCCAGCAGGCTTGGGATGCTTAAAGCCACCACCTGGACCTCTACCGCCACCGTGGGAGCCACCCCGACCATGTCCACCTTGGTTTTTCGGAGCAACAATACCACTTTCATGAGAAACCTTGATGCCACCGCCTCTTCGACCATCCCCACGTCGCGGATCTCCTCGACCTGCTTGTCCTGATGAATCATCTTTATGTTGCGTCAAACCATGATGGTTATCCGCCATTTTTAAGGCTTCTCTAGATCCCCAATAAGATACAGATGTTTGCATTGGATCAGGTTGGCCTCCTGAAGCCCCCCGGTGAGAGTGACTTTTTTGTGCTTGTTGACCTGTGGGCTGAGGTACTTTTAATCCAGCCGCTTTCATTAACTGAGCTACCATATCACTTGGAACTTCTTCCCAACGGCCTCGTCTTAGACGGGGAGGAAGTAAAAATAAGCCATAACGCGTTCTAATCAGACGCGAAACAATGTGACCAACCGCCTCGAACATGCGCCTGACTTCGCGATTTCTTCCCTCTGTTAAGGCAACTTGATACCAACGGTTAGCACCTTCACCACCACCTTCAACCAAACGTAAAAATTTTGCTTGCCCATCATCTAAAGTGATTCCAGTTTTAAGTGCTTTTGATTGTTCCCCATCAAGCTCACCTAAAATTCTTACAGCGTATTCTCGCTCAATACCGTAACGCGGATGCATTAAACGATTCGCTAATTCACCGGATGTCGTAAAAAGTAATAACCCTTCTGTATTAAAGTCGAGTCGTCCAACCGCAATCCATCTGCCTTGTTTGGCTTTAGGTAAGTTATCAAAAACCGTAGGACGTCCCTCTGGATCAGACTGACTGACAATTTCACCCGCCTGCTTGTGATACATCAATACCCTAGATGGTTTAGTTTGAACCTTACGATGGACTTGCTTACCGTTAATTCTGACCTGATCTGTTGGACCAATACGCTGTCCGATATGTGCCGGCATGGAATTAACTGAAACTCGCCCCTGAATAATCAGGTCTTCCATCTCCCGCCTAGAACCCATTCCTGCATCAGCTAATACTTTATGCAATTTGACCGTATCTTCATCCTCGGCGTCATCATCTAGACCATCTAAATCTGACCAGACTTCATCTCTCATGGATAAAGGTAATTCATCAATATTGCTGTATTGGTACTGTGGCGGTAAATCTTCTTCTGCTTCCTCTTCGTCACCATCTCCAGCACTTGCTGCCAAATGCGCAGCTTCTACAGCTTCTAAAGATCGATCAATAATTTTTCCCGACTGCCCTTCATCAGAAACACTTCCCGCAGTGTCATTCGGATGAGTATCTGCCTCAGGTGCCTCTAGATCAGCATCAAATTCACCAGAAACCACCTTAGCAAATAAAGCCTGGCTATCTTCGATGAGTTGATTATTTTTAGGGGCTTGTTGTTGTGGTTGTTGTGGTTGGTGCGGCTTTTGAGGATGCTTATGATTAGGATTACCGCGTGGATTCGCGCCTTCAGGTTTACGTCCTTCTTCCCCTTCAACTCTTGGTCGCTTATTTCCAAAACGCCCACCTTTACGTCCATATTTTGGATTTCGACCACGACGCTCTCCATTTTCTTTTGGAGTATCAGCTTGGGTCTCGGCAGATGCAGAGTCTGGTTTAACGTCAACATGGCCAGCCTCATTATTTTGAGATGGACTCTCTGGCGTTACGCCAAGGTTTGATTCATTTTCATTCATGTGTAATTTCTTTAAGGTGCAACTTCGGGTGGATTTGCACCTGGGACCTGTTTAGGATCTTCATCATGCTCATTAAGATTTTGGGCTTCTTGGCCTGGAGATATTTCAATAGGATGCGAATCTTCGCTTTCATTTGATTCTGCAGTGTTCTCTTGGGCTATGTCGGTAATCGTCTCAGTAGACAATGCCTGTTCAAAATTAATGACCTGCTGCGCCAAATCATTAACCGGAATACCGTCTTCGATCACCGGCAAGCTCTGCAAATTAGGTAAAGCCATATCATCTAAAAATTGCTTTGTAGTTGCAAATAGACTGGGTCGCCCAATCGTATCCTTAACACCAATAATTTCAATCCAACCCCGATCCTCTAATTGTTTAATCACGGGCGTACTAACAGTAACCCCGCGGATTTCTTCAATCTCACCTCTTGTGACAGGCTGACGGTAAGCAATAATGGCTAAAGTCTCCAAAACAGCCCTAGAATACTTAGGCGGCTTTTCAGGAATCATACGGTCTAAATATTCACGCATAGATAGACGACTCTGAAATCTCCATCCGGTTGCGATGTGAACGAGCTCCATCCCCTTCTCCTGCCAATCAACCTGTAACTCACTCAACCAGGTGATCACATTTTCCGCGACGACCTCTTCTCCATATAAACGAAGTAATTCATTCATAGAAAGTGGCTCAGGGGCACAAAGCAATGCCGTTTCTAGTACTTTTTTGTAGTGATCTTCAATCATGCAAGCGTGCAATCAAAATGTTTTAATTTTTAAATAGTGAATACAAGAAATTCATTTAGTTAGACATAATCCTAAGGATTCACAGCCTAATGATATTTAGACTGTTAATGGACTGTATTTATTTTATTAACCCGTGCAGTTAAAAAAGTAAGATCTTCTCACAATTCCTAACTACCATCCTGAGGGTGCAGGTTTAACCGATACTTTATCATTTTTAAAGGTTTGAGTCATTATAACCAATCTCTGATTGAACAGCTAATTAATTTCAAACCTCGGTTTAAAGAGGCCATACTCAATTCATGGTATCTTGTTCTTCCCCATCATCGCTGTCTTAACCTGTCATGATTCATATACCTTTTACTAAATCCTTCCTTAAGCACAAAAGCTCATTTTATTTACCTAGATTAAGTTTCCTAGGCATACTTCTACTGCTTTGTGCTTGTAGCACTCCAACCCCACCTCCCCCCCTCAAAGCATCTAGACCCCCAATTATTGGTTTAGCACTTGGCGGCGGCGCAGCTCGTGGCTTTGCACACATTGGGGTCATTAACGCCCTTGAAGCAAACGACATTAAGCCAGATTTAATTGTCGGCACAAGCGCAGGCAGCGTCATCGCGGCAATTTACGCAACCGGAATCTCTGGTAATGAACTTCATCGTATTGCAATTGATCTTGATGAAGCAAAAATTACAGACTGGGCTAACCCATTTGCTAGCAAACTTGGTGGCCTGATCAAAGGTGATGCCCTGGCTAATACAATTAATGAATTAGTTAAAAATCGTCCTATCGACCAAATGAGGATTCCTCTAGGTATCGTGGCAACAGAATTGCAGACTGGTAATGCAGTCTTATTTAGACGGGGTGATACAGGACAAGCTGTGCGGGCCTCTTCTAGCGTTCCTGGAATTTTCTCACCCGTATCAATTGGCTCAAAAGAATATGTTGATGGCGGATTAGTCTCTCCTATTCCTGTCCGTTTTGCAAAACAAATGGGAGCAGATATCGTCATTGCTGTAAATATTTCTTCCGAACCTGCTGATCAAGTTATCAGTGGCACACTCGGCATTCTTCTTCAAACGACTACCATCATGGGAAGAAGCATTAGTCAATATGAGCTTTCACAAGCAGATTTTGTGATTCAACCGGCTTTGTCAAATATGAAGGGTACGGATTTTAAATCGAGAAGTACCGCTGTACTTGCGGGTGAAGAAGCTATGCAAGCATCTATTAAAAAACTTAAAGATAAGATCGCGGAGTTTAACGCACACTAGGATTAACTACTAGAGGATTAAACACTTTGAAGGTTTACAGCTTGCCGTTTTCTAAAATCTGGGACTGAAAGAAATTCTTATCAGACTGACCGCCTTCGACACGACGTGCACCATCAAAACGTAAGCTCCAATAAATTGAAGTTAAATCATCAACTCGAACTGCTGCTCCACGCGCCGGAGCATGAATAAATTTATTCTCACCAATATAAATTCCAACATGAGAGTTCTCACGCTGTAATGTATTAAAAAATACGAGATCTCCAGGTTGTAACTTGTCTTTAGATACCCGATAACCTACCTTACTCATATCATCGGATTTCTTTGGAAACAAGAAACCCAGCGTGTCCTTAAAAACATACTTTACAAAAGTACTGGCGTCAAATCCAGTTTGTACATTTTCACCCCAACGATATCTCACGCCAATAATCTGCATTGCATTATTAATCAGAGTCGATGTACTTTCTGAAACAGTACCAACCACTTTTCCATAAAAGTTTTGCTTAGGACTTATTGCAACCGGATTCAATGCGCCTTGATCTTGAACAGAGGCATTTGAATTATTACTTATGCTGGAATTATTGCCTGCGTTAGTCGTAGTTGAGTCATCAATCGACTGAGCCATAGAAGAAAATGCAGAAAATGTCATACAAATGACTAATCCACTTTGTAAACTTATCTTCCTAAGTTGTTGATATTTCATTAAATACCGGAGCCTTGTTAATATATCAATTATGATACTTTAACTAAAAATACATAATATTTCAATAGTTAAGTCCGATAAAATTACAAAAAAGCTTCTTTAATCAAGTTTTGAGTATAGGAATGGGTCGGTCTAGATATGATTTCTTGCGCATCACCCTCCTCAACTACGACCCCATTCTTCAGCACCATAATGCGATGAGACATCGCCTCAACTACCGCAATATCGTGACTAATAAAGATATATGCTAAGTTATATTTATGCTGCAAATCAGTAAGCAATGCAAGAACTTGTTTCTGAATTGTGACATCTAAAGCAGAAGTGGGTTCATCTAAAATCAAAATTTCTGGCTTTAAAATCAGTGCCCTAGCTATTGCAATGCGCTGCCTTTGCCCACCAGAGAACTCGTGAGGGTACCTGTGAATAGCTGACCGATCTAAACCTACTTCACCTAAAGCTTCATGGACTAATTGAAGTCGGTGGTCTGCATCTAAATTAGGTTGGTGAATATTTAATCCTTCAGCAATGATTTGCGCAACTGTCATACGAGGGGATAACGAACCAAAAGGATCCTGAAAGATCACCTGATATTTTGCACGTAATGCTCTTTTTTCTTGAGCTTCTAATTGACTCCAAGAATGCCCCAATACCTCAAGATCCCCTTCAACAAGGGCTGAAGCTCCAGGAGAAAGTCCCAATAGAGCCATTCCCAGAGTTGTTTTTCCTGAACCGGATTCCCCAATGACACCAAGGGTCTCACCCTGCCTGAGTTTGAGGCTGACTTGACTAAGTACCTTTAGATAATTAGGCTTAGCAAAAGCTTTAAATATTTGAGCCCAACCTTTACGTGGCAAGGGATAAGATACAGACAGATTGTGGCATTCAAGCAACTGTGTCGCAAGCGGAACAACTGGGACCTGTTTTCTCTCGGGACGACTATTAACTAAATCTTGCGTATAGGAGCTCTTTGGTCGATTAAAGATATCAGTCAAGCTACCACTCTCCACTAAACGACCTTGATGCATCACAGCCACCTTCTGAGCAAAACGCTTCACCAAATTTAAATCATGAGTGATCAGAAGAATAGACATTCCTGATCCCAAGGGGTCTGCCTGAAGATCTTTGAGTAATTCAAGGATTTGCGCACGCAGATTTACATCAAGTGCTGTGGTTGGTTCATCAGCAATCAAGAGTCGAGGTTGACATGCCAACGCCATAGCAATCATGGCACGCTGTCTTTGCCCCCCTGACAACTGATGGGGATAGCTATTGAGCTTGTTTTTGGAATCAGTAATGCCAGTTCGGTCAAGTAAGTGAATTGCTCTTAGCCGACATTCTTCCTTGGATAAATCAGGTTCATGAATCAGAGCTGCCTCGATAATTTGCGCACCGATTGTAAACACTGGATTAAGCGCAGTCATCGGCTCTTGAAAAATCATTGCAATTTCTCTGCCCCTGACATTTCTTAATTGTTGATCCGAATAACGCAACATATTATTACCATGCCACATGATTCGGCCAGATACATTGGCACCCTCTGGCAATAAACCTAAAATAGACAAAGCACTCAAGGTTTTACCAGAACCTGACTCTCCAACAATCGCAACCCGCTCTCCAGCTTTAATCGATAAATTTAATTCATCAACTACTTTTTTAACGCGACGCCCCTTCCCAAACTCAATAGTAAGACCCTCAATAGAAAGGTCAAAACTAACAGGATCAATCGGTATTAATGGCCTCACGATGAACTTCCTCGACGTGTATCAAAAGCATTTCGTAGGGCTTCCCCCATGAAGGTGAGCAACAATAAAGTGCCTACTAAAACCACAAACGTTGCTAGAGAAATCCACCACGCATCTAAGTTAGATTTTCCTTGAGACAACAGTTCGCCTAAGCTAGGTGTATCAGGCGGCACACCAAGGCCTAAAAAATCAAGACTAGTTAAGGATAAAATTGCAGCACTCATCCTAAAAGGTAAAAAAGTAATTACCGGAACTAATGAGTTAGGCAGAATGTGACGCCACATAATTTGCTGATCAGTTAGACCAAGCGCACGTGCAGCCCTAACATATTCTAAGGATCTGTTTCTAAAAAATTCAACCCGAACATAATCAGACAAACCCATCCAACCAAACAGTGATAAGAGAATGATGAGCAGCCAAATACTCGGACTGAATATCGATGCAAATATAATCAATAAGTAGAGCTCGGGCATCGATCCCCAAATCTCAATAAAGCGCTGACCCAAAAGATCGGTTTTACCACCAAAGTAACCCATTAGGGCACCAAACAAAACACCAATGCTGACGCCAACAAAAGTCAATGCCAAACCAAACAAAATCGATAAACGAAAGCCATAAAGCAATCGAGCAAACACATCACGCCCACGATCATCTGTACCTAAAATATTATCAAGAGAGGGTGGCGCAGGATTAGGCTCTTTGGAAAAATAATTAAGGCTTTGATGACTGTACTGAACGATGGGAAATACCGCCCAGTTATGCCCTGCGTTTAAGTTGGCTTTTATTTGTGGATCATGAAAGTCCGTTGGGGTTGGGAAGTCGCCACCAAAAGTTGTTTCAGCATAATCTTTGAAAATCGGAAAATAAAACGTCCCCTCGTAACGAACAATCAAAGGTCGATCATTCGCAACAAACTCTCCAAGCAAACTTATACCAAATAGAATACAAAAAATCCAAAGACTAACGTACCCTAATCTATTTTTTTTAAAACGACGCCACGCAGTATTTTTATCAATAGAGTCTTTAATCTTCATGATCCCTCCGCGCCAAACTGTATCCGAGGATCAACCATGACGTAGGCAATGTCTGAAATTAACTTTGTGACTAAGCCAAGTAAAGTAAATACATATAGGGTTCCTAAAACAACAGGATAATCACGTCTCATTACGGCTTCAAAGGATAAGAGTCCTAATCCATCAAGAGAAAATAAAGTTTCAATCAGCAGAGAACCCGTAAAAAAAGCCCCAATAAAAGCAGCAGGAAATCCAGTCACTAATGGAATCATCGCATTACGAAAAATATGCTTCCACAAGACTTTACTTTCGGGCAAACCTTTTGCCCTAGCAGTCAATACATATTGTTTACGAATTTCCTCTAAAAAAGAATTTTTAGTCAGCATCGTAATTACAGCAAAACTACCAATAACGGATGCCGTAATAGGTAAAACCAAATGCCATAAGTAGTCCATGATTTGCCCCATCCTACTCAAGCTTTCATAATTATCAGAGACTAACCCACGCAGCGGAAATATCTGCAAAAAGCTTCCACCACCAAATAAAACAAGCAACAAAATCCCCATCACAAAGCCTGGTATAGCGTAACCAATTAAAACCAGTAAACTAGAAACAGTATCAAATTTTGACCCATCTCGAACTGCTTTTGATATTCCTAGAGGTATAGAGATGAGATAAGTTAATAGAAATGTCCACAAACCAATACTAATCGAAACAGGTAATTTAGAAATCACTAAATGCCATACACTTTGATGCTGATAGTAACTATCTCCTAAATCAAACATCGCAAAGCGTTTAATCATTAAAAAGTATCGTTCTACCGGAGGTTTATCAAATCCATATAGAGCTTTCACCTCTGCGATTCGTTGTTCATCTACCCCCTGTCGTCCGCGGTAAGTGCTCCCGCCTCCGGTTGCTTCCCCAGCACCAACTCCAGCACCGCCTCGACCTTTTAACTCTAAAACCATTTGTTCAACTGGACCACCAGGAACAAATTGAACAACCGCAAAAGTTAAAGTCAAAACTCCGAGCAGGGTCGGAATCATTAGTAATAATCTTTTAAAGATATAAGGTATTAGTCCGTGACGCATCGCTATTGTTCCCTCTCTGAGCCCCGCCACCAGTTACTTAAAATCCATCCCTCAGCAGTGTAATAAGGTGGCGGAGATGGGTAACCTAATTCTTTTCTAAAAGCAATGCGATGAGTTGGGTTATACCAGTGCGGAATCACAAAATATCCGTGAGTCAGAACTCGGTCTAGGGCTCTAGTAGTAATAAAGAGTTGGTCACGAGTTTCTGCTCTTGTGACCTCTGCAACTAAAGCATCTACTACCTTAGAATTAATTCCGATCAAATTATCAGAACCTTTTTCTTTACCCGCAGCACTTCCAAACCGATCCCATAATTCGTTCCCAGGACTTTGGGTATCTTGATACCTGATCGTGGTCATGTCTAAATCATACTCTTCAAGCCGTTTTTGATATAAAGCGTAATCACTAGTTCTTACCTCCGCCTTAATACCTAGCTTCTCAAGATTACGAATGTAGGCCGTCAAAATACGCAATAAAAAAGGACTATCTTCTACCATTTCAAAAGTAAATGGTTTACCTGATTGATTTCGTAATGCGCCATTTTTATAGTTCCATCCTGCCTGTGACAAGAGCTCTTTGGCTTGTTTAAGATTATCTCGTAAGCTATGAGAACCTTCTGTACTCACAGGTGATGGCATAGGACCATAAACTGTCTTAGGAATTTCTCCGGGGAACTGCGCATCCAGCTTCTTTAAGAGCTTAAGCTCAGCACCCTCAGGAATACTATTTGGAATATGGCTAGCTCCCAACTCTGAATTCGAGAAATAACTATCTAACCTACGATATTGGTTATAAAAAAGTTGGCGATTGAGCCATTCAAAATCGAGTGCGAGCCCCAAAGCTTGTCTTACTTTGATATCTTTAAATACCTCTCTACGGGTGTTCATGGCAAATCCCTGCATCCCAGCACCGTTATGATGTTCAAACTCTTTCTTCATCAAAGTGCCATCTCTAAACTTAGGCCCCACATAACTCTTAGCCCACAGCTTTGCTCGATATTCTACTAAGGTATCAAATTCACCAGCTTTAAAAGCCTCTAATCTAACGGTGTCATCACTAAATAGCTTGTAGACAACTCGATCAAAGTTAAAAAAACCTTTTCGGACATTGATGTGACTACCCCAGTAATTAGGATCCTTTTTAAAAATAATGTTTCGACCACTTTGTTGAGATTCAATTAAGTAGGGACCACTTGAAATCGGCTTTTCAAAAGTAAGTTGGTCAAAAGCAGTCGATGTCCCGTCCGACTTTTTTCCCCAATTTTTAGAAAAGATTGGCATTGTTCCAACCAGTAAAGGAGCTTCCCCATTACGGTTATTAAAATCGAAACGAATCAACTTATCCCCAAGTACAACCGCTTGTTTAACATCTGCAAAAACAGTCCGGTATTGTGGATGTGCGAGTTTACTCATGAGTGTGTCAAAACTATATTTAACATCACTCGCTAAAATAGGGGAGCCGTCATTAAATCGAGCCTCTGGGCGTAAATGAAATGTCATTGAGAGATGATCTGAAGAAATCGTCATATCGTCAGCAATCAACCCATAAATTGTAGATGTTTCATCTGGACTACCCACTGCCAATGATTCAAACATTAATGCAGCAATACCCGGTGCAGCTACCCCCCTGAGAGTAAAAGGATTAAATTTATCAAAGCTCGTCCTACGATCTGGATTTGGAAGTGTCAGCGTACCACCCTGTGGTGCTTGTGGGTTGACATACTCAAAATTTGTAAAGTCTTTAACGTACTTCGGTTGCCCATATTGCGCAAATGCATGATCCGCCCAACTGTTTATCGGCAAAGCAATAAACATTAGAATAAGTAGTAAACGAGAAGCCTTAAATGAGCCTGAGTGCATAATTGTTTTCTTCATGTGACACAATTGTAATTCTGAAGCATTATTTTTAATAAAATTAAAACATCCTCATCCACACAAGGGAAATTAGCATGGGCTTTTTAACAGGCAAAAAAATACTTTTAACTGGACTTTTATCAAATCGTTCAATTGCTTACGGCATCGCTAAAGCATGTCACCGTGAAGGTGCAGAGCTGGCATTTACCTATGTAGGTGATCGTTTCAAGGATCGTATTACAGAATTTGCAACAGAATTTAATAGTACCCTTATTTTTGACTTAGATGTCAGTAGCGATACACAAATTGATCAACTTTTTATTGATCTTAAGAAATCATGGCCTCAATTTGATGGCTTTGTCCATGCTATTGGGTTTGCCCCGCGTGAAGCGATTGGCGGCGACTTTTTAGAAGGTCTTTCCCGCGAAGGTTTTAGGATCGCACATGACATTTCAGCCTATAGCTTTCCTGCGCTCGCAAAAGCAGCATTACCCCTACTTAGCCCAAACGCCTCACTATTGACCCTAACTTATCTCGGCGCCATGCGAAGCATTCCTAACTACAACACCATGGGACTGGCAAAAGCTTCACTCGAAGCAAGTGTGCGCTACCTTGCAGGTTCACTAGGCCCTAAAGGTATTCGTGTCAATGGCATCTCTGCAGGCCCTATTAAAACCCTCGCTGCCTCTGGCATTAAAGACTTTGGAAAAATATTAAATTTTGTTCAAACACACGCACCGCTTCGTCGCAATGTCAGTATTGATGATGTTGGTAATGCAGCAGCATTCTTTTTATCTGACTTAGCCTCAGGAATTACAGGTGAAATCACCTACGTTGACTCTGGATTTAGTCACGTCGTCGGCGGTATGGATGAGCCTACTTAAAAACTAATATGCCCGAAAACCTTAATTTACGGAGTACGATCAGCCTTCGGGAGGCTTTTAAGTTTTGGTTAAAACTAGGTTTTATTAGCTTTGGCGGTCCAGCAGGACAAATAGCAACTGTTCACCAAGAACTCGTTGAGAAGAAACGTTGGATTTCAGAGAGCCGTTTTTTGCACGCTCTGAACTACTGTATGGTCCTACCAGGACCTGAAGCCCTCCAATTAGTCATTTATATTGGGTGGCTCATGCACCGCACTATCGGAGGTTTAGTCGCAGGACTTTTATTTATATTACCTTCACTCATCCTTTTAATCGGCTTATCTGCAATTTATGTGACCTACGGAAATACCGTACTAATTACAGGGATCTTTCTTGGCATCAAACCGGCGGTTACAGCCATCGTGCTCTATGCAGGCTATCGTATTGGTAAACGAATTTTAAAAGGCCCCCTTCATTGGGGAATTGCTATTTTGTCTTTTATCGCTATCGCATTCATTCATCTACCCTACCCAGCGATCATTGTCGGAGCTGGATTATTGGGTTATTTGTGCAGCCGCTATAGCAATAATTTTTCGAATACCTCAAGTGGTCACTCAAAGACCGTTGATAAAAGTGGCACTCAAGCTATCATTGGCGACGATACGCCTACCCCACCACATGCCATTTTTGCTAAAAAACAACTGGTAATGTCAATTGTTGGATCGATCATTGCTTGGGGAGTTCCATTCATGATGATTGTGATGCTTTGGGGTCAAGAATCTATCTTTGCTTCGCTATCACTATTTTTTACCAAAGCCGCTCTCTTAACTTTTGGAGGGGCCTACGCAGTTCTCCCCTATGTATTCCAAGCTGCCGTTGAAAATTTTCATTGGCTTAGCGCCTCACAAATGATTGATGGTCTAGCTCTTGGTGAAACAACACCAGGCCCCCTCATCATCGTTGTAGCATTTGTGGGATACCTCGCAGCACATGCAGAAGCACTCATCTCTACGATGAATGTAAGCCCATTTCTTGCAGGAGCTTTAGGGGCTATCATCGTGAGTTGGTTTATCTTCTTACCATCATTTTGTTTTATTTTTATCGGAGGACCTCTCATTGAGTCTACCCACAAGGAGTTGCGGTTCGCTCCTGCAATGAACGCGATCTCCTGCGCTGTGGTCGGAGTCATTGCAAGTCTTTCTTTATTTTTTGCAATTCATACCATCTGGCCAAAAGGTCTTAACCAAACCCTCACTAATCCTTCATGGGTCTCAATTGTTTTATTAGCCCTAGCAACTGTGTCGCTGATCAAATTCGAACAAAGTGTTATACGTGTTTTGCTAGGCTGTGCCTCAATAGGACTTTTATGGCACTGGATGACAATTTAGGATCGAAAAATTTTATTTTTTAATCGTCATTATTTAGGGCTTAAGGATTTCTGACTGGAAAGACTCCGTATCTTTTTGACTATCACGCTTAAACTCTAGACGCGTTGTCTTGCCGTTCTCACCCGGAAAATTATTCAAAGCACCCCTCACTAATAAAGGTAAGAGTCTATTGGCAGAAGCACCACCGAGAGAATCGGTCTGCGCTCTCGACTGCCAAATCCGTTTTTTTGTCTTTGCGTCAGACAAAAATAACTCCAAGGTATTAGTATATATTTCATAAGTTACAGATTGATAAAATGTCCCACCACCACAAAAACCACCCCGTCTTAAACCACCACAAGGGTACGCAGGATATGTAAGGGCCTGCATACCCTGCGAAATAGTTCGCGGCGTATTCAATTGATAATCAAAAGTATATTCGTTAGGAGCAGCATTAATAAAGCCCGCCTTTTCTAATTCTTGTTCAATCAGTTTTGTATAGAACTGTCTTTCAGGATCTAACTCCTGAGCAATATGATCTGCCCACTGGTAGTTATGACGAAGAAGAACTGAAGGGACTTGACCCGTCCCCGGCTGACCCTCTAAAGTAGAAGCCTTTTGAGATTGCGATTTTGGGAGTTGGTGAAAGTTAGTAACTTCCACAAGGGTAATTGAAGTACACCCTCCCAAAAGAAGAGCACTCAACAGAATGCATCCCAAAAAGATGTGGATAAAAAAATGGTTAAGAATTCTCATATAAGAATCTTAACCATAATTTCTGTTAAAAATATTAAAATTACAAAAATATATTACGAGATATATACTCGCAATACCCCAACTATATTCTGCAATTTATTCAGCCACAATCAGATTTCTCAAACAGCCTAAACCTTCAACTTCAGATTCCATAACATCACCTGGCTTTAAAAATTCTGCGGGCGTGCGACTATAACCAACTCCGGGAGGCGTTCCTGTAGCAATAATATCTCCAGCTTCTAAAGTTAATCCCCTAGACAATTCAGCAATAATTCGCGGGATTTTAAAATACATCTGCTCTGTTGTACCATTTTGCTTCTCTACTCCATTGACACGACAAATTAAACGAACATTATCTGGATTGAATGACTCTGCTGGAACAATCCAAGGTCCCATAGGACCATGGCCGTCTAAACTCTTGCCTTTAAACCACTGACCCCCATGACGCTTTTGTTGAACATCACGGCATGTCGTATCGTTATAAGCTGTGTATCCAAAAACATGAGACATAGCATTGGCTTCAGATATATTTTTTCCCTTTGTACCAATCACTATCGCTAATTCAACTTCCCAGTCTAAAGCTGTAGAATTAGTACCATCATATGGAATGGCATCAAACGGCCCATTCATCGTATTCACTGCCTTAGTAAACACAACGGGATTCTGAGGATACTCTTTAACACCTTTGTCAGCCCGGGCGTTTAAGCCTTCTTCAAAGTGCTCCAAATAGTTCCAACCAATACAATAAATATTGCTATGTGGTCTTGGAATAGGGGATAAGAGCTTCACTTCATTAATGGGATTGACCTGATTACGATTCTTTTTAAATGAATCAACAATTAGCTTAATTTGAACCATCCCCATTTCACCACTTGCAATAAGGGATAGCATGGAATGAGGATCAAAAGAAAGTATCATTTTAAGAATTTCTGCCTCTTGAGCAATATCAGCAACACGCCCATCATCAAGGACTACTCCAATTCGAGGGGAAAGGTTTTGAAATGGTAAGAAAGTAACTAAACGTAATCCACCTTGGGCCAGAGCCGGGGGAATCGAAAATGGGGCTTGACCCAATTGAACAGCGTGAGTTGTTGTCATAATTTATTTTATAAGGAGTTAGGAAATATGCTTAACCTATTATATTACTTCCAGACTTAACTTTCTAGGCAAGGTTCTAGTCGGGCGTTGTATTCTCTTGAGCATTTTTAGCTAAGCTTACTTCCATCTCACGTGGCAGTTTGACCCCATTTTTTACAGCTAAAACCTCAGCCATTACACTCACGGCGATTTCAGCAGGAGTTTTGCTTCCAATATAAATACCGATCGGTCCTCTTAAACGTTGGAGTGATGCATCCGTGTGATCAAAATATTCAATCATGCGCTGTTTACGAGACTGATTGTTTCTGCGAGAACCAATGGCCCCCACATAAAAAGCTTGCGTTTCAAGCGCTTCTAAAAGTGCTAAGTCATCTAGTTTTGGGTCATGCGTCAAGGCAACAACACAGCTTCTCTTATCTAGTTTCATATTAACCACAACGTCATCTGGCGATTGCGTCACAATATTGACTCCAGGCACCGACCAATTAGCTCGGTACTCGTCTCTTGGATCACATACCGTCACTTGAAATCCATTAAATTTGGCCATGGTTGCCATGTACTCACTCAACTGCCCAGCACCGATAATTAACATCCGGTATTCTGGGCCAAAGGTATTTGTTAACTCAGTTTCTGAACACGATAATTCTTCTGGTTTTTGAGTAATATCTTGGGACACAACGCCATCTTTTAAATTAACGGTTCTGCGTATGAGCTGCCCCTGTTCTAAACCAGCTATCAAATCCTTTAATGCCCTCGCTTCGGGATTAAACTCAAGCATTAACTCTAATGTACCGCCACAAGGCAAACCAAAACGGTGGGCTTCATCAGCAGTTACGCCATATTTAACAAATACGGGAGCTTGATCAATTATTTTTTTACCATGGGTGTTTTCTCGAATCAAATCATCTTCAATACAGCCACCAGAAACACTCCCCATGACAGTGCTGTCTTCACACATTGCCATAATCGACCCGATAGGTCTAGGTGACGATCCCCAGGTTCTAACCACTGTCGCAAGTAAAGCTTTTTTATTAGCCTCGCGCCAAGCTAAGAGATGTCTCAATACTGTAACGTCAATATTTTCCATAATTCTTATTCTACCCCTGTGGGTAATTCTGAAAAGCATGCCACAATGGCCCAGGTCCCCGCCCCATATGAAGCTCCTTCGCATGCTTAATCGCTTCTTGAACATAAGCAATGGCTTCTTCTACCGCTTGATTCACAGTGAGCTGATTACCAAGACCAACGGCAATAGCACTTGCTAGAGAACAACCCGTACCGTGCGTATTTTTAGTTGTAATGAAGTCATGCCGATACCCCTTTAAAATCACTTCATTACCGTCGTGATAGGCTAAGATATCCATAATGTTGGATTGCCCTTCTAAGTGCCCACCTTTTAGCAATACCGCTTGGGAGCCAAACTCTAATAAATCTTTTGCAGCTCCAGGCATGTCGTCTAACAATTTAATTTCACGACCTAAAAGAATCCCAGCTTCAATTAAATTCGGAGTTATTACGGTTGCTTGCAAGAATAATTTTTCTTTCATCGCACGTGCCGTATCACCTCCCCCTAAATTAGCTCCGGAAGTTGCACGTAAAACAGGGTCAATCACAACAAATTTAGGTTGGTACTCTTTAATTTTTTGAGAAATTAATTCAGCAATTAACGGATTAGCCAGCATCCCTGTTTTGATGACATCAACTCTAAAATCAGAAAATACAGCATCAATCTGCTGAGCAATCATTTCTAGACTAATTTCTTCTATCCCCATCACTCCTAGGGTGTTTTGAGCAGTGATCGCAGTAATGGCAGTCATCCCATGTCCACCTAATGCAGCAATCGTCTTAAGATCCGCTTGAATACCCGCACCACCGCCACTATCTGAGCCGGCAATAGATAAAATGTGAGGGATGTTGACGTGGTTCATGTTGATGTGAGGAGTTAGAGGTAAACTTGTTGTTTTGATTGTAGTAGCCTTTTGATTTAAGGTGAAACATCTCTATGGAGACTCATAAAATGCTCAGAAATCGTAAAAACATCAATTTAATTTTTGCTTTAGTCACTGTATTGTGTCCATTATTCAGTCCCTTTACTTATGCACAGGAAAAATGGCCAACTCATGCTATTACGATGATCGTGCCTTTTCCCCCTGGTGGGGTCGCTGATACCGTGGCTAGACCAGTTGCAGAGGCCCTCTCAAAACAACTGGGCCAACCCGTCATTGTTGAAAATAGAGCTGGCGCTGGCGGTGGGGTCGGAATGGCCTACGTTGCAAAATCTAAACCGGATGGGTATACGATATTAATGTCTCTTTCATCAATTTCGATTATTCCTGAAGCTGACATCATTCTTGGAAAACCACAGTCATTCCAACTTAACCAATTTAACCCGATTGCTCGATTTACCGCTGATCCTACAGTCCTAGTAGTTCGTAGTGATAGTCCTTGGAAAACCTACCAAGACTTTCTCGCTGATATGAAAAAATCACCCGGGAAATTTAACTTTGGGTCTTCGGGTAATTACGGAACCATGCATGTCCCCATGGAAATGATTAAAGCGCACGATCACTTTTATATGACCCATATCCCTTATACCGGTGCAGGACCAGCTATCGTTGGTTTACTCGGCGGTCAAGTTGATGCTGTAGCAACAGGACCTGCTTCTATTTTGCAACATATCAAAGGCGGTAAAGTCAGAGCCCTTGCCCATTGGGGGGATAAACGTTTAGCAAGTCTTCCAGATGTTAAAAGCTTTAAAGAAATGGGAGAAGCCGTTGAATTTGCTCAATGGGCCGGTTTGTTTGTCCCCTCCAATGTCCCAGAAAATATTGTCACTCAACTACGCACCGCATCCCAAATTGCAGCTAATGATGAAAAGGTAAAAACCGTAATGAGTGGAGCAGGTTCTCCAATTCAATATCTAGATGCCCCTGAATTCAAAATCTATGTTGATAACGATGCAAAAAAAATGACCGAGATTGTTAAACGTATTGGCAAAGTAGAATAAATTGCCTGTGAAGCATTCCTTTCAAGATCTTCAATGGACCCAAGGCTTTATCTCCTTGGGCCCTCATTTTTTTACAGAACTCAACCCTACCCCGCTATCATCAGTTCGCATGGTAGCGAATTCACCTTCAGTAGCTGAACTCTTAGGCCTATCTGCTTCATTCGCAACAGATACTGAGTGGTTAAATATTTTGAGCGGCAACCACATAGAAGAGCCTCTAAAACCAATTGCAACAGTTTATTCAGGGCATCAATTTGGTGTCTGGGCCGGTCAACTCGGTGACGGTCGCGCCATTATGTTAGGTGAAGTAGAGCATCGAGGTTCTTTTTGGGAAATACAACTCAAAGGTGCTGGCAAAACTCCATACTCACGAATGGGTGATGGTAAAGCTGTCCTGCGCTCTTCAATCAGAGAATATTTATGCTCTGAAGCAATGGCCTCATTAAATATCCCCACAACACGAGCACTCGCACTAGTCGCGTCCCCAGTTCAAGTCGTACGCGAAACTTTAGAAACCGCAGCTGTCGTCACGCGAGTCGCACCTAGCTTTATTCGTTTTGGTCATTTTGAACACTTTGCAAATCAACCCGATATCTCGCTCCTAAAGCAACTCGCTGATTTTGTGATTACTCAGTATTATCCTGACTCTAAATTATCACTTACGCCCTACCTGCATTTTTTTGGAGAGGTATTAAAACGATCAGCACAACTCGTAGCTCAGTGGCAAGCCATTGGGTTTTGTCATGGTGTTCTCAACACAGATAATATGTCTATCCTCGCTCTAAGTATGGATTACGGCCCTTACGGCTTTATGGATGCATTTGATATGAATCATATTTGTAACCACACAGATACCCAAGGACGTTATTCATTCTCAAATCAACCTCAAGTGTTTCATTGGAATTTAGTGAGGTTGGCTGAGTCCCTAGTTCTTCTTATCGCCGGAGATGCCTCAGAAGAATCAACTGAACGCGCAGTGGAAGAGCTGAAGAGCTCTTTAGCCGTATTCCCCGAAATTTACCAAGAGAATTACCAAGAGCTCATGCGTACCAAACTGGGTCTAGTCAATCTGAGCTTTGATCAACAAACCAGCGACTTAATTAAAGATCTAATCACACTCCTTCATGACAACCGTGTTGATTACACTTATTTCTTTAGGCAACTTGCAACTTGGGTTGAAAATCCAACAACCAAAATCATTGAGGATCTCATGATGAACCGTTTGACTTGGGGAAATTGGTCAAATCGATACCGAAAACTACTTGATATTTTAAATAAGCCAAATTCAGAAATCGCTCAGCAAATGCGCTTAGTTAACCCAAAATATATTTTGCGACAGCACCTTGCTCAAGTAGCAATCGACCGATCACAACAAGGGGATGATTCTGAAGTTCAAAAATTACAATCTATTTTGTCTAAACCTTTTGATGAACAACCTGAATTCGAAGCATATGCATCTCTTCCTCCCGACTGGGCTCAAGGTCTTGAGGTATCCTGTTCATCTTGAAAACTAAATTTTGTTCGCCGACTGCTAAACTATAGCTATGGAAGAAGAATTTGAAGATGAAGATTATGGTCCGAGTAAATCGGAAATCAAACGCCAAATGCTGGTTCGTCAGGAATTAGCGCAAACACTTTCCGAGTTAAGTACCGATTCTATTAAAACACTTCCCATCGAAGAAAATTTTATGGAAAAGTTATTAGAAACCCATAAGATCAAAACATTTGGGGCTATTAAACGTCACAAAATGTATCTAGGGAAAATGATTCGTGCTCTGGATGAGGATGAAATTAATGCGATCCGTGAAAGACTCGATGCACTTCAAGGTCTTAGTAAAGTCGAAACTGCAAAATTGCATCATATTGAGCAGCTTCGTGACAAATTACTTAAAGATGAGCAATCCCTGACTGCCCTGATCTCTCAATATCCCGATGTCGATATCCAACCATTAAGAACAATGATTCGCAATGCGCGTAAAGAGAGGGAGCTTAATAAACCTCCTAAAGCGTACCGTGAGATCTTTCAGTTTTTAAAAAATCTGGATGAATTAGATCTATCTTAAATAGATTTTTTGGCCCACAACATCGATCGGAACAGCAATCAGCTTGGATCCTTTAGGGCAAGGCCCTAAAACGCATTGACCACTGTCGGGAAGGTATAAGGCATTATGCGTTGAACAAATAATATGCTGTTGATCGTCATCAAAAAACTGCCCAGGGTTCCAGTCCATTTCCATTGGAATATGAGCACAACGATTGAGATAGGCATAAATACCTCCATCAAACAGGATCACAAAGGCGGGCAATAATTCATCCGGCTCATCCAGTAAGCCCTCAAAAGGGACAATATCCCTTGTTGCCAGTTGAAAACGAAACCCTTGGCCCGCTTCTTCTAGATCAGATACTTCACAGATCAACTGTCCATGAGTTACCAGTGGTTCGAATTCTTCTGACATAGTTTTAGACGGTTTCTTTATTTCAATTTAAAATGGGACAGCTATTACCTGTAATTCTAACAACCTAACAATAAAGACATTCATTTCTCATGACTAATCAAATTATTCCCTATCAACCCCATGATATTGCTGAACCTAAAGAAGTTGTTGATGCCGTTAGACTTCGTCGTGGAGGCACACTGCTTAACTTAGACCGGATGCTCTTACATAGCATCCCTTTCACCCGCGGTTGGAATGCCTTTATTAAAGAGGTGCGTGAAAATTTAACTCTTTCTCCTAAATATAGAGAAATTGGTATGTGCGGTGTGGCTATTTTGAATCATGCTGAATATGAATTCTTCCATCACGCCCCAGAACTCCTAAAAGCCGGTGGCACGCAAGCTCAAGTAGACGAACTCAGGAAAATAGGAACAAGTGCAATGGATCTATCTAAGTTCGATGCCATTGAACAAGATATCGTGCTCCTTACGCTTCATATGACCCGCGATATTGAAGTTCCTACTGACATCATGTCCCGTTTACAAAAATCTTTGGGCAATGTTCATATTGTTGAAATCGTTGGCGTCATCGCTGCATACAATATGGTTTCAAGATTTTTAATTGCCACAGGTATTCAACCTGAGAATCATTAACCCTAACTCCCCAACCTGTCCTTAAGAAGTTGGGGAAATTTTGAAGATTGTCTCAATTGCTCATCACTGAAATTTATGCCGCTATTGAGGATATTCCTGCAGGTGACTGGAATGCACTACTAATCCACCCTGAAGCGTCACCATTCATTCGCCATGAGTACCTCTTAGCCATGGAAAAAAGTGGGAGTGTCACAAAAAAAACGGGGTGGAGCCCTTGCCATTTCACTGTATGGGAGGATGAACCCCGCACCCTACTGTGCGCAATGCCCTGCTACCTTAAAACCCACTCCTATGGAGAGTATGTCTTTGATTGGGCATGGGCAAATGCTTATCAAGAACATGGACTAAAGTACTACCCAAAGCTTTTATCTGCAATACCGTTCACACCAGTTCCTGGTATGCGTCTGCTTGGGAGTCACCTCCGAGCAAAAAAAATGATCTTAAACGCTGCGGCACAATTTGCTAAAGAAAATGATTTTTCTTCTATCCATATTCTTTTTCCACTAGAAGAGGATTTTCCACTCTTTAAAGATTTGGAATATCTACGCCGTGAATCGATTCAGTTTCATTGGCAAAATAAATCTTTAGAACACCCATTAGAAAAGCTCTCTACTTTTGAGGAGTTTTTATATACACTGAATAAAAAACGGCGTAACAATATTTTGCGTGAGAAAAACTCTGTGATTCAAGCAGGTGTTATCTATGAACAAATCCCTGGTGAACAAATGACTTCAACAGATTGGAATTTCTTCTATACCTGTTATGAAAACACTTATTTTAATCATGGCAATGCCCCCTACCTCACACGTGAGTTTTTTACACAAATAGGCGTTTCGATGGGTCAATATATCCACTTTATCGTTGCCAAAGAGAACCATGAGCGTATCGCCTGCTCATTACTTTTTAGAAGCAGAAATGTGAACGGGCAAGAAAGAGCCTATGGCCGATATTGGGGGAGCATTAAATATGTCCCCAATTTACATTTTGAAACGGCTTACTATCAGAGTATTGAGTTCTGTATTCGAGAAAAAATAGCCGTCTTTGAAGGCGGAGCACAAGGGGAACATAAAATCCACCGTGGGCTCTTACCTGTCAATCTTTACTCTATGCACTTCCTACTCGATGACCGCTTTGCCAGCGCAGTAGAAAACTACCTTAAACGCGAAGGAATAGCAATTCACCAACATCTCAATGAACTTGAGGATCATCAACCCATCAAGCGGATTGAAAACAAAGCTGCTAATTAAGCAATGTAGCCTTTAGATTTAAAGTATTTTGTATAAGCTTCAATTCCTTCTAAAACAGCTTTAAAACTTAGAACAATCGTTTTTAAAATATTTTTCATTTTATTTCCTTAATTAGTATGCTGATTTTGAAAATCAAATATCAGTCTTTCAACTTCATATAACGAACTGGGGTGATGACTGGTAATGTAGTCCTCATAGTCATGATTTAAAAAAAATGATATAAAGCACTGATTTATATATAAAAATATACTTTTCACTTAAAACTCCTTAAAAACAATATTAGGGTTAATACCTAAGTATTATCACTTATTTTAAAGAAGTTTGCTTAATCATTTTAAAAGAAGGTCGAATGGTAAGATAGCTACAAACTTTAAAACATTCAAAAAATAAAAAAAATTAAAGTTATGATTTCGTTCAACCAAAAGTTAAATCTGTCCATAGGTTCGCTATCTAATGCTACCCATTGAGGCACAAACATCAGCGCTGATGGTGTGCCTAATTTATCTAATGCTTCATTCCGCTATTTGGTTTGCTTTATTAGATAATATGAATACGCAAGTTCGTTTGTGGACCGTCTCTGGACTCATTAGTGGAGTAGCGGTCATTTTCCTTTCCGCTCAAGGTTTTGTCTCAGACTTTACTTTTTACTACATCGCACAACTATTAATGGTCATCGGGAACTTAGGCAGAATGATCTCCCTAAGATTGTATTTACCAGAAACTCTAAAGACCAGTTGTTTTATCTATTACATTGTTAACCTGATCTACTATTTGGTTTTTTGTTATTTGATATATGCAAAATATTCTGATGTTAATTTATCGATAATATTTTATAGTTTTTATGCTTTTATTTGTTTTGATTATTTTGTGATTGGATACCATTTATCTAAAAAGAAATCTACCTTAGGGACAAGGCTACTCATGATCTCTGGGATTAGCTTTACATTATCTTTGGGGATCAAATCCTTAGCGCTCATTTTTGGGAGTAGTTCACCCAACATCTATGCACTTACTCCAGATCATATTGTGATGATTATTGGACAATTTGTTGCAATAACTACCAGCAATATTGCTTTTCTTAGAATAGCACTCGAAAATATTGAAATAAAACATATCCAGTCAGCTCAGAATTTAGCAAAAACACAAGAACGAGCAGATGCGGAAAAAAAATATAGTTCTGAACTTAAAAAATTATTAACAGAACGTGAGGAATTGATTAGACAACTTACTCTTTTTAATCAAACGGCTGGTATAGGTGCATTGGTTGCAAGTTTAGCGCATGAGTTAAATCAACCTTTAGCAGCTATGCGGTTAAATTCAGAATTACTTGGGACACTTCAAAGTGCTTCAAATGATCGATTTATCCAAGACATCTCAGAAAATTTAATTACAGATAATAAGAGAGCATCAAATTTAATAAACTCCTTGAGAAAGCTTTTTACACACGGAGGAATAAATTCAACACAATTTAATTTAAATGAACTCATTAACGATGTTGTTTATATTTGCCAACCTAAACTGAATCAAAAATCAATAAAACTCTCTATTGACTCTAATCAAAGTGAACTATTTTTATTGGGAGATAAAGTTCAAATTCAACAAGTGATTATTAATTTAGTGAACAATGCAATTGATTCTTTTGAAGGAATTAATCAAATTTCTCCCGCTATCATCATTAAAACTGATTTAGTAAACAATACGATTCAGTTAGATGTTACTGATAATGGTTGCGGAATTACTGAAGATATGCAAAACCAATTATTTAATCTTTTTAAATCGACAAAAGCAACTGGAATGGGTGTAGGTCTGTGGCTGACCAAAACAATAGTTGAATCTCACTTTGGAGAAATCTCCGTTGTAAGTAATCTAGGTAATGGCACGACTTTTAGTGTACTCATACCAGATAATTTACTCCCAAACACATAGTGAATAAGTTGCACTGCTTTATTCAGCTTTAGCTCCCGATTTTTTGACTACCGCCGACCATTTCGTTGCCTCACTCTGTATGAATTGATTGAGTTGATCCGGGTTTAAAAGGTTAGTTTCTAAGCCGATTTTAAATAGTCGTTCCTTAATTTCAGCAGAACCCATTACTCGATTAACTTCAAAATTAAGTTTATCTAAGATGGGCTTGGGGAGATTTGCTGGTCCTAGTAAAGCAAACCAAGATGTTGCATCAAATCCCATCAAGCCTGATTCAGAAATAGTCGGTATATCCGGAGCAGAGGGAGAGCGTTTAGCACTTGTCACTGCTAAAGCTCTTAAGCTCCCCTCACGAACTAGTGGTATCGCAGATGGCATATTATCAAAAATCATGGTGATGCGCCCCCCCATTAAATCAGGAATAGATGAAGCTCTTCCTTTATAAGGTATATGGGTCATATCCACACCAGCCATCACTTTAAACAATTCTCCAGAAAGATGAATCGAGGTGCCACTTCCAGAAGACCCAAAGGTGAGTTCACCAGGTTTGCTTTTAGCTAAAGCGATAAGCTCTTCAACCGTTTTAGCTGGAACTTGGTTATTAACGACCAATAGGTTAGGAGTAGAACCTAAAAAGGCTATCGCTGAAAAATCTTTTTCAGCGTTGTATGGAATCTTTTCATACAAATATGGATTAATCGTTTGAGTACCTACCGTACCCACAAGCAATGTATAACCATCCGCTTTGCTTTTTGCCACATAGTCTGCGCCAATATTTCCACCAGCCCCAGCCCTATTTTCTACAGTAACTGAAACACCTAAAGTGGTTTGTAACTTTTCACTTAATATTCGCGCAAGGGTATCTGGAGCCCCTCCAGGTGTAAATGTCACAATAAGTCGAATGGGTTGCGTTGGCCAACTAGGCTGAGATATAGACCAAGGACTGCTTACAGCACAGAAAAAAAAGAAAATACTAGCGCTAAGTTTTTTAAATCCCCATCCAATACTTAGTTGATTTTTTTTCATATCTATCTCCAGTTATTTGCGCGCATTTAATGCAATACCTCTAAGTTAAAAAACTAGCTAACCACGTGTCAGTAGCTTTAAAAAATAGAACACTAAATACTGTTTTATATTAACTATCTCAGTTATAAATATCAAATGCTCTAGGGACTTACCCTTTAGAAGATTGCGCGACTCTCATCAGAGATGAATTTACTAAGAATTATTTAGGCAACAAGCTAAGATGAAACATGGTGATAAATTTGATGAGTCTTGGTTGATCAATAAGCCACAACTCATCTGAAAGCGATACATTTAAATAGTCACTATAACCTTCAATGGAATTAACACTACTTTCATCCAGGTTATAAAAAGCCATTGACCATTCTTTAAATTGTTGTTTAGGTTGATCCCCTGCAAACAGAAGTTCTATTTGATGATGGCTCGGATTAGTTTGAATTTTTCTATACAGCTCACGCACTGCACTTTCGTTTCCTTCTAGCACTTGCATAAATTTACCATCTTTATACAACAACATTCCAGTAATACCCATTCGCTGATTGTTTATTCTGTACTCAGAAAGCAAGCTTGACAGCTCCGTTGGCAAATAAGGCTTTATGGCCTGGCTAACGTACACCAATACAAAAACAGGACGATCCATGCTAAGGTCTCCAACCACTTGATTTGTCATTTTAATTATTTATTAGTTATGTTACTCAAAGCGAACTACTTCACATAACTTTTACATATTACACTCATTTGAGTTATATCAAAAACAGATATCTAAATTAAACCACGATAAGAGCCGCCATCAATTTGTATATTTTGGCCACTAATAAATGAGGCCTGTTGGCTGCATAAATAAGCACACATATCACCAAACTCTTCAGTCTTTCCAAATCTCTTAGCAGCAATCGTTGATTCAAGTTTTGCACGAGCTTGGATAAAACTAATATTTTCGATCTTAGCCTGACGCTGCGTCATCTGAATTTGTCGTCCAGTATCTATTCTTTCAGGCAGCAAATTGTTAATCGTTACATTATCAACCGCAACATCTCTAGATATCGCCTTACATACTGCAGTTAGTGCTGTTCTTGCTGCAGTAGATAACCCTTGATGGGGATTGGGTGCCTTGACCATTGCAGAGGTAATGTTAATAATTCGGCCAAATTTCCTTTTCTGCATACCAGCTAAAACCCCCCTAATCATAAGAACCGGAGCTAACATATTAGATTCAAAGGCGGCAAGATAATCTTCTCTAGCCCAATCTAGAAATTGACCTGGCGTAGGTCCAGCATTATTAGTCACCAAAATATCAACCTCATTACACGCTCTGATGAGTTTTTGTCGGCCATCTTCAGTTGTAATATCTGCAAGCACTGTATGAACTTCAGTCTTAGTCATTTCTTGAATTTCTTGGGCCGCTATATCCAAGTCATCTTGATGACGACCATTGAGATAGACAATCACGCCTTCTTTAGATAGTGATAAAGCGCAAGCTTTACCTAGCCCTCTAGATGACGCGCAAATAATTGCCTTTCTTCCTCTAATCCCTAAATCCATAATTTAAAAATTCCTCGTGTTTAATTCAGATCTATTTTTTTAACAATTTGTCCTATACGACTGTATTCACTCTTTAAAAAACCTTGAAATTCTACAGGCGTTCGAGGCTCTACACGAAATCCCGACTTCATCAAATCAGCTTGTACTTCAGGATCTTTCAAGATTGACTGTATTTCATTAGCAATTACATTGACAACATCAACCGGTGTAGCACTCGGAGCAAACCAACCCAACCAGGTACTTGAGATTGTTAAATCTTTTAGGCCTGATTCGGCTAAAGTGGGTGTATTTGGAAAATCAGCTGAACGTTTCTGCCCTGTAAATGCGATTAGTTTTACTTTGCCTGACTGTACAAAAGAAAATACAACTGTTGGAGGCAAAATCATAAAATCAACATCTCCAGCAGATACGGCAAGTAAACCAGCAGATGTTCCTTTGTAAGGAACATGAATACCTTTAATAGCAGTTTTGTCGACAAACTGTGCAGCCGCCAAATGAAGTGCATTACCAACCCCAGGCGAGGCATAAGTCAACTCATTATGTTTAGATTTTGCATAAGCAAGTAAATCATTCACAGATTTAATCGGCAAAGCTGGATTAACAACCAATACATACCCAGTTCCAATTCCTATATTACTCACAGGAACAAAATCTTTAAATACGTCATAACTGAGGCTTTTATTAATTAAGGGATTAATAATAAAAGCAGGTGTGGTGTGAAGTAATGTATAGCCGTCTGGTTTTGATTGTGAGACGATTCCTGCAGCTATTACACCATTTGCTCCCGGTCGATTTTCAACAATCACTGAGGTCTTAAACTTACTCTCAAGTTGCTGCGCAATTAGCCTAGCAGTAAAGTCCGACGTGCCACCGGCCTCAAATGGAACAATTAAGCGAATAGGTTTATTAGGAAATGTTTGACCATATACCAACCCATAAAACATCAGGTTACAAAGAATCAGTTCTAAAAACCGGTAGGTAATCTTTTTCATTTTTTAATGTTTAGACTTGCTAAAAAATGCTCTACCATTTCTGATCGAGTGCAAACCCACACATCCGTTGCCTGCGTTGCAATTTCTAAAATTTTATGAAAGGCGCCTGTTCCTGCGGGGCGTCCAAAAACGTGAGCATGAACTGTCGGATCAATTTTAATAGCCCTTGTCTCCCATTCACGAACATAATTTAACCAATCTTCGAAAATCTCAACCATTGCTCTAGGCGGTTGACCATGACGCATAAATAACGGCAAGTCATTTACTTCCATCGAACCAGGCATTGCCACAATTTGGTGCTCACCAAAGTCTACAAGGTAAGGCAAGTCATCATTTAAAGTATCACTGTGCCACATATAGCCCTCTTGAGCGAGTAACTTGGCTGTCCTTGGGCTCGGAGTACTTCTGGGGCTAATCCAACCCTTGGGACGAACGCCAATAACATTGGCAATTAAATCCGTGGTTCGTCTGATATTGTCAATTTCTTGTTTTTCATCTAAATAAGCTGGAATGACATCCATGGCGTAAGAATGAGCAACGATATCATGACCTAAATCGGCTATATGTTTGACTTCTTCCGGATAACGCTCTGCCATAATCCCACAAACAAGGATCGAAGCTTTCACGTGATGACGCTCAAACACTTCAAGAACCCGGTGTATTCCACGACGATGCCCATATTCGGCCCAACCAACTGCATTTAAGTCAGGAATCCCGCCCTTGAGGGGGTTACCCATGGGGCCAATTCCTGGCCAGTGGCCATCAGACCACCATTCATAAGCCATCCGAAATACTACAGCCATCTTGCGATTTCCTGGCCACATAAAATCTTGCGCAGGATGCGTTTCAATTCCACCACTATGGATGTCATATGGATGTGTCATATAGTCCCAATCTATTATTTTAATAAGGTTAGTTTTTAAATATTAAAGCCTATTTTTGTCGTTTAATCATCATTTTTCTACTCAGTATTACTGTAGAAATAACTAATGATGCAAAAACAAGATTAATCATTGTCAATGAGTCACCTAGAAACAAACTCGATGAAAGTAAAATGATAAATGGCTGAATGAGTTGAACTTGACTAACACGTGCAATACCACCAATTCTTAGGCCTTCATACCAAAAGAAAAAGCCGATGTACATCGAAAATAGTCCCAAATAAGAAAAACATAACCAGGCTAAATGATTCGCCTGAAGATAATCGATCTGAAAGCTAGTCATTGTTCCAATATATGACACCGGTAAAAATGCCACTAATACCCATGAAATGACGACCTTAGGATCCATCACTGCAGATAAAAGCGCTCCTTCTGTATACCCAATGGCCGCCGAAATCGCGGCAAAAAGTAATAAGATATCCAGTCGTGAAAACTCCCCCGCCCCAGTGACCAGAGAGTAAATAATAACCACCATACTTCCAAGTACAGCTACAACCCAAAATCCTAACGAAGGTTTTTCTTTTGTTCTTAAAGAACCAACAACTGCGGTTAATAAAGGCATCAAACCTAAAATCACCGCTGCATGAGATGAGGATCCAAAAGTCATTCCCGTAGTCATGAGCATCGGATAGGCATAAATCACCATGAGCCCAACAATAAAAATGAATTTAAAATGCTTAACGGCCGGAATCGGTTCGCGTCTTATTAATAAATAGATGAGTGCCACAGTGCCACCTAAAGCACCGCGTCCATAAACAATAAAGGATGGGCTAAAAGTTTCAACAGCAATTTTAGTAATGGCAACTGTGAGCGCAAAAATAAAGATACCAATGCCACCAATTAACATCCCTTTGGTTTCTTTATTCAATCTCTACCTAACTTACACGTATGCACTTTGTAAACCACTCTAAAAAATTCAAAACTCATCAGGCAACATCCTATGGATGTCTACAAATTATTCTGCTTTAATACCTGCCTCTTTAATTACTTTAGCCCACTTATTTGTTTCAGACTGAATAAAAACAGCTAATTCTGCAGGCTTCATATCCACGGCACTTACGCCCTGATCTTGATAACGCTTGAGTATGGCCGGATCTTTAAGAACCTTAGATAATTCTTGACTCAAACGCTGCTGAATGTCTGACGGGGTTCCGTGCGGCGCCATTAATGCGAACCATGTGCTCATGTTGTATCCCTTAACCCCAGATTCATTAAGCGTTGGCAAACCTGGATAGGCATTTGAACGATTCAAGGTCGTAACGGCTAAGGCCTTAACTTCTCCAGCCTTAATATGAGGTTCAGCTGATGGACTAGTCTCAATGGCTATTTGTATTTGACCACCAATCAAATCAGTCATCATTGGAGCCCCGCCTTTATAAGGCACATGGATGATATCAATCCCCGTCATCGTTCTAAATAGTTCGCCAGACAAATGCTCCGTACTGCCTTTACCTGCTGAGCCGTAGTTAACTTTGCCAGGATTATTCTTAATATACGTTATCAGTTCAGCTACTGTATTTACGGGTAAAGATTTATTGATGACCAAAACGTTTGGTGTAATTGCAGCCATACCAATAGGGTCTAAATCTTTTGTAAATTCATAGCTTAATTTTACAAATAGACTCGGTGCAATTGAGTGAGCGATTGTCGACATAAATAATGTGTATCCATCGTTTGGGGCCTTTGCCACAAATGCTGCTCCCACAGTTCCACCTGCTCCTACTTTGTTATCAATAATCACAGTTTGTTTAAGGTTCTCACCCAACTTCTGTCCAATGGCGCGAGAAATAATATCAGTAGTGCCACCTGCTGCAAATGGAACGACGATTGTAATGGGTTTATCAGGCCAATTAGATTGAGCGCTAGTTTGCCCAATGATTGACATCAAAAAAACTAGAGCAAAAATACCCGAAGACTTGATTGAGTGATAAATGTATTTTGTTGAATGATTTAATGAAAACATAAGCTCCTCGTAATTTTTAGTTTTTTTGATGGTTAGTCTGAACCAACACTTATTCTACTCGTGTGGCGTTTCTCAATTGCATTTTTAAGTAGGGCAGCAACCCGGTAAATCCCATGGGCAAATTTACCGTAGGGCATGGTGAGGAAAAAAGTCATCACAAACCCTAAATGAATCGATAACCAAATAGGCATTAATTCACCATCACGTTCAATCAACAAACCTAACCCCGTGATAGAAATAAGAGCTAATAGAAGTATAAATGCACGAGACATAGCATCTTGCGATACATCAGCCTGCAGAGGATTTTTTTTCAGATTTAAGACTAGCAACCCAATGGGTCCAATAATCAATCCAATACCTCCCAAGGTCCCAAGAATAACAGGCAAACTAAGTAAGGGATATGGAGCCTCTAAATTAAAAAAATAATGATAAATAGTCGCCACACTCGTCGACCCTAAACACAACATAAAGCCATAAAAAGTAAAGTGATGGAAATATTTACGCCAAAGAGAAAATTCATCATCTTCATTATTACAACCATCGCCATGCCCTCCACCTAAATACTTCAGAGATAAGCTGTCATATGCTGCTTCAGATATAGCTCCAGATGAAATCAATCCTGGAGCAGCCTCTTTCCAAAAACGCTTCACCCCCATAAAAAGAGCAAGAATCGAATACCCAAATACGGCACCAAATAGCAAAGCTAAAGTGTTATGTGGATAGATAGCGTAAAAATTCCCGGCCCACCCCTGCCCCATATTGGAGGAATAAAAATTAAGGCATCCTAATAGAAATAAGGTAATCGTTATCGCCGAAAGTAAAGAAATCAGTGCTGCATTTCGTTGATATAGTTTCCCAAGTGGCTTTGGCCAGGCATAATGGATATAAGTTTCTTTTCGAACTTTAGCTAAAGCTTGCGGAACATTAACAGAAAATTCATGAGGCGGCGCATACTGACAGGCATATAAACACGCACTGCATTGGTGGCATAAATTAGCCAAATAATTAACGTCCGCTGATTTAAACTCTAAACGACGAGTCATTGCTGGAAACACCGCACAAAATCCTTCACAGTACCTACAGGCATTACAAATCTGAAGAATACGCGACACTTCAGTTTCAGCCGCAGTCATTTCAATTTGCCCCTGCCCTAAGCGACTTGCCTGCTCCGTCAGTTTCTTTAGTTCTTGCGTCATGAGTAACTTTTCTCAACAGAATGTGTGACTTGATCTAATGCAACATGAGCAGCTTGCGTACCTGCAATTCGGCCAAAGGCAGTTCCTATGGCCATACCAATTCCAGCTGTATATCCCTGTCCCAAAATATTTCCAGCCATCATCTCACCACTCACAAATAAATTTGTACTACGTTTACCATCAAAAAATACAGATGCATTTTGGTCAGTTTTTAAACCAAGGTAAGTAAAGGTGACCCCTGGTTTAACCATGTAAGCATAAAAAGGTCCCTCATCAATTCTTAAGGCCCAATGAGTTTTAGCAGGCTGCAAACCTAAGGTGTGACAGTCATCTAGTGTTGTGTGATCAAACTTACCCGCCTGACAGGCCTGGTTGTAATCTCGTATCGTTTGAAGAAAGGTCTCAACAGGGACATTCATTTGCTTCGCGAGTTCTTCAAGAGTATCAGCCTTGTTTCCTGGAAAAACTGGCGGCATAAAACGCCCTAAAGCTTTAGAATCAATGACGGAATATGCGACTTGACCTGGTTGCTTAGCAACTAGCCTACCCCAAATAGCATAGCGCTTTGGCCAAAAATCTTCGCCTTCATCATAAAATCGCTCACCATCCCGATTCACAACAATTCCTAGTGAAACACAATCAATTCGTGTACAGATACCACCATCATAAAGGGGTGCACGAGCATCAATCGCCACCATATGCGCTTGCGTAGGTTCCCCAATAGAATCCACACCTTGGTCTAACAAATTTTTTAATAGAACACCTTTATTAAATTGTGTGCCCCGAATCAAAAAATTATCAGAGGGATATTCGCCGCGCTCATTCTGCCCCCACGCTTCTCTCAACCATTCCAAATTAGATTCAAATCCACCCGAAGCAACGACACAGGTTTTGGCTTCTATTTTTCCAGTTTGAGTATGCGCAGCTACAAAATCACCATCTTTTAACTCAAGCGACTCCACTGGCGAGTTATAGCGAATCTCAACACCTAGTTTTTCTGCACTCCGGTAATAGGCATTGACTAATGCTTTTCCTCCGCCCATAAAAAATGCATTCGTTCTTGAAAGGTGAAGCGTTCCAGATAGCGGCGCTTGAAATCTCACACCATGTTTCATCATCCATGCTCTACATGTTGAAGATTCTCTGATAGCTAATCGCGCTAGGTGTTCATCAGTTTTGCCAGCAGTCACTTTATATAGATCCTGCCAATATTCATCTTCGGAGTAAGTCCCCAATAAAACATCTTGAGGCCCCTCATGCATACACCTTAAATTTCTAGTATGCACAGAATTTCCACCGCGCCATTCTTTAGGCGCTGATTCTAGAAGTAGCACAGAAGCTCCGGCTTCACGTGCCATAATCGCAGCACATAACGCGGAATTACCACCACCAATCACTAAAACATCAACCATAGTATGAATTAACGCTGGCCAATTTTGATTGATTTAAATACATTTTGATGCTCGCGAGGTAAACACCTCCAGTATTGTTTAGCTGCAAAAACTTGACCATCAAGAACAGCTGCAGCTTGCCAACCCCAGCGTGGCTGATAGAGAAATGCTCTTGCAAGCGCAATACAATCAGCCTCTTGATTTTGCAAAATAGTCTCAGCTTGCTGTGGCTCAGTAATTAAACCCACCGCAATCGTTGGCAACCCAATAAGCTCTTTCACTTTTTTAGCAAAAGAAACTTGATAACCAGGCCCTATTGCAATCTTTTGATCATGTGCAACACCGCCAGAGGAGACATGAATATAAGAAATGTTGAGTGCTTTGAGTTTTTCACAAAACACTAAGCATTGTTCAAGATCCCATCCACCCTCAGCCCAATCTGTTGCTGAAATTCGCACACCCAATACGCCCTCATATACTTCACGAATGGCTGCTAAGACTTCTAATGGATAACGCATCCTATTTTCTAAACTTCCACCATATTCATCAGTTCTTTTGTTGGCTAGCGGAGATAAAAATTGATGTATTAAATACCCATGGGCCGCATGGATTTCTATAAAATAAAACCCAGCTTCATGCGAGCGTCTTGCGGCATCCACAAAACCTTGTTTGATTCTAAGCAAGCCAGCCGCATCAATAGACTCTGGCGCAGGTTCTTTCGGATTATGCGGAACCTCTGATGGTGCGAGCGTTTGCCATCCCATATCCTCATTCGGAGGAATTAATGCACCGCCATCCCATGGGGTGTGACTAGAACTCTTACGCCCAGCATGTGCGAGCTGAATACCAACTTTAATAGGCGCAGATTGCAATCTGGCACGGGCTAAGATATCTTTAATCGCAATAGCAGTAGCATCGTTATAGATTCCTAAACAATATGGAGTAATCCGCCCTTCTTCTGTCACTGCAGTCGCCTCAATAATGAATGCACCCGCTCCACTATTCATGAGATTAGTCCAATGGGTTAAATGCCAATCATTAGCTACCCCATCAATACTTGAATATTGACACATTGGTGCCACGATGAGTCGGTTGTCTAAATCGATCCCACCGTTTGGGGCTGGAAAATGATATTGCGAAAATAGTATGCTCATAGGATAAAAACTCGTGTTAGTTAAATCATAAAATTAAAGACTAGGTGGGTTAATTCACCCATGATTTTACGCTCTTAAGAAAAAAGTCGAATTTCTGAGCATTTTTTTGAAAATTAACTGAAATGGTAAAAAAAGCGTAATATTTACTGATGAGAAAAATTGCCCAAATCCTTCCCAGCGAAATTACCCCACGCATCGTCTTTGAAGAACGTCGAAAAATCCTCCAGGTAGCTGCAAGTGGCGCCTTAGGAAGTTCTTTAATGCCTTGGTTTTCACGTGATGTTTTTGCTGCTAATTCGAGCACAAAACTGGTCACTATTCAAAACCCTCGATATTCAGTCATGGAAAAGTCAACTTCTTTAGAAGATATTACTGGATACAATAATTTTTATGAATTTGGCCTAGAAAAAACTGATCCCGCTGTTTTTGCCAAAACTTTAGAAACAACGGGATGGAAGCTCTCAGTTGAAGGCTTAGTTAATAAACCTAAAGTATTCGGGGTTGAAGAACTATTAAAACTTGCACCTTTAGAAGAGCGAGTTTATCGCCTTCGATGTGTCGAAGGATGGTCAATGGTCATCCCATGGGTTGGCTATTCTCTGTCCACTCTTTTAAAAGCAGTTGATCCCCAAGGTTCTGCTAAATTTGTGGAATTTGTCTCCCTCGCAGATAAAAAACAAATGCCTGGCGTTAATAATTCAGTCTTAAATTGGCCCTATGTTGAAGGCCTGCGCTTAGATGAAGCTAATCACCCCCTAACACTTTTAACTTTAGGTCTTTACGGCGAGGTCCTGCCAAAGCAAAATGGTGCCCCAGTGCGTTTAGTAGTCCCCTGGAAGTATGGTTTTAAAAGTGCGAAGTCAATTGTTAAAATTCGTTTAGTTGAAAAACAACCTCTTAATAGCTGGAATGTTTCTGCCCCGAATGAGTATGGTTTTTATTCCAACGTCAACCCTGAAGTAGATCATCCCCGCTGGTCCCAGGCTTCAGAGCGACGCATTGGTGATCCAAAAGGATTTTTCGCACCCAAACAAAAGACTTTAATGTTTAACGGATACGCCGACCAAGTCGCGTCACTTTATGCCGGCATGGACCTTCGTAAAAACTTTTAAGACTTGGGTAAAACCGCTTGTTTTTCTTCTCTGCAGTATCCCAATCTGCCGCTTAGTCTGGTTGGGATTTAATCATGAACTAACAGCAAACCCCATTGAGTTCATCACACGCTCGACTGGCACTTGGGGAATTGTGATGCTTTGTATTACTTTGTCCGTCACACCAGTTCGTCAATTAACCCAATGGAATTGGCTACTGCCATTACGAAGGATGTTCGGACTTTTTTGCTTTTTCTATGCACTACTTCATTTTCTGATTTGGTCAGTGATCGATAATGGTCTTGATTTAAACGCCATTTATCAAGACTTCTATAAACGTACGTTCATTACTCTAGGCCTTGCCGCATTTATTCTTCTAATTCCGCTGGCTGCGACTTCCACAAAAAAAATGCAGCGCCGTTTAGGCAGAAATTGGGCCAAACTACATCAATTGGTTTATTTGATTGCGATTCTTGTACCCCTTCATTATTGGGTTCATAAAGCGGGAAAAAATAATTTTGGGACGGTGAAAATTTATATCGCTATTTTGGCCGCTCTTTTGGGCTGGAGATTATTTAAATGGATACAACGCAAATCGCAAATTGAAGCTATTTAGCCAAGATTCAATGATTATTCTCTAACCTTGATAGAGCGTCTGATATAGACTTCACCTGTTTTCAAAGCCTTGACCCTTTGCGCCATGCTGGGATGGGTAGTTGATTCCCGAATTTCTATGACTTTAGACAACTCCTCAAATCCTTTGACACCATCAAATCCAATCGCATTCGATAGCTTTATCCCGTAATTGTCAGCTGAGTATTCTTTCACCCAATTTTTCTCAGAGTAGTTGAGTGGGGAAAACCCTAAATTAGACTTCTCTAGTTCACAATGTCCCATCTCATGCCCTATCACCACTGCTAGAGCATCATCACTAAGCTCATATTTATCAAAAATTGCATAATTAATATGAATTTCACATACTTTCATGGGGAAATTGGATACTCTAACTAAGCCATGGCTTTGATCAAAAACAAACGTAGATGCGATCTCACCAGTTTCCTGCAACTTCAAGCTAAAGCGTTTATGAGAACGTTGTTCATTTAAGCGATTTGAGATTGCTGTAAAACGGGTCTGAGCATCTTCAGGCACAAATGCAAAAACTTCATTTTGAAGAAGCAATGTGACAAATAGGATCTTAAGAAGATAAAAAGAAGCTTTTGCGTATGAATTAAGCCTGAACATGTACCTTTTACGGCACGAACACTCACGATATTGAATCAATTACATAAATAAAGACCCAATCCCCCTCAATAACCTTCTATAACTCCAACCTGTCATGTGCTGCTTAGAAGTAAAATAGTCCACTTGAACTCAACTAACTCATTTAAACCTCCTTTTATCAACCTTTCGCAAGCATCTCAAGCCTTGCGAGATTCGGGTTTCGCCCTACTTTCTCCACATGATTTCTCACAATTAACTTTGCATGAACTTAATGATTGGCAAGCCATTGAGCGCTCATGGAGTGATTTAGCCCCCGACGAATATCTCAAAGATGGAGGCAAATACCGTAAACGACGCCATGCCAGTTTGATCGTGCAAGAGAGCCAAATTCAAATCACTCCCTATCGACCTCATTGGCAACCTCTCTCTTACAATGCACTACATGGTGGAATCAATCGTTGGTTCGAACCCTGTGAAACTGATTTTTTAAGCAGCCTCGCTGTACGAAACTTAATCCTACAACTTGGAAAGTTATTCAATGAAGTTCATCAAAGAAATCAACCGACTTGGTTTGTAGAAGTCCATCAATTCAGAATAGATACCGCAAATGGTATTGGTCGCCCAACGCCAGAAGGTGCTCACCGTGATGGCGTTGATTTTGTGGCTGTTCTAATGGTACAACGCCATAAAATTACTGGCGGGGAATCCCGAGTCTTTGATGCCACAGGACCGCAAGGACAGCGTTTTACACTAACAAGTCCATGGACCTTACTATTACTCGATGATACTAAAGTGATTCATGAAACCACACCCATTCAACCAGAAGATCGAAACCACCCTGAAAATTCATGGCGCGACACACTCGTCCTAACCTACAGATCTTCAGGTTTTTTAGATAATCACGATCAACCTCATATCGAGTAAATAACTGATGAACTTTCAAACTCCCTGGCTAAAGTTCACACTCAATTTGCTATTTCTAGGAATGATCATTCATATCGTTTATGGATTTATGCTCGGCTTATCTGTCGATGAAGCTCATTACGCCCTCTATGGTCTTTACCCAGACTGGAGTTATTTTGATCACCCTCCAATGGTTGGATGGTTACAAATCATTCCCGCCAAAGGACATTGGCCCGTTGGTTTGATTAGACTCGTGCCTGAATTATTGTGGTTACTTAGCGTCTTACTATCGATGCACCTCACCAAGGTGATCATTGCAAGCTTTCTTTCTTCATCTCATTACCATAGCCTTCGCTCGGCCCATTGGTGGACCGCATTACTTATTCTGACAACTCCCATCCTACATGTTCTCGCAGTAGGCTTATTACCTGACACCTTACTTTTGGTTCTTGTGCCGTGCATGATGCTCCTAACGATCTCAATCCACAATGCACTCGATCAACGATATCCCCGAGATATCCAGCTCTGGATTAGCCTAGGCGTCATTCTAGGATTAGCAGGACTATCCAAATATACTTCTTTGTTTTTTGCCCTTGGTGTCCTGATTTGTCTTCTTCAGTGGCATGGGCTAAAAATATTTAGTCGCCCAGGTTTGTGGTTATGCTTATTGATCGCAATTACCCTTATTACTCCAGTCTTATATTGGAATATGAACCATGATTGGATCTCTTTTAAATATCAATTAGGTCATGGTGCCGGTGGTGAATGGAAGTTTCGCCGCATAGGCAATTTTTTACTAACCCAACTAGCCTGTTATGGCCTACTCAATCTTTTAGGACTTACATGGGTGTTTAGAAGATACCTCAGCCCACCCATCGGGTTATTCTCATTTTCTGTCATCCCATTTCTCATCTTTGCAGTAATGTCAGGAGGCGGTGGGAGCCTACCTCACTGGACATCACCTGCTTGGATCGCCATTACTCCTATCTGTGCCATTGGTCTAGCAAATGCATGGTTTGTGGGTAGAAAATTCTGGATCACCACGATGATCTTTCTCCAACTCAGTCTCATTGCCATAGGATTTTTTCTCCTAGCATCTGGTGGTCTTCCTGGTGTCAGCATGAAAGATCCATTAGGCCAAAAAAATCCTATTGCTGATTTATACGGTTGGGACCTGGCTGGAGAGAAATTAAATCAAATAGCTATCGAAAAAAATATCCCTCATATCGTCACTCAAAACTGGACCATGGGAAGCCGACTTGCCTGGTATACACAATCAAAGTCCGTTCATATTTTGGATGATCGACGTGATCAATTTGATATTTGGTTTGGGAAAATGCCCGAAGGAGAAGATGCTGTTTTATTACAATGGTCACAAATGACTTATGAACTTCCAATTCAAAAAAATCAATTTAGCTCATGCGATAAGATTGATTCAATGCCTGTTAAAAGGTCAGATAGAGCGATTTCTCAATTTGACTTTTATGTGTGTAAAGATTGGGGTCAAATTCATCCCGAGAAAATAAATGATTGAAGCTAATCGAAGTTTTTTAAAACAAAATTTAAAGAAATTAACCCCATTCTTAAAAATTTTGTTTTCAATTCTCCTGTTGATTTTTGCTTTTTCTAAAATCAATTGGCTAAGTATTCTTGAGGCCATCCCCCTGCTTAACCCTTACTGGCTTAGCCTATCATTAATTTTGATCTGGGTCTGTAATGGCCTATCAGGATGTAGATGGGGCCTATTAATGCGTGCGGGAGAATTTAATCAACCACTGCATCAGTTTATTAAACTCTATTTTTGCGGAGGATTAATTAATCAAGGACTTCCCACGACTATTGGCGGCGATGCTTACCGCGGTATAGTCGCACAAAAAAACTCAACGCAAACTCTACAAAAATCTTTTTTTATCGTAGCCATAGACCGATCCCTAGGATTTGCTGGGAACTGTCTTTTGGGGGGTATCGGACTTGTTATAGGTGGATCATTACTCGGCACATGGGTTCCTCTTTTTGGGAAAATAAGCTTATGCTTCATGCTGCTTGGTTCAACTTTTCTGGCTATATCGATCTATTGGCCTTGGAGTAAAGATCATATCCACCGGCTACTCTCTAAGATAGGTGTCAGAAATATAGACTTCGCTTTAAAAAAGTCTTGGGGATTTCCATTCTATCTAATACAACTCCCGCTTGCTACTGCTATTCATTTTTTGACCCTAGCTGCTTTTTGGGCTTGCCTTAAAAGTTGTGGGGTTAATCCCCCCATAGAAGCCCTCTTAATAGGTATTCCTGCCCTCGGTCTGTTACTCATCCTCCCGCTAAGCATTTCCGGATGGGGAGTGCGTGAAACATCCTTAGTTAGTATCCTGGGATTGTGGGGCCTTGACTCGTCTTTAGTCGTACTATCTTCTATTTTGTACGGTCTAATTACCCTGATCGCTTATCTACCTGGCCTACCCTTTTTAATTCATGACCGTAAAGGCAGTCACCTGTCATAATATCGACTATGACAATTCGCGTTGATACCATGCGACGTATTGACCACCTCATCGGGGTGCCTTTATGTCTGCTGTTAACCCCACTCGTGTTCCTATACGATAAGATCCGTAATCTCTTCTTCGTTGTCCCTGCTCAACCCAAAAAAATACTATTCATCGAACTTTCTGAAATGGGGAGCGCCATCATTGTTGATCCCGCAATGCGCGAAACCATAAAACGTGGAGCTGAGATTTTCTTTTTAATATTTAAAAATAATGCAGCAAGTTTGTCACTACTTCAAACCGTGCCCGAAGAACGTATTTTGACAATTGATGCATCGGGTCTATTTACTTTAATCAAGTCAACTCTTTCAGTACTCTTTAAAATACATCGCCTAAATATCGATACTGTAATTGATCTAGAGTTGTTTTCACGATTTACAGCCCTTCTAACAGGTTGTTCTGGTGCAAGCCGTCGCGTGGGCTACTATATTTTTCATGGAGAGGGTTTGTGGCGCGGAAAACTCCTCACCCACGAAGTACATTACAACCCTCATCTTCATATATCAAGAAACTTTATGGCCTTAGTTCATGCCGCTTTTGCAAATGAGTCTGAAATACCTTTTAGTAAAGTGGCTTTTTCTGATGATCTTTTCAAACTTGCTCAAGCAAAAGTTTCTTTAGAACAATTAGAAACGGTCACACGTAAATTAGAGCAATTAGCGCAAGCTGCTGGAATTAATCATTTAGGAATCAATCATCCTAATCAACAAATTATTCTAGTCAATCCAAATGCCAGCGATCTTCTCCCACAACGTCGTTGGGCACCTGAACGTTTTTCGGAATTAATTACTAAATTAGCTTCTCGTTGGCCAGAAGCTTTAATTTATATCACTGGCTCTAAAGATGAGTTAGCGTACGCCGAAAAAGTAAAAGAAATGGCACTGACTACTAGAGTCATTAATTTTGCGGGACAAGTCAGCTTCTCTGAATTACCCGCCCTCTACACCCTAAGTGATGTCATGGTCACCAATGATTCAGGGCCAGGTCATTTTTCAGCAGTCACCCCTCTACCAACTGTTGTTCTATTTGGTCCAGAGACACCTGCCTTATATGGCTCACTGGGCAACTCAATCCCCATCTTTGCTGGTCTTGCCTGCTCCCCTTGCGTTAGCGCAGGTAACCATAGAAAAACTCCTTGTTCAAATAATGTTTGTATGCAAGCTATCTCAGTAGAGCAAGTTCTTAGCGCCATCGAAAAACAACTCTCTAAACAACAAATAACTGATCATCCATCAAAGGTTTGAAAATATGATCCAAAAGATGAGCCAAGCCAGTAATAAGGATTACAGGATTTCAAAGTTGGTATGGATACTTCCGTTTTTTCCTTTTAGCCTGTGGTGTATTGACTCCTACCTTGATATGGATATCAAGTGGTTCTTTTTAATAAATCAATGGGCCATGAAATTCACAGATATTTTTTGGACTAGCCTATCTCTTCTTGGTAATGGCTGGTCATTATTCGCCTTAGCCCTTCCCCTACTCATTTTTGCACCTCGAACTCTATTTTCAGCCTTGATTTCTGGACTTTTTGCAGGAATATGTTCCCCAATCGCAAAAGCTTTTTTTGACACGCCACGACCCGCAGCAATTCTCAATCAAAGTGCTATCCATATTGTCGATCAACCTTTGCTTCATTCTGCAATGCCCTCAGGTCATACAATGACCGCATTTGCAATTGCAACAGCGATTTTCTTTGCGGCACCAAGACAACGTCGACCTCAATTAATGTGGTTATTTATTCTTGCCGCAGCTACAGGCTTATCTCGCATTGCCACTGGATCACACTGGCCTTCTGATGTTTTTATTGGCGCTACTCTTGGTATGATTTGTGGTTTATTAGGCGCCTATACATCAACTTTAATTAAGGTATCTTTTTTTGAACTCAATCAGTGGCCAAGTAAAATTATTCTCTTGAGCAGCGTCCTATGCATGTATTTCTTAACATCAAATGCACTGGATTTTCAAATGAATCAACCCGTGCAGTATGGGCTTGCATTCATCATCTTCTTGACCTGGCTCATGGTTGCAAAAAAGTCTTTATTCAATCGTCATGTTTAGTTACCGACACGTATTTCATGCCGGCAATCATGCTGATGTTCTAAAGCACATGATTCTTCTTGAATGTATTGAACTCCTCCAACAAAAAGCAGGTGGTTTAATGTTTCTAGATAGTCATGCCGGTGCAGGTCTATATGATCTAAGCACTGGCTACGCAACTGTCAGCGATGAATCTGTAGAAGGTATTTTTAAACTTCTCAAACATGAGGTTAGCTCCCTACCACCTACAATTAAAAATTACCTTGATCGTATTCATTCATGGAACAATGACCCTAAACAAATTTCAGTTTATCCCGGCTCACCGTCATTACTTCTAGAAAGCCTTCGCCCTCAAGATAAGTTGCGTTTATTTGAACTCCATCCAACAGACTTTCCGATTCTGAATGATGAAATCAAATCATTAAATACGACTAAACTTGATATCCAAGTTTTAATGCAAGATGGCTTTAGTGGATTAAAAGCATTTTTACCACCACCCTCCCGTCGTGGATTGATTCTCATGGATCCATCCTATGAGGATAAATCGGATTACTTTAAGGTACTCACTGCTCTTGAAGAAGGACTCAAACGATTCGCAACAGGTGTTTACATCATTTGGTATCCCTGCCTAAGCCGCAATGACGCCCTAGAATTGCCGAATAAACTTATAAAACTCTGCTCACGATCTGAAAAAACTCCTCCATTATCTTGGCTTAGAGCAGAACTACGCGTCAAAGATATTAATGATGACAGTGGTCTTACAGCAAGCGGCATGTTTATCATAAACCCTCCATGGAAACTCAAAGAGGCACTTAACGAATCACTGCCACTTCTTTCAGATATTCTTGCCCAACAGGGGCATGGTAATCACCTCTTAGAAAGCTCTGAGGATTAATGAGGTATTTTGACTTTAAATGGATTAAAGTTTGTGCCTAAATCATAGTGATCTACAGATTCTTTTTCTTTTAAAAAAGCCACAATTTTGTAGGTCAGTGGCACAGCTAAAATTTCCCAAGTTGTTTTAAGAATGTATTGCACAAAGGCCACTTCAATCACTTGCTGAATCGGCCAAACACCATAAAATGCCAACATATAAAAAAGAGATGAATCAACAAGTTCTCCAACGGCGGTTGAGCCAATCACTCGAACCCAAAGATGTTTACCTTGCGTCAATATTTTAAGTTTTGCCAGTACGAATGAGTTCGTAAGACTACCACACCAAAATGCTAGCATTGAACCAATAACAATTCGCCACGTATTTCCAAAAACACTCACTAAACCCTCTTGCAAATGTGAGTTGTAGTCTCCAGGTGCGGGTGTGAGATGAATTACGATTTGGGACATAATTGCTGCAAAGGTTAACGCGCCAAAGCCGCACCAAACCGCACGCCGATCGTAAGCATAACCATATACCTCTGTCAAAATATCACCAAAAGCATAAGAAATTGGGAAGAATAAAATCCCTGCGCCAAATATCACCGTTCCAAAAAAAGGTAACTGGATTTCAGCTGCTTTACCTGCCCCAATTAAATTAGAACACAGTAAGACCGTCACAAAAGCTGCAACAATAATGTCGTAATAACGATAGGAACGAATTTTCTCTGAAGAAGTCGTGGTGCTCATGTTCTTTGTTGCTCCCTATCTATTCCATTTAAATGATGGATATATACTAACTCCTGATGCCATTTTCATGTTGACAGCATCAAGACTAAAGCGCCTGCTTTGCCTGTGCATATTCGAGCTTCATCTTATTCACAATATCCTGAACCGCCATCACTTCATCGATCCCAGAAACGCTTTGACCTGCCCCCCAAATATCTTTCCATGCCTTCGCATGGGCACTACCAAAATCCATTTTAGTTTTATCTGCTTCTGGAAGATTTTCGGGATCTAGTCCCGCAGCAATGACGCTCGACTTTAAATAGTTACCGTGAATACCTGTAAATAAATTTGAGTAGATAATGTCTCCAGCATGACTTTGAACCAAGCTATCTTTATATTCTTGACTTGCAAAAGCTTCGCTCGACGCTATAAATCGGGTTCCCATGTACGCAAAGTTAGCGCCCATTGCCTGAGCAGCTAGGACATGCTCGCCCCTTGACATTGCTCCAGATAATATTAAAGGGCCATTGTAAAATTTTCTAATCTCTGTCACAAGTGCAAATGGACTCATCAAGCCAGCATGCCCCCCCGCTCCAGCACAAACCAAAATTAATCCGTCGACCCCCATCTCTAATGCTTTTTGTGCATGACGTACACTGATCACATCATGAAAGACTAAGCCTCCGTAACTATGAACAGCCTGCACAACCTCTCCAGGCGCACGAAGACTTGTAATAATAATAGGGACTTGGTGTTTTACACACAAGGTTAAATCATGCACCAAACGATCATTCGATGTATGCACAATTTGGTTCACCGCAAATGGTGCAATATTTGCGCTTGGATCATCTAATTTAGCTTGCTTAAGCTCGCTCGTAATTCTTGTCAACCATTCATCTAAGATTTCTTTAGGGCGTGCATTAAGAGCTGGAAAAGATCCTACAATGCCGGCCTTACATTGAGCAATGACTAAATCGGGTTGTGAAATAATAAAGAGTGGCGCCCCTATAACTGGAATACTTAAGTTTTTGAGAATCTCTGGAACAGCATTTGATGCGTTTGAGGTTGCTTGTGAAACTGATGTCATATTTTGCTCCAGAATAAGGACTTATCGAGTTTTGGTCTAAACTAATCAAACTAGATTTTTACATATTTCTAGCAACCCTAACTGTGTATCAAATAATTTAATCCCTATTATGTCGACAAAAATGCAATTTCAATGGAATGACCCTTTTCTTTTAGAGCAACAGTTAACTGATGATGAACGAATGATTAGGGATGCTGCCGCGAACTTCTGTCAAGGCAAACTGATGCCTAGAGTTAAAGAGGACTTTAGAGCTGGATATGCGGACGCTAAAATTTTTAAAGAATTCGGGGCCATGGGTCTACTTGGAACTAGCATTCCTACCGAATACGGTGGAGGTGGTTTGAATTATGTTTCTTACGGATTGATTGCACGAGAAATCGAGAGAGTCGATTCTGGCTATCGCTCGATGGTCAGCGTGCAATCTTCCTTAGTGATGCTTCCTATCTTTGAATTTGGTAGCGAAGCTCAAAAACAAAAGTATTTACCTAAACTTGCTTCAGGTGAGTGGATTGGATGCTTTGGTCTAACTGAGCCTGATCATGGATCAGATGCGGGCGGAATGCTGAGTCGTGCTAAAAGCGTACCCGGTGGGTTTAGCCTGACAGGTTCAAAAATGTGGATCAGCAACTCCCCCATCGCAGATGTTTTTGTGGTGTGGGCAAAGAACGATGATATGCAAATTCGTGGCTTCATACTCGAAAAGGGTATGAAAGGCCTCTCAGCCCCTAAAATAGAAGGTAAAGTAGGTCTAAGAACTTCCATTACAGGTGAAATAGTAATGGATAATGTCTTTGTCCCCGCAGAGAATGAATTACCAGGTGTATCCGGGCTAAAAGGACCCTTTACCTGCCTAAATTCAGCTAGATATGGCATTGCTTGGGGCGCCCTAGGGGCTGCTGAGTTTTGCTGGATGGCCGCCCGCCAATATACCCTCGATAGGAAGCAGTTTGGTAAACCACTCGCAGCCAATCAATTAATTCAGAAAAAGTTAGCTGATATGCAAACTGAAATTACACTCGGACTCCAAGGTTGTCTTCGTCTAGGACGCATGAAGGATGAAGGCATCGCTTCACCAGAAATCACATCTATCCTCAAAAGAAATTCAACCGGCAAATCACTCGATATCGCAAGAATGGCCCGCGACATGCATGGTGGTAACGGAATTTCTGATGAGTATGGCGTTATTCGGCATGTGGTTAACCTAGAGGTCGTCAATACCTATGAAGGAACCCATGATATTCACGCCTTGATTCTAGGTAGAGCTATGACTGGCATTGCAGCATTTTAGTCAACTTAGGGTTGGTCTTTATCGCAACGAGAATTGATTTAGTTTAGACTGTTATTGATTTAAAGATTCTTAGAAATCTATCCATTTAATACAAACAAAGGAGACCTCATGGGTTCACGTCGGCTTTTCATGAAAAAAGTAGCAGCTACTGGCATAACATTCTGTAGTTGCTGTATCTTAGATGCCAAAGCACAATACGCGCCGGGTAAAAATGACCCTGCACTTAAAGATGCTGGTAATGATAAGTCACTCAGTCATAGGCACCCACTCGCAGGAACAAAACATAAGCCTGTGATCATTAATGGTCGACGTATCCCCGTCATCGATACTCATGCCCATTGCTTCTTTCCAGAAGCCATTGCACTGTTACCCGCTAATGCCAATTTAAATGCAGCAGTAAAAGGTGGGCCAAATCATTACATCCCCGTCAGTGATGATGCTGCACTCAAATCACGAATTGAAAATATGGACGCAAAAGGCGTCGATATGGAAGTGTTGTCTATTAATAATTTCTGGTACACCATGGACCGAGAAACAGCAACTAAAGTCTGTGAAATTAATAACCGTAATTTAGCTCAAGTATGCGCAGCCTATCCAAAACGCTTTAGCGCTTTTGCATGTATCGCAACTCAGTTCCCTGACCTTGCGATCCAACAACTTGAAGAAGCAATGAAAAATCCTTGCTTTAAAGGTGCAACAATTCAAGCAAACGTAGCTGGTGTCGAACATGCCGATCCTAGATTTCATCCGATCTGGGCTAAAGTTGAAGAGCTCGGCGCAACATTGTTTATTCACCCACAAGGAACGCCACCGCTAGCTGCAAGGTTAAAAGGTAATGGCTGGATGACGAATACTATCGGTAACCCACTCGATACAACAATCGCCCTTCAACATTTAATTTATGAAGGTGTGTTTGATAAGTTCCCGAACTTAAAAGTTATCGCCGCACACGGTGGTGGATTTTTAGGCTCTTATGCACCACGTATGGATCACTCTTGTTTCATTTCTCCTGCAAACTGCAATCCAGATATCGTGCTTAAGAAAAAACCAACAGAGTACCTCAATCAAATCTTTTTTGATGCTCTCGTATTTACTCCAGAAGCACTTCGTCACCTTGTCGCACAGGTAGGAGCAAGCCAAGTCGTTGTCGGAACAGATAGCCCAATTCCTTGGGAAGAGTATCCGATTGAACATGTGATGAGTACCCCCTTAACCAATGCCCAAAAGGCAGCGATTTTAGGGGATAATGCCTCAAAACTATTAAAGATTCGTAATCTTTAATCGTCTTTTGTAAGCTTTATATCGAAACAGTGGTTTGTGTATCTATTGCACGAGCTGCTGCTTCGAAAGCTTCAACTGTTTGTAGAATTTCCTCAAAGCTAATCGGATATGGTTTTTTATTCGCTAAAGCATGTGCAAATACTTCTAATTGAAATTTCAGTGCATCACGTGGCTCAAAACGAATTGTCTCTAAGGGCTTACCACTCATTTGTAAATTAAGCACGTTCGCCCCATGTGCCTCTGCTGAACCTTTATTACCAAAGACATGAATTCTCCAAAACACAGGAGTCGGCCTTACTGAAGATAAAACGCCTGTTGCACCTGATTTAAATTGAAAAGTCATAGCCATGGAATCCATGGTCTCCTGACCTTTTCTATCATGAAAGAAGCCAGATACTTTTGAAATTGGACCCATCATATTAGTAAACGTATCAACCACATGAATCCCTGTGGCTGTCAAAGTAGCCCCTGGGACATTCTCTTTGTCTTGACGCCAACCACTTGGAGTTATTTTAGAATTTTCATTTGAGAAGTTTCCTTCAATATGAAGCAATTCACCTAAAACTTTGCTCTCTACAATTTTTTTAAGTTCTAAAGTGGCAGGCCAAAAACGTTTGTCATGCCCAACCCCCAATATAACCCCAGCTTTTTGACAAGCATCAATCGCAATTTGTGCCTCAGCTTTAGTCAGTGCCAGTGGTTTTTCACAAAGAATTCCTTTGCCAGCTTGTGCTGCAGCAACAATTTGAGGAACATGCAATGTGTGGGGTGTCGCAAGAACAATCCCATCAATCCTTGGATCTTCAATTAAATCTTCATAACGAGATGTCAACTCAATCCCAACAGCCTTGCCAAATTCAGAAACTTTATCCGTATTCCTAACGCAACCTTTTATAAACTTAACATCTGTACTTTTGTTTTGTACAGAATTAACGAGATTTTGACCCCAACGCCCCAAACCAACAATACCCAGTTGAATCATGTGATTTCCTTTTTCTTAATGGTGAAGTTTGTCTAATTCTTTAATGGCTTGCATATGATCAAGCAAACGCTGGGCAGTTTTGGCCATTGCAAAGTCAACCAACTTACCGTCAACCGTAATACTCGCAACCCCTCTTTTGAGAGCCTCATTAAAAGCATCCACAACGCGTGTGTAGTAGTCAACTTGCACAGGGGTTGGCGTATAAATTTTGTTGCAATCTTCAATCTGGTTAGGATGAATTGCAGTTCGCCCACGATAACCCAAACGCCTAGAAAGTTCGGTGTCTTTTCTAAATCCCTCGGGGTCCCGAACATTGGCAAATACGCCATCTAGTGGACACTCAAAACCAGCCGCGCGAGCAGAGACAAGTGAAAACTGACGCACAAACATCATTTCAGGACCTTCACTCGTCCACGTTGCGCCAAGTGATACATTCATATCACCATCTTCACCACCACCATAAACCATAGACTCAATGCGCTTAGCAGCCATCATCACTGGCCTAGAATCAAGAACACCATTGGCACTTTCTATCATGACAATAATTGGAGTGCTACCTGGCGTTAAGCCACGTTTTGTTTCAATCTGATTCATCATACGATCAACCGTTAAAACATCTTGCTCAGAGTCCATCTTTGGCACCACAAAGCCAGCTAAACCCTTAGTGCCAACAAAATATTCCAAATCAGCTTCTAAGAAACCGCTAGGGACGGAATTAACGCGTATCCAACTTCTTTCACCCACCACTTTGGGAATATATTCTTTAATCATATCTCTTGCTAAAGGCTTTTCTTCGGGAGTTATCGTATCTTCCAAATCAAATAAAAAACCGTCCGCAGGTAATTCAGTGACCTTATCCAACATACGCCGCTGATTACCAACAACAAATAATAGTGATCTCCAAACTCTCATTGATTTTCCTTTTTTAATCTTTAAACATATGATTCAACCCAACAGTACAACACCTTTTTGTGCCAGTTGGTTAATTTCTTCTTCTGTCTTTCCTAAGCCCAACAGTATTTCTTTTGAATGCTCGCCTAAAAGCGGTGCGTGCCTACGAATCGACGGACTATTGTCATCAAAAAGTACCGGGTTTCTGACAGCCTTCATTTTTCCCATCACCGGATGAACAACATCAACGGCAACTTTACGATCAATAATGTGTGGATCTTCAAAAACCTCTTTGATATTATTCATCCGAGCACATGGCACCCCAACCTTCATCAAAGCTAGTTCTATATCGACAAGCTTTTTACTCTGAATTGCAGGTGTAATAGCCTCTAACAAATCTTTCTCATTGTCTTTTCTTAATACATAACTCGCAAATTTTGGATTATTGATTTCATGACCAACACCAATGGTTTCCATCAACCGTTTGAATAACTCATCGTTCGGAGTTCCAATCGCAATGTACTGTTTATCAACTGTTTCAAACAATTGATATGGTGCATTGAGTCGGTGTTGATCTCCAAGTCGCTCTGGCACCTCTCCAGTAGCTAAAAAGCTGGCCGTCTCCCATGCCGCTGCCGCTATTGAGGCTTCAACAAGAGAAACATCGGCAACTCGACCGCCCCGATCTCGTAAAACACTAATCAATCCCGTTAATACCGCATAAGTCGTAAACAGAGCCCCAAAAATATCAGCAGTTTGTATGCCCGGTCGTATCGGCATCTCTCCTTGCTTACCGGTAACAGATAGAGTCCCAGAAAATGCCTCAACAATCAAATTAACTCCCGCCCTTTTTTTATAGGGTCCTGTTTGCCCAAATCCTGATGCTGAGACATAAACAATTTTGGGATTGACTTTTCTGACATCTTCTGGCCCCAGCCCAAGTGAAGCCAATACTCCAGGACGATTATTTTCTAAAAAGACATCCGATTGTTTCGCCAAATCTAAAACAATATCTCGAGCTTGCACTTGCTTAAGATCCAAAACTAAACTACGTTTATTTCGGTTGAGCGCTGCAAAACTTGCACTCTCACCATTAATAATGGGTGGCATCGCACGGGTCTGATCCCCCCTAGCTGGACGCTCAATTTTAATAACTTCAGCACCCATATCCCCAAGAAGCATCCCACAAAATGGGCCAGCAATAAAATTACCTAACTCTAATACCTTAATTCCTTCTAACGGCTGCGACATCTTATTATTCTTTCCTTTTTATATCAACGTGGAGAAAAATCAACTTTTGTAGCTAATTTTTTATTGGCCTCAATTTCATCAACAATGACCTTAGCAAATTCTTCAGGTGTAGATCCGACAGTAACGAATCCTTGATCTGCAAATGACTTTTTGACTTCAGGGTCATCGAGCGCTTTGGCGATTTCATTCCTCATTTTGTATACATACTCCTTCGGTGTTCCTGCCGGAAACCAAAAGCCATACCACGGAATATATACAAAGCCTTTTACTCCGGCTTCTGTAGTTGTTGGTACTTCAGGTAATTCACTCCAGCGTTTATTTGCAGTGATCGCTAAGGCTTTTAATTTTCCAGTTTTAATATAAGGCAGGACTGCAGTTGCAGGACCTGTGAAAATATCAATACGCCCAGCCAATAATTCTGTCAAAGCTTGACCAACTCCTTTAAAGGGGACGTGGGTCATCTGAATACCAGCACTCAAACTGAAAGATTCCGCAGCAAAGTGCATTACATTCCCAATGCCGCCTGAACCATAGTTGTACTGATTGGGATGTAATTTGGCATCAGCGATGAATTCTTGCAGGTTTTTTGCTGGCAAATCTGGCCTTGCCGCAATAATAAATCCAACACTATTAGCAACTAATGTAATAGGAGTCAAATCTTTAATTGGATCAAAAGTAAGTGACTTGGAAACAATCGCTAGAGAAGCATGGCTAGACGATGTGTTAAGCATCGTATAACCATCTGGCGCTGATTTAGTCACAATATCTGTGCCAATAGCACCACCCGCCCCAGCCCGATTATCAATAATAAAAGGCTGCCCAAGCGTGGAGGTGAGCTTTTTATCAAGCGTCCTTCCAATAAAATCCATAGGACCACCAGCGACATAGGGAACTACCATACGAATAGGCTTATTGGGATAATCTTTTTGTATAACAACCTCAGATAATGCATTGGGTATTTGAAGTACCATTAGAGTCGTCGTGAGAAAAGCACTCAAACGAGGCCATTTCATTACAAGCAATAATGCGTCTAACAGTCCATTGGAATTTGTCATTTTGTCTCCATTTTTTTATTATTCTGTAATTATCTGTTATTTTGAGGGGAATGAGCTCATTTTTTGAGTCTAATTTAATAAAAAATAGGTGAGATATGTCTTTAAAAAAAATTCGCTTGTCCTGCATTTTGATCTCACTGGGGTCTTTATTCTTATTTTCACAAATCACACTTGCGCAGTCTTCCTCTAAGAACCCTTCTATGCCAACACTTCATATTCTTTGCTCTACAGCACTCAAATCCACCATGGAAGCACTCGTCCCCTCTCTTGAACAAGAGGGACACATGAACATACAAATAAGCTTTAACAGTACAAACTTACTTCTCGATAGCTTTAAAAATGGATCGGCAGCCGATGTCATTATCGTTACAAAAGAAGCCATTGATGATTTAATCAAACAAAATACGCTACTAGTACCTCGTGTTGATATTGCATCCACCAGCGTTGGATTAGCGATGAAAACGGGTACTCCAACCATTGTGCTAAAAGATGCACAAGCATTAAAGGAGTTTTTAATACAGTCTGAGTCAATCGCCTATACAACAACTGGCGTAAGCGGCCAGTATATCGGTCAAATGATCGATAAGCTCGGCTTGAAACAAACACTTGCAAGCAAAACTAAACTGATCCCCGGTGGACTTGCTGCTGAACTCATTGTCAGTGGACAAGCTCAAGTAGCTCTGCAAAATTTAAGTGAACTACGTGCCGTTCCTGGAACAGTCGTTATCGCAACCCTCCCCCCTGAACTGCAACTCGTGACCACTTTTTCTTCAGGAACTTTTGCTTCATCCAAGCAAACGGCCTTGGCACAGAAATTTTCCCAAATGATGCAAGGGGATCATGCTAAAAAAGTACTAATTACTAAAGGACTAGATCCACAGTAGAGATTTATTTTCCCTTTAGATCATTAATGCTTGCCCTCAAGGATAGCTGCACTGATTTTTTCAGCCACCATAATGGTCGGAATGTTTGTATTTCCAGCCATTAAGTTTGGCATGATGGAAGCGTCAATGATTCTCAATCCACTCACGCCATAAACACACCCCTGCGCGTCAGTGACTGCCATGATGTCATCCGGACTACCCATTCGGCAAGATCCTACAGGGTGAAACATTCCTGCGACATTTTTTAAAATATGCTCAGAGAGCCGCTCTGGATCTTTGATCAGTTCAAATAAATTAACAGCATCTCCAGTTAAGTTCGCAAGAACAAAATCACTCAACCATGGCAACACATCGAGAAGTGTTGCAAGCCTTGCTGAGAGCTTAATATTTTTAGAGTTAAATTCATTCAACTCTCTTAAACGATCGCTGAACCTCACAGGGAATGGTTTCCCCATCAGATCCCTAACACCAGGATAAGCTAAGATTTCTACACTTTTTATAAAAGCAGCAGTAATCCGCGGTAAGTCTGCAGGATCTTTTAAGAAATTAAACTCTATTTCTGGATAATCTTTGGGATCTGCACTCACCAGACTGACATGACCGGTTGATCGCGGTCTAAGTAAACAGGGTGCCAAATTTCCAATTTGTTGCCCTAAATCACTCCACGATGTTTTACTTAAAATATTAATATACAAATCTTGAGGTGACCCGCCTGGCATACCTGATGAATATCGTAAGTTAGCCGTTGGATGTGTCCTAAGTTCTGACGATTGACGACCTTTTTTCTTTAAATGAAATCCTTGAAATAAAGTAATATGATTTTGTAAGTTTTGCCCAACCCCTGGTCTATGCGCAACAATCGGAATTCCAAAAGCATTTAATTGCTGCTCATTACCAATCCCCGATCGCAAAAGAACCGCTGGTGTAAATAGCCCACCACATGACATGATAATTTCTTGACCATAAAATTTCACTAACCCATCTTTGGTCAGTACCTCTACCCCAATCGCTTTTGTGTTTTCAAATATGATTTTTTGAACATGCGATTCGTGGGTCAAGGTCAAATTCTTCCGAGCCCTAACATCAGCAGTGAGGTAATTGAGTGCAGTTGAAGCCCTTCTTGTTTGTGTACTAGCAATTGGCGTTCGACCAAAACCATCTCTGAAATCAGCATTCATATCCTCAATAAAAGGAATATTGTTTTCTTTTGCATATTCACTCACCATTCGGGTCAGCGGTGGCCACTGGTCTACGGGAATTCTTCTCAAAGGAATTGGACCCGCTTTGCCATGAGACGATCCATCAAAGTCCCAGTCGTTTTCTAAAAGACGATAAAAGGGCAAGACATCATCCCATCCCCATCCCTCTATTCCTGTCTTTTGCCAGTCAGCGTAGTCATTCGGCACCCCCCTAAATGACACCATCCCCATCAAAGATCCTCCACCACCCATGATCTTCCCTTGCGGAAAACCAGTTAACCCAAGCTCTTTTTGTCGCCAAGCAACTTTTAAGGCAGGCCACATGTAACTTCGGTTGTAATACGAGGTGGGATAACTATCCAAGATGTCACTCGGCTCACTACCCGGTGAAATGTCTTTACCTGATTCAACAAGTAAAACAGAAGTTTGGGGGTTTTCAGAAAGCCGAGCAGCTACTACACAACCTGCTACACCAGCACCAACGATAATATAGTCGTATTGATTTGTCATTTTTTTAATGTTAATTTTTTTAATATTAAACGCTTATTTAAAAAAAGAGAACTTTTCTGCATTATGACGAACAATTTGCTATCATTTTCATATTCTTCAACATAATTATAAAAAACGACTGGATTTAAAAGTTATGAGACTTGGTTATTTCACGATGCCCTTGCATCCGCTTCACCGTAATGAGACTGAAACGCTCCATGAGGACCGAGAAACCATAATATTTGCAGATGAGGTTGGATTTTATGACGCTTTTATTGGCGAACATTTAACGGATAAAGCAGAAAATGTCACTAATAGCATGATATTTTTGTCTTCTTTAATTTTTCAAACAAAAAATATCAAACTAGGGACAGGTACTTCAAATCTGTCACATATGCACCCTACTTTGATAGCTTCCCATGCAGCGATGTTTGATCACCTGGCAAAAGGTCGTTTTATTTTTGGCGTAAGTCCTGGAGCCCTAACATCTGATGCTGAAGCACTTGGAATGATCTCAGAAGATCGCAATAAACTGTTTGCTGAAGCCATCGACGTCATCTTGGCCATTTGGACGGGTGAAGCCCCTTACAATATCGAATTTCCAAATAACCGCTTTAAAGTCACAACACAAGAAAGTGCTGTTTTAGAAATTGGTCGTGGCATCCTGATGAAACCCTATCAAAAACCCTATCCAGAAATTGTGGGTACAGTAGTCGCGCCATTTTCTAAAGGTGTGATTGCTATGGGTCAACGTGATTTCCACCCCATGTCAGCGAATTTTTTAATGAACCATTGGTTGCCTAGTCATTGGAAAAACTATGCTGAAGGTAAAGCCTCTGTTGGGGTCGTTGCAAATCCTACAGAATGGCGAGTCGCCAGGACCGTGTTTGTTGCTGATGACGCTAAAGTAGCAAAAGCCTATGGCAAAAGAGACGAACAAAGCCCCTATCGCTACTATTACAAACAAATGTATACCAAAATGAAAATCTCTAACCGCCATGTGATTTTTAAAAAGGATAAGGATGAAGACGATAGTCTCATTACCCTGGATCGTATCGTTGATGATCTAGTCATTGCGGGTACAGTGAATGAGGTTGTAGACCAAATTTTGGCGCTTCGTGAACAAGTCGGCGATATTGGTGAAATTGTCTATGCTGGAATGGACTTAGTCGATCTAAAATTAGGCCGTCGCTCCATGGAACTCATGGCACATGAGGTCATGCCTCGTGTGAATGAAGCTTTAGGACTTGGCTACAAAACGAATGCCGATAGAGCACTCGTAGCCTAAAAATTGTTAGTAGGTTTGTAGTGAATCATTCTTATGATTCACTACAAAATTTAACTTACTCATAAAATTAGTAATGCGATTTAAAGCTAATCGCCTCACGATAATGTAAGTCTTCTAAATCGATATATGAACGCTTAGTTTCTTTATCAACCGTATATTGAATCTTCCGATTCGTTTCATTAGTCGCACGAATATCTAATATTTCTAAGTGCTCTTTAACTTCCCACTCATGTGCTCCAGCAATACCTGGAGGTGCATAAATCATCGAACCAGGCCCAACGTCAAATTCTTTTCCAGAAAAATCACGAACCGTCGCATGACCTGCAATCACGTAGTAACAAGCTTCAATAGGATGCCAATGTAACTGCTCATAAGTACCAGGTGCATAGGTTGCACGACCTAATCGAACACGATCAGTTTCATTCACCCCCGGCCAACCCACAAGGCGTTGATACGTCTGACCATCTGTAACCCCCCTTTTACCGGGGTAGTCTTTTTCATGCAACACCTGCAAGGTTGACTTCACTTCACTCATTATTTTCTCCTTATTGATTCGCTTTGTTATCTATGTCATTAGTTAATTTATTAATACATCATCATGCCAGCATTCACCATGATATTCACTCCCGTAATACTTGCTGCTGGCTTAGAAGCCAAGAATAAAACAGTCTCAGCAGTTTCTTCTGGAGTAGGAAGTCTGCCTAAAGGATTGTTTTTGGCAATTGCATTTAAGCCTTCCACACCTCTAAGTTCAGAAACTCTTTCTGTAGCTGTAGTTCCTGGAGAAACCGTATTTACAGTAATACCGTGAGGACCCAAATCTTTTGCAAGGTGCTTAGAAAAACCGATAAGTCCGGCTTTAGCAGTGCCGTAAATAAGAGAAGATGCCCCATAAGGATTAGGTCCCATACCAACTTGTGATCCTATATTAATAATCCTACCGTGATGTTTTTCTATCATAAAAGGAGAAACCGCCTTTGCACACAAAAAAGCAGATTTTAAATTGAGCAGCATCATATCATCCCACTCTTGCTCTGCAATATCAACAATAGAGGCGGTTTTACTGTATCCCCCAACTCCATTAACGAGAATATCAATTTGCCCAAAGTGTGCCATTGTTTCTTGAATTAAATGATCGATCTCTTTTGGCTTTGTTACATCAGTTGGAATTGCCAAAACATTTCCGCCAGATGACCTTATCGCATCTCGAACCACATTCAATGTTGCCTCATTTCGACTTGCAATCACAAGCTTGGCACCTTCACGGGAAAATACTTTGGCAATTGCAGCAGATATACCTGAACTTGCTCCAGTCACAATCGCGACCTGCCCTTGCAATCTTCCCAAATCACCTAATTGAGTTGTAGAACTCTGCATATTATTCTTGTCTCTATTATTTTTAAATACAATCCGTTTTTTCTTTACTTCTCTTCAGATTTTTTAAGTTGCAACATTTTAATCAGCGTCGTGACGGTCTGTAAGCAAGGCGTCACCACACCAACTCTTTTGGCTGCAGCTAAGGTGTTGTCTAAAATAACGGTTACTTCCATAGGGTCACCTCTTTCCCAATCTAAAGCCATACTTGTTTTGTAGGGTGGCGCTTTTTTAGTCGAGCTAATATAGGTATCTATTAATCCCTCCGGCACCGGATTACCCGTTGCACTTGCGACAAGCGCTACTTCGCGCATCAAGTCTCGAATCAATTGTTCACCGCTAGGCGCATTTAACATCTTTATCGTATCAATTGGACCACCTAATACCGAAACAGGATTAAAGGGTGCATTCCATAAGCATTTTTGCCATCTCGCTGATACAACATTTTCAGTCAATGGCGCACCTACCTGACTTGATATCAACATTGAAGAAAATTGTTTGCATTTGTTACTCACCCCTTGTGGAAAGTTGCCCATCGTCAGCGCATCAAAAGCATAGTGAATAATGACCCCAGGAGCAATGCGACTCACTTGAATAAACGCTAAACAACTAATGAGCTCATTATCAGGAAAGGCCTGTGCAATCTCATCTTCAATTTCCACGCCGTTCTCAATCAGTACAATCACAGTCTGAGGCCCAACAGCTGATCTCATTAAACTCACGCGGTCTAAACCATCAATCACTTTTAAGGTGACAACGAGATAGTCTGGGCACCCCCCTTGATATTGTTCAACGGAAGATAATACTTGCGCAGGACGAAACACTTTATCTCCCCTTTGCTGACTATTCAGAGCGTAACCATTCGCCTTAACAATGTCATATTCTGATCTGACAACAACAGACACCTCTGCACCCGCTTCTGCCAAAGCTAATCCATAAAAAGCTCCAATTGCACCAGCACCTAAAATCAAGATTCGTGGGGATTTTTGAGTTTCTGTCATGATTTTTTAAATATTTTTATTGAATGCCCATTGTATTATCTCTATAGCCAGTTGAGATAAAAACACCTATTTTCCTAAAACTTGATATGATTTACGAATAAGTACTATAAAAGGAGATGTCTATGAACGCCCCTCAAGCTGTCCTTCAAAAATCAGGGATGGAAGCATGTCAAGACCACGTTGGCACTAACCCAGGACCAAGTCTTCCTCAACCACCTACATTTGACAACCCCGTAGATGCTCGCCTTCATTTAAAGCAGCGTCTTGCTGGCGCCTTTCGCCTATTTTCTAAAATGGGCTTTGATGAAGGTGTTGCTGGTCACATCACCGCACGGGATCCTGAATTCCCAGATACGTTTTGGGTCAATCCTTTTGGTGTGCATTTTAGTCAGATTACAGTCTCTAATTTAATTCGAGTCGATCATCACGGCAATGTGATCGAAGGCAGTCAGCCTGTTAATGCAGCCGCATTTGCGATTCATTCCCAAATCCATATGGAAAGACCCGATGTGATCGCTGCAGCACATACCCATTCTCCTTACGGAAGAGCTTGGTCTACTATTGGACGTCCTCTTGGCATCATTACTCAGGATTCCTGCGCCTTTTATAAAGACCATGCTGTTTATGATGATTTTGGTGGAGTAGTTGTGGAACTCGATGAAGGAAAACGCGTCGCTAAAGCATTAGGTCCTATGAAAGCTGCTATTTTGCAAAATCACGGCCTCTTAACTGTAGGCGACACAGTTGACGCTGCGGCTTGGTGGTACATCGCTATGGAGCGTTGCTGCCAAGTTCAACTGCTCGCAGAAGCAGCGGCGAAAGATAAAGACTTAATTACCATCAGCGACGCTGCAGCTACGCAAGCCTACTCTATAGTTGGCTCAGCATTTGCAGGGTGGTTTCAATTCCAACCACTCTATGCACGTATCCTTAAAGAACAACCAGACTTTTTAAACTAAGCTTCTGCTCTTGTTAGGCGCCTAGATTTCAATCTTGGCACCTAACTCAACCACTCGATTAGTTGGTATTTGAAAGAAATCTGAAGGTTTGGCTGCATTTTGATACATCCAAGCAAATAACTTTTCACGCCAAATTGCCATCCCAGGGATATCTGATGGAATTACAGTATCTCTTGCTAAAAAGAATGATGTATCCATCAAATCACAATGAATTTGAAATTGAACATCAAGCATGTTTAAAATTTCAATAACGTCAGCAGTCTCTTTAAATCCGTACATGGCCCTGACAAGGAACATGTTTCCTCCCATATCTTTAATGGTGAGGCGCTCAGCATCTTCAACGTAAGGAACGTCCCACACGCTAATCTTTAAGAAGATGACTCGTTCATGTAACACTCGATTATGTTTTAAGTTATGCAACATCGCTACTGGAACATAGTCCACGTGAGCAGTCAAAAACACGGCAGTGCCCTCTACACGGTGTGGAGGATGCGCTACCAATGAAGCTACAAAGCTTTCTAGCGGAATACCCTCAGCAATTGCTTTTTTTCTTAAGATCATTCGACCTTGATACCAAGTCATCAGCAATAAGAAACTAAACGCACCAATCAGCAATGGGAACCAGCCTCCTTCAGCAACTTTTAATAAATTAGCTGCCAGGAAAGCAAAGTCAACTACTAAAAATGCGCCGATCACCAGAAAGATAAAAAGTGGGTTCCATTTCCAAACAACACTCATCACAATTGCAGCCAAAATCGTGGTAATTACCATCGTTGTTGTAACCGCAATACCGTATGCAGCTGCAAGATTAGCTGAGCTTTTAAATGCAATTACTACTGCAATCACAACAAGTAATAAAAACCAGTTGATCAATGGGACATAAATCTGTCCGACTTCTTTATCAGAGGTATAGGTAATATGCATCCTTGGAACAAAGCCTAACAAGATCGCCTGACTCGTCATGGAGTAAGCCCCTGAAATCACCGCCTGCGATGCTATTACAGTGGCTAAGGTAGCAAAAACAACCAAGGTCAAAGTAAAGTTTTCTGGCACCATCAAAAAGAAAGGGTTTTCAATCGCACTAGGATTGTTTAAAAGCATAGCCCCTTGGCCAAAATAGTTAAGAAGCAAGCAAGGCATGGTAATAAAGAACCAAGCATAACGAATTGGCTTAATACCAAAATGTCCCATATCAGCATATAAAGCTTCAGCACCAGTGAGCACTAAAAACACTGCCCCTAAAACAATAAATGCATGTAAAGAATGTAGTTGTAAAAAACGGACTGCGTGCATCGGATTAACTGCCTCCAGTATTTGCGGATTTAAAAGAATATTGTGCCCTCCCATCAGAGCCAACATCAAAAACCATAAGACCATGATTGGGCCAAATAAAGTGCCAACAACTGAAGTTCCCTTGCGTTGCAATATAAAGAGCGCTACCAAAATAACTAGCGTAATTGGAATTACGTATTTAGTAAAATCTTTAGAGACAACCTCAATCCCCTCAACAGCTGATAAAACTGAAATAGCAGGAGTGATGACTGCATCACCATAAAACATACAAGCACCAAAAACACCGAGCATGATGATAATCATTGCTCTCTTAGATCCACTAGGAACAGTCCTTAAAGCAAGCGCCATGAGAGCTAGTATTCCACCCTCACCATTATTATTTGCACGCATCACAAAAAGCACATATTTTAAAGAGACCACAATTAAAAATGCCCAAAAAACCATGGAAATTACACCAAATACAGCCTCAGCAGAAAACGGGATGCCATGCTCTGGGCTAAAACATTCTTTTAATGCATACAAAGGACTGGTTCCAATGTCGCCAAAAACGACCCCAATGGCAGCTAAGGTAAGCCTACTTAAATTACCTTTGGCGTCGTGGGCATGTGGATGAATATTAATAGGTCGCAGAATCTTTGATTCTGAATATTCCGGATTGCTCAACGACATAAAATTCCTAAAATGACTATGAGTTTGCTATTTTAGACCTATCCGTTTGACTTGGATACTTGTCCAAGCCAAATATCCATTCCCTGTGCATTGAGGTCAACGTCTAAAGCGAGTAACTCACTGATTTGAGAGTCAGACAATTGACACCCGTGATCTCTAAGTTCTTGAGTATAAAGGTTTAATAGCCCTTCTTTTAATTGTAAAAAGCGATTCTGGCTAGACTTAAGTGCTTGGCCTAATTCTTCAACCAAAGTGAGCATTTTCAAATATCTTTCGCATAAGACAGGAACATCCATCACTTTTCCAAAATGCGTTAAATACAAAGCCTCTGGATTAAGAGCCATGAGTTGCTTAATCGTTATCCTTAGAGTTTTGGGGTCAAATTGAGTCGGTGGCGTAGTTGGAAATATGAATTCACCCGCCACAGTATCAAGCTCTCGATAGGACAATCCAAAAGTATCCCCCGTAAAGATCCCACTACTCATTGCGTCCCATATACAAATATGATGCTTTGCATGTCCAGGAGTATCTAAGCACAACAACATCCTGCCACAAAGATCAACCATGACATCATCTTCAATCGCAATAATCCTTTCTATGGGAATCGGAATGAGTTGACCGTATTCTGCTTGTGCCACTGCTTCACCGTAAACCTCCACAACTCCAGCCATCAGAATGCTAGGATCAACCATGTGTCTTACCCCGCGCGGATGCACAATTAATTGCGCTTGTGGGCATAGCTGCATGAGCCATCCTGCTCCGCCAGCATGATCTAAATGCACATGCGTCAGAATAATAAAATCAACTTGTTCAGGAGAGCAACCTAAATCCTCAAGCGTTCCCATGACCCTTGGTACCGAGTTATTGGTTCCAGAGTCAATAATAGCCACATGGTATTGCGAGGGGGAACGCATCAGGACCACATAACACGATTCAGACTGGGGACGTATCATCCCTGTATCAATCACATAAATACCAAACCCAACATGTTTGGCGAATCGTAATTCAGGCGTAGGAAATTGAGTCATCACATCATTATCTATTTAAAATTTTAGTATCAAATATTTTGCTTATTTCGTTCTAATCTTATACTAGTGCAATGAAAACATCTTTAGAACATTTATTGAAAAAACTTGAGCTCGATGCATTTATCGATTGGCAAGATTTTATTTTTCTAGGTATCGAGATTGTCATTATTCTAATCATTGCATGGTCTGTTTCAAGAACCATTAAAGCAATTATTTCAAGAGTCACTTCTCATATGCAAGAAAACTCATCTGGAGATGAGATAAAACGTATTAATACAATATCACGCGTTCTTGGTTACATCACTTCAGTCATTGTGGTGACCCTGACTATCATGACAGTTCTTAGTAGCTTTGGTGTCTCAGTCGCCCCACTTCTTGCTACAGCAGGAGTTGCAGGAGTTGCAGTTGGCTTTGGAGCGCAGAGTCTAGTGAAAGATTACTTTACCGGATTCGTTATGCTGATAGAAGACCAAATAAGGCAAGGAGATATCGTTGAAGTGGCTGGAAAAAATGGCACAGTAGAAGAAGTTACACTTCGATATGTTCGTCTACGTGATTATGAAGGCGCTGTCCACTATATTCCAAACAGTGCGATTAGTGTAGTCACGAATCGCACCCGCAGTTATGCCTATACGGTAATGGATATTCAGGTTGCCTATCATACCGATATCAAGGCAGTCTATACAATACTGAATCAAATTGCTAAGAAAATGTGTGAGGATACTTCGATGGCAGAAAAGATCTTAAGCGATCTTGAAATCGCAGGAGTAGATGCTTTTGCAGAATCAGCTATTTCAATCCGGTGCCGAATAAAAGTTGTTGCAGCCTATCAAATGGTAGTTAAAAGAGCTTTTTTAGAAGCAATCAAACTAGCCTTCGAAGAAAATCACATTGAAATCCCCTATCGACATCTTGTGATACAAAACTCCACAAAAGCCTAAGGGCATAGCTGATTATTGCTATATCGTAGGTCTAATGCTACAATAGCATTCTTAGATGTAATCGGACGCGGGGTGGAGCAGTCTGGCAGCTCGTCGGGCTCATAACCCGAAGGTCATAGGTTCAAATCCTATCCCCGCAACCAATAGATAAAAGGCTTCCAAGGTAAATCACCTTCGAAGCTTTTTTCTATTTTTTACATCATGTATTGGCTATGTATTGGTTTATAGCTAAATTTCTAGTAATGCATGGCATTTGATAGCCCCCCCCTCTCAACTCCCTTTGCAGAAAATTGTTAGCAAAATTGCTTTAGTTTCTATTCATTTGATTCAATACATTCTTTCTACTCTCTTAATATCTGCTTAATTATCAAGAATTCCTTTCTTTGGGTGTGGTACTGAAATTTAGGTCTGTTCATAAATGAACGGATGTCAATTTAGTGCCACAATTAAAACATGTATTCATATCGAATCATTGGATCATGATGGGTTGATGGTGGATGCAAAATAACTGCATGACAAACTTCCTCACTCTCTGGATATAAGGATTTTTGAATGGGCAATGAACCAATGTGATCTCATCTTGACA
>CAIJNI010000076.1 GCA_903821995.1 uncultured beta proteobacterium
AGTAGGTAATAACTAACAACTAATCCACAGACTTATCCACAGCTTAGCAAAATAAAAAAATAAACAATTTACTGGTCAAAAACTTCCCCTATAGTGAACCATGACCCAAAAAAAAGTAAAAATCGCGCTAGACCTACCGCTATTCCAGTTGTACGACTACATATGGAGTGAAGAGCTATTAAATCACCATCCAAAAGTGGGAATGCTCGTGGAGGTGGAGTTTGGGCGTAAAAAAATAGCAGGATTTGTGATTGATGAAAAGGTAGAAGGTGAAAAGCTTGGAAAATGGGAACTTAAGCAAGTAATAAGCGTTGCACCATTAGAGCCCATATCAAAAGAGCAATTGAGGTTATGTAAATTCGCAGCAAAATACTATTTAAAGCCAATAGGGGAGGTTTTATTTACAACCTTACCAACTGAATGGAAAAAAGCATCCAATTGGCCGAGGTTACAAAAACAACAAATAAAGCAAAAATCAGAAAAAGAAACGATAGATATAGATGAAAAGGTAAATCAGGGCAGAGAGTTAAATGTAGAGCAGCAGATAGCACTAGAAGAACTAAAAAAAGTGAGCAATGAAAAAAAATATAAAAATCTGTTGCTCAGGGGCATCACTGGAAGTGGGAAAACAGCAGTCTATTTGAGATGGATAGAAGAGATTATTCAAGATAGTGAAAGTCAAGTCTTGATATTAGTGCCAGAAATAAACTTAACACCACAGCTTGAAGTTGAATTGAAAAAAATATTTAGTAAAAATACTGTAGTGGTGATGCATAGCCATTTGACGCCAGCCCAAAGAAATGAATCATTTTGGAAAGCTAAAGAAGGAGTGGCACAATTGGTTGTAGGAACCAGATTGGCAATCATGGCACCTATAAAAAATCTGAAAGCAATTATTGTTGATGAAGAGAATGATGCTTCATATAAACAACAAGAAGGTATGAGATATTCAGCAAGAGATTTAGCCATTTGGCGCGGATCAGATCTAAAAATTCCAGTACTTCTAACATCAGCTACGCCCTCCTGTGAAACCTGGCAAAAAGTTCTTGATAAAAAAATAACATCATTAAATTTAAATCAACGAGCCAAAAAAGGGGCACAAAATGCACAGGTAATTATCGTTGAGGCAAAAAAAGAAATAAAAAAAGGTCAAAACGAAAAAATACTAGCAGACATAGTCAAAAAAAGAATAATAGAAACTGGAGAAAAGGGATATCAAAGCATTATATTTATTAATAGAAGAGGGTATGCGCCAATACTATCTTGTCAGTCATGCAATTGGAAATTTAAATGTCAGCAATGCAGCAGCTACATGGTTCTTCATAAAAAAGACACAATCAATCACAAACAAATGATGCAGTGCCATCATTGCGGCCTCATAGAGTGGCCACCTGAAAAATGTCCTGAGTGCGGAAACCAAGATTTAAAAGATGTTGGAAGCGGCACTCAAAAGATAGAAGACTATCTAGAAAAAACATTTCCGAGTCAGGAGTTAATAAGGATAGATGCAGACTCGTCAAGAAAAAAAGGCGAAGCGAGTAAATTATTTGAAAGAATTCATACAGGAAAGGCGCAACTCATCGTAGGAACTCAGATGATTACAAAGGGTCATGATTTTGAAAAGGTTTCAACAATTGTAGTGCTGGATGTAGATAAAAGCTTATATTCTTACGACTTTAGAGCAGAAGAAAAACTCTTTGCACAATTAGTGCAAGTAGCAGGTAGAGCCGGAAGGTCAGAACAAGAGATGGCGCCGGTTATCTTTATACAAACAGAGTTTCCAGAGCATCCAATATTTCAAGCAATCAAGGAAAATCAGATAGAAGCATACTTAAATTATATATTGGAACAACGAAAACAATTAGGACTCCCTCCATATAGTTATCAGGCATTAGTAGTCACAGAAGGAAAAAAACTAGAAGACTGTATCAATAGCCTAAATATGTTGAAAAGAGATTTAACAAATAGCTTAGATCAAAAAGAAGTGAAGTTGAATGATGTAGTACCACGCCAGTTAGTTAAATTAGCAGGTAAAGAGAGAGCACAACTATTAATCGAATCTAAGGATAGACTAAAGTTGCAGAATAAATTAGAACAGGCGCTGGATTTAATAGAATTAGAAAAAAAACAAAACCGTACACTTCGCACTTATATAGAGCGAGACCCAACAAGTTTTTAAAATAGAGTTAAGTAAAAAAAGAAGTTCATATTATTAAAGTAGCATATTGAACTGAAGGCAAAAGATTTTGATAGTCATCTGGCGACTTAGGAGCGATCTTAAAAAGCCAAGAACTATAGGGAGACTTATTAATATCTTCCGGAGTGTTTATAAGAATCTCATTAATGGCGGTAATTGTTCCGGCAAGGGGAGCATGAATATCACTAGCAGCTTTTACGGACTCAATAACAGCAATCGGTTGGTTAAGCTCAACCTGTTGACCAAGGATAGGAAGCTCCAAAAAAACAATATCACCCAAAGCATCCTGAGCATGATGAGTAATGCCAACAGAAATAGAGCCATCAGGATCTAATAAAGCCCACTCATGAGAGGGCGCATATTTTAAGTTATTAGGAATAGTCATTAATACCACCGTTTAGAAAAAGATGATAACTAAAAAACCAGGAACCACGGAAAAAATTCCGAGATAGCTAGGCCTTAGTAGCGCCAGTTCGATGTGTGCGATTGTATAAACAGCTAGCACAAATCCAACGTTGCTTTCTATTGCTTGTGGGGATCCAAGTTCCACCCTCTAATCGTTTCTCTCGACTACAAGAAGAGCAAAACTTTAAAGAGGGCGAGCTTGCCTCAGAAACAGGAGTAGTGGATGTCGTTGTCGTCATATTATTACAGCCAAACCAACAAAATTAACATTTTACCCTATTCCGAAACCTGACCTCCATTGGCGGGGGATAGGATCACTTTTACTGAGTCTGCAGTTTTGGTGCCATCGAAACTCAGCCACGACTTATTATGAAAATCATAAAGCTTACATTTCTTGGCGGTGTCGAAGTACCACTTCCATGTAAATGGCTGAATAATCACCCTCCCCGGAAGTAGGTCTTCAAGTTTACTTTGCGCTTCTTGAAGTTTGTATAGGGGAACGCCCATATCAACATGATGGGCTGTATGTTCCATAATATGATGCATTAGAGCGCCGAAATAGTATTTAAAGGTCAGATGAACTGTAGTAGAAACAAAGGGTTGAGCTCTCATCCATTCAGATTTGTTGTCATACCAAGAAACACTCGGATGAGTATGATGCACATAAACAACAAAACCAATCATCCCATTCCAGAACAAGAAAGGAAGAGCAAAAGCAAAAACTAGGTTCCAAAGCGCGGAATAATCATAAATAAAAGAAACCGCAAGAATTGAGCTGATCCAGAGGACACCAAAAGCTGTCGATAAAAGGCTATCTTTTAAAAAAACAGATCTAGTAGCTCCCATATGCTTTTTTGTAGGGAAGTACATTTTATTCCACCAAATTTCAATCATGTAATATAAAACGGGACCCCAGCCACTCCGATATACCCTCTCTAATAGCTTACGACGAGGGGACATGGCTTGGTATTCTTCTAAACTGCAAGGAGCCCATACAAAATCAAAACCCTTTAAATTAGTTTGGCCATGGTGGACAACGTTGTGACCAATTTCCCAAAGACTGTAAGGGGTTAATGAAGGGAGGAAAGCGATACGACCTAAAACCTTATTGAGTTCACGATTTGGCGTATAACTTTGGTGACAAGCATCATGCCCAAGTATGAAAATACGGCCAATCCAAAAGCCGGCGATGTTACCTAAAATAAATTTAATGATCAAATTATCAACAAATAAAATAGAAGCAATCAGACAAAACCAAATAGTAAGATCAGTCAAAAGCAGAAAAACAGCTTTTAAAGTATCTTTTTGAGCAAGAGGCTCAATCCAGCTTCTAATAGCTTTTCTATTGGGAATCGGCAATCCCTCTGGAATAGGCACTAATGAATCAGAAGAACTTGAAATGGAGGACATAATTAAGTAAGTAGTAAGTTTCAGTAGCCCCTATTTTATAGACATTTAAAAACTCTGCACGATACGCTAAATAAAATAGGCAAAATATTTTGGAAGAGAAAACAAGAGGACGTCCGAAGGGAGTTTTCGGAAAATAAAACAGGATAAAAGGTTGCGCATAAACAACAAATGAAAATATAAACTAAATTCAAATATGAAAAAAACAAGCAAGTTTGACTTGGCGCATCATTTCGTCACACATTCTGTGTTATTTTTTGGAATGTAATAATTAGACGTGTAAAAAATATTGGGAGAGTTTGTATGAAAATGATTAAAAAATTAAGTGCGGCCATAGTTCTAGCTGTAATCGCAGCGGCAACCCAAGCGGCGCCAATTGCTTATGAAGCAAATAAAATGCCAGCTAACGATAACTGGGGTGGTTCAGTATCTGGAGCAGTCGTAAAAAATGGCAGTGATGAATTATGCTGGCGTAACAATTTCTGGACTCCTGCGACAGCGAATGCACAATGCGATGGAGCAATCGTAGTTCAAAAGGCAGCTCCAGCTAGCCCGCCAGCAGCTCCAGTTCCAGCTCCAGTTGTAAGGCAGCCAATTACAGGTACATTTACCCTTGGCGCAGATGGATCATTTGATTTAGGTAAGTCTGTGATTACTCCGAAGGGCAAAGCTATTCTTGATGCGGCTTTTATTAAACTACAGGCATATGACCTACAGTCTTTAGCTATTAGTGGTTACACAGACTCACAGGGTAATGACAAGATTAATATTCCTTTATCTAAAGCTCGCTCACAAAGCGTATATGACTATCTAGGTGCAAAAGGTGTACCGACGAATAGAATGACAAATGAAGGTTATGGTTCAACCAACTATGTAGTCGAGCCAAAGTCTTGTAATGGAATGAAGATTAATGGACGATCAGTTTCAAGAACTGTCTGTGAAGCTCCAAATCGTCGTGTAGAGGTAAAATTTAATGGTTTAGCTAAGTCAACAAATTAACTAGACAAGAAGGTTTAGAAAAAAGCACCGCAAATGAAATTCATTTGCGGTGCTTTTTTTATTGTCTTTTGAAGCATGGTGCGCCCGGCGCGAATCGAACGCGCGACCCTTGGCTTCGGAGGCCAATACTCTATCCACTGAGCTACGGGCGCAATATCATCAGCATTGATTGTAAAGGCATGCTTGATTCTTAGAAAGATAAATTGAATAGGTGTAAGTTTCCTCAGCGATCAATCGCATAGAAGAAAGGAGATTACGCAACATTGGACGGATTGTTTCAGAGTGGTCTACTCAATATACATGAAGCGTCGCTATAATATTAAGATTGAATAATGTACTAGTAAAAGGAAATGTGATGAGCGAAGATCACGGCAATTTAATTAAATCCCCAAAGCAACTCATTCTTATGGTGTTTGCAAGCTTTTTTGTCCCACTCATTATCATTCTTTTATTGATGGTATATGCCGATAGCGGCAGCAAAAAATCTGCGGGTAATGAGCATTCCGAGGCTACAACCTTGATTAAACCAGTAGCTAATTTAAATTTTAAAGATGCTAGCGCCCCAAAAGTAAATAAATCAGGCGAGGAAATCTATAAAGCAGTCTGTTCATCGTGTCACGCTGCCGGTGTGGCCGGAGCACCTGCAGTTGGAAATGTCGCTGCTTGGACGCCACGAATTAGTAAAGGCTATGAAAGTTTGCTAACCTCAGCCTTAAAAGGAAAAAATGCAATGCCAGCCAGAGGCGGAGCATCACCAGATGATATTAGTGATTTCGAAATTGGCAGAAGCATTGTTTATATGGCAAACAGTTCGGGTGGAAAACTAGCTGAACCCAAGGAACCCGCGACTAGCCAAGATGATACTAAGAAGTAAAAGATTCAATACGCCCATCAAAAACCCCAGTCATTATGTACTGGGTTTTTTGTTAGCTAAAGCGAGTTGATACGCATCATTTTTAGACATGATCCCAACAGTTGAAAAAATCTCAGCAATTTGCTTGCTACCAAGGTAGCCCGCTAAATTTGCGGCCAATAAGTTTATATTAACGTTAACTTCCGAAGTCCCGTCAACTATGGGCATATTAGTTGAAGGCTCACCTTGAATCAGAATAGAAAACTCCCCTTTAAAAGTTTCTTGGAGTTTGAGCCATTGTGGCAATTCAGCGACGGTTAAATGACTAAGGGTTTCAAATTTTTTAGTAAGCTCACGTCCAATGATGACGGACCGATTCTTATTGATGGTTGATTCCCAAACTTCCGTAAGCATTTTTTCGATACGCTGAGGCGCTTCATAAAAAAGTGTTGCTAAAGAACAAAAGTTGAGTTGATTTAATATTTGAAGACGCTCATTTTTTTTAGTAGGCAAGAAACCATAGAACTGAAATAGCCCATGAGACTTCTCTAGAGCCTCTCCAGCAACAGATAAGAGAGTTGTAATGGCACTGACCCCAGGTATCGGTATTACCCTCATACCCGCACGAATAAACTTAGAGGTAAGCCTTGCCCCCGGATCCGACACTCCAGGGGTGCCAGCATCAGAAACATAGGCCCAACGACTGCCAGATTTGACCATGCTGATGAGTTTCTCCGCCGCCTCATTCTCGTTATGCTGGTGTAGAGAAAAAAGGGGCTTTTGTATACCTAAAGAATTTAATAAATGAGAAGTATGACGCGTGTCTTCACATGCGATCCCATCAACCAGCGATAAAACATAGCGTGCACGTAATGTTAAATCGGCAAGATTACCAATAGGCGTAGCAACAATATATAAGCAATTAAGTGGAAAATCTTGTAAGCTAAGATCGAAGGGTATGGGGTCATTCATCATTTAAATGGTGGGTCTGAGTTTAGGGGTTTCCTAAATCATAGCCCTTATATAAAAAATTAAGTGGATAATTAAATTTATCAAATAGAATATAGACATGAATGTACTGCAAGACAGAATAAAACAACAATTTTTAGATAGCATTTCAACAAAGCAATTATCCGTTGAAAGGCTTAGTCATCAAATTGAAGCTGCTATTTATCTTATGACTGAAAGCTTGAATATAGGCGGTAAGATTTTAGCTTGTGGTAACGGTGGATCTGCTGCTGATGCACAACACTTTGCTGCAGAACTCGTGGGTAGATTTGAGAGAGAAAGAAGAGAGCTTGGTGCCATTGCATTAACCACTGATACGTCAATTATTACAGCAATAGGAAATGATTATGGGTACGATGAGATTTTTAGAAAACAAGTCAGAGCGTTAGGCAATTCTAAAGATATCTTGTTGGCAATATCAACTTCAGGTAACTCTCGAAACGTTATTCTTGCAATTGAATCAGCAAAAGAAATTGGAATGAAAGTTGTAGCTTTTACAGGAAAAGATGGTGGAAAAATTAGCCAATTACTTGACAACCAAGACGTACATCTTTGTGTGCCTGCAGAAAGAACTGCTCGCATTCAAGAAACACACCTACTGTTGATCCACTGTCTATGCGATGGTATAGATCACTTAATTTTGGATATGAAATGAAAATAAAAAAAATCTTAACGTACTTTGCTTTTAACTTAATTTTGCTAAGTATCACTTTATCTATGCAAGGCTGCTTTCCATTGTTGGCCGGCGGAATGGTAAGTGGGGTAATGGTGGCAGCCGATAGGCGACCACTTGCAGTTACAACAATTGATCGCGGCTTACAAATTCAGATAGAAGCAGATTTAACAAAAAATTACGGTGATAATTTGCATGTCAACGTCAATGTATTTAATCAAAAGGTGCTTTTGACGGGCGAGGCAAAAACAATAGAAATCAAAAATCAAATTGATAGCTATGTTCGCAAACAAAGTAATGTAAAGACATTAGCAAACGAATTACAAGTTGGTATTCCAAGTTCGGTTTCAAGCAGACTAACGGACACTTCAACATATTCGCTCATTAAGGCGCGCTTAGTTGCCACAACAGACGTACCTTCAAACTCAATGAAAATAGTTGTAGAAGCGGGGAGAGTTTATTTGTTAGGAATAGCTACGGATACAGAAGCAAAAGCTGCGGCAGTTGTTACCAGTAAGTCCAGCAATGGGATAAAGGAAGTAAATAAGCTATTTGACATTATTTCTGAGGATGAAAAAAAACGTTTAGACGGCGCAACAAAATAAGTGAACTTAATTTTTGCACTAGTAAGATTTAAGGATGTGACTAGAAAACTTAAATGCGTTATGTAAGTTTTCTTTAATGCCGTAATCAATGAGCGCAGCTTGGTCTTGCAACGCCTCAGTAAGAAGAGAGGATTGATCCCCAGGGTTAATTTGCAGGTAAGCATCCGTCTCGCCTAGATCGTTTTGTACAGACATCCCAGACTTCTTCGCAATGTGCATCATTGCATCGTTGCTAGACAAGCAATGAACATACAAAATTGAAATATTCGTGTTGCGACAATGGATCGCAGCCCTTTTAAATAGGGCAGTTCCAATACCAATGCCGCGACCAGATTCGGAAACAGAAACGCCAAATTCAGCAGTCTTATTGCTTGATAGGTCAGGAGGATAAGCAAGATGGGCCATTCCTAAAATATTTAAATCTTGATTAAAAACACCAAAAATGGAATCTCTCGAGAAATTAAGTTGAGAAACATAGCTATCAATGAATTCATTAGAGACAATCAAACCGAATCTAAGCCTTCTATCTTCAGGGTTCAAGGCTAAAAGATGCAAATGAATTAAATCTCTATGGATAGGATCGAGCTCTCTAACCAAAATCGCAGAGGTCGTCGGTAAGAAAGAAGAAGAGTTGATCATAAAAAAGTCTAATAAATTAGGGTATACCCTAATTATAGCCCTTAATCTGAGAATAGGTTTGTAGTCCAAAAGTAGTATTTTTCGGATAGTTTTGTAAAAAAAATAGAAATAAATAAAGGTTTTTGAAGAAGGGTGTTGACAGGCAAAAAAATATCTGTCATAGTCTCACTTCTTTGCTGAATGTGATTTAAATAAAGAACAAACAGCCACTCTTTAAAAATTAGTCAACCGATAATTGTGGGTACTATGTGAAAGCATTTAGTCCTTTTGGACAAATGAAATAAAGTAGTACTCACTTAACAGTAAATTGATGTAGATAGAAATATCGAAGTCATTTCTTTGAGTGAGCGACAAGCCTTAAATGGCTTACAGGAATTAAACTGAAGAGTTTGATCCTGGCTCAGATTGAACGCTGGCGGCATGCTTTACACATGCAAGTCGAACGGCAGCACGGG
>CAIJNI010000077.1 GCA_903821995.1 uncultured beta proteobacterium
AGTCGCTCCTGTGTCAAATTTACCTGATGGTGTTGAGTGGCTTCTAGCACCATATCCACTACCCCATCAATATGTCGGTCAGATGGTGCTAAGGCTCCAATGTCGATGCCCAATCTTCTGGCAATAGATGAGCGAACAGAGTCTGGATCCAGTTTTTCACCCTCAATCTCACTCGTTTTGAGTACATCCTCGGTGAATACTCGTAAGGACTCTTGATCGCGTAAATGAACTCCCACATGATGTAAGCTCCCGATGAGACGACCCTGAGCTTGGTAAACCTGGGTCAATAAACCAGTGAGTTGTTTGAGGTCATACTCCCAATGAGGCCATTGGGGATTTTGCCAAATATAATTTTTATCTCCGCTATTCATGCGGTTATTATAGCAGGAATACACCATAAATCCCGCCATTCTCCGCACTTATTGCGGATTAAATAGAATTAATCTCCGCAGTGCAATCAGATTTACTCGTCAATTTTCCCAAAATGACTGAGATGTACTTAGTTAACTCTCTTCCTCAATGAGGCTTATTTTTAAACCACACTACTCGAGTGATGTTTGTTCTCTGTGTTGAAATCAAATCTTCCGTCAGAAAGTTGCTCTAGCACTAAGATTTGATTTGGGGCTAAATCTACCCTTGCCCCCCTAAAAGAGGCTTCTACGGGTAGCTCTCTTCTATACCAATCCGCAAGCACCGCAAGCTCAACTTTGGCAGGTCTGCCGTAATCAAAGATCTCGTTCAGGGCTGCTCGAACTGTTCTACCCGTGTCCAAGACATCATCGATCAGGATAATATGTGCGCCATCAACCTCAAATGGTAGGCTTGTGGATAATCCTTCTTCTGTGTTTAAGGCTTTGGTGCCTTTTTCCGCATAATCATCTCGGTGAAAGCTCACATTAATAACGCCAAAGGTTTCTAAATTCAGGTCTTTGGCGATACGTTTGGCAATCCAGGCTCCTCCACTAGCAAGTCCAACAACTTGTAGACTAGGTTTTCTCACTTTGGCTAAGCGCACTTGCTCTAAGAGGTTCGCGTAGAGTTTTTCGGCATCGGGAAGGAAGGAAGGGATTTCGTCAGGAATATTGGCGGTCATTTGTCGACAAATCTTTGTTGGTGATGTAATCACAATAACATAGCATTTTTTCTGATGCTTGCTTTGCATTGCTTTTTGATATTTAGCGGGTGAGTACTTTAAGCTTAGAGTAGTTGCTCGATATCATTTCTCTTACAGACTGTGTGGTTTTCGTTGACAACATACTGATAAAGTCATCAATACTTTCTTTTTGCTTGGTATCTTTGTTTGGACTCGTGCTACTAGCCAATTGTTTTAAATTGATTTGTTCTTCAGGCATTTCAACTAAGTGACAGCTTTTTTTAAATCTTTTGTCATTCAATGACAGTCCTTACTTTAAGTCTTTTGCAATTTTTTTTAATTGTGTCGACCATTTTTTTGCACCACTTTTGCTAGCCCCAAGGTTGATAGCGCATGCCTCAAATTCATTTGACGCCGCGAGTGCTTTATCAATTGCATCTTTAGCAATGACTTCTGATAATTGTATTTCCTTTGCAAAGTGCAATAAATGTTCTTTAGTGATACGTTGGCCTTCGCCAGCAACAGTCATTGTGTGCCAACCATTTGGTCCTTGATTCGGTGATATATCAAATGCTGGCGATAGTTGCCACACTCCTGAGGGATCCATACAAAATGCAAAATTTTTAGCATGATCATCTCGGTTACACAGTGCGACATTCATGCATGCGAGTCTAAAAATAAGTTCCGTTTGAGGTACGCTGGATAAATTGGCCGAAAGCTTGACGAGGTCTAAGTAATCCAGTGAGGGCACACGAAAATTAATCTGTAATAACGCCGCGACACTTTGCATATGTATTCTTCTCCCAGTCGGTAAACGGTCGAATCGATGAACAGCTAATGCCACACAATCACTTTGTGTTATTAATTGTGTCCTTGCAGCTGGCACGCCATACTTAGAGACTAATGATAAACAAGCTGCTTCATAAAATGGTTCGTTTTGATCGCCTTGACGGGGAGCAAACTTTAATAAGATAGGACTAAACCCCTGTGGAGTTGCACCACGATCTCCCAGAATCATTTGTTTACCATCACTCGATACCTGAGCCCAAAATTTCGGCCGCGCTCCTAAAGCTGAACCTCCTGACTGAATCATGGACCTAGGGATATCCTCAAGAATCTCTGTTTGTGCCAATTTTGCATAATGAGAAATTTCAGAAAGTTGCGCAAGTTCCCTATAGTCATGGTTATCGATGACCGGTGAATAGCAAAGCGCTCCAATTCCATGTTGTCCGACCCAAGCAAGTCGATGAAGTGGGTTGACTTCGCTTGGTGATAGACCATATCGTACTAGACCTTGATTCATTAAGCGCAACCCAAAACCATCGGGTATGGAATCAGAAAATAGCCCATGTAAGCCTTCGAATGGCTCAAATGGGGCTTTGGATGCTAAAGCCTTTTTAGGTAAAGTAATTGGGGAAAGTTCATACTCAGAATTGAGGAAGGAGGAATGCCATTCAAAAGCCACTCGTTTCTCACTCGGTATCCAAAGACACTCACCAATCAATATAGGCGCAGTAGTCTCACTAAATCTCAAGCTTACTTGTAGTTTTGAGCTCATTTGGGCGATCTGATCCTAGAAGAATGAGTGCGAGCAATTTCGATTCGCTCGATTTCTGCAAGTGTTTGTGGTTTAGGCTGACAAGCTTCCCAAATACCTAGATCGAGTCCTAGTGCTTTAGATACTCGGATAAATGTGATGAGTTCAACATTACCTCCACCCTCCAAATTTTTGATTGCCTGCAAACTTGCTCCACTCATTTTGACCAGGTCTTCTTGTCGAATGTTATGAGCGATGCGAGTAAGGCGTAAGTTCTTGCCAATTTGGGAGGCTATTTCAGTGGGGGATAGTAGTTCGTAAACCATAGATTTTATAAGATCTCTTATACAATAATTTTATTATAACAGATTTTATAAAATCTTTAATTCATTCATATGCATTGCCAATTGATGTGCTTTAAGTTCGCAGGCAACTATGATTTATCGGTACTTTGTCTCTCAAAACTCATTATGCCAAGCGTAACAAATGATACCGTTTGACTCATTTATGCATCAATTCGGCTTTATTGCGTCATTAATGAGTCAAAGTAGTTAATATAAAAACTAAATTTCTATAGGATTGGTAGCGCTTGATTCAAAAAATCTAGTGGGGATATAACTATGGCGCCATCTTTTAGGGCATAGGATTGATTCACTGGCGCAATTACATAAGCTTCTGTGGCATCAATGTCTTTAATGGCTTGCCAAAATCCTTTTTTTACTTGAGGACTTGTAGAGAGTTTAATCTCTACAGCTATTCTTTTTAAGCCTTTTTCGATGACGAGATCTAATTCACTTCCTGCTTGTGTTCTGTAGTAAAACAACTGTGCCCCGATAGGTAAATTACAAGCGATTTGCTCTATAACGAATCCTTCCCAAGAGGCGCCAACAATCGGATGTCCCTGCCAATCTTTTAACTGAACAATCCCCAAAAGGGCATGTAATATGCCACTGTCTCGTACATAGATCTTTGGTGATTTAACTAGTCTTTTACTGCCATTCGTGAAAAATGGTGGCCATCTTCTCACCATCATGGCATCTACTAATACATCTAAATCACTCTCTGATGTTTTTGGAGATGCCATACCCATTGACCTCGATAAATTTGAAGCATTCCACTGACCACCTTGTAAGTGAGCAAGCATTTACCAAAATCTTTCTAACATCGATGATGAAATTCCTGTGAGCCAGAGTTCCCGAATGCTCAATAGATCATCTGGTTGAGCTATCTCATTTATAGTTCATCGACCTCAAAAACATACCCAATACCTCTGGCCCCCGATGAAGCTGCTGGATTGATTCCTCCTTCAATATTCCATACTTATTTCTTGGAGGACCAACGTGCAATGGTGCTCGATAGACTTGGGCCAATGAAGAGTGTGACGATAAAACGCGCCAACTGGAGTGTTAAGACGAAAGCCAAATCGACTTTAGTCGACGTGGCAATAATTGCAACCGAGTCCATTCCACCAGGACTCGTGGCTAAATATGCACTTAAAACATCGATATCGTGATACTTGACGAGGAAAGCTGCAAGGCCGGCGCAAAAAAACATCAAAATGAAGATTGAAATGATGGTTTGTGGCAACGCTTGCGCCGCAGCGCGTAAAACATCTTTCGTAAAACGCAGCCCCACGCTCCAACCAATCATCGCAAAAGCTAAAACTCTGAACGCATAGGGCAACTGAACTTCTGAGTAGCCACCTAGGTGAACAACAGCTGTGATGACAATAGACATAATCATGACGCCACCAGAAAATTTAGGTAAAAGTAAGACCATTAAACTAAAGGCGATGATGCACAGTGTGACTGCAAATGCGCTCCAGTGAATCGGTTCTAACCAGTCCATGCTCTGGGCATAAGGGATAGGAATATGCTCCCAAAAACGGGCCACTAAAGAGGCGGCAAGGGTAACCATAAAAACACGTAAATACTGCATAAAAGCCACTAATCTCGGGTCGGCCCCAAAATCCTGCGCTAAAGCAATCATGATCGAAGCTGCCCCCGGCAAGAGACCCCAGATGGCTGTGGTACCTTTCATCATCCCTAATTGACCGATGGACCATCCCAAGAAGATGCTGACAAAAAGTGTCATTAAACTGAAGCTCAAAAATATCAACCATTGATCTAAAAACATCTCGATGATATTCGGGGTCAAAGATAGGCCCACCAGGCAGCCAATGATGGCTTGAGACAAGTTCATAGTGAATCGAGGTAATTGAATTGAACTGCCTGCAGACTGACTCAAAATACCAGCAATCATGGGCCCGAGCAACATAGCAGCGGGTAAGTGAACGAGCTCAAGTAGACTAAAAACTGTAAAAGTAATTAGGATCAGAAAAACCCATTGCGTGGGTTTAGAAAAACGCGTGAGGGATAGTGGATTCAAAGATGGACAGGACTTCAATCTGGATTCGAGAAAATTCTAACTAGGTAACCGTACCTAGTATACAAATAACTTTTTCGCCACATCCAACACTGCCACTATTTCTATAGGATGGCTAGTTGCCTGATTGTGTAAAACCAATCATGAAAATACTGTCCTAAAGCAAGAAGACATTTAACTGAGTTATTGAGCTACTTGGGTCTTATTCGATTGAAGCAAACTATCTCTAAAAACATGAAAGTGATTTAAAAACTCGTCACGACCCGTCGATACATAGGCTATTTTTAGAGCATCGAGCACCAAGGAAAAAGCTGGTGGACAGAAGTCATAAAATGTTTTGGATGGGTCAAAAACTGCAACCTGATGTTTCTGAGTCACCAGAAGATAAGATGCAATCCTTTCGATCACAAATACCTTTGAAGGAGCCCTCCCTATCCCGTATTGCGAATCACCATTCAACAGTATCGCTAGTTCAGATGAAAGCTGCTCTGCTTCAGAAAAAATACCCTCCCCAATTTTTAACCACTGTCGCCAGAAACTTGGCTTGGCCACAAAATAATTGCAAAAGATTGTGTCATTGGAGGTCATGACTAAGTTCTTAAAGAAGTCCTCTTCGCGATGAAAGCTTCTACAGAACACCTCTAAGATTCCTCTGTGAGCAGCTTCTGCCTGGAGAAAGATGTTGATATTAAATGCACTATGGTCATAATGAGGCGGGAAAAGAATCACTTCAGCTTCGTCGTTCTGGTCAATAAAGTGATAGGCCTCTGTGCTTGATAAAAACGTTTTTTGTTTGAATTTGGGTGAAAAGAATCCGTAAAAGCTCGACTCATCAAGCTCATTGGATAATAAGAAATTTCGGATGGGCCAATACTCACTCCAATCGGCTCTCTCATTACTCAGATTATCTAATTGAAGAAACCCCTGATCATTCGACGCTTGAGTTTCTTTGGAATAATAGATCTGATAAATCTTAGATTGGGTCATAACAGAGATCGAAATTTAAAATAGCTTAAATACTCCCAAGGGATTGATAAGAAACACACATCCACCTCATGAGCTCATTTCTAAATAAGTTTAACAGTCGAACAACCGCTCAATCTTAAGAAATAAAGACTTTTTCCCCCCTATTCTTAGGCTTTAAATCTAAACATCCTAGTAAAATCGGGTGAATCACATCTCAAAGAACGACCCATGTCAACACACCCCTTATCCAATCATGACGCCTTAAAAAATATCTCTGCTAAAAGGAGTTTTAGCTTTGAAGGCTCAGACTTAATCATCGCCTCTTTATTGAGAAATGTAGCGCAAGGCACGTATATTGATGTGGGAGCGAATCATCCCATCGCTAATAATAATACCTACCACTTTTATGAAAAGGGCTGGCGTGGTTTAGCCATTGATGGCAATGCTGAGTTTGAGAACGATTGGGCACACAGTCGTCCTAAGGATCAGTTTAAAAATGCCTTAGTCTCTAATGTAGTAAAGGATGTTGAGTTCTTAATTTTCCCAGATCATACGCTATCGACCATCGATAGCAATGCAATAGCCCGGTATTCTTCGCGCTTTCCTGATCAAAGTATTGTGAAAGAAATACGCCAAACCACCACACTGTTTGACTTAAACAATCAGTACTTAAAAGATTTAGAAATCCATTTACTATCCATTGATATTGAGGGAGAAGAAATCAATTGCCTTGAAGGTGCCAATCTCAAGGAGTGGCATCCTGGTGTCATCGTCATCGAAACGAAACACCTCTCAAGCTATCAAGTTCTCGACAATGACATTGTGCAATACCTCACCCAGTTGGGTTACCGCATGATTGCCAAAACCCCACTAGACGCTTTCTTTGTTTTTCCGAGTAAACCTTATTTAGAGTGGATTCCAAAAACAATCCTCTAATTCTCATAACTGATATTTAGGTTGGAAACTCTTAGGGCCGCTTAGGTCGGATGAAGTACGATTAAGACCGCCTCTCTGGCAATCCATACTGATAGGGCAGACGAAAAGGTCCATCCGATATTTTTCTTAAAGCCACAAAACAGTAATCTACGACAGGTCGTGACGTCGCAGTCACATTCTGAATATACGAGTTGGTGATGCTGATATTGGCTGCTGGCGTATTATCCCTCAGGGTTTCCCATTTCAGGCTCAAGCTATCAAAATCAAATGTGCTCGTGAGATTGCTCTCTGAGCGTATTGTTTTTCCCTGCAAATCATCGATGTACTGAAAATCAATTAACTCAAAACCACTATGTAAACACAAATTTTTATAAACCACCGGATGAATATTGTAAAAACCATGATCAATATCGCCATAAGTGGGCAACACATTGAGCAATACGCCATTCACATTGAGCAGGTCATAGGCTGTTTTAAAGACATTCCCAATATTAAAACAATGCTCTGCTGTGCCAAAATTAGTGATGGTCTGAAAACGCTCCTCAATATCATCTACCAGAAAATTAAGGTCCTGGCGGTATTCGGAAATTTCTTCGAAAGGATCTAAGGATTTATATTCAGTTAATCCATAGATTTTGTAAAAAGCGGTATGGTACCTTTGTTTGACATTGAGCTGGTCACCATCAAGGTGATAAATATCTTTGACTAGGTTAATAGCCTCATCTTCGGTCCATATCCGTCGAGCAATAGACAATACTTTTTCTGGCGATGTGGTGAGGTCTTGAGGGCCAAACTCCAAAAGATTGCCTTGTAAGACGCCCTTCCCGTGAAGTCTTTCTAACCAATCTGTCATCAAAGAACTCATTGCCATATATTTAGGTTTTTCATCAAAGGGTTGACATGCACGTCAATACCCAATCGCGTATAAAAGTCTTTAAAGTCAATGGGCAATGCGGCATTGGAAGACTTTATCAATTAAATTCAAGTCTAATCCACTTATAAAAGGGATATTTACCCCCTACTCTTTAGATTTAAATCCGCCATCAAGAGCTTATCCTCTAGTAGTTTTCTAGCCAGGCATACGGGCTGTCAGCCAGGCCTAAGGGGCATTATTTTGGGTGTATCTTAAATGAATGAGTTGATTGAACAATATACCAAGGACTTGCATCACGCCATGCACCAGCCTGCTATGGGTCAAATCAAACTCTTAACCCAGGCGATCCAAGTGGCTTGGAGTGCCAATAAAACAATTTATTTTTGTGGCAATGGTGGCAGTGCGGGGAATGCCATTCACCTGGCGAATGATTTAATCTACGGCGCTGGTAAAAATAATGGTAAAGGTATCCGCGCCGAAGCGCTCAGTGCCAATGCTGCTGTTCTCACTTGCCTGGCCAATGATCTTGGTTACGACCATATTTATTCAGAGCAACTCAGAGTCAAAGCCAATCCGGGCGATGTGCTAATTATTTTATCAGGCAGTGGTAATTCCCCGAATGTGGTCAAAGCTCTTGAAACAGGGAATCACCTGGGTATGAATACGTTTGCTATCTTGGGATTCACGGGCGGCAGATGTAAGGAAATTGCGAAAACATCAATTCACTTTGATATCCAAGATATGCAAATTGCTGAGGATTTACAACTGATTGTAGGCCATCTGTGTATGAAGTTTCTCGCCTTACAAGTACAGGCTTAGACCATCATGAAAGCAATCGTTACCGGCGGAGCAGGTTTTATTGGAAGCCACTTGGTGGACCAGCTCCTTGATTTAGGTATGGAAGTCAGTGTCTTAGATAATTTTAGTACCGGTAGGCCAGAGAATCTTTCCCATGTTCGAGATAGGATTCAATTGATTGAGTGTGATATCTCCATACCGGGAAAGTGGGTTACTGAATTCAAAAATGCCCACTGGGTATTTCATCTCGCAGCCTTAGCCGATATCGTACCTAGCATTCAAAATCCGGATAGCTATTTCAAATCCAATGTCGTGGGTACGTTTAACGTCTTAATGGCTGCTAAAGAGGCTGGTGTGTCGCGCTTTGTTTATGCAGCTTCTTCATCGTGCTACGGTATACCTGAGCATTATCCAACACCAGAAACTGCAGCCATTAGCCCGCAGTACCCCTACGCCCTCACCAAACGATTAGGTGAAGAACTCGTTTTACATTGGGCGCAGCTCTACCAATTTCCTGCGCTTACTCTGCGGTTTTTTAATGTCTACGGTACCCGCTCGAGAACCTCTGGCACCTATGGTGCTGTCTTTGGGGTATTCCTGGCGCAAAAATTAGCAAAGCAACCCTTAACGATTGTTGGCGATGGTACACAAACACGAGACTTTACTTATGTGACTGACGTCGCTAATGCGATTGTGACTGCTGCCCAAAGCGATGCGGTCGGGGAGATCTATAACGTCGGTAGCGGAAAAACAGTTTCTGTCAATCGACTCGTTGAGATCTTAGGCGGTGATACAGTTCACATCCCTAAACGCCCAGGCGAGCCTGACTGTACTTTTGCTGATATCCAAAAAATCAACCGCGATTTAAATTGGCACCCTAAAGTCTCGATTGAAGAGGGTGTGAGTCAAGTCTTAGAAAATATTGAATATTGGCGTAACGCACCCGTATGGACCCCAGCATCCATCTCAGAAGCAACTCGAGATTGGTTTAAGTATCTTGATCAACCACAAGGACAAAAATAATGCACTTATTTAAAAATATCTTGATCACGGGTGGCGCTGGTTATGTCGGCGCTATGTTAATTCCTAAACTCCTAGCACAAGGCTATCACGTGACTGTTCTCGATCTCATGATCTACGGAGAACATGTGATCCCTGCACATCCCGCCTTAAAAATGATTAAAGGCGATATCAGAAATATTGATCTACTAAAAAAATGTATCCCAGGACATGATGCGGTGATTCATTTGGCGTGTATCTCCAATGACCCAAGTTTTGAATTAAATCCTAACTTAGGAAAATCAATTAATTTGGATGCATTTGAACCCCTAGTTCAAGTGTCTAAAGCGAGCAAGGTGAAGCGCTTTATTTATGCTTCTTCCTCATCGGTCTATGGCGTCAAAGAAGAAACGGATGTCCATGAAGAGATGTCCCTAGAACCCTTAACAGATTATTCGCGGTTTAAAGCAGATTGTGAAGTGATTCTTGCAAAATACCAATCACCTGATTTCACAACCGTCACCATTCGTCCCGCAACTGTTTGTGGTTATTCACCGCGCCAGCGTTTAGATGTCGTTGTTAATATTTTTACGAATCTTGCATTTCATAAACGCGAAATTAGTATTTTTGGTGGCAAGCAACTTCGACCGAATATCCATATCGCAGACATGGTTGATGCCTATCTTGCATTATTACTCGCTCCCAATGAAAAAATCGCGGGTGAGATATTTAATGCTGGCACCGAAAACCAAAGTGTCCTTGAATTAGCACAAACGGTGCAACAAGTCGTGGGTGTTGATGTCAAACTCATCACGACCCCTAGTAATGACAATCGTTCCTACCATATTTCTTCAAAGAAAATTGCAGATCGATTGGGCTTTGTCCCTTCACACACGATTGCCCAGGCCGCACAAGATCTTAAAGACGCACTAGAAAACAAGCTGCTGACCGACTCATTAAATAATGAGGCCTATTTTAATATCAAGAGAATGAATTCCATTCATCTGGACTAAACATGCGCATCGGAATAGATTTTGACAATACGATTGCTTGCTACGATCAAGTATTCTCAGAGTTAGCTATTTCGAGAGGACTGATCCAGGCGGGTTTTTTCGGCTCAAAAAAAGAACTGCGTGACTACCTGCGATTAATTGACGACGGCGAACTTGAATGGCAAAAGCTTCAAGGCTTGGTTTATGGAAAATATATGCATCAAGCCTCGCTTTTTCCAGGTCTTGCCCATTTTTTATTAAGATTGCGCGCGATGAAACATGAAGTCTTTATCGTGAGCCACAAAACTGAATTTGGGCATTTTGATGAGGACAAAACACCACTGCGACAGGTCGCCATGGACTGGATGACAGCATTAGGTTTTTTTGATCCCTCTCAGTTTGGCGTATTACCAGAACACGTTTTCTTTAATGCTACACGTGAAGAAAAAATAGCGAAAATAAAAGACTTAGGCTGTGATGTGTTTGTGGATGATTTGATTGAAGTTTTTTCGGGAAAAGATTTTCCAGCGCATACCCAAAAAATTCTTTTTTCAAATGCCGTTATGGAAAAAGCCATTGAAGCACCTTACTTTGCTTCAGGTAGTTGGTCTGAAATTTCTCAACACCTCTTGGGTGAGGTATCCCTCTTAGAAATAAAAACTCTGGCAAGCGGCATTTTAGATCAGGCAATCACCTCCATTGAAGCGATTCCGGGACGCGGCAACAGTAAAATTTTCAAACTCTCAGACGAGTCAACAAGTTATGCCTTAAAGATTTATCCGGATCTCGCCTTGGATCCGCGAGAACGATTGGTGATGGAATCGAAAGCTTGTGATTTATTTAAAGAACATGATATTAATCACGTTCTTATCCAAGTCTCTTCTCAAACCCATTTAAACATGGGTATTTACAAGTGGATTGAGGGTGAGCCCATCATTGAGCCCAATCAACAGGATATGGATCAGGCCATCTCTTTTATTCATAAGCTCAAATCATTGTCTCATCTCAATCACTCATCTCATACAAGCCATTCGAATCATTTACATCATTTTCCTCAAGCCTCTGAAGCCTGTTTAAGTATTAACCAACTCATGCAGCAAGTGGCAAAACGCTGGGGAAAGTTACTCGCCATTAAAGATTGCGATGAACATTTTTCACAATTTCTTGAAACCGAATTAGAGCCTATTTTTCTCAAACTCATTGGGCGGGAAGTGCCCTCTGAATTATCCATTCAGCAATTTAGTGACTTAGATTTGGCGTACCAAATCTTGAGCCCATCCGATTTTGGTTTTCATAATTCAATTAAGGATGCCCACCATAAACTCCATTGGTTAGATTTTGAGTACTTTGGTTGGGATGACCCGGTTAAATTGACCTTAGATTTTTTATGGCATCCTGCTATGACCCTGAGCGAAGATCAAAAACATCGGTGGCTCAATGAAATGAAAAGCCTGTTTTCAAAAGATCCTCAATTCATCAAACGCCTTGAATATTGCTGGCCTTTATACGGCATACGTTGGTCATTCATCTTATTAAATGAATTTTTGAATATCGGCTGGAAAAAAAGACTTCACGCCAATACGAATGAACTGACTAGCAAAAAAGAAAAGCTGCAAAACCAAATTCAAAAGTCCAGGAACGTACTCACCCAGCTAGTTGATGCGAATTTTTCCTGCCCTTACCTGCTGACGGAATACTATTAACGCCATCATGAATCTTCTTGATCTCCAAGGCCAAGCTAATCACTTGAGACAAAAAACATTTCAGGCATTTTATGACCATGGTGAAGCTCATCTTGGCGGAAGTTTTTCGATGATTGAAATCTTGATCTCCTTATATGAAGAAGTGATGGAGCCAGACGATCAATTTATTCTCAGTAAAGCCCATGCATCATTTCCTTTATGTTTGTTGCTCCAGGAAAAGGGACTTCATCCTAAATTAAAAACCCATCTAGAGCGCGATCCTATCAATGGTATTCATGCAACAACCGGTAGCCTTGGACACGGGCTACCAATTGCGACCGGAATCGCCATGGCTAAAAAATTCCAAAAGAGGGCTGGAAAAACGATCGTTTTAATGAGTGATGGAGAATGCCAAGAAGGTACCACATGGGAATCCCTTCTCATCGGAGCAAAACATCAACTCGATAACTTATTAATTCTCGTGGACTACAACAAGATTCAAGCACTCAGCACTTTAGAGGATGCTA
>CAIJNI010000078.1 GCA_903821995.1 uncultured beta proteobacterium
GTATATTCTGAGGTTCTCTCAATAAACTTATTGCGACACATCATAATAGGCTAATTTTAGCACATCTCTATAAGATAATTTAAGCACAGCCAAATAAGCTAATTTTGATACTAAAATGAGAATAATCATTACATTTGTGAAAACAACATGGCAGCTCCATCAGAAAAACTAGCAGAATCCTTAGAGGTACTTAAAACGCTTCAGGAAAATGGACGAATATCAATACGTTCCGTTGATTTGTCTCGTGTTCATAGGGAGAGACTTGTCGATAAAGGATATTTGCAGGAGGTGATGAAGGGGTGGTATATACCCACCAGGCCAGATGAGATAGCTGGTGAAAGTACCGCTTGGTATACATCGTTTTGGCATTTCTGTGCCGGGTATTTAGAAACACGGTTTGGTCAAAGCTGGAGCTTGTCTCCCGAGCAATCAATTAAACTACAAGTCGGCAATAGAACAGTGCCATTACAACTTTACGTACGATCCCCTAATGCAAACAATAAAATAACAAACTTGCTTCATGGCACATCCATAGTCGAAATTAAATCTTCGCTTGTACAAAAGGCTGAGATTATTATCGATCCTGACGGATTGCGGTTATTTTCTATGCCATCATCTCTAGTGAATTGCGCAGAAGATTTTTATAGACGTAATTCTACCGATGCAAGGGCTGCATTGGGGATGGTCAGGGATGCATCCGAGCTACTAAGTCCTTTGTTGGAAGGTGGTCATAGTATCGTAGCTGGAAGAATTGCCGGAGCATTCAGAAACATTGGCCGAGATCGAATAGCTGGTGAGATAATTAAAAGTATGCGTGCCGCAGACTATGATGTGCGAGAAAACGACCCATTTCAAGCTATAAGCCCGGTAATAATATCTTCTCGTGAACGGTCGCCCTATGTACATCGAATTAGGTTGATGTGGCAATCAATGCGTGAACCAATACTTTCAGTTTTCCCCGCCAGCCCTGGCTTGCCGAAAGACACAGACGCATATTTGAAACAAACAGCCGATACATACTTGCAGGATGCTTACAACTCGTTGTCTATTGAAGGGTACAAAGTCAGTGCAGAACTGATTGAACGTGTACGACACGGTAATTGGAATCCCGAAAACGAAGAAAATGACAGGAATCATAAAAATGCTATGGCTGCAAGAGGGTACTGGCAAGCATATCAGGCAGTGCAAGCAAGTTTAAAAGATATTCTAAAGGGGGAAAATGCCGGAGTAATTGTGGACCGTGACCATTCAACTTGGTATCGAGAATTGTTTGCGCCTAGCGTCACAGCAGGTATTTTAAAAGCACCAGACTTGGCAGGGTACAGGAACATACCAATCTATATACGTCGCTCTATGCATGTTCCACCGAATGTGGATGCAGTAAGGGATATTATGCCGGTATTTTTCGAACTTCTAATGGAAGAGCAGGAACCGGCGGTGCGAATTGTTTTAGGCCATTTTGTATTTGTCTATATCCATCCCTATGTAGATGGGAATGGCCGGATAGGGCGGTTTTTGATGAATGCTATGCTGGCATCAGGAGGGTTTCCTTGGACCGTTGTTCCGTTAGAGCAAAGGGACAGGTATATGAATGCATTGGAAATAGCAAGCACTCAACAAGATATATTGCCATTTGCAGCATTTATTTCAGATTTGGTAAGAGCGACTGGAAGATGATTAAATTGGGTATCATCAAAATATTATGCTTTGCCTCATAAAGAATGAGACAAAGCATAATTGTCATGCTACATCAATCCAATGGGGAAGATCTAATTTCTCAACGATAACTTTTACCTGTCGAACAGTATAATATCTGCCATTTATAGTGCCGATCTCATCTTTAAATGGGCTAACCCATTTTTCGAAGGTTTTGCTACACACATCGTATATTTCTGCCATTTCCCGTTTTGAATAAGGCTTTATTTCAAACATTGCTCTCTTGTCATTGTAATATTCAACTGTCGCAGGGTGCATGATAATCCTTGCATTTGTTTGTCCTTCTTTCATTTTTTCTTGATTTTTATTAGTGAATCGATAATATATCGCCTTGCCGTTTGACAAAAGCGTAGAAAAGCAGGACGTGTAAAGGGCGTATTGACTTAATTTCAATGTCTCGTCATTAAATTTTGAATCATTTCTTATAGAATTCAAACAATTTCAAATAGAAATCAAATCGGACTCAAATGGGTTTCAAATGGTTTTAAAATCGACCAACTCGGTTTTTAAATGTCAATCATACATTCGTGTATAATTATTTGGTGGTTCAAAAACTTAATTATACATTTGTGTATAATTTTGAAAAAATGGCAGCAATAAATTTAGAAGAGTTTTTCGATAGCAAGAGCCTTGATAAGCTCGCGGAACTGTACGTGCTAATGACAAAGGAAAGCCTGTCCGTAAAGGATACAGGCATCAATTATCGCGTAATAAACCATTGGGATGAAAAGGGATTAATCCGGTTTGCCCGTAATTCCACGGAGGGGTATAGGAAATTTAGCTTAGTGGATTTTATCTGGATAAAAGTAGTAAATGAGCTAAGGGAATTCGGTGTAAACTTGCCAGATATACAGAAGATTACCAATGATCTGTATGAACCGCTTCCCATTAAAGATTTCCTTGCTCACTATGCACAAAATCTGAATATTCTTAGTGAGTATGAAGGAAAGGAAGACTTAATTGAATTCTTAAAATCGGGCAACTATGAAAATGTGGATTACTCACTTTTTCGCTTCAATTTCTTACAGATCCTTATTGCTGAAGCTATAGCAACTCGAAAGCCAATATCACTTCTTCTTTTTAAAAATGGTGAATGGTTACCATATAACCCCGAGAAAGAAAGCGCTTATCCTGAAGAGATTCTTTTTAAAAAAGAGTATGCTTCACATATTTTCGTCAGCTTAACCGATATTATTTTCCGCCACATTGTCGAGGATGAACTTTCCGGATACCTCGAGGGTATTAACATTTTTACTCAAAATGAGCTTGCAGTAATCAAACACCTTAAAGATGAAGATTATAGTAAGATCGTTGTTGTTTTAAAAGATAAAGCAGCGGCGCATGTTGAAGTCAGAAAAGATAGCAACGCCAAGAACAGAATTATGAAGATCATTCGTCTGAAAGAGTACAAGGAATTTGTGGTCTTTGACAACGAGAACAATGAGCATAGAATTGGTAAAACGAAAATTGACAGGAATTAGACTTATAAGACTGTATCATATGGAAAAGAAAAAGAAAAAGA
>CAIJNI010000079.1 GCA_903821995.1 uncultured beta proteobacterium
AAATACACACGAAATACTGAAGTCACAACACCCTATTCATTAAACCCATGGCGCACAATTCACACGTCGTCGAGTAGGAAATTTTTATCCGAAGTGTTCGTTTTCAGCAGGGTTTCCCCCGTGTGCTGTATTGACGAAGCACCCAATAATGGTTTGTGTAAAAAATTGTAGGAACGATGCGAATGCTGTGTGCTTGAGCTCAATTTCATAGAACAAAAAAATGAAAATAAAAAAAATATATTGTTGTTTAAATTTTTTTATTTGTATCGTTCTTTTAATGAATCAATGCAGTGGTTTTGTTTATGCGCAAGCAAATGAATATCCTAATAGGCCAATCAAATTGATTGTTCCATTCCCGCCTGGTGGGACCTTGGACATTATTTCTAGAATTTTGATGGACCCATTTGCCAAGTCTATGGGTCAACCATTAATCATTGAAAATAAAGGTGGAGGAGGGGGATCCATTGGGGCCAATGAAACTGCGAAAGCTTTACCCGATGGGTATTCCCTTGGTGTTGTGACGTCATCAACAGCCGCGGTTAACCCTGCTGTGAACCCTAGGTTGGGATACAACCCGATTGTTGACTTCACGCCAATCATCAATATCGCGGCCACTCCCAACTTGCTTGCGATCAATCCTACGTTTCCAGCCAATTATTACCATACTTTCTTCAATGAGTTGCGGCTTAATCCCAGCAAGTATTCGTATGCTTCTGCTGGAACTGGTGCAATTGGTAATGTTCTTGTAGAGGTGTATAAAGGCATCACAGGCCTGTCGATGACTCATATTCCCTATCGAGGTGCTGGCCCAGCATTGGTTGACACCATTTCAGGGCACGTATTGATCGTTGTGGACAATTTGCCGTCTGCTTTATCTTTCATCAAAGATAATAAGCTCATTCCCATTGTGGTCAGTGGATCTCGGAGATTGAATATATTACCCGATGTTCCCACCTTTAGAGAGTTGGGCTTGGAGGCTGCCAACCTATCGTCTTTTTATGGCTTCTATGGACCTCGAGGATTGTCAAAAGAAATTGTTGACAAGGTATCCATGACAATGAAGAAAATTCTTGAAGATCCTGCAATTCGGCAGAAAATCGAAAATACTGGAGCTGTAATTGTCGCCAATTCTCCAGAGGATTTTCAAACTCAGATTAAATCGGAGTACGACATGTATTTAAAAATCGTTAAAAACCATAAGATCACTATAGACTAGTTTTTTTCAAGTAGCCATTGGTCTAAGTTTTGATTTATTAACAAAAATGCTTTGGCTTCAATTGTTTATTGAAAGGGAAAATGATCATGATTCATGTGTTGGCAATAATCACCGCAAAACCGGGTCTAAGAAAAGATATTTTGAGTATTTTTGAATTGAATGTGCCTTTTGTTAAAGCGGAAGATGGCTGCATCGAGTATGGTGCAGCAGTCGACGCAGGAGACGCTCCAGCATTTCAAACCTCTTGGGGGCCCGATACATTTGTTGTCATTGAGAAGTGGGAGAGTATGGAAGCACTCAAGAATCATGCTGTAGCTTCTCACATGGCCGCTTATGGTGCCAAGACAAAAGAGATGATTGCGTCACGTGTTGTTCATGTGATGTCGCCGTTGTAATTTTTTGTGTGGATTTAATATCAAAACGACTCAATGATCGCTAATGCTTTTCTTGAGACCTCCTGATGAAAATTGAGGTAATTCTATGAAATTAAAAATCAACTTAAGTTTATTATGTTGCATCCCTATTGCCAGTCTTTTTTTATGGATAGGTCACAGCAGTGCTGAAATTTATCCAGATAGGCCCATCAAGATTGTGGTGCCTTTTCCGCCGGGTGGTAATGTTGATATCAGTGCGCGTATTATCTCTCTGTCACTTACCGAGGAGCTCGGGCAATCGGTGATTGTCGACAATAAACCCGGAGCTGCCGGGTTTTTGGGTGCTTCTTTTGTCGTTAAATCGAAACCCGATGGATATACACTGTTGATTGCTTCTAATTCAGCCATCAGTATTGGACCACTGTTGAATGCGAATGCACCTTATGATCCTCTCAAAGACTTTACTCCAATCAGTTTGCTTGCGCAAACCCCTTTGGTGATCGAGGTTAATGCGGGATTGCCAGTAAAGTCAGTTAATGAGTTGATTGCTTTATTAAAAAGTCAACCTGGTACTTTAGCGCTTGGTTCACCTAGCAGTGGCTCCATTAATCACATGGCCATTGAATTGTTTCAATTGGCAACCAATACAAAATTCAATGTAATTCACTATAAAGGCAATGCACCGGCTGTCAACGATTTGGTTGCCGGACACGTAGTGGTGAGCTTTGATCAAATCACATCGTCGTTGCAACAAATCAAATCCGGAAGAATTAGAGCTTTGGCTGTTACTAGTTTGACTCGCGCTTCAGAACTACCCGATATTCCGACTTTGGATGAAATGGGATTCAAATCTCTTGAAGCTGTCACCTTTACCGCGATGTTAGGTCCCCAAGGAATGAATCCTGATATTGTTGCCAAGCTCAATTTGGCATTGAATAAAATTCTGCGCTTACCAACCACTGTCGATCGTTTTAAAGAAGCTGGTGCTCAACCCACGGGTTCGACGGCAGCGGACTTTTCTAAATTTCTTGAAAACGAGCAAAGGCGCTGGAAGAAAGTGATCCTAGACGCCAATATTAAGTCCGATGGTTAGTGTAGAAGAATAAAATTAACTATGCATTTTACGTAATGTCTGCGCCATTTCTTCACCCGCACTCATCATAAACCGAAAATCATTGCCACCAAGGATGAAGCGCATACCCATATCAATGTAGGCTTTGACCAAACTTAATTCATGTACCCCACCAATACCAGGGTGAATTTTGTTTTTATGGCATGAGGCAATGATGTTTTTAATGGCAGATTTGATTTTTGGGTGATCTAGCTGACCGGGAATCCCCATTTCTAACGATAAATCACTGGTGCCCACCATGACAGCATCAATACCAGGAACCTCCAATATTTTATCGATATTTTCAACGCCCTTGGGCGACTCAATCATGACAATCACCATTGTTTGCTCGTCCAATTGAGTGACCATTTGATCCAAAGGCACGGTTTCAAAACCAAATTGTGGTTGTGCACCGGAAATGGAGCGGGTTCCATGGGGCGCATACCGACAATAACTAACTGCAGCCCTTGCTTCTTCCGCTGAGTCAACGTGTGGTATGACAATTCCTTGAACGCCATTGTCGAGCATGCGAGATGAGTGATGATGTTCTTTTCCAGGAACTCTTAGCAAGGGTGTGATACCTAGGGGGAGTGCAGCATTGGCAATGGCTGCGGCAGTGTCAAGGTCAATGGTTCCATGCTCCATATCAATGAACAACCAATCAAAGCCACAGGTTTTAGCAATGGCGGCAATCTCAACTGTACGTGAGAGTCGAACGCCCATTCCAATGGCTACTTTGCCGTCGATGAGTTGTTGCTTGGTATGGTTTGGATAGCATTTCATGGTGATTTTTTGATTGAAAATTTAGTGAAGAATGAGTTGCAAAACTCAGCCGTAAATAGGCACTAAAAAGTGTGCCTTTCCCGTTTGTTGGAGTTAAATGAATAAATTCTCCTCGCAGGGAATGACTGCATAAGTTCTAGGCACGTTGCCGATGGCGCTTGTTTTATGTCCCATACCGACTAGATCTTCAGCCAGGGCGATATCTCCAGGCTTGAGATCGACTTGGTTGCCATCAGAAGTTTCAATGCGTGTAACGCCTTGAATGCCAATGATGAGTTGCCGTCTCGGCGCGCAGTGCCAGTCGAGCGAATATCCCACTGGACTTTGTCTAAAAACAATCCCAGTGGATTTGAACAACTCAGTTGCAAAACCATGTGCACCCTCCGAATCTGTAAATGCGGTCATGGGCATCTTCTCTTCTGAGATGTGGGTTTGTCCATCATCATCGTTAAAAATTCTAAAATAATTCATATAATTTTCATCATACGTTTAGGTTTGTAAGTTGACAAACGCTTGATTTATGCGGTTTATTTGTTGTCTAATTTGGGTCGAATGGCTGTTTGAACTTGATCCTTATAAGCTTGCCCCCAAGTGATCGTGGGGGGGGTGATGAAATAGCCACTGCGAGCTCCCATGAATACCTCAGGGTGTTCTAATCCTGGGGGAGTTTTACCGTGATCTCTAAAATCCCTGGCTGCTTTTAAAATCACTTTTCTGGTTTTAGCGATCATCAAATCAGCAGAAACCAAGTGTTCATTCAACTGGTTTGCGATAGCTCCCATGCTTTCAGTAACAGCTTGATCTTGAAGGTGAATATTATCAATTCCTGAAAAAATCAAACCGCTGCTTTGTGCATACCTGTCGATTAACCAATCGTTGCTTGCGTCAGCTTTCAAACGCCAGCGCCCAAGCCAATCCGTGCTGTTGTCAATATACTCCGGCATGGGTTTGTTGCCCCCAGGTGCAAGACCATTCTTGAGTGGAATTTGATAATTGGGTCGTTTGGTCCAACGAAAATAGATGAACATTGTGTTTTCATCATCCAATGGCACCCAAGCTCTTGCATTGACATTGGATGCAAATTCTCCTTGCGGAGTTTGTGTCCAAAAGGGGTAAAGAAAGTTAGCGCTTCGCCAATATATTTCTTTTTCCCCATTTATGAATCGATAAGCACTGTAGTGTGTTCCCCATTCTGTTTCACAAACATGATATTGCGGAATGGCGTCTTTGATATGTTCTAGGGGATGCCCCTCAGGAATATCCTGCGCATCCAAACAACCCCAATGCAAAAAACCTATATGCGAGGTGTCAATTTCACCGTCCAGTGCTTGTAGCCAATTGCATTTTCTCAACATAAAATCCACGACCAACTCGGATTCAGGCAAAAGAGTTGCTTCAATTTCCGGGAATAAAGGCGGTGTCTTTGATTCTCCCAAATAAACCCAAATTACACCGCTACGTTCGAGTACTTTGTAGGCTTTAGCTTTTATTTTGGACTGTATGTTTGGGTTGGGTGAAACATTGGGCATGTCCAAGCATTGGCCATTGACATCAAATTTCCAGCCGTGATAAATGCAACGCAATCCATCTTTTTCATTCCTGCCTAGAAATAAAGATGCACATCGGTGCGGACACTCATGATTGAAAATCCCAGGTCGTCCACTTGAATCTCTGAATGCAATGAGTTTTTCATTAAATAGTTTGAGTCTAGTTGGAGGGGCATCAGCGATCAACTCAGTTGATTTAAGGGCCGGAATCCAATATTGACGCATGAAATTGCCCATCAAGGTTCCTGGCCCAACGCGTGTAATCTCTTCTTTGTCTAGTTCGTTCAATTGCGCTCTCCCAAATTGAGTATTTCAATATTCGTCTTTGTTATCGAGTTTGCTCTTAAATAGTTGCTATTTCTACATCATAATTAATCATCCAATCATAGCGCTCCCTAATAGCTTCGGGGTTCCAGGCAGTATTGATGAAATGATTGAATTCGATCGGATCTTTCATATAGTTGGTATATTTCAAGCAGAAGATTAATCTTGTTTTTTGGAA
>CAIJNI010000080.1 GCA_903821995.1 uncultured beta proteobacterium
ACGATTATGGTTCCATTATTTATAGAATTAAAAATTGTATTTATTTTTAAACTCTTAGCAAGAGCGTCTGTATTTTTTAAACACTCCAATGCCCCTCCTCTAAGATTCAAAATAACTTACTCCCACTCAATAGTAGCAGGAGGTTTTCCTGAAATATCATAGACAACTCTATTTATCCCTTTAACTTCATTAATGATCCTATTTGAAATCCGACCAAGTAGATCATGTGGCAAGTGAGCCCATTGAGCCGTCATAAAATCTTGTGTTTGAACTGCTCGAAGAGCAACTACATATTCATATGTTCTCCCATCACCCATAACTCCAACAGATTTTATAGGTAAAAATACAACAAAGGCCTGACTAGTTAACTCATACCAAGTTTTTTTAGAATCCACATCGAGAGTGTTCTGTAATTCTTCTATAAAAATATTATCTGCTTTTTGCAGTAAATCGATAAACTCTCTTTTAATTTCACCTAGTATCCTAACGGCAAGACCTGGGCCAGGAAATGGATGTCGATAAACCATTTCTTTAGGCAATCCTAGCTTTATTCCTAATTCCCTAACCTCATCTTTAAATAATTCTCTTAAAGGTTCAAGTAAGCGTAAGTGCATATCATCTGGAAGACCACCAACATTATGATGGCTTTTTATAGTGTGAGAACCAATCTTGCCTTTACTAGCAGATTCGATCACATCTGGGTATATTGTTCCTTGAGCTAACCATTTAGCATTTTTTATTTTAGATGATTCAGATTGAAATACATCAATAAAAGCAGCACCTATAATTTTTCTTTTTTTCTCCGGGTCTGATATCCCAGCTAATTGCCCCAAAAATTTATCAGTTGCATCAACATGGATAACCTTTACCCCTAAGTTACGGGAAAACATATCCATAACAGTTTTCGTTTCGTTAAGTCTTAAAAGACCATTGTCAACAAAAACGCAAGTAAGCTGATTGCCGATTGAGCGATGAATTAATGCGGCTGCAACTGAAGAATCTACTCCTCCAGATAACCCTAAAATAACCTCATCTTCGCCAACTTGGCTCTGAATTTTTAATATAGCCTCATCTACATAGCTTCCCATTTTCCAATCCGGGATACATCCACAAATATCTTTAACAAATCTACGCAAAATGGGAATACCTTGAAGGGTATGAGTTACCTCTGGGTGAAATTGAAGGGCGTAAAAATTCCTGCTCTCATCCGCCATTCCGGCAATTGGGCATGACTCAGTTGAGGCCATCAATTTAAATCCAGGGGGCATAACATTGACTGAATCACCATGACTCATCCAAACTTTAAGAAATCCATAGCCCTCAGCAGTAACAAAATCATTAATTCCATCAAGTAATTTAGTATGACCACGAGCTCGAACCTCTGCATAACCAAATTCCCTTGATTTTCCAAGAACCTCTGCTGTTTTTACATCACCTCCGAGTTGTTGTGCCATGGTTTGCATTCCATAACAAATACCTAGTACTGGTATGCCTAATGTAAACACTAAATCAGGCGCACGTGGCGTATCACCATTAGTAACTGAGTTTGGGCCACCTGATAAAATGATACCTTTATAGTTACCCTTAGAAATGATTTCTTTAAAAGTATCAGGGTTAATATCGTAGGGGAAGATTTCTGCCAAGATTTCCTCATCACGAACTCTACGGGCAATTAATTGTGTCACTTGTGACCCAAAATCAAGTATTAAAATGCTATTGTGCACAAGCTTATCTCTTAATCAATATGATAGTTAGGTGCTTCTTTAGTAATCATCACATCATGAACGTGTGACTCTCGAACTCCAGCAGAAGTTATTTCAACAAATTCAGCTTTATTGTGTAACTCTTCTATTGTTTCACAGCCGCAATAACCCATTGAAGCTCTAATGCCACCTGTAAGTTGATGAACAATTGCTAGCACGCTACCCTTATAAGGAACTTGACCTTCAATACCTTCAGGAACTAACTTGTCCACATTTGCGCTATTGTCCTCTTGAAAGTACCGGTCAGCAGCCCCATCTTTCATTGCGCCAACAGAACCCATTCCTCGATAAGTCTTATAAGATCTTCCTTGGAATAAAAAGACATCACCTGGCGCTTCCTCAGTTCCTGCAAACATTGAACCCATCATTACCGAATGAGCACCAGCTGCTAGAGCTTTAGAAATATCTCCAGAGTATCTTACACCTCCATCAGCTATTAGTGGAATGCCCGTCCCTTTCAAAGCTTGGGCTACATTTTCAATTGCTGTAATCTGCGGTACGCCAACACCAGCAACAATTCGGGTAGTACATATAGAGCCGGGACCAATTCCCACTTTGACAGCATCAGCGCCATGATCTACTAGTGCCTTTGCAGCGTCTCCAGTAGCAATGTTTCCTCCAATTATTTGTACATTTGGATAATTCTCTTTCACCCATTTAACTCGGTTTAAAACACCCTGACTATGACCGTGAGCAGTATCAACAACTATGACATCAACCCCTGCTTTTACTAAAAGATCAATTCTTTCATCATTTTCAGGCCCCACGCCTACAGCGGCTCCAACAATTAATCGTCCCATACTATCTTTAGATGCATTAGGATGCTCAGTCGCTTTCATGATGTCTTTAACAGTGACAAGTCCTTTTAGTTCAAAACTGTCATTAACTACTAAAACCCGTTCTAAACGATGTTTATTTAATAGTTTTTTGGCTTCTTCTAAAGAAGCTCCTTCCTTAATTGTTACTAAACGTTCAAGAGGAGTCATTTTTGTTTTGACTTGCGCATCAAAATCTTCCTCGAATCGTAGATCTCTATTTGTAATTATTCCAACAACCTTCTTGCCTTCTAAAACAGGAAATCCCGAAAACCCATGTTCCTTAGAAAGATTAATAACTTCACGCACAGTCATTGTTTGAGAAATAGTTATTGGGTCTCTCAAAATTCCAGACTCATAACGCTTAACTTTAAGCACCTCCCTAGCTTGCTCAAGTGGAGTCAAATTTTTATGGATGATCCCAATCCCACCCTCAGACGCCATCGAGATAGCTAAACGTCCTTCAGTAACGGTGTCCATTGCAGCAGATACGAGAGGGATTTTGATACTTATTAAGCGAGTTAGCTTTGTAACTAGACTTGTATCCCTAGGAAGAATTGCAGAGTAACTAGGAACCAGTAGCACATCATCAAAGGTTAGAGCTTTTTGAATTAGCCTCATTTAAGCCCTTTCTAGAGCAAATTTATATTATAAACGTTCTTATAAATTAACCCAATTCCTTAATTTTTAAGCGACTAGCTTTAATAATCTTCTTATTTTTCATTTTTAAATCTAAATTTTTATTGGCTTTTTTTCTTCTTGCAAGCTTTGGGTCGACGATAACAGGGGCACAAATTTCTATCCTATCTCCTGGATGTATTGGTGTATCTTCGGAAGCCAAGAGCCCAAAAATGCCGATTGTTCCCTTTTTATATACAAGAGGATCGGAGAAAAGCATTAATTCGTTCATGTAAATAAGAATATCTTTTAGCTTTAATACTGGTGTTAAAAATGCAACATCAATATAAAAATTCTTAATTGTCAAATTTCTTGTGTCACAAATTTCTATTTGTCTCATATAGATTCAATTATAAATAGACGGCATCAGCCCTCTTTACAAAGCTTTGTACAAAGGTGTTTAAAATAATATCAAATACAGGGCCTATTATTTTTTCCAAAAATCGGTTAGAAAATTCATAACTTAAAGTAAATTGGATCTTACAAGCTTTTTCTGACAGGGCTTGCAATTCCCACTTGCCCTGAAACTCTTTGAATGGACCATCCACATATTTCATTTCAATTAAGGTGGGGGATTTCTGCTCATTAATTGTGTGAAAGAATTGCTTGACTCCATTAAAGTTAATATGTATTTTAGCTTCCATGTTTTCTTCTGTCACATTCAATATCTCCACCCCACCACACCATGGTAAAAAAACAGGATAACTCTCTATGTCTTTGATTAAATTAAACATTTCTAATGTAGAGTGCCCTACTAATACTGTTTTATAGATGCTTTTCATATTACAAAATGTGATTACTCCTGTAAATTTACTTTTATTACAGAATTAATAACCGCCCTTATTTATAAATTTCGATAATAATATCAATATGACCATTGTAGAGAATAGAAAAGCGAGATTTAATTATTTTATAGAAGATCAGATTGAAGCAGGTATAGTCCTTCAGGGTTGGGAAGTTAAGGCCATTCGAGCTGGTAGAGCAAATATCCAAGAATCTTATGTGGTCAGCCGCGGTAACGAATTTTTTTTAACTTCCTGTCATATTTCACCACTAGCTTCAACCTCAACTCATTTTCTTCCGGAGCCAATAAGAAATAGGAAACTACTATTACATTCTTCCCAGATTATTAAACTAATTGCCAAGGTTAATCAAGCAGGGTTCACTCTAGTTCCTCTTAATTTTCACTATTCGAAGGGCCACATTAAATGTGAGATTGGTCTTGCTAAGGGTAAAAAAACTTTCGATAAAAGAGAAGTCGAAAAAGATAGAGATTGGTCACGAGACCAGGCAAGAATCCGACGCGGCGATTTAAAAGCGCTTTAAAACCGAGCTACTTTCATTAATATTCACCATTTTGGTGAGATTGAATGGGTATTAATGATCGAAAAGGTTTAATCTAAATTATGGAACATATTTATGATGAGATGTTTTCTCAAAATGGAACTGCTCGTTTTCATTACGAACACTTTTACCATTGGCTAAAGAACCAAAGCCTAAAAAAAATGGCTTTAAAAAAGAGTGAAGCTGATTTAATTTTTCGAAGGGTCGGGATTACATTTGCAGTTTATGGAGATGCGCAAGGAACAGAAAGGACTATTCCATTTGATCAAATACCTCGCATCATTCCTAAAAAAGAATGGGGAATGTTAGAAGATGGACTTAAGCAACGGGTGAAGGCCCTCAACCTCTTTTTATTTGACATTTACCACTCACAAAATATTCTAAAATCTGGAATTATTCCTCGGGAACAAATTGTCAATAATTCACAATATCGCCCTGAAATGCGGAATATTAAAGTCCCACGCGATATCTATGCACAAATTGCAGGAGTAGATATTGTTCGTGCTGGCGCTGGGGAATATTATGTATTAGAAGATAACCTCCGTGTTCCATCAGGGGTTTCTTATATGGTGGAGGATCGCAAAATGATGATGCGACTCTTTCCTAGCTTATTTGAAAAGTATAGAGTTGCTCCTGTTGAGCATTACCCCGATTTACTTCTTGATTGCCTAAAAACATCAAGCCCATCTAATGTTAAAAAACCACGTGTTGTAGTTTTAACTCCTGGAATGTTTAATTCAGCTTACTTTGAGCATAGTTATTTAGCTCAACAAATGGGCGTTGAATTAGTTGAAGGTAAAGATCTTTTTGTTGATCACGAATTTCTTTATTTAAAGACAACTGATGGTCCTCAGCAGGTCGATGTTATTTATCGCCGTATTGATGATGACTTTTTAGACCCAAAAGTTCTTAAGTCTGATTCCACCTTAGGCGTTCCAGGATTATTATCTGTTTATAAAGCAGGAAATGTGGGGATAGCTAACGCAGTAGGCACTGGTATTGCTGATGACAAATCAATATACCCCTATGTTCCAGATATGATTCGTTTTTATTTAGACGAATCACCCATATTAAATAATGTCCCAACTTATTTATGTAGAAAATCAGAGGATTTAAAATTTACACTGGATAACCTTTCAAAACTCGTGGTTAAGGAAACTCATGGTGCTGGCGGATATGGGATGTTAGTAGGGCCAGCTTCAACTAAAGCAGAAATTGAGGATTTTAGAAAAAAAATAAAGGCTGCTCCTGATAAATATATTTCACAACCAACTCTAGCTCTTTCTACTTGTCCAACCTTCGTTAACTCTGGAATTGCTCCAAGGCATATTGATTTACGACCATTTGTATTGTCTGGTAAATACGTCAAAATGGTATCTGGTGGTCTTACTCGTGTTGCTTTAAAAGAAGGGTCATTGGTTGTCAACTCATCTCAGGGCGGAGGGACCAAAGATACTTGGGTTCTTCAGGATGAATAATTATGTTAAGTAGAACCGCTGATTGTCTCTATTGGATGGGACGTTATACAGAAAGAGCTGAAAATACTGCTCGGATGCTAGATGTTACCTATCAGACATCACTGTTACCTCAACCAAAGGAACTAATTACAGAACGATGGAAAAAGATCATAAGTGACTCACATCTTGAGTCTTTGTTTGAGAAAAAATATAAGTCCTATAACAAATCAAATATTCTTAAATTCATGATGTTTGATGAGACTAATCCATCAAGTATCGTTTCATGTTTGACATTTGCGCGCGCAAATGCAAGGGTTATTCGCGGAAGAATTACCTCAGAAGTTTGGGAAACACAGAATTCAACTTGGCTTGGTATTATCAAATTTAAACCATCTCAGTATGCCAATGATCCTTCTTCATTTTTAGAGTGGGTTAAATATCGTTCCCACCTATTCCGCGGAGTTACATACGGAACAATGTTAGCAGATGATTCTCTACACTTTATGGAGATTGGTGCTAACCTGGAAAGAGCTGACAATACAGCACGGATACTGAATTTACAATATCATCAGATTGCACGAATTTCCAGTAAAGTCAAATCTTTAGGCTTAGCTGATAATTTTAATGGTGATTTCTTTGATTTTTATCACTGGGTTGCAATTCTAAGATCTGTATCTGCTTTTGAAATTTATCGGCAAATTTATTCAGAACAAATTACACCTGTAAAAATTATTGAACTATTGGTATTTAATGCTCAATTACCACGATCACTAACATCATGCTTGAGTAATTTAATTAAGTTGATGAGTCAAATGAAAAATCCTAAATTTAAAGAAATTGGTCATCTAATTCAAAAAATGCAGCACAACTTAAAGACAGCTAATCATGAAGAGCTACCTAATCAGCTAGAAGAGTTTTTGAAATTTTTTTTAGAAGAGGTCAATAACGTAGCAGATGAGTTCAGCAAAGGATTCCTAATTCCCTTAAACTCATAATTTTTATTAATAGCCTACTAATAAAATGATCACAATATAACTCTATATTAACCTTTCCCATGTCTCTAATACGGTATCAGGGTTAAGGGAAATTGACGAGATACCTTGTTCGACCAACCAAAGAGCAAAGTCTGGATAGTCTGATGGACCCTGACCACAGATTCCTACATATTTATTTTTAGAAATACAGGCATCAATAGCCCGCTTAATTAAATATTTAATAGATTCATCACGCTCGTCAAAATCAATAGATAAAACTTCCAATCCAGAGTCACGATCAAGTCCAAGAGTCAACTGGGTTAGATCATTTGAACCAATGGAAAATCCGTCGAAATACTCTAAAAATTCGTCGGCCAATATTGCATTTGATGGCACTTCGCACATCATAATTATTTTTAAGTCATCTTTGCCACGTTCAATGCCATTCAATTTTAGTAAATCAATGACACGTTTTGCTTGTTTAACGGTTCGAACAAATGGGATCATAATCTCAACGTTTGTAAATCCCATTTCAATGCGAACCCTTTTTAAAGCTTCACATTCCATTTCAAAGGCTTTTTCAAAATCTTTAGATAAATACCTAGATGCTCCCCTAAAACCAAGCATAGGATTTTCTTCATTAGGCTCAAAACGAGTACCGCCAATAAGTTTCTTATATTCATTCGATTTAAAATCAGATAATCTAACAATCACAGGCTTAGGATAAAAAGCAGAGGCAATTGTTGCAATACCTTCAGTTAATTTGTCGACATAAAATGCATAAGGACTTGAGTGCGCTCTAGCAACACTTTCAACTGCAACTTTGAGATCATGGTCAATATTGGGATATTGTAAGATTGCTAATGGGTGGACGCCAATATTATTATTAATAATAAATTCAAGTCGTGCTAGACCAACACCAGAGTTTTGTATTTGGCAAAAGTCATATGCGAGTTGGGGATTTCCAATATTCATCATGATCTTAGTAGGTATCTCGGGCAAAACTTTTCGATGTACCTCTGAAACAATAGTCTCAAGAAGGCCATCATATACCTTCCCTTCATCACCTTCAGCGCATGATACTGTAACGAATGAACCTTCTTTAAGAACTTCTGTTGCGTTCTCACATCCAACAACAGCTGGAACCCCTAGTTCACGAGCAATAATTGCTGCATGGCAAGTTCTCCCTCCACGATTGGTGATAATCGCGGAAGCTTTTTTCATAACTGGCTCCCAATTTGGGTCAGTCATATCTGCTACTAGTACATCACCATCTTGGACTCTTGACATCTCTGAAATATTTTTAACAATTCTAACCGGACCAGCTCCAATTTTCTGACCAATAGCCCGCCCCGTAACGATCACATTACCTTTGAAACCTTGCTTAAGTTGATAACGAAATTCTGACTTCAAATCACTTTGACTTTTAACGGTTTCTGGTCTTGCTTGTAATATGTATATTTGCTGATCCAAGCCGTCTTTACCCCATTCGATGTCCATCGGTCTAGAATAATGATTCTCTATAATGACGGCAAATTTAGCTAACTGGACAACATCATCGTCAGTTAATGAATAACGATTTCTAGATTCGGGGGCGACATCAATAGTTTTTACACTTTCATTTATCAGATCATTCGCAAAAATCATTTTAATTAATTTCGAACCTAAACTACGCCTAACTATTGGAAAATGGTCATTTATAAGAGAAGGTTTAAAAACATAAAACTCGTCAGGATTGACGGCTCCCTGAACAATTGTTTCCCCAAGTCCATAACTTGATGTTATCAAGATTACATCCTTAAAACCACTTTCAGTATCAAGCGTAAACATAACTCCGGATGAAGCTAAATCTGATCTGACCATACGCTGAATACCAACAGAAATTGCTACATTGCTATGTATGAAACCTTTATGAACTCTATAGGATATGGCTCTATCATTGTATAGTGATGCGAAAACATGTTTAACTTTTAATAAAATATTTGAGAGTCCGGATACATTCAAGTAACTTTCCTGTTGACCAGCGAATGATGCATCTGGAAGATCTTCTGCTGTTGCAGAGGATCTAACCGCAAATGAAACAGTACTGTTGTTATCCATTTTTTCATATGCAATTTTTATTTCACTTACCAACTCGTCAGGCAATGGAGAGTCGATAATCCAATTTCTTATTTTAGATCCGGCAGAAGCTAATGCGTCAATGTCTTCAATATTTAAAGTAGACAAAATCTCGTCTATTTTATGTGATAGTTTATTAGTAGTTAAAAATTCTCTAAAAGCATAAGCCGTAGTTGCAAAACCAGTGGGAACACGCACCCCAGTTGCGGATAACTGGGATATCATTTCTCCTAAAGAAGCATTTTTTCCTCCGACAATTTCAACATCTGTCATTCTTATATGTTCAAAGGGCAAAACATATTTATTCGCATTCATTTATAAAGCCTTTACAAATTATTAAATAAAATATTTAAGATATAGTATTACTTTAACAGTATAAAGACATGTCAAATAAACCAAGAACAGTATTTATAGTTTCCGATGGAACTGGGATCACAGCTGAAACTTTTAGTCATTCTATTTTGGCTCAATTTGAAGCTGAGTTTAAATTTATTAGAATTCCTTTTGTCGATTCTATAGATAAAGCTTTAGAGGCAAAATCTGAAATTAATGCAAATGCATCAAGGTTTGAAGAGAAGCCTATTATATTTACTACGCTTGTTAATTCTGATATTAATCATATAATTAGTCAATCCAATGGAATGATTCTGGATATGTTTCATACATTTATTTCGCCCCTTGAAAAAATGCTTGGAGTCAAATCTACACATGCTATCGGTCAGTTCCATCAAAATATAGATACCCAAGGTTATAAAAATAGAATAGAAGCCATTAATTTTTCTCTCGCTCATGATGATGGACAGTCACATAAAAACCTCAAAGATGCTGCAGTCATTCTCGTTGGAGTTTCACGAAGCGGAAAAACTCCAACTTCATTATATTTAGCAATGCAATACGGTATAAAATCAGCGAATTATCCTTTAATTCCTGATGATTTTGAGCGAGGAAATTTACCACATGAAATACAACAATTTACTAATAAACTCTTTGGCCTAACAATTAATCCTATGCGTTTATCAGAAATTCGTAATGAACGTCGCCCAGGGAGTAAATATGCTAATCTTGAAAATTGTAGGTATGAAGTAAGTGAAGCGGAAGAGATGATGAAAAAAGTGCATATACCTACAATATCATCAACACATAAATCAATTGAAGAAATTGCAACCACAATTTTGCAGCATATTAGAAAAGACTCAAAGTCATACTACTAGTCTTTCATTCTAAAATTGATTAGAACGAATTCGTACACATTCAAATAAGCATATTGCAGCAGCTGCTGAAACATTTAATGATTCAACCTTTGAGCTTTGCGGAATAAAAACTCCCTTCGAAATATTAGAGAACTCTTTAGAGATCCCAGTTCCTTCATTACCAAATACCCACATTACAGGGTCTTTAAGTAAAGAAGTCATTTCAAAAATATTAGCTGCTTCTACTGATAGAGAAGTCCCAAGCAAAGGCGTTATGAAGTCTTTAGAAATATCAACCAAGTCAGAACCTTCACATATATTTAAGTGAACATGCGCTCCCATCCCAGCTCTAATTACTTTTGGAGCCCATAGACTCACAGTTCCTTTAATGCTAATAATTTGATTAAATCCACTTGCAACACAAGATCGAAGTATATTGCCTACATTTCCAGGATCTTGTAACCTATCAAGAATAACAAGGTCTTGAGTAAAATCAATTGCGGTAGGAATAGAACCTAGTTTGATAAGGCCAATAACAAAATGATTACTTTTAGTGCTCGCTAATCCTTGTATTAAATCCGCATCAATTAAAATCCAATTTACTAATGGGAGGTTTGCTTCATCAATATAATAAAAAAGGTCGCGAATCTCTTCATTTTCAAGGGCCTGTTTAGTTGTAATTATTGTTTCTAATTGGTAATTCTTTTTGGAATGAAGCCACGCCTGTAATAAATGGACTCCTTCTAGCACGGCACATTTATCATCTGCCCTCAACTTGTTTCCCCTTGGGCCAGAATTTTGAAGTAACGAAATGTACTTAATCAAATCATTATTTCTTGAGCTAATGATTTTAAATTTGGCATCATTAATTGCTTTTTTAGGCACTATTCTTCTCGATTAATGGTGATGTATTTTATAGGTCCAAATGTTTGACGGTGTTCTTTTATAGCCCCATATTTTTTAAGAGCGAGTAGATGGAACTCCGTAGGATAACCTTTATGCTTATCAAACCCATATTGAGGATAGGATAAATGTAAGTTATGCATCTGCAAATCACGAGTGACCTTAGCTAAAATTGACGCTGCTGAAATTTCACTAATTAACTGATCACCACGAACTATAGCTTTACACGGTAAAGAAATATCTGGGCAGCGATTACCATCTACAAGAACCATAGTAGGGATAATAGACAATCCTTCTATTGCCCTTTTCATTGCTAACATAGTAGCATGTAGGATGTTTAATTGATCAATTTCACTAGAGGAGGCTTGACCAATGGACCACGCCTTAGAACTCTCTATGATTTCTAAATAAAGACTATTTCGACGAGATTCTGATAGCTTCTTTGAATCCCTTAATCCTCTTATTTTTGTATTATTCCCTAATATAACAGCAGCTGCGACTACATTTCCTACTAGAGGTCCTCTACCGACTTCATCTACTCCACAAATTAATTTTGTCAAAGGTTCACCTAACTTTAGCTATTTATAAGCTGATATATTTTTTTCGATCACATCTACAATAACTTCAGCAGTTGGCAACTTTAAACTCTGGTGGATTCTATTAAACTCTTGTTTTAATTGAGTCACGCGATCAGGCTGGTTTAGCCAAGCAAGTGTTTCTCTGGCTAGGTTCATAGGTAAAGCCTTATCTTGTAAAAGCTCAGGTACTATAAATTTTTTAAGCAAAATATTTGGTAAGCCAATATATGGTAAATATGCTTTTCTTTTCATTATTTGCGCAGTTAGCCAAGGAACTGTATAAGAAATAACCATGGGCTTCTTCCAAAGTGCAGCCTCTAAAGTTGCTGTCCCACTAGCAATTAAAACCGAATCACACGCTTCTAAAATTAGACTTGAGTTAGATGAAATAAGCTCAATACAAACATCTGGATTTTCTCTAAGGGTATCATTTTTTAATTCCTCTAATGCTGGCAATAAAAGTGGTATTGCAACCGGTATTAGGAATCGTATCTTACCTAAATGAGTTCTTTGCATTATAGAAATAGCTTTGAAAAACCCTGGTGCAATATATTTAATCTCTGATTTTCTACTACCAGGAAGGACTGCAATTAAGGTTTCATCTTCTTTAATTTCTCCAAAATTTAATTTAAGCAAACTCAATTTCTCTTTAGCTTGAACTTGATTTGGTTGATCTGGAATTGAGTTAGCAAGTGGATGTCCAACAAATGTTGCACTAATGCCATGTTTTTTATAAATTTCAGTCTCAAAAGGAAATATACAAAACATGTGGTCTACAGCTTTTTTTATCCCATATATTCTTTCACCACGCCATGCCCAAATCGATGGACTAATAAAATGAAAAGTTGGTATATTTAGTTTGCGACATTTTTTTTCTATTTCTAAGTTAAAGTCTGGAGCATCTACACCAAAAAAAAATCGTGGTGGGTCTACACGAAGTTTTAAAAGAAGTTCTTTACGAATTTTTAAAATTGCAAATATATTACCTAGAGTTTCAACATAACCCCTTACACTTAAAGTGTTTATATTCCAGATACTATTGAAATCGTTAGCTTGCATGTGGGGGCCACCAATACCAGAAAATTTGTAGTTATGGAAAAATGGATGTTCCTTCATGGATTTCAATATACTGGCTGCTAACATGTCGCCAGAGGGCTCTCCAGCAACAATAATAATGTCTGAGTTCATTATTTTAGCGAATGATGCCTCGAGTAGAGGAATTAATGAATTCTAGGAATTGAGTTATTGAATGAAGTGCATCAGGAGGATATGAGCTCTTATTTTGTCTCTCGCTTAATATATCTCTAATAGAAGTCTTTGCATGTTCAAGTGTTAATCCATCCTTATACAAGATCTTATATAACTGCTTTAAAGTACTAATTGACTCAGGAGTAAAACCGCGACGTTTGAGACCCTCTGAATTTATACCGTATGGTTGAGCCTTATCTCCAGCAGCAAGAATATATGGTGGAATATCTTGAACTAGTACAGAAGCTCCACCTAGCATAGCGTGCTGGCCAATTTTAACAAATTGATGTACTCCGGACATTGCACCTAAAATTGCCCAATCACCAATAACTACATGACCCGCAATTTGAGCATTACTGGATAATATTGTGTGATCGCCAATTTGACAATCGTGAGCTATGTGAACATAACCCATGATCCAGTTGTCGTTTCCTAATTTGGTGATGCCTTCGTCTTGTACAGTCCCTGTGTGAATAGTTGTAAATTCTCGGATAGTATTCCTGTCGCCAATCAATAGCCTTGTAGGTTCATCCTTGTATTTCATATCCTGTGGTGCACCTCCAAGTGAGGCAAAATGACTAATTTTATTTTCCGAACCAATGCTTGTAAAACCTTCTATGATAGTGTGTGAACCAATTACAGTTTTATCACCTATAACAACATTTGGACCAATAATAGAGTATGGACCAATCACAACTGAAGATGCAATTTCAGCTTTTATATCTATAATTGCAGTCGAGTGAATTTTGCTCATTGAACTACGCCTTGGACCTTACTGTACATAATAGCTCTGCAGAACATACTATTTCATCGTTTACGGTTGCAAAACTTTTGAATTTCCAAATTCCACTTTTGTAACGATCCACAACTGCATTAAGAATCAATTGATCTCCAGGTAAGACTGGTTTTTTAAATCTAGCTGCATCTATACCTGCAAAATAATATACTGAATCTTCTTCTTTTTGTTCAGAAAAAGCCAAAAGGGCTGAAGCCTGGGCTAAAGCCTCTAGGATTAGAACCCCAGGCATAACTGGAAAATCGGGAAAATGCCCTTGAAAATGTGGCTCATTCGAAGAAACATTCTTTAGAGCTTTGATTCTTTGACGGGGATCCAACTCTAAAACCCGATCGATTAATAAAAAAGGATATCGATGGGGTAATAGCTTTAATACCTTGTTTATATCTAAATTTACTTCATGAGACATTATTTACCCCTACTTTTTAGAAGTTTCTAGGATTTTAATCCTATTCCTTATTTTTTCTAAACCACGAATAATTGCAGCATTTTTTTCCCACGATGAATGCTCTGTTGATGGAAAAACACCAGTAAAGTGAAGGCCAGGCTCTAGGATTGATTTTGTAATAGAAGTTCCACCAGAAACAGTAGTACGATCCGCAATTCTAAGATGGCCTGAAAAATTAGAATATCCCCCAATAATGCAGTAATTCCCTATCTCAGTACTTCCAGCAACACCAGAGCACCCCGCCATGACTGTACCTTGACCAATTTTTACGTTATGACCTATTTGAACTTGATTATCAAATTTACAGCCATTGCCTATGATGGTATCAGCAATAGCACCTCGATCCACTGTGCAACCTGCGCCAAATTCAACATCATTACCAATAACTACAGCTCCCATTTGGGAAATTTTAATCCATTTAACAGCATCATCTAAAAAATCCGGTGCAAACCCAAAACCATCAGAGCCAATAACTACAGAAGAGTGAAGAATAGCTCTTTCTCCAATCCTACAGAAATCGTACACAGTAGTCATCGGATGAATAATAGAGTGATTTCCTATTCTAACAAAGTTAGCTAAATTTACATGCCCAACCAATACCACCCCTTCACCTAAAACAACCCCCTCCCCTATGGAGCAAAATGGACCGATGTAGCATGTAGAAGGAATAATTGCCGTTTCATGAATAAATGAAGATGGGTGTATACCAGCTCCATATAATATCTTTTTTTTATTATTAAAAAACTGTGAAATTTTTGCAAAAGTGACATAAGGGTTTTTAGATATGAGGAAATTTAAAGGCCCTGTAGCTTTGGTATTTTGCGATAAATATTTATAGTCTGACTGGGCGGCAATTAAACAACCAGCACGAGTTAGAAGAGCGTCATTACGATAAAGTGGATTAACTAAAAAAGAGATATCTAAATTAGTAGCATCCTCTAGAGTAGCTACGCTTTGAACACAAAAATCTGGAGATCCAATGACATCAGAATTAGATATTAAAGCCAACTCTTTTAAAGTTACTAGATTAGACATTGAGTAATAAATTATTTATTATGAACCTTTGAGTTATTTTGCGTTAAGTGCTTGAATTACATCATTGGTTATATCTATTTTTGGATTTACATATGCCGCATCTTGAACTACCAAATCTAATTTTTTCAGATCAACTATAGTTTTTAAAACTTGGTTAGCTTTTTCAAAAATTTTAGCTCTTTCCTCAGCTCCTCTTCTTTGAGAGTCTTCTATTAACTCCCTTTGTTTTCGTTGCAAGTCTCGATCATGTTCTGCAAGCTCCCTTTGGCGTTTTACTCTTTCAGTTTCTGGCAATATTGCAGCTTCTTTATCTAAATTTGCAGCTTCTGCTTTGATAGATTCAACACCATCTCGAACTTCTTTCTCACGCTTACCAAATTCATTTTGCATTTTAGCTTGGGCATCTTTAGCCATTTTAGATTCACCCAAAATACGCTCTAAACTTACATATGCAATTTTTGGTCCAGATTCTTGTCCAACCGATAATGTACTAACCAAGCAAAAGAAAGTAGCGCAACCAGTAAAAATAAATTCTTTATACAACTTCATATGTAGTCCTTAAAAAAATTAAAAAACTGTCCCAATTTGGAACTGAAAATTCTGTACTCGGTCTAATTCGGTCTGATTTAATGGTATTCCATAGCTAAATTTAAGAGGCCCTAATGGTGAAATCCAAGCGATTCCAACCCCATAAGAGTATCTTAAATCACTAATTGCAGGGGTACCATTATAAACATTTCCCCCATCAAGAAACCCAAAGAAACGTAAAGTTTTATCAGTGCCAGTTCCGGGGACTGGGAAAGAGTACTCTATATTACCAACTAGTTTAGATGAGCCTCCAGTAGACTGGTAAATCCCTAATCCACTATTGTAGGTTTGAGGCCCTAAAGACCCAGGAAGAAACCCCCTAACCGAACCTATACCACCGATATATAGGTTTTTCGTAATAGGAAACGGTGTTGATCCATAAGCAGCCCCGTAATCAACTTCTCCATTAAGTGAAAGAGTATTAGTCCTAGTAATGGGAATATAAAGCTGATGCTTATAAATTCCCCTATAGTATTGAAGATCAGCTGCAGGAAGCCCAATTTCAAAAGAGGCTGATTGCAATGACCCTCTTGATGGAACTAGAGCGCTATCTCTTCTATCACTTGCCCACCCAACGGATAAAGGTAAATTCCATTGGGTTGCTGAATTGTTGAGGAGTGGGTCAACAATAGGATCAGGTGAATAGCCACTTATTTGAGAAACATAATCTTGGTAGGATTGAGGAGAGTTGACGGTTGTATTTATTGTCAGGCTTTCTAAACCGAGTCCAAAAAATATTCTCCCAGTCTCAGAATATGGTACACCGAACCTCATGGTTCCTCCAGCGGTAATAATGGAGTAGTTAGTATCTCCCAAATAGTACAGTGGCCTGCTCGTTCGATAATAAATATCAGAATATCTCGATATGCCATCCTCTGTAAAGTAAGGGTCAGTCTGTGATAACACAAAAGTCCTATTAACTGCTCCGGTATTGATATTAAAACCAATGCTTGTTCCTGTGCCAAATGCATTTTCTTGATTGATGCCCGCACTTAAAACTATGGAATCAGTTGTTGAATAACCTGCCCCTAAGGAAAGAGAGCCAGTAGGCTTTTCCGCCACTTTTACATTAACATCAACTTGATCATTGCTTCCGGGAATTTCCTGATTAGAAATATCAACATCAGTGAAATACCCTAATCTGTTTAATCGATCTTTCGAGAGCTTTAACTTTTCGCCATCATACCAAGAGCTTTCGAGTTGTCGCAATTCTCTTCTTATGACTGAATCTCTAGTCTTAGAATTCCCAATAATATTGATTTTCCGAACATATGCTCTTTTACCAGGATCAACAACTAGTAAAAGGTCAACTGTTTTATCTTCTCTCCTTAAATCAGGTTGAGGGGTTATAGAAGAAAAAGCATAACCATACGTAGCTAGAAGATCTTGAATCGCCTTGGTGCCAAAATTAAGCTTAAAAGATGAGTAAACCTCCCCAGGTTTTAAAGGTATTAATTTAAGAAAATCTTCATTTTTACCAAGTAACTCTCCACCTAACTTAACATCTCTCACCTTATATTGATCCCCCTCAAAAATATTTATATTTAAATAAATAGATTTTTTGTCAGGTGATATTGAAACTTGCGATGAGTCTATCCTGAATTCTAAATAACCCTGGTTAAGATAAAAGGACCTTATAGACTCGAGATCGGCCGTTAATTTTTGTTTAGAGTATTGGTTGTTTTTTGAGTAAAAAGAAAAAAAGTTGCCGATTGATAACTGCATCTGTTCTTTAAGTTTTTTTTCAGGAAAAACTGAATTTCCAAGAATATTAATTTGCTTAATAGTTGCTGGCTGGCCTTCTTGTATATTAAATATTACAGAAACCTGGTTTCTTTCAGTAGGAGTGATGGTTGTAATAATTTCCGCATCGTATAAACCCTTACCAACATATTGCTTCTTTAATTCTTGTTCGGCTTTATCTACAATGGATTTATCAAAATACCTAGCTTCAGCAACCCCTGTAGCCCTTAAAGCCTTAATAATGGCATCTTTGTCAAATTCTTTCATACCTGTAAATTCAACTTTTGATATCGTTGGGCGCTCCTCCACATAAATAACCAAGACTCCGCCATCAACTTTAATCTGAACATCCTTAAAAAAACCGGTATCAAAAAGACTCCGAATCGCATCAGCCCCTTTACTATCATCAAATGATTCGCCAACTTTTACCGGGAGATAGTTAAACACGGTTCCAGGCTCAACTCTTTGTAACCCCTCGACTCTTATATCCTTTACAAGAAAAGGATCCGCTGCCTGGGGGGCGCTAACCATAAATAAGCTCAATACCAAAAATATAGGTAAAAATCTTGCTTTTAAAGGTTTTATTGGATGTTTCAACTAAGGTACTCTTTATATAAATACAACAATTAATCAATGGTTAATCTTAATGCATGCCGCTAATAACATGTAATTATCCACTAAAAAGACCACTTCCCCACAACGATAAAAACAAAATATAAAAAGGCAAAACCTTAAAAAGCCAATCTTTAATAAAATGTCAAAAAAAGACCCCTGATTTAGGATGTTTTATATTTTTTTTGTACCAGGTTGAGGGCAGTCTCTCGAGCAATGCTATCAGACTCTAGAATTGTCCCTAAGTCATTTGCTTTGGTAATTGGTAGACAATCTAACACTTCCGTCACGATTTCAATAATTTCAGAAAAAGGCACAATCCCCTTTAAGAAGAACTCTACCGCTAACTCATTTGCAGCATTCATAATAGTAGGGGCGGTCCCTCTTGCATTTGCGACATTATAGGCAAGAGTAATTGCTGGGAATCTCTCTAAATCAAGGTCTAGGAAACACAAATTTAATTGCTCATTAAATTTAAGCGTTTTAACATTTGAAAAAATACGATGAGGCCATCCTAATCCGTAAGATATGGGTGATTTCATATCTGGCGTTCCCATTTGAGAGATTACAGATCCATCAATATAACGCACCATAGAGTGTATGACGCTTTGAGGATGTATCAATATACTAATTTTCTCTGGAGGTATATTAAAAAGCCACATGGCTTCAATTAACTCTAAACCCTTATTCATCATTGTTGCAGAATCTACAGATATTTTTTTCCCCATAACCCAATTGGGATGGGCACAAGCTTCATCTGGCGTTATATCTTTAAAAGTATTCAATGGTCGCGTTAAAAATGGCCCGCCTGATGCTGTTAATAATATTTCTTCTACTCCATTCTTAGAGCCATCTGAGGGTAAGCATTGGAAAATGGCATTGTGCTCACTATCTATAGGTAACAATATAGCACCGCTCGTCTTTACAATATCCATCATTAGCTGGCCAGACATTACTAAAGCTTCTTTATTGGCGAGTAATATTCGTTTACCTAACTTAGCTGCTTCAATAGTTGGAATTAAGCCAGCTGCTCCCACAATAGCAGCCATAACTATATCAACCTGAGGTGAACAAGAGGCTTCAATTAGCGCTTCCTTTCCCCAAAATATCTTTATGGAACTAGAGATTTGTAATTTCAGTTCTTTTGCTAATTCACTAGAGCCAACCACCACTAAAGTTGGAGAAAATTCATTACATTGTTTAACTAACTTATCAATTTGTGAGTATGCGGTTAAGCTAAATACTTTAAACATATCAGGGTGTAACCTAATAACATCTAGGGTGCTCTCGCCTATTGATCCGGTCGAACCGAGTATGCAAATATTCTTCAAGGGATACAAATCATTAAAGTTGAAGTAATACAAAGTACTGGCAATAAACTATCGGTACGATCCAATACCCCGCCATGCCCAGGTAAAAAATTTCCACTATCCTTAACTTTAGCTATTCTTTTCAGTAAAGATTCAAACAAATCACCCAAAACACTATAAGAGACTAAGAACAAATTTAACAAAAGAATCCAGTAAAAATTAACCTCTTTACCATTAATGCTTGCTAATGGATCAAGATTAAAGCACCATAAGATATAACTGAAAATAATATTCACAATTAAGGCTCCACTGACACCTTCAATAGACTTGCCAGGACTAATTAGAGGGGCGAGCTTTGTTTTACCAAACTGTTTGCCAATAAAATATGCGCCAATATCTGCTAAAAAAACAATAATCAGTATTCTCATGAATAATAAAACTGATTGGTTAATTAATATGAGAACTGAGTACCATGACCCAGCAAGCAATATTTCTCCGATGATGAATAACCAAAGTGTAGTAACCCCATGCAGCGCATTTATACCCTTAGATAATATAAAGGGGACTCCAATAATCCAAAATATTGTTGTTATAGTAATGCAAAAATATAAATAATATGGGGTGTGAATAGGTTTAATAGAAGCAAGCCCAAAAATTATTAGCCAGCATATTATGATGTGAAAAAAAGTAACTAAAGTAAATCCTATGACGTGAAATTTACGTTTGTTAAAAACTAAAGTTGCTAACTCCCATGAAATTAGTAAAAACACAGCAGAAAATACAATCTGAATTAAATATACAGGCGCATAAAAAAGTAAGGGTAAAAAAATAGAAACTAAAAATAAAGCTGTAAATACTCTGGCTTTAAGCATGATTTATTTCTGTTTTTTCAACAAGTTGATGGCTGGTTTGACCAAAACGTCTTTCCCTTTGTCGATACCATTTTAAGCTATCATTAAAAGATTCAACACCGAAGTCTGGCCAAAATTTCTCAGTAAAGTACATTTCCGTGTACGCAAGTTGCCAAAGTAAGAAGTTGCTTACCCTTTGCTCGCCACCTGTACGTATAAATAAGTCAGGTTCCGGGGCAAAAGACATTGAAAAGTATGGAGTCAAAGAAGATTCATCAATTTGATTGGGATCTACGCTAGGATTATTTTGTAAAAAGTTTCTGATTGCATTCAGAATATCCCAACGTCCACCATAATTTGCAGCAATTGTGAGAACCAGTCCAGTGTTATTTACCGTAAGTAGCTCAGCCTTTGAAATTTTCTCTTGGATTTCTGCCGTAAATGCAGATATGTCCCCAATTAATTTAAGTTTAATGTTATTTGAATGTAATTTAACAACTTCTTTCTCTAATGCCTTTAAAAAAAGGGACATAAGAAAGTTAACCTCTTCTTTAGGTCTTCTCCAATTTTCTGAACTAAAGGCAAATAATGTTAAGTATTTAATACCAAGCCTAGCAGACTCCTCAACCATCTTTTTAACAACCTCGAGACCTTTAGTATGACCAGCAACTCGGGGAAGAAAGCGTTGACTTGCCCACCGACCATTACCATCCATAATTATGGCAACATGCGTTGGTATAATATGGGTTTCAGGGATTATTAGTGTTGAACTAGCTATAATAGGTTTAGACATCTTAAAATTGAAACAATGGAGAAATGAATTCTCTACACTGTCATTATTTCCTTTTCTTTTTCAACCACTAATTTGTCAATTTCAGTTACAAATTTATCTGTTCGCTTTTGGACATCATCTTGGGAGCGGCGCTCTTCATCTTCAGAAATTAATTTATCTTTAGAAAGTTTTTTAAGTGACTCGTTAGCATCCCTTCGCAAATTTCTAATGGCTATTTTTGCATCCTCTGCTTCTGATTTGACAAGCTTAACTAAATCGCGACGTCGCTCTTCAGTCAATGCTGGCATGGGTACTCGAATTGTATTTCCCTGAGTTGCTGGATTAAGTCCCAAATCTGAATCGCGTATAGCTTTTTCAACTATAGCTACCATAGGTTTTTCCCAAGGTGTCACAGTAATTGTTCTTGCATCAGCTAAGTTTAAACTGGCAATCTGTGTAATTGGCGTCAAATTCCCATAATAGTCAACATTTAGATGCTCTAAAAAACCTGTATGAGCTCTACCAGTTCTGATCTTAGATATTGATGATTTAAAAGACTCAATAGACTTAATCATCTTTTGTTCTACCACATTGATAATTTCACCAGAGGGCATAATCACTCCTTATTTAAATATGAACCAAAGTTCCTTCATTTTCACCCATAACTACTCTCATTAATGCACCAGGCTTTAATATCGAAAACACCTTTATGGGTAATTCTCTGTCTCTACATAATGCAAAAGCAGTTGCATCCATAACTTTTAGATTTTTAATAATTGCTTCATCAAAACTAATCTTGTCATATAAAATAGCATTCGGATCTTTATTGGGGTCGCTAGTATATATCCCATCAACTTTAGTCGCTTTCAAGACAATTTCAACTCCCATCTCAGCACCTCTTAATGCCGCAGCAGTATCTGTTGTAAAAAAGGGGTTTCCTGTTCCTGCTGCAAATATAACAACCTTCCCTTCATTCATATGTCGAATGGCGCGAGGTCGAATATATGGCTCCACCACTTGGTCCATTCTAATTGCTGATTGGACTCTAGCTTCAACCCCTTTTTGCCGCAAAGAATCTTGCAATGCAAGAGAATTCATCATGGTAGCAAGCATTCCCATATAGTCCGCAGTTGCTCTATCCATGCCTGCAGCTCCACCGGCCACACCTCTAAATATGTTACCTCCACCAATAACGATTGCTAATTTGATACCTGCATTTACAACCTTTGCTATATCAGAAACCATAGAATCAATAGTTGCAGGATTAATACCAAAGGCATCATTTCCCATTAACGCTTCACCAGAAAGTTTGAGCAAAACACTTTTATATGCAGCCATAAAAAACACTTTCTTTAAGATATGCTTAGATTCTAATTATAGATGCTGATTTTTAGACAATAGAACTTTAGGAGAATCCCTAAGGTTCTATAGCCATCATTGACTACTTTTTTGCAGCTGCAACTTGTGCGGCAACTTCAGCAGCAAAATCATCCTGCCGCTTTTCAATTCCCTCACCAACAACGAACATAGTAAAAGACTTAATATCGGTAGCTTTTTCTTTTAACATCTGTTCGACAGTTTGTTTGTCATTTTTAACAAAGCTTTGGTTAAAAAGAGAGACTTCCTTTAAGTACTTTTGAATAGAGCCCTCAACCATCTTGGCTACTATTTCAGGTGGTTTTCCTGATTCAGCAGCTTTTTGTTCCGCTACACTTCTTTCGGTGGCTATTTTTTCTAGTGGTACATCAGCAACAGATAAGGATAGTGGTTTCATGGCAGCAATATGCATTGCAACGTCTCTAGCAGCTATTTCATCGCCAGAATACTCAACCATTACTCCAATTCTTGTACCATGCAGATAACTTACTAATTTATTGTCTCCAGAAAATCTTTTAAAACGTCGTATGGATAAGTTTTCACCTATCTTACCGATAAGCTCGGAGCGGATGAGCTCAACTGACTTGCCATTTATCTCTAAAAGAGACAAGGATTCTACATTTTCAGGGTTGTTGATAGCGATTAAATGGGCACAAGAATTACAAAAATCTAAAAAATCATCGTTTTTCGAAACAAAATCAGTTTCGCAATTAATTTCTACAATTGCACCATGATTTTGATCGATAAAGGCCGAAATAACTCCATCAGCTGTTACTCTACTAGCGGCTTTGCTAGCTTTACTACCTAATTTAACGCGAAGAATTTCCTCAGCACGTTCCATAACGCCATTAGCTTCAGTTAAAGCCTTCTTACACTCCATCATGGGAGCATCAGTCTTAGCTCTAAGCTCCCCGACCATCCCTGCTGTAATGACTGACATTATTCACCCTTTCCTTGCTCTTCTAATTCATCAGTAGGTTGTTTGACAATCTCTAAAAGTTGTTGAACAGCACTTGCCTTGCCTTCTAAGATTGAGTCTGCAATTCCTCTAACGTATAAAGCCACCGCTTTACTTGAGTCATCATTACCGGGAATGATGTAGTCAATGCCATCGGGAGAATGATTTGTGTCAACAACAGCTATAACAGGTATCCCTAGTTTTTTAGCCTCGGTAATAGCAATCTTATGGTATCCAACATCAACTACAAAAACCGCTTCTGGAATGCCTACCATTTCTTGAATTCCTCCAAGAGACTTGTTTAATTTTTCAATTTCGCGCTCATTCATCAAAGCTTCTTTTTTCGACAGTTTTTCCCAATCGCCAGCCTCTTGAGCTGCAGTCATGTCTTTTAGTCTTTTAATGGAACCTTTAACAGTTTTAAAATTGGTTAAAGTGCCACCCAACCAACGAGCATCGACATAGGGCATGCCACAACGTGCAGCTTCTTCAGCAATGATTTCTTTGGACTGTCTCTTCGTACCAACAAAGAGGATTGATCCACGGTTTGCAGCTATAGATCGAGAAAACTTTAATGCATCCTCAAACAAGGGTAAAGTTTTTTCTAAATTGATAATATGGATTTTGTTTCTATGGCCATAAATATATGGGGCCATTTTGGGGGACCAAAAACGAGTTTGATGTCCAAAATGACATCCTGCTTCTAGCATTTCACGCATGCTTACTGACATAATTTCTCCTAAGGGTTATAACTAGAGTCAAATCCTGACTGCGCTAAAAAGCGCCACCCTGGACGGTTTGACTCGGGATTCAGTAAGAAATACAAGCTTTCAACAACATAAGGATGTATTACTTAAAGTGTTTGGATTATAAACTAAATTCATGGATAATTTAAGGATGAGAACAATAAACACCGATTTAACTTTCATTGATGGAATGCGAAATGCAGGGAAGCTTGCTAGTGAAGTGCTTGATTTTATTGAACCTTTTATTAAAATTGGGGTGTCTACAGAGAAAATTGATTCACTTTGCCAAGAATACATGCGCGATGTGCAAGGAACAATACCAGCACCATTAAACTATCAGCCTCCTGGCTATCCCCCCTTTCCCAAAGCTATTTGCACTTCAGTCAATGATGTAATTTGTCACGGTATCCCAGGAGAGAGGATTTTAAAATCCGGTGACATAGTGAATTTAGATATTACAGTTATTACACCAGAGGGGTTTTATGGTGATACAAGTAGAATGTTTCTTATTGGAGATGTGTCAATATTAGCAAAAAGACTTTGCCAAGTGACATTTGAATGTATGTGGTTGGGTATTTCCAAAGTGAGGCCTGGTGCAAGACTAGGAGATATTGGAGCTGCCATTCAATTTCATGCAGAAGGTTCAGGCTACTCAGTAGTCAGGGAATATTGTGGGCACGGAATTGGTAAAGTTTTTCATCAGGAGCCTCAAATTTTGCATTATGGCAAAGCTGGCACAGGCGAAACTCTTCAGGAAGGTATGACATTTACAATTGAGCCTATGATCAATGCCGGTCGAAGAGACATTAAAACGATGCCAGACCGGTGGACTGTAAAAACAAAAGATCGAAGTTTATCGGCTCAGTGGGAACATACGATTTTAGTTACGTCATCAGGTTATGAGGTCCTAACAGTTTCAGATAGATGCCCGCCACCTGCCCATAATATTTTAACTAGCCAAATAAGTACTTTTTAGACCTATATTTATGAATTTTGAACTGCAAGAAAAAAAGAAACTTTTATTTATTGAGTTTGAAAATGATAAAAATGTTTTAAAACTAACAAAACAATTAAGTTTAGAAATTCAAAAAGTGCTTGTTGAGGCATGGAAAAATTTAGGCCTAAATCAAATTGATGATTCACCGCATATTTCACTTATTGCTGTTGGAGGGTTCGGAAGAAATGAACTTTTCCCCTACTCTGATGTTGATATTCTAATTCTTATAGCTGACGATAATAACCAATATATAGATGCACAGACTCAAAAAATAGAAAAGTTCATATCTAATTGCTGGGATCTAGGTATCGAGATTGGATCTTCCGTAAGAACACTTTCTGAATGTATCAGCGAATCCGATAAAGATATTACTATTCGCACATCACTATTAGAATCGAGATTTCTGACTGGCAATAAAAAACTATTTAAATTATTTGAAACTCAATTTTTTAATCACTTGGATTCAAAAAGCTTTTTTCAAGAAAAATTACTTGAGCTTAGACAAAGGCACAATAAGTATCAAAATACACCCTACTCCCTAGAGCCAAATATAAAAGAGAGCCCCGGAGGACTGAGAGATCTCCAAGTGATTTTATGGATTACAAAGGCGGCTAATCTTGGAAAATCGTTTAATGACCTTAATAAAAGTGGCGTCATCAGTGGACATGAAGCAAAAGAGTTAAATAAAAATCAAAAATTTTTACAAACACTCAGGGCTCAAATGCATATTATTGCTAAACGACGCCAAGATTTATTAACTTTTGATGTCCAGACTCCTTTAGCTAATTCATTTGGACTTGTTGATAATGAGACCAAACGCGCAAGTGAACAAATAATGCGGAAATATTATTGGTCAGCCAAAGCAGTTAGCCAGCTTAATGAGATATTGATTCAAAATATTGAGGCATTGTTATTCCCTAAAGAGTCTCAAATAACAACTCGAATTTCCGATTTTTTTGTAGAAAGACAAGGGTTTCTTGATATTGTTGATCCATTTTTATTTGAAAAAAATCCTGATCATATCCTTGCAGCTTTTTTAGTTTTATCCAAAACACATGGACTACAAGGATTATCCACAAAAGTTTTAAGGGCTCTTTATAACGCACGCGATTTAATGAATGCAAAATGGAGAAGCTCCCCAATAAATCGTCAACAATTTATAGAAATAATTCAACAAAATACAGGAGTAACTAGAACTCTTACACTGATGAATCAAACTAGTGTTTTAGGAAGATACTTGCCTGTTTTTAGAAAAATTGTAGGGCAGATGCAGCATGACTTATTTCATGTTTATACAGTAGATCAACACATCATGACGGTGGTTAAGAATGTACGTCGATTTTTTGTTCCAGAATTGTCATATGAGTTTCCTCTTTGCAGCGAACTTGCAGCTAATTTTGATAAACCTTGGATTCTTGTTATTGCAGCGATTTTCCATGATATTGCTAAAGGACGTGGTGGCGATCATTCAGCATTAGGATACGAAGAGGTGTACAGATTTTCCAAGCAGCATCATCTTGAAAAAGAAGATGCAGATTTAATTGCTTGGGTAGTAAAACAGCATTTAAATATGAGTCATGTAGCACAGAAAACAGATATCTCTAACCCCGAAGTAATTAAATCATTTGCAAATGAGATTAAAAATGAAAGATATTTAACAGCGCTCTATTTACTTACTGTTTCAGATATTCGAGGAACTAGTCCAAAGGTTTGGAATGCATGGAAAGGTAAATTATTAGAAGATTTATACCGTAGTACTTTATCTTTTTTAGGTGGAGCAATGTTCGATGCTAAGTCCCATCTCAAGTCCAAACAAAAAGAAGCAATTAATTCTCTTAATCTTAGCGGTATTCTACCTAGCGATTATGAAGAATTTTGGAAGATGATTGACTTTGGGTTCTTCTTAAAACATGATTCGGATGATATAGCTTGGCTCACCCGTAATCTATGTAAATTTCAAAATAGTATAGAACCCTGTGTAATTGGTCGAATTTCACCCATTGGAGACGGGCTTCAAATTTGTGTATATGTTAGAGATCAAGCTGATTTATTTGCCCGCATATGTGCTTATTTTGACCATCATGGTTTTACTATTTGGGACGCTGAAATCTATACCACTAAAGATGGCTACGCTTTAGATACATTTCAAATTTCCACTGACTCCCACTTTGATAAATCTAGATATAAAGATTTAATTCAACTTGTAGAGCATGGATTAAAAGACTCTTTAAAATTAAATACGCCACTTTCCGATATCCCTAAAGGACGCTTTTCCAGGCAGTCTCGTATTTTCCCTATACAACCTCGTGTTAATTTGGCCCCAGATGAAAAAGGTCAATTTTATATACTCTCCTTTTCGGCTACAGATCGAACAGGACTCTTATATTCAGTTGCCAAGGTTTTAGCACATCATCAAATATCACTCCAAACAGCTAAAATTAATACTTTAGGAGAAAGAGTGGAGGATGTTTTATTAGTGGATGGGGAAAGGTTAAAGATGAACCCAAAACTTCAAATACAAATTGAAACCGAATTGATTGAAGCTCTCAATCAATAAATGACTAACACTCTATCTATTTAGACTCAATCATCCTTAATAATTCTGACTCACTTAAGATGGTTATAGTCAAAGAAATCGCCTTTTCTAGCTTTGATCCTGCTGAGTCTCCTGCAAGTAAATAATTGGTTTTTTTGGATATAGATCCTGAAACTATCCCACCCGATCCTTCAATTAAAGATATAGCTTGATCTCTAGATAATGTGGGAAGTGTACCTGTAATGACTATAGTCTTTCCAAATAAAGGATGCTCGGTTAGATCATCAACTATGTCCACCAAGGGATCAATTCCCATTGATATGAGCTGATTAATAACCTCACGGTTATGAGATTGACTCATAAATATAAGAATAGAATTTGCTACTACAGGACCCACATCTTTCACTTGTATCAGTGTCTCAAAATTCACCTCTAATAATGCTGAAAGTGATTTAAACCTCTTGGCTAAATCTTTTGCTGTAGTTTCACCAACATGACGTATCCCTAAAGAAAAAATCAATTTTGCTAAGGTTGTTTTCTTTGAATTCTCAATAGCTGATAACAAATTAGAGGCTAATTTTTTATCCTTTGAGTCCATACGATCAAACTCCATAAGTTCTTTAAATCCTAATCTATATAGATCTGCTGGGGTATTAATCAAATGGGTATCAATCATTTGTTCAATCAATTTTTCACCTAAACCTTCAATATTCATTGCTTTGCGACTTGCAAAATGCATAATTGCCTGCTTACGCTGCGCTGGACAAAATAATCCCCCTGAACATCTTGCAATTACTTCTCCATCCAACTTTATAATCTGTGAATGGCAAATGGGACATAAATTAGGCATTCTAAACAACTCAGCAGAAATTGATCTTGACGCCATAACAACAGATAAAACCTCAGGTATTACATCACCTGCACGACGAACAATAACTTGATCAGTAACTCGTATATCCTTACGCAAAATTTCTGATTCATTGTGTAATGTCGCATTTGTTACGGTGACGCCGCCGACTATTACAGGCTCCAGACGAGCTACAGGAGTTATAGCACCTGTTCTTCCAACTTGTAGTTCAATTGCAAGGACTCTTGTAATTTCTTCTGCGGGTGGAAACTTATGAGCAATAGCAAATCGCGGTGCCCTAGACAAAAATCCTAGTTTATTTTGGACCTTATAATCATTAACTTTATAGACAACTCCATCAATATCATATGGAAGTAAGTTTCTTTTTCTCCCTATCCTTTCATAGAAATCAATCAGCCCAATATAACTATTGACCACGGCCTTTTCTGTACAAATATCAAAGCCCATTTCTTCAAATTGATTAAGTAGTTCCATATGAGTTCTTGGTCGTTTGCTTTCTGGCACAATATCTCCCACACCATATGCAAAAAAAGATAACTTCCGCTGAGCAGTTATATGATGATCTAGTTGCCTAAGGCTTCCAGCAGCAGCATTTCTTGGATTGGCAAATTTTTTTAATCCAAGCCGTTCCTGCCTATCATTAAGATCCTTAAAGTCTTGATGAGACATAAAGACCTCTCCTCTTATTTCAACTCTAGTAGGCCTATTTGTGGTTTTTAACTCTCTGGGTATTGATGAAATTGTTAGGACATTATTAGTAACATTTTCACCAACTAGGCCATCACCACGGGTAGCGGCTCTAACAAAAAAACCATTTTCATATAATAAAGAAATAGCTAAACCATCAAATTTTAATTCACAACAATACTCAATTTCAGTTAGATTAGAGCCTTCCTTACATCGGCGGTCAAAGGATTCAATATCTAATGAGTTCAATCCATTATTAAGAGATAACATCGGAGACAAGTGTTCAACAGCTGTAAAAGTTGCATTATTTTCGCCAGAAACTTTTTGGCTAGGCGAGTCAGACAATATCCAGTCAGGATGGGATTTTTCAATATTGATTAATTCTCTATAAAGTTCATCATACTCATAATCAGATATGGTTGGATTATCAAATTTATAATAAGCTAAATCATGTAGCTTGATTTGCTCCAACAAATATTCATATCGAATTTTAGCGGTATTACTCAAGCTGAAATTCAACTAAATAAGCGTGATGCTAAAAAAGAACCTGGAAGAATTTGCATTTCCTCCATAGACGAATAAATAGGTTCTAGATAAGAGTACATTTGATCAACAGATTCACTTGAAAGAGTATTACCATTATCGTCAATCAGTTTGCCGTTAATTTCTTCAGCAAGTTTATTAGCAATGACAAACATTCTATTTAAGGGCTGTAATTCTTTCTTTACTAATGGCACATCGATACTGAATGTAACCGCTATGAACGCACTATTTTGTAAATCGGCTCTGAGAAAATTAATATTGGGAACTTGAACCTTAAATAATAAATACTCTTGCTCTAAAAAATTAAAGTGATTACCATCACGTGATAAAACAAAATTCTTATTTAATAAATAATTCTGCAAATCAAAAAGATTGACAGTACCACTTTCAATTAACAGACTAAAGCCCAATTGGACGTCGCACTTCATTCCGAATTGATCTAATTGAGATGCGCTTAAAAGTACATCTTGGGATGGAGGTAAGTCTATTTCAGCGTCTAAATCTTGGGCTAATTGCTGTAAAAGGACGTAAAAAAAGCTCAGGTCATTTGATAAAATTGGACCTCGTCGATTTGCTAATTGAACGCCAAATTGGATCTCGGAATAATCTCGAAACGAGCTAGATTTTTCATTAATGGGAGACCAATCCTTGGCAACATCTCCATCATCATTAAAAGAGAGTCCTTCAAGAACGTATTTGAAATTCAAGTGAGGCCATTTTTGGAGCGCAGTTAGTATTTCATTTCCTCCAACCCTAAGAGGAAAATGTAATGAGATGATTGCATCAATTGTAGGATCTAATATAGATATATAACTTTTGCTATCTAAATGAATATCAGAAGAAAGTGAACCGACAGTATTGTGAATCGAGTTTTCAAAAACCTCTGGTGGAGATAATAGAGAGAGTTCAGGGTCTAAAACCTTCGGGGATGTTGGATTATCAATAAGTGGCATATGCTGAATACTATTTTCAGCATTTAAAAAAACAGGCTCTATCCTATGCCTAACTGAAGATACATCTTCATGAATTTTATCAATAGACTCATTTAAAACAGATGAAGATATTAAGTTTTGATCAGCTTTCTTATTAGACCTAGATAAAAACCTACGAGACTTAATAAAGTTATAGACTACGAGAGAGAATATTAAGAATAGCCCTACACATCCAAGCGCTACTTGTAATTCAAATGAAAAAGAATTTTGGACTACATTATCTCGCATATTAAGAAGTCTGTACCATTGCTGCGGCAGCCAATAGGTCAACCGCAACTATTCTAGAAACACCTTGCTCTTGCATAGTAACACCTATTAATTGATTAGCAATTTCCATAGTAATTTTATTATGAGAGATGAATAAAAATTGAGTTTTTTGAGACATTTTTGCGACTATTTCAGAGTAGCGTACTGTGTTTGCATCATCCAATGGAGCATCAACTTCGTCCAATAGACAAAATGGAGCTGGATTAAGATGGAACAAAGAAAACACAAGTGCAATTGCCGTAAGAGCTTTTTCCCCTCCAGATAAAAGGTGAATTGTTGTATTCTTTTTTCCGGGTGGTTGCGCCATGACTTGCACTCCGGCATCTAAAATCTCTTCTCCCGTCATCACTAATTTAGCCTGTCCTCCCCCAAACAAAGCAGGAAATAGTTCAGAAAATTGCAGATTCACTTGATCAAAGGTATTTTTTAACAAGTCACGAGTTTCAGAATCAATTTTAGAAATGACATCGGTTAGTGTTTCTATAGCTTCTCTAAGATCAGCAGATTGCGCATCTAAAAAATTCTTACGTTCCTGAGAACTAGAAAGTTCCTCTAGTGCTGCCATATTTATTGGCCCAAGTTGTGAAATTTGGGAATTTAATTGATTAACTTCAGATGCAACAATATTAATTTTTTTAGATGGGTCAATTTGTTGCTTTAAGCTATCCAAATCAGCATCGACCTCAAGTAGTAATTCCATGAATTGTTGTGTCGCTAGTCTAGATGCTTGCTCTTTGAGTTGTAATTCAGTGGTTTTTTCGCGTATAGGCTCTAGTGACCTTTCAAGAATAATACGCTGTTCATCAAGTTGCCGTAAGTCATACATGAATGCATCAAAATCAGCCCTTAATTTAGCAAGAGATGCTTCCTGAGCACTTCTTTTAATCAACAGAACTTGTAATTTTTCTTGAAGAATTTCATCATTAAATTGTACTAATTCATTTTGACTCGCATAAAGATTATCTTTTAATTGATTAATTTGTTCCTGAGCTGTTTGGACATCTCTTTCAATCTCTAAATTTCTTTGTTTTAAAGAACGTAACTCAAAAGATGCTTCTTGAACTGCAGATTGAAACTCTTGCTTTTTCTTTAGGGAGAAATCTCTAGATGTATTGAATTCTTGGTAACTTAAGGTTGATTGATCAAGTAATTGCCTAAAGTTTTCTAAACTTAAATCTAGTTTATTTTTTTCATCTAGGCTGAATATAATTTTTTCTTGCGATACTTTAGCAATACTTTCATTCTCAGAAATTTCCTGAATAATTTGATTTGCTCTAGAAGCATAATTTTCATCAGCTTTATCAAGTTGCATTTTATCTACTTCAAAGCGATGAACATCCATGATTGCATGTTCAAGGGTTTGGCGTGCTTGAATCACGGTTTGATAAATCGCCTGATAACTTGATTGACTTCGCTGAAGCTCACCCTGTGACTCATCAAGTATCATCTGGTGAGATTTTAATTGTTTACCCAGATGTTCAATTTCTTTTGCACGTCCGATTAAACCAGCTTGCTCTGTATCAGGGGCGTAAAGTTGAATACCTACCCTTGAAATAATATGGCCTGCTTTATCTACAAAGATGCCACCTTGAGGTAACTCATCTCTCTTTGCAATTGCTTCCGATACAGAATTAACAACATAAACTTGATGAAACCATTCTGTTATGACATTTTGTAAGGCAATATCTTTAACTTGTATCCGACTGAGAATAGGGGTTAAGCTTGATAGTGATGAACTCTTTTGCCCAAATAATTTTGCATTAGTTTGATACCACGCTACCTTAGACGGCACTGACAATTCAACGAACTGAATCGTATCTTCAATTGCTTGTGACTGAATTGCGCTAATACGCTCACCTAAAATAGCTTCAATCGCAGTTTCCCATCCACCCTCGACTTGAATCATCTGCCATAGTCGTGGTAGATTCTGCAATTGATGGCTTTCTAACCAAGGTCTTAATTTACCTTGAGCTTGAACCCTTTCTTGCAAATGGGTTAAAGCCTCTAGACTCGCATTAGAATTACTGAAGAGCTGATTTGCTTCTTGAACATTTATTTGCGCAACCTGTCTTGCCTTATCGGCTTGAAGCAAATTCACTTCAGCCAGCTCCAAGTTAGCCTGGGAAGATATTCTTTTTGTTTCAGCACTAGTATATCTGTCAATTGCTGTTACTTTAGCTTCCTCGCTCGGCTTAATTAGCTGCTCTAATTCTAATTTAAGCCTTGTAGACCTTTGTTCGGAAAGTTCAACCTGTGAGTTTGCGCTATTTAATTTTTCATTAATACTGATTAAAGATTTTTCAATGTCAGTTACTTTAGACTTTAAATCTTGGACTTGTGATTGAGAGTTTAACCACCCAGATTCGATTTGAGGTATCAAAGATTCATGATGGGTTAAGTTTTCTAAAACAACTAATTCATTTTCATTGGCCAAAATTAAGTTTGAGGCGATCTGTTTTAATTCAACTTGAGATAGCTCAGATTGCCCTTCCCATTTTTCCAATTGATTATTGATGTCCTCAATCTGTTTTTGGAGTCTTATTTTAGAGTCATTAATAAAACGTATTTCAGATTCATTTTGAGCTACTAATGAGTTAAATTCATATAATTCACCTTGCGAACTACTAATTTGGTCTTGAAAAGAATATTGCTCAGATCTTTTTTGCTCAATATCTGACTCCAAGTGACGCAGCTGAGAAATTTTTTCTTCTAAAAGAACTTGTTGATTGATTGTCTCTTGATGATATTTTTCTTCTTCTTTTTGACCATCAGCGAGTTTCATCATCCATAAAATTTGTTGCTGCAAAGTCGCTTGTGCTTGGAGCTCTTTGTATTTATTTGCAACTTCAGCTTGAGTCGATAACTTGAGGAGTTGGTGATCTAACTCTCTTACAATATCTTCGACGCGAGTTAAGTTCTCATAAGTATCTTCAAGACGAGTTTGTGTCTCTTTTCTCCGCTCTTTGTATTTTGAAACGCCAGCAGTCTCTTCTAAAAAAATTCTTAACTCTTCCGGCTTTGCTTCAATAATCCTTGAAATCATGCCTTGACCAATAATGGCATATGCTCTAGGGCCCAGACCAGTTCCTAGAAAGATATCGTGTATATCTTTACGCCTAACAGCTTGATTATTAATAAAGTAGCTTGAGGAGCCATCTCGGGTTAAAACTCTTCGAACTGACAATTCTGCAAATGCACCCCACTGCCCAATAGGACGTCCATCAATGTTGTCGAAAACAAGTTCAACGCTAGCTCGTCCAGATGGTTTTCTAAGCCCTGAGCCATTGAAAATAACATCCTGCATTGACTCACCTCGCAACTCGCTAGCTCTTGACTCCCCAAGAACCCAACGAACAGCGTCAATAATATTGGATTTTCCGCACCCGTTAGGTCCGACCACCCCAATTAACTGCCCAGGCAACTCTAAATGAGTTGGGTCAACAAAAGATTTAAAGCCAGCAAGTTTGATTGATTTAAGTCTCACAGCGATCTAAAAATTGGTTAAAGTGTAGTGATGATAGCAATTCTCAAGGCTGTTCTAACATTTTTCGAAGTTTTTTTGCAAAAGATATAAAATAGAATCTTTAAACCACTGAAATCTCAAGGAATATTTTTTTCTCATGACAGATACAAACTTATTGAATTTAGAACAATTAATAAACCTTAGTTGGGATAACAGGGCCAATATTAATATAACAAACGCCTCTCAAGAGCTCAGGGGTGGAATAGAAATGGTGATTGGAGGGCTTAATAACGGCTCTATACGCGTCGCAGTTAAAAAAAATGTAGGGCAATGGGAAGTGCAGCAATGGGTTAAAAAAGCTGTCTTACTCTCATTTAAGCTTCAAGATAACGAAATTATGAGTGCTGGAGGCTTTACTCAGTTCTACGATAAAGTACCTTCGAAATTTGCCGGTTATACACCAGAAGACTTCTTAAAAGGTGGTTTTAGAGTAGTTCCACCAGCATTTGCTAGACGCGGGTCATTTATAGGTAAAAATGTTGTGTTAATGCCTTCCTACGTCAACATAGGCGCATATGTTGACGAAGGAACAATGGTTGATACTTGGGCTACTGTAGGTTCTTGCGCGCAAATTGGTAAAAATGTACATTTATCAGGGGGTGTAGGGATTGGTGGTGTTTTAGAACCAATTCAAGCAGGACCTGTCATTATTGAAGACAATTGCTTTATAGGTGCTAGGTCTGAAGTAGTAGAAGGTGTAATTATTGAAGAAAACAGTGTCTTGTCAATGGGTGTCTACATTGGACAAAGCACTAAAATTTATGACCGCGAAACAGGTGAAATTTACTATGGTCGGGTTCCTGCAGGCTCAGTTGTAGTTCCAGGATCTCTTCCCTCTAAAGATGGCTCATACAGTCTTTACGCTGCTATTATCGTTAAAAAAGTAGATGCTCAAACAAGAGCAAAAACCGCAATTAATGAGTTACTAAGAGATTAAAGAAAAAGTTATGTTGGAACTTTTTGGAATTCTGAATTGTAATACTGTAAAAAAGGCTAGAAATTGGCTTGATCATAATAATTTGCAATACAATTTTCATAATTTCAAAAAAGAACCTCCCACTATAGATCTTTTAAATTTGTGGGTAACACAAGTTTCTCTTATAAAGTTGATCAATCGTCAAGGGACAACTTATCGTAAGTTGTCCGAATCAGAAAAACAAGCCCTTTCAGACATTTCGAGTGCGGTTCACATAATCCAACAATTTCCTTCTCTCATCAAGAGACCAGTTTTAGTAAAGTCCCATATAGTATTGATTGGCTTCGATGAGGAATGTTATTTTCGTGAACTCATAGACAATTAACGATCTTTTATTATCCTTTGCTATGGAACTATCTAAAACACAAACTTTTGCTCATGAACTTATTGCCTTTCCTTCCGTAACTCCGAATGATTGCGGTATCCAAAAGATAATTGCGAAGCGCCTAAGTCAACTTGGGTTTGAATGTGAAACCATTATGAGTGGCCCTGATAATTTTCATGTTACAAATTTATGGGCTATAAAACGTAGCTTAAATGTCGACTCTAAAGTGATAGTTTTTGCTGGACATACTGATGTTGTTCCTACAGGCCCATTAAATTTGTGGGATAGTGATCCATTTTTACCTAGTATCCGTGAAGGTAAATTATTTGGTCGAGGTGCTGCAGATATGAAAACGTCACTTGCTGCTTTCGTTATAGCTACAGAAGAATATATTAATGACTGTCCCAAACATAACCTTTCTATTGGATTTCTATTGACAAGCGATGAAGAAGGCCCTCTCAATACTGATGGGACAGTTGTGGTTTGTAACTTACTTAAACAGCGGGAAGAGAACATTGATTTTTGCATTATTGGCGAACCAACTAGCAGTGAAAAGTTTGGAGATACCATAAAGAATGGTCGTAGAGGTTCACTTTCAGCCAAGTTAAAAGTTAAAGGCGTTCAAGGTCATATCGCCTATCCTAATTTAGCTGTAAATCCAATTCATCTTGTTTCCCCTGCACTAGCTGAACTTTCCAATACGACTTGGGATCATGGTAATGAGTATTTCCCACCAACAAGTTGGCAAACCTCAAACTTTCACTCGGGAACTGGGGCAACAAATGTAATTCCTGGTGAAGCGATTATTGATTTTAACTTTAGATTTGCAACTGCTAGTACTGCATCAGACTTAAAACATAAGGTCGAATTAATCCTCAATAAACATGGCCTAGTTTACGAGATTGAATGGAATCAGGGTGGCGAGCCATTTTTAACCCCCCAAGGCGATTTATGTAATGTTTTAAGGGATAGTATCACTCGAGAAACTGGGATCATACCTAGCCTATCAACAACTGGCGGTACAAGTGATGGACGTTTTATTTCTAAAATTTGCCCGCAAGTCGTTGAGTTTGGTCCAATTAACAAAACAATCCACCAAGTTAATGAATATGTTGACATAGATACGATCGATCCTTTAAAAAATATATATCGGCATGTATTGGATCAATTATCTTCATAGATCAATATTTTGACACCTCATTTAATTTCATTTGAACAAGCTATTAAGAGCTTAGAATCACAGTTTCTTAAATCAAAAATCTACTTTGGACATGGTGCTGAAAGTGCTTACTCAGAAGCTCTATGGATATTTTCTCATCTTATGGGGCAATCCCCATCCAACTTTTTAAAATTATTAAATAATAATTGCCCAAATAACTTAATTGCAAATGCAAAAAAAATTGCAGACGAGCGTATTAACAAGCGAATTCCTTTAGCTTATATTTTGAATGAAGCTTGGCTGATGGGGTATTCCTTTTACGCTGACCCACGAAGCATAATCCCAAGATCTTTTATTGCTGAATTAATCATTGATGGTACGCTTGAACCTTGGCTGCCTGAAGATGCTAAGGTTCTTGATTTATGTACAGGTAATGCCTCTTTAGCCATCATTATGAGTTTGACCTATCCTGATGTGAATTTGAGTGCTGCAGATATTAGTGAACAAGCTCTTGCTTTGGCTGCTAAAAATCTAATTCGACATAAATTAAGCCGGAAAATTGCGCTATTTCAAGGAGATCTTTATTCTGCACTACCTTTACCAACAGAAGAAAATCGATTTAACTTAATTATATGTAACCCCCCCTATGTCAATGATTACAGTATGCAAAATCTTCCGCCTGAATTTTTGGCAGAACCCCATATTTCGCTCGCTGGCGGTCACAAGGGTATGGATCTTATTAAAAAGATCTTAAGTCAATCAAAATTATATTTAAAGAAAAATGGCGCTGTACTCCTTGAAATTGGTCATGAGTTTGACAATTTTTGTGAAGTCTTCCCAAATATCAACTTTACTGCACTCGATGTTTCTTCAAGTCATAATTCGGTCTTACTCGTTAGTTTTGAGGATTTACCCTAATTTTGAAACAATCGATAAATAAAACCTATAATCTTATAGATTGTATTATTTATACCTCTTGAACCCTTAAAACAAAAGATTATATGAAACTAATTTATCCCTTCTTTGTGAAATTCCTTTCAAAACTTTCCTCCAGTACCTTAACTTTTGGATTCTTGTTCTTAACATCATTTTCAATGGCTCAGAATTATCCTGTTAAGCCAGTAACTATCGTTGTTCCTTTTGCAGCGGGCGGTCCAACCGACGCTGTGGCTAGGATGATTGCTGTACCTATGACACAGTTCTTAGGACAAACAGTTATAGTAGAAAACACAGTGGGTGCCGGCGGAACAATTGGAGCTAACCGCGTTGCTAAAGCAAATCCAGATGGCTATATGATATTCCTGCACCACGTTGGAATGTCAACAGCCCCAGCTCTATATCCTAAATTACCTTATGATCCAGTTAATGATTTTGAATTTATTGGACAAGTTGTCGATGTTCCATTAACACTAATTGCTCGAAAAAACATCCCCGCAAATAATTTTAAGGAATTAGAGGCCTACCTTAAAAAAAATCAAGAGAAGGTCACTATGGGGAATGCTGGACCTGGCGCTGTTTCACAGTTATGCAGCATGCTTTTTACAAACAAAATGGGTATAAAGCTAACAGAAGTCCCCTACAAAGGAACTGGCCCAGCTATGACTGACTTGCTTGGTGGAACAATTGATATTATGTGTGATCAAACAACTAATACAGTTGCCAATATTCGTGCAGATAAAGTGAAAGTCTTTGGCACGACAACTCTTAAACGTTTGAAGAGTCTTCCTAATATTCCAACCCTTGACGAACAAGGTTTTAAAGGCTTCGAAGTTGTTGCATGGCATGGTCTATATGCGCCAAAAGGGACTCCCCCTGCTGTTATGGAAAAACTTAATGCCGCTTTAAAAAATGCTTTAGCTAATTCTGAAATCAAAGCTCGACTTGCTGATCTTAGTGTAGAAGAAGCATCAGCAGAAAATGTCAGTGCATCGGGCCTTAAAAAACAACTAGAATCAGAAATTAAAAGATGGACTCCAATTATTAAAGCCGCTGGCGTTACGGCAGACTAAGATTAAGTCAAGACTTTGAGAGGGGCTAGTCGGCCCCTCTTTTTGTTTAAATAATCAACTGCGATTCTAAAGAAGATTTTCTAATACAGTTCTGATGGTGATTGGAATAGTTACTGGTCGATTGGTTAATCGATCTACGTAAACGTGAGTATATTGCCCCAATGCACTCAAATGAGTATCATCACTAGAGAATATTCCAAGGAGATACTGCACGCTCGAATTCCCAATTTTTATCACTGATAGTCCTACATGGACAATCAGCGGAAATTTGATTGAGTTAAAGAATTGACACTGATTATTTACAACTAAACCCACTATGTCTGACGATGCCGGGTTAAGAACTCCAGACTCAATTAAATATTGATTAACAGCTGTATCAAAAAAAGAAAAGTAAAGTACATTATTCACATGGTGGTAAGCATCAATATCAGACCAGCGAGTATTTATTTTAACAAAATGTTTAAAGTGAGTACGAGTAATTACCTCTTGCATTTCTTTGCCTGGCAGCATAATTAATCCTCTCAATTAATACATGAAATGAATTTAAAAATTACGTACTAAATTTATTGCATGCTCTATTCTATCGACGGGAAATATCTCTAACCCTTCAATTTTAATACTCTTTGAAAAATTTGCTTTTGGAATAATTGCTTTTTTAAAACCAAGCTTTGCAGCTTCTTTCAAGCGTTCTTGTCCTCTTGGACAAGCTCTAATTTCACCAGCAAGTCCAATTTCACCAAAAACGACTAAGTCTTTAGGCAATGCATAATTTTTAAGCGAAGATTGAATCGCCATTAATACAGCCAAATCAGCGGCAGGCTCGGATATTTTGACGCCACCAACTGCATTTAAAAAGACATCTTGATCAAAGCATGCAATGCCAGCATGTCGGTGAAGAACAGCAAGGAGCATAGCAAGCCTATTTTGCTCTAAACCAACAGCTAAACGTCGGGGATTCGGGATATGAGATGTATCTACCAAAGCTTGTATCTCAACAAGAATATTACGACTCCCTTCTTGAGTCACCAATACACAAGCGCCAGGGACAATTTCAGTGCTTTGGGATAAGAAAAGAGCTGATGGATTCGAAACACCCTTTAAACCAGTTTCAGTCATAGCAAAAACACCAAGTTCATTGACCGCCCCAAAACGATTTTTTATCGCTCTTACTAAACGAAATGAAGAATGTGTATCACCTTCAAAATATAAAACTGTATCTACAATATGTTCCAAAACTCTAGGGCCAGCAATACTACCATCTTTAGTAACATGCCCAACAAGAATAAGACAAACACCAGATGATTTAGCAAAACGCGTCAGTTGCGAAGCGCACTCTCTAACTTGAGCGACGGATCCTGGTGCAGAGCTTAATGAGTCTGAATAAAGAGTTTGTATCGAATCGATAACAGCAATTTTAGGCCTCACATTTTCTAATGTATTTAAGATCTTCTCAAGCTGAATTTCTGGCAAGATTGATAGATCTGGAGCATAGGACCCTATCCTTTGAGCTCTTGATGCAATTTGGGCTGCTGACTCTTCCCCAGAAACATAAATAACTGACAAACCAGATAAGCTTAAATTAGCTAATGTTTGTAATAGCAGTGTAGATTTGCCAATACCCGGATCACCGCCGATAAGAACGACCCCAGCATCAACAAATCCACCTCCTAATACTCGATCAAATTCAGGGATAGTAGAAGAGATTCTTTCAATATCTTCAATTGCAATTTCAGATAATTTTTGTTGTAGGGCTGGCTTAGTTATTCCCTGAAACCTATGTTGGGATTGGGTTTCAAGAGATTCCTCAAGTGTATTCCAAGCATTACATGCTTGGCATTGTCCTTGCCATTTGGGAAAGATTCCCCCACAGGAATTACAAACATATTGAATTTTAATTTTAGCCACGAATAATCTTTTAAAAAGGAGAACTATTTTTATTTTCTTGGGCCCGACTGTCAGCATCTTTCCGACGCTCTTCTAGGTCTTGCGCTCTCTCAGCTCGAAGTTTTTGCTTTTCTTCATATGCTTTGACATTAGCCGCTCTTTCTTTGACTTTTTGAGGATCTATTCTTTCAGAATTTCTCTGATCATCTCGCTCATCCTTTATAAGCTCTTTCAAATATCTTTGACGTTCATGAAGAGCGAGCTCTTGATCTCTAATTAATTTATATTCCTTTAGGTGTTCATTACGAGATTTTTTTAAGCAATGATCCATAAAGTATTTGCTATAACAAGCTACAACATCATTGTCATAACGATAAGTAGACCATTGTTTTTTTAAATTTATTTTTTCTTGTAATTCATCAAGTAGTTTTAGTTCAGCATCTGCTAACGAAGATGCGCAAATAGTTACGCTAAAAAAAACTAATTGTAAGCTAATCAATAAATTAAAAACTGACTTCATTAAATTTGTTGAGAGAGAACATAGAGGTTGGTTGAGCGAGCACCGGAACGACAAAAAGCTAGAATGGGCTTTGGCAAAGTATCAAGTAAATTGGCCATTTTTTGAATTTGCTCTTCAGTTAATTGTCCACTAATCACTGGTAAATAAGCATAATTAAGACCCAAATCTAGAGCTTGTTGTTTAATACTTGATTGGAGAGGCTGAGCATCACCGCCTTCACCATCAGGGCGATTATTAATCAAACTTTTATATCCTAGCCTTACGATTTCTCCCAAATCATCCGAAGTAATTTGACCGGTAGTCCCAAAATCTATTGTATGTTGTTTGATATCAATCGCCATTTTTTAATCCTTAAATTAAATTTAATCCAGTTAGTAAATCTTTTGTTAGATCTTCTATATGCTCAAGACCCACCGATATTCTAACTAAACCATCTTCTATACCCGCTTGCTTTTTAGCTTCAGTTGATAAACGTCCATGAGTTGTAGTCGCAGGATGAGTAATTGTTGTACGGGTATCACCAAGATTAGCAGTAATAGAACATAAGTTGGTATTGTCAATTACCATCCAGGCTTTCTCCACCCCCCCTTTTACAACAAAAGAAACAATAGCGCCGCCAGAGGTTTGCTGCTTCATAGCAAGTTCATGCTGCGGATGTGAGACTAATCCAGGATGAAATACGCGTTCAATTTTAGGGTGATCCTCTAGAAATTGTGCAAGAAGAAGAGCATTTTGGCTTTGTTTCTCAACACGCAAAGATAGAGTCTCTAATCCTTTTAGCAATACCCAAGCGTTAAACGCCGAAAGTGTTGGCCCTGCAGTTCTAACAAAAGTAAAAAGTTTCGAAATAAATTCATTATTTCCAACTACAGCGCCACCCAAAACTCTCCCTTGGCCATCAAGATACTTTGTTCCAGAGTGAATGATAACGTCTGCCCCCAATGTCAGAGGTTTTTGTAAAACAGGAGTACAAAAACAATTATCTACAACAAATAATACTTTACTATTTTTTGCCAAATTAGAAATAGCTGCAATATCACCTATTTGAGTTAATGGATTTGAAGGAGTTTCTAAATAGAAAAGCTTAGTATTAGATTTTATCGCCTTTTTCCACTCATCAATATTGCTTAAATCTACATAAGTTGTTTCAATGCCGAATCGATTGAGAATGGTTGAGAACATTTGAATCGTTGCTCCAAAAACAGAGCGAGAACATACAATATGGTCTCCCGCTTGTAAATGGGTCATAGCAATAGCCATTATTGCGGCCATTCCAGAAGCAGTCGCTACGCACGCTTCGCCTCCTTCAAGAGCTGCAAGTCGTTCTTGAAACATAGAGACTGTTGGGTTTGTGAACCTTGAGTAAATAAAGCCAGTTTGCGCATTAGCGAATTTCTCTGCAGCCTCAGCCGAATTTTCAAAACAAAAGCTTGAAGTTAGAAAAATTGCTTCCGAGTGTTCATTAAATTGAGACCGTAGCGTTCCAGCCCTCACTGCAAGAGTATCAGGATGCAAGTTGTCTGTTGAAAGTTTTTTATTACTCACGATAAACCTTTAAATTACTTATTAATCATTATTAAAAAGCTGTAAATGTAATTGAGATTTTGAAAAATCTCCAATATCAGCAGCCCGATCTTCCATTGACTCTGGATTAATTCTCGAAGCTTCAAGCGCATCTAGATAAGACTCGTTAATTCCGCCTGTTACATAATCCCCATCAAAACATGATGCTTCAAAATTTTTAATCAGGGGATTTATATCTTGAATTGCTTGTTTTAAATCTGAGAGGTCGAGATAAATGAGATGATCGCTTCCTATAAGATCATTAATTTCAGTTATTGTTCTCCCATATGCAACTAGTTCACTTCTCGTTGGCATATCTATACCATAAACATTTGGAAAACAAACCGGTGGTGCCGCAGAAGCAAAAATCACTTTTCTAGCTCCAGCATTTCGAGCCATTTGAACAATTTCATATGAAGTTGTTCCTCTAACAATAGAATCATCAACAATTAAAACGCATTTGTTTTCAAACTCTAATCGCATGGCGTTAAGCTTTTGCCGAACTGACTTTTTTCTAACAGCTTGGCCAGGCATAATAAATGTTCTCCCAATATATCGGTTCTTAAAAAAACCTTCTCGATACTCAAGATTTAATAATTTAGCAACTTGCATAGCTGCAGGTCTGCTTGAATCAGGGATTGGCATTACAACATCAATATCTGAAACATCAACCTCACGAAGAATTTTTTGAGCTAGATAATCACCCATTTTCATCCTCACTTCAAAGATGGAAATGCCATCCATATAAGAGTCTGGGCGAGCTAAGTACACATATTCGAAAACACAAGGGGTTAATTGAGCATCTGCAACAATTTGTCGACTTGCAAAGTTACCATCTAAATCAATAAAAATAGCTTCACCTGGGCCAACATCCCTGACAAAATCAAATCCATTTCCCTCAATAGCAACGGACTCAGAGGTAATCATCCACTGAGTTTTTCCATGTCCAACATCTAAACGACCAATACACAATGGTCGGATACCAAAAGAGTCTCGAAAAGCAAGTAATCCATGGCCTGCAATGACACAAACAACAGCAAATGAGCCTTCTAATCTTTCATAAACTTGCTCAAGTGCCTCAAAAGCAGAAGCTGCATCAAGTGCAATACTATTAGTCGATCGTTGAATTTCATCTGCTAAAACATTAATTAAGACTTCAGTATCAGAACTTGTATTTATGTGTCTACGATCACGGTAAGACATTTCGTCTCTTAGCTTTGCAGCATTTGTAAGATTACCATTGTGAGCTAATACCATTCCAAAAGGAGCATTTACATAGAATGGCTGGGCTTCCTCCTCACTACTGACGGAGCCTGCCGTTGGATAACGAACCTGACCAATTCCTGAGTTACCTATCAAGCCGCGCATATTGCGTGTTCTAAATACATCCCTTACCAATCCATTCGCTTTATGCATATGGAATGATGACCCATTATGAGTTGCAATGCCAGCTGCATCTTGCCCACGATGTTGGAGTAAAAGTAGAGAGTCATAAATTAATTGATTAACTGGATCATTCGCAACCACGCCGATTATTCCACACATAAAAATTCTTTCAATTTATTTATTTAATTGCCGAATGTCAGTTGAATCACTAAGTTTTTGCACCCAATTATCTGGTAATAGATTTTTCATAAATCCAACCGTTGTTTCAACAAGAGGTCTAGTTAATGCATCTTTCCATTCATTACTCTTTGGGATATCAGTTAAAGCAACTAATGTTGACATTGCAACAACAATCAAAGCACCTCTGAATAACCCAAACAATGTACCTAAAAACCTATCAATGAAGGATAGCCCTGCTGAGGATAAAACCTTAACCAGAGAATTCGCTATTAATTTTGCAATAATCAAGGACGAAATAAACAAAAGAATGAAAGCTATGATAAGTTGCCCAGTCTCACCCCCTGGAAAAGCCGTTAACCATTTTTCAGATATTTGTTTAGAGAAGTTATATCCAATCCAAATGGATGCAACAAAGCCAACTAAAGAAATCAATTCCTTGATGAAACCTCTCATTAATCCAAGGATCCCAGAAAACCCAACGATACCTAAAATCACAAAATCAAATGTAGTAAAAGCGAATGTGTTCATCATCATTGATATTGTGGTTAATTTTTAAGCTGAATTAATCTTGGAGATATTCCAATTGAAGAAATTTTTTGAACAAGCCCTTCTGCTTCAGATTTACTAGAAAGTGGTCCCACCCTTACCGTGTAAAGTGTATTATTCTCGTCTTTTTTCTTTTCTGTAATAGATGATGATATATTTTCATTCTTTAAACGGGCTTGCATTTTTTTGGCCGCTTCACTCGTTGAGAATGTTCCAACTTGAACAACATATTTTGCTTTAATCGACTTATCTGTTGGACTAGTATCTTTAGGTTTTTCTGACTCTAAGTTGGAAGGCTTTGCCGCTAATTTGTCAGGGCTTGATTTCCCATCACTATTCTTTTTTAGATTATTTGCATCATCTACAACTTCCTCACCATCATTTAAAGACTGCTCACTGCTCTTAGTGGATTTTGGTGATTCAACCAGTTTTGCATCAACTTGTTTATCAGGGAAGCTTAAAGGGGGTGGATCTTGAATAGAGTCTTGTTTCTTTTCATCAGTTACAGAGGTGACAACTTGCAAAATTACGTCATTATTCACTTTTTTAGGCTGTGAATCAAACAACTTAGGTAACCCAATAATGGCAATTAAAACTAAAAAAATAGAACCTAATAGTCTATGTCGCGCTTTTTGTTTTTCTGGATTCTCTGCGTACTCATCTTCTGGCTCTGAACTATTTGAACCTGAGTCAGAAATATCAGATTTAGAATTCTTTAAGAAAGAAGGTAATGAAATCATTGTTTAAGTTATAAAGTAAGAATAATTACACATACAAGTTAAATTAAAATTAATGAGCTTGTGTAATACGAGTGGAACCCAAACTTGCCATCACACCAGCAACTGTTAAGAATGATCCGAACACCACTATTCTATCATTTTCGGTGATGCTCTCAAGGGTTTCTGAATAGGCGTCTTTTGGACTTGATGAAACTGATATTCCGGAGTCTATAGAATTTTTCACACCTTGATTTTCTAAAGCTAATTCCAAGGATTTTGCCTTTGCTGCTCGCTCAATAGGAAGATCAACGCAATGCCAATAATCTATTAGACCAAGCAGAGGTCTAATAATGTTTACTATGTCTTTATCAGACATTACGCCAAAAATAGCATGAGTGAAAGGAAAATAACCCATTTTGTCTATACTCTGCGCTAAAGCTGAGCATGCGTGCGGATTGTGCGCAACATCAAGAACAACGGTTGGTTTGCCAGGGAGTACCTGAAAACGAGCTGGAAGATCAACTAAAGCAAAACCAGTTCGTATATCCTGCACACCAACCGGAACAATATTTTTAAGTGCGGTAAGTGCCGCTAAAACAGCAGAGGCATTTAAAAGTTGATTTGCTCCTCTTAATGCGGGGTATCCAAGTCCACTAATGCGCTTATCGAGGCCTGCCCATGCCCATTGCTGCTGATCTCCTTGAAAGTTAAAATCTTTACCTTGAAGATAGAGTTTAGAGCCGATATCGTTAGCATATTTTATAAGAGAGTTTGGCGCTAAAGGATCTGCACAAATCGCGGGTTTGCCTGGTCGAAAAATACCAGCCTTCTCAAAGGCGATTTTTTCACGCGTATCACCCAAATAATCAACATGATCAATATCAATACTAGTAATAATCGAGCAGTCTGCATCAATAATATTCACAGCATCTAAACGCCCACCTAAACCTACCTCTAAAATTACAATATCTAATTGAGACTTTGCAAATAAATTCAAAATAGCCAGAGTTGTAAACTCGAAATAAGTAAGAGATACAGGCTTTGGAAGACTACACCGAGCTACTTCAACTGCAGAAAAATTCTCAAGTAGAATTGAATCCTCAACTTCTTCACCATTAATCTTGGCGCGCTCATTAAATCTAAGTAAATGGGGTGATGTATGACAACCAACTCTATAGCCTGCAGTGTTAAAAATAGACTCTAAAAATGCACAAGTTGAACCTTTACCATTCGTCCCGCCAACCGTTATAACAGGACAAGAAAAATGAATTGCTAGTTTTTGTTTTACTTCGTTAATCCGATGAAGCCCCATATCAATACCAACTGGGTGTGCATTTTCAAGATGATGCAGCCATGATTCTAAATTAGGAAAAGTATTGGGAGTCAATTGACCTTCGTTAATATACTGATTCATTCAATAACTTAACTAACTACACCATCAAATGTTTGCTTCAAAAGCAAAGATAGTAACTTTGATAATTCTGTCCTTAGTTCACGCCGATCAACAATCATATCAATGCCACCTTTTTGCATCAAAAATTCCGAGCGCTGAAAACCATCCGGTAGCTTTTCTCTGACAGTCTGTTCAATGACTCTTGGACCCGCAAAACCAATTAATGCCTTTGGTTCAGCAATAACGATATCCCCCATAAATGCAAAACTAGCTGATACTCCTCCCATTGTTGGATCACATAGAACGCTTATAAACGGGAGTTTTTCTTTTGCTAAGTAAGTAAGCATACTCGTTGTCTTTGCCATTTGAAGCAAAGATAAAAGGCTTTCTTGCATTCGCGCGCCACCTGTAGTGGTGATACATATGAATGGGACTTTTTGATCAATCGCATTCTGAACTCCAATAACAAAGCGCTCACCTACAACAGAGCCCATTGATCCCCCCATAAATTCAAATTCAAAACATGCAACGATGACTGGAAGTCCCTGAATTGATCCACCCATAACCACCATCGCATCTGTCTCACCTGTTGAATCCATTGCATCTTTAAGACGATCCGTATATTTTTTTGTATCATTGAATTTCAAAGGATCCATCGGAACAATTTCCTGCGAAATTTCATACCGCCCCTCTTGATCGAGTAAGTGATCTATCCTGACTCGTGCGCTAATCCTCATATGATGTGAACATTTAGGACACACATGTAATGAAGCCTCAATATCTGTTCGATAGAGAACCGCCTCACAAGAAGGACATTTAACCCATAACCCCTCAGGTACTGATTTACGGTTTGTTGGGTCTGAAGGTTGAATCTGCGGTGGCAATAGTTTATCTAACCAACTCATAATATTATTCCAATAAATTAAAGGGGTATATCAGCATTTAATGCATTACGAATGACAAAGAGAAACTCTTCTAGCGATTTTGCTGATCCACCAATTGGCGCATCTTCTATTATCTTAACTAATCTACTTCCAATGACTACCGCGTCTGCGGATTGACCAACAATTTTTGCAGAAGCAGCATCACTGATTCCAAAACCTACTGCAATTGGAATGTTAGTTTGTTTCCTGATATGGTCAATTGCATTAGCAACATCTGATGTATTGATGTTACTTGAACCTGTTACACCATTAAGTGAGACATAATAAATATAACCAGATGCGATTTTCGCAACCGCTAAAATCCTCTCAGAACTTGAAGTGGGAGCCAATAAAAAAATTGTATCAATACCATGTAGTTTTAAGGATGTTGCTAACTCCCTGCACTCCTCAGGTGGATAATCAACCACTAATACACCGTTGACACCAGCTAAACTAGCTAGCCTGGCAAACTCATTTATTCCCATTTGTTCTATTGGGTTTGCATACCCCATCAGCACAACTGGCGTCTTAGAATTAGATTTACGAAATTCTCGAACCATGTCAAGACAGCTGTGCAGACTTGTTCCATTCAATAAGGCTCTTTCGGAGGCTCTTTGAATTACTGGACCATCAGCCATAGGATCAGAAAAAGGGATACCGAGTTCTATGACATCGGCTCCACCTCGAACTAAAGCATGCATAAATAAAACTGTATCTTCTAGACTAGGATCTCCAGCCGTAATAAAGGGTATTAAGCCAGTCTTGCCTTGGCGTTTAAGCTCTATAAATAGTTCTTGAATCAACGACATTTGATTTCCTTCATCATTAATTTAAAGTGCAAGCTTTGCTCTCTGGGCAACAGTGTGCATATCTTTATCACCTCGACCTGATAAATTAACCAAAATAATTTTATCTTTTGGCAATGATTTAGCTAAATCACATGCATAAGAAATTGCATGACTTGTCTCAAGAGCTGGAATAATTCCTTCTATATGACAGCAATCATGAAATGCCTTTAGAGCATCATCATCTGTCACAGCTGTATATGTAGCACGGTGAGAATCCTTTAACCATGAGTGTTCAGGCCCTACTCCAGGATAATCTAAACCCGCAGATACAGAATGTGTCTCCATAATTTGACCATCCGCATTTTGTATTAAATAAGTTCGATTACCATGCAATACACCAGGCGTACCCGCACATAATGCAGCCGCATGGTGCCCAGTTTCTATTCCCTCACCAGCAGCTTCAACTCCGATGAGCTTTACCTCAGGATAGTTGATATAAGGATAGAAGATACCCATTGCGTTAGAACCACCCCCTACACAAGCTAATACATAATCGGGCTGTCGACCGGTCATTTCTGGCATTTGTTCTAAACACTCTTTACCTATAACACTTTGAAAATCTCGAACCATCATTGGATAGGGGTGTGGACCAGCTACAGTACCGATAATATAAAAAGTATTATCAACGTTAGTGACCCAATCACGCATTGCTTCATTCAATGCATCTTTTAAAGTTTTGGACCCGGACTCAACAGGCACAACAGTTGCGCCAAGCAGTTTCATTCGGTAAATATTTTGAGCTTGCCTTGCAACGTCTACACTACCCATATAGATAATGCATTCAAACCCAAAGCGAGCACAAATAGTTGCAGTAGCTACACCGTGCTGTCCTGCTCCGGTTTCAGCTATAACACGGCGCTTACCCATCCTTTTAGCCAACAATGCTTGACCTATCACATTATTAATTTTATGGGCACCCGTGTGATTAAGATCTTCTCGCTTAAAGTAAATTTGAGCGCCTCCAATTTGTTCACTCCAACGTTTAGCGTGATAAATCGGGGAAGGACGACCTACAAAATGCTTTAACTCGCTATGAAATTCTGCTAAAAATTCAGGATCATGTTGATATTTTGCATAGACCTGTTTTAACTCTTCTAAAGCAAACATTAAAGTTTCTGAAACGAATGTGCCACCGTAGGGACCAAAATGTCCACGTTGATCAGGAAAATCGTACATATTTATGCCTTTGTAAATAGGGTTTCAAATCCCTACAATTCTTTAATTAATAAAATAAGCTATCTGCATGCCGGACAGCCTCAACAAAAGTCTTCATCAAAGCAGCATCCTTTATCCCTTTAGATTTCTCAACACCACTAGAGACATCAACACCTAAAGGATGAAAGTGTTCAATGCACTTTTCCACGTTGTCTGAGTTCAACCCACCACTCAAAACGACCCGATGCGCGTTTTCTTTGAGCCATAATTTTGGAATAAGATCCCAATCAAAAGTTTTACCACCACCACCATAGCCTTCAACTACAGTATCCAATAACCAAGCATCTGCTTTCTTATATTGTAGGCAAAATTCAGAAAGTTTGAATTTTTTATCAATTAATGCAGCCTTAATCCAAAATTTTCCCTGTGCAATCTCTGAGCAGCGTTCTGGCGACTCATCACCATGGAATTGCCATATATCAACATCCAAAGAAGAATTAATTGACTTAACCTCTTTATCTGTAGCATTCACGACTAATGCGACCTTAGCAATGCGTGATGGCAGTTGTTGAGTTATTTCTGAAGCACGTAGAGGGGAAATATATCGCGAGCTTGGCTTATAAAAAACGAGTCCAATTGCATCAATCCCCAAAGATATTGCAGCTGAGATATCCTCAGAATTGGAAAGACCACAAATTTTGATTCTAGTTTGTTCATGATTATAGTTAATAAAGTTCATTATATTAATATCGCAAGTTTATGTTTTATATGTAATTTTTATTAAATATAGATACTAAATCGTGATGCGGGAATAGGCCACAGGCCAAATTTGGCTCTGGAATATTAAAATGATTTGGATATCCAACGCGTGTTAAATACAACCCATCTGGTGAGAAAGTGGGGGCAGCAAATGCACGATTTTTTTTCTCCAACAACTCTAAAATCCACTCTGGAGGGTTTTTACCCTGACCAATAAATAAGAGGCAAGCTATTATATTTCTAATCATATGATGCAAAAATGCATTCCCTCTGATAAAAAAATATATTTTTGGCAGATCGGCTACGATTTCAAATTGATACAAAGTTTTAATCGGGGTCTTGCTTTGGCACTCAGATGACCTAAAACTCGAAAAATCATGCTCACCTATCAACATCGCAGCGGCTTGTTTCATAAAATCAATATTAAGCTCTTTTCCAGGAGGGAGCATTAAATAGCCAACTTTTTTATCCAATATTGGTGGCTCAATTGGGCCCACATAAAGTAAATACGAATAAGCTCTTTCTTGAGCAGAAAATCTTGCATCGAAATCACCGGGAACCTCTTGGGCCCACATAATACGTATAGAGCTCGGAAGATAAGAATTTACACCTCTGACCCAAGCAAAGGGTAATCTACTCACCGGAACATCTACATGGACGACTTGTCCAAGTGCATGAACACCCGTATCAGTCCTTCCAGCGGTAATTACCCTGTTTTTAGGGGAAGATGGCAAGGCTATAAAACGGCTTAAGGCCTTTTCAATGTTATCTTGTATGGTACGTCCATCAACTTGACTTTGCCAACCGTTGAAATAACTCCCATCATATTGAACTCCTAATGCAATCCTTTTTAAGATGGGTTTAATTGTTAAAGTTTCATTAGAAGTCATTATTAAGCTATAAACCTATACCAGCCAACATCTCCTGAGCCTCATCCCTAAGAGTTGGATCAGCTTGAGCACCTAGATCTATTACATCTTTAAGTAAAGCTCTGGCTGAAGAAAAATCTTGATTCTTAATATAGCCCCTCGCAAGATTGATTTTTATCTCCTGCCCCTCATAGCTCCATGGATCTATAGTTGACAGTTCAGCATTTGGCAAAGGATCTAGCATAGGTATTTTCTCTGAGGACTCTGTTTCTTCTAAAGAACCAGGCAACTGCATTTCATGTTCGGCAGAAAGGGTTTCATATAACGAAGGAGGTTCATCCTCTCGAGGTCTTTTTTCGAGATTTAAATCAACCTTTTGAAAAATATCCCTAGCATATTGAGGTACTTCAGCTGTTTGCGATGGGTTATCGGATAGTTGCACCGGTTCATATTCCTCATCTAACTCTTCATCAGTTTCTAAATGATCAACTTTTGAATCGTCAATGGATATAGCCGGATTTGTGAAGGTATTTGAGATTTTTGACTCGTCAGTATTCAATTCAGTTGGTTGCGCTGACTTTACAGGGGTATTATCAGAAAAAACAGGGGCGGTAACTGCTAGAGACTCGGTTGTAATATCAGATTGAGAATTAAAACGATTTCGTCGAACAAAAGCAAGAATAAAAACTCCTGTTGCTAGACCAAATAAAGCTGGTAACCCAAACTGGCTTAAAAGACTCTTCCACTTTGAAGGTTTTGACATTTCTTCAGCCGTATTTGTAATCAAAGGAACCACAGGTTCCTCTGCTTTCACAATTGATACATTATTGGGTTCGTCATTCTTTAAACTAACCAAGCCATCCTGTAGGGCATCAGGATTTAAAATATTGGCGGGGGGAATATCTACTTTATCTTGAGTATTTACTTGAGGCAAAATCTTAGTATTAGCTTCATTGGAAGATTCAGATTTGGTTTCTGAAGCCTTTCGGTCTAGCTTTTTGAGATCATCTACGTTTTTCTCAAGCTCCTTCACCCTTTGATTAGCTTCGGCCATCAATTTTTCTTGCGCCAATTTCTGCTCGACCTCTGCTTGCTTTATTGCTTTATTAGGGTCATTTTCGGATGGACCAACTTTTAAACGATCCTTTACCACTTTATCAGCATCAAGGTTCTCAGCATTAGTAGGAGTCTTAGGCGGTGGGTTTTTAATCTCATTTTTTAAGACTACAGGAGCTGTAAATTTATTTGCATTTTCTTCAGTAGAATTGTTAAGTCGCTTATTAACATAGTCATTAGCACCTGCAACATAAATTGCTCGACTTTCTTCCTTTGGAATTGACAAAGCCATTGCACTTGACGGAATAATAATTTTTTCATCTGCTTTTAAACGGTTAATATTGCCCCGAATAAAAGCCTTTGGATTAGCCCTATAAATTGCTGCAATGGTTTGCTCAAGACTTGCCCCTGATAAATTAGGTTGAATTTTAGTTGCGAGTTCAATTAAGTTATTACCCTTTTGTGTAGTAATTTCTTTAGCACTAGGATTGAGTAATGTATAAACGCGTTGCAATGACCCAGACGACCATTTAAGATCAACCACAATGTCATTAAATACTGAATTAGTATCCTTTAAAGGATCTTTAGAATTCATTTGAATACGAATTGGAACTCCTTGGGTATTATGTTCAACCGTCATCTCAATCAACGTGTTCTGAGAAACCTTAGGAATACCGAGTTGAACATAACTGTTCGCATCCGCCTCTCGAACCTGTAATTCCTTAAGAGACTGAGATTCTCCAGTTTTAGTTAAGATAGTGATACTGCCAGAGAAGGGCTCTCCAGAGACCGAGTTAACGCTTAAATTACCCAAGCCAATTGCATAGGCGTAAGCCCCCCCAAAACAATAGAAGCCCCAAAGAAAAATAACCTTTAAAAAGGATTTATTTGTAATCATTATTTAATAGGAGTCACCACTGCGCCACTATTAGAACTTGTAGTGTCACTACTAGCTGTAGCTTTATCAGCGGATCCTTTACTATTCGCACTGCTTTCAATGGCTTTTCCAAGAGATTGCATGTCTTTTCCCATTCCCTCTAAAGTTCCACACCCCCCCAACAACATACCAAAAAACGCAAAACTGGCAGCACAAATCATTTTGAAAGAATTTTTCATAAGGTTTTTACCTATCGATTAGTTGTGATTCAAAAAATGAGATTGTCAATCTACAAAGATTACACTCTTATTTTACTAAGTTCGGCAAAATTATCTAGGGATTTTAACGAACTAGCGACGAACCTTCGGTTTTTTAGCATTTGGATGGAGGATTTCACCCAATTTAGGAAGCTTTGAGCTAATAGATAGAACCTTTGAGATCTTCTTTTCTGAAATCCCCTCTTGCCCATAAAAAATACTTCGCAATTGTATTGTAAATACAAACCAAGGTGTATCTTCTTTAACTGAAGCTAAACCATATTCTGGAATAACACTTCGACGCCTTAACCAAAGTATCAAACCAGCGAAAAAGGTTCCTGTTGCGACAACTATGGGGATGGTCCAAACGCTGTATATTGGTTTTTTGACTTTTTCCATTGAAGCTAGTTCGGTTAAAGACGCAGAAACTATATTTTCTGGACTTGTTTTCATGACCTTTTGCAGATCCTCAACGTTTTTCTGAATTTCTGCAATTCGCTGTTGGGCTTCTTGTAAAAGCTTTTGCTCAGCAATAACTTTTTCAGTTTCAATATTTTTTATTTGTCCAATGGTTTTAGGACCCTTATCGTTAGTAATTTTTAAACGATTGGAATCATCGTTGCTACGAACTATCGAAGAGTTTTTAATTGGGTTCGTTTTATCAAAAAGAGCCTTATTAGCTACCCTATCGCTTTGATTTGAATTATTGCTATCAGCAGAAGAGAGATATACGGCTTGGGCTTCTGCTTGCGGAATTGAAGTTACCATTGCTTTACTGGGAATAGTGAATTTATCATCCACTTTTAACCTGTTTATATTCCCGCCAACGAATGCTTGTGGATTGGCACGAAATAAAGCAGTTAAAGTCTGCTCAAAAGTGGCTCCAACTAAAGTAGGTTGTACCTTGAGTGCTATTTGCGTCAAAGTGTCACCACGTTTAACAGTTAAAGTTTAGCGTTGGTATTTAAAATTGTATAGACCCTTTCCATGGATCCTGCAGACCATTTCAACTGTAATATAAGATCATTAAACAATTGATCTGGTGAAATAATATCTTTTTTGGATTCTATATCTATTTGAGTCGGAACCCCCATTTCATCCTTTTTAACAAGAATTGTTATCGGAATAGTTTGGTCTGGGCGTTTGATACCATACTGGTTATAAGTGACATCATCTGCCATTACAACCCGCAAATCAACTAGGCCTGGCAACTCTTTATCTTCAGATATAAGAGTAATGACTCCATGATAAGGAGAGTCTATATCAGATAAGGTCTTAATGTTGCTAAGTGTTAATGCAACACTTGAAGACAAACTGCTGAGCGCAAAAATTAAGAAGAGGAGAACTTTTAAGCTTCTTAATTCCTGCATTTCATTTTGCCTCAATTAAAATTCGTAGCATTCGCCTAAGAGGCTCTGCTGCTCCCCATAATAGTTGATCACCAACCGTAAAGCATCCCAGATACTCTGGACCCATTGCTAAGTGGTGCAAACGGCCAACAGGGATATCCAAAGTGCCTGTAACAGCGGCGGGTGTGAGGAATCTCTCAGTTAATTCTCTTTCATTTGGCACAACTTTCACCCAATCATTAGAATTAGCAATCATCTCTTCTATTTCGGTCAAAGGAACGTGTTTCTTTAATTTTATTGTTAATCCTTGTGAATGACATCTCATAGATCCCACTCTGACGCATAAGCCATCAATTGGAATACTGCCAGACTCTCTAAAACCTGGTAAACCTAATATTTTGTTGCACTCTGCACCACCCTTCCACTCCTCTTTACTTTGCCCAAAATCTACGGGCACATCAATCCAAGGAATTAAACTACCCGCGAGCCCTGTATTACGAAAATGATTTTTTGGATACCCCTCAGATCTCAAAGCTAAAGCTACTTTCTTATCAATTTCAAGAATTGCAGAATTTGGATCAGCTAACTCATTTTTGACAGAGTTATGTAAATATCCCATCTGCATAAGAAGTTCGCGCATGTTTTGAGCACCAGCTCCTGAGGCAGCTTGGTAAGTCATCGCCGAAATCCACTCCACAAGACCTGCATTAAGAAGTCCGCCTAACCCCATCATCATCAAGCTCACCGTGCAATTTCCACCAATCCAATCGCGACCACCTTTATTCAAAGACATATCAATCACCGCTCTGTTTACAGGATCAAGAACAATTACCGAGCGTTCGGACATTCTTAAAGTGCTAGCAGCATCTACCCAATGCCCTTTCCATCCAGAACTACGAAGCAATGGGTGTATTTGTTGGGTGTAATCTCCGCCCTGACAAGTAATGATGATGTCGCAAGATTGAAGTGCTGAAATATCAAAAGCATCTAATAGTTTTTTTTCATGACGGGTTAAATCTTCCCCATTGATCAATGGAACGAGAGATCCAGAGTTACTTGTGCTAAAAAATAAAGGCTCAATAAGGTTAAAGTCGCGCTCTTCTTGCATGCGTTGCATCAAGACGCTACCAACCATTCCACGCCAACCTACAAGTCCTACTATTGGTGCAGCCATATCTAAAAACCTATCATGTCATTGAAATAAAACTCTATTTTATTACGACTTGGATAGTTAGGGTCTTGAAGTTGAGGTATTTTGTTTTAAAAGCTCTAATTTAGAGCTTTTAAAACAGCTTTGCCCATCTCTTGAGTTCCGACTTTGATACATCCTGTGGTATAGATATCAACTGTTCGGTAACCAGCTGTTAAAACAGTCTGAACAGCTTTTTCAATACGATTTGCTTGTTCAGGTAGATTTAAAGAATATCTAAGCATCATTGCTGTAGACAGAATTGTCGCTAAGGGATTAGCTAGGTTTTTTCCTGCGATATCAGGCGCAGAACCATGACTTGGCTCATATAGGCCCTTATTATTCATATCCAAAGATGCTGATGGCAACATACCGATCGATCCAGTAAGCATTGCCGCCTCATCGGATAGAATGTCTCCAAATAAATTGCCTGTCACCACAACATCAAATGCCTTTGGGGCCCTAACCAGTTGCATAGCTGCATTATCAACATACATATGGGTGAGCTCAACATCGGGATATTCTTTACCTAAACGAGTCATTACCTCTCGCCATAATTGGGAGGTCTCTAATACATTTGACTTATCAACGCTACAGACTCGCTTCTGACGTTTTTGAGCTGTAGCAAAAGCAACGCGACCAATTCTCTCTACCTCAGGCTCTGAATAGCGCATCGTGTCAAAACCTTCGCGTGAACCTGGAAACAACCCATCGGTTGCAGTCCTGATTCCTTTTGGTGATCCGAAGTAAACGTCGCCATTGAGCTCGCGAACTATCAATATATCTAAGCCAGAAACAATCTCAGGTTTTAATGATGATGCGGCTGTGAGTTCCTGATAGCATATCGCTGGTCTTAAGTTGGCAAACAAAGCAAGATGTTTACGTAACCCCAAAATAGCCTGTTCTGGACGAAGTTCTCTAGGAAGTGCGTCATATTGAAAATCACCAACAGCACCAAATAATATTGCATCAGCATCTTTTGCCAATTGAAGAGTCTCAGGGGGTAAAGGGTGCCCTTTAGCAGCAAAACCAGCTCCACCAACAGGGGCTTCTTCCATCTCAAAATTTTCACCTAAGGCATTTAGAACTAATCTCGCTTCACGAATAATTTCAATACCAATGCCATCACCAGGCAAAATTGCAATTTTCATAATATTCCTGTAATTTTTTAGGGTAACTTAACGTCAAGCCAAGGCATACGCAATAGGCGCTCTGCCTCAAAAACTTTAATTTTTTCAGAGTGGCGCAAGGTCAAACCGATATCATCAAAACCATTAGTCAAACAAAACTTTCTAAAAGACGTGATCTCAAATGAATAACTACTTCCATCAGGTCCAAGAACAGTTTGATCTTCGAGATCTATGGTTAACTGATAACCATTAAAAGCATTAGTTTCATTAAATAAACGATCTACTTGTAAAGGGCTCAAAACTATTGGGAGTATTCCATTTTTAAAACAATTATTAAAGAATATATCAGCAAAACTTGGCGCAATAATCACACGAAAGCCATACTGAATGAGCGCCCAAGGAGCATGCTCTCTAGAGCTCCCGCATCCAAAATTCTGTCGTCCAAGTAAAATTGTTCCACCTTTAAAGCGAGTCTGATTGAGAACAAAATCAGGATTTAATGGTCGATTTGCACAATCTTGGCCCGGCTCTCCATGATCGAGATAACGCCATTCGTCAAAAAGATTTTGACCGAATCCAGTTCTAGCTATAGATTTAAGGAACTGTTTTGGAATGATCGCATCTGTATCTACGTTTTCACGGTCAAGCGGTACAACTAAACCTTGATGAATTTTGAATGGGTCCATTAGTTTTTAGTATTTAAATTAAGCTATTTTACGGACATCTACAAAGTGACCTTCAATCGCGGCAGCAGCAGCCATTGCAGGGCTTACTAGATGGGTACGACCGCCTGCGCCTTGGCGACCTTCAAAATTTCGATTAGAAGTAGATGCGCATCTTTCACCCGGCTCCAAACGATCTGCGTTCATCGCAAGACACATTGAGCAACCAGGTTCACGCCATTCAAATCCAGCACCTTTAAAAAGTTTATCTAAACCTTCGCGTTCTGCCTGCTCTTTAACTAAACCAGAACCTGGAACAACTAGTGCAAGTTTTACGCGAGGCGATACTTTTTTACCTAAACGTTCTACTACTTTTGCCGCAGCTCGTAGGTCTTCAATACGACTGTTAGTGCATGATCCAATAAATACTTTGTCTATTTGTATCGAATCAATAGACGTATTAGGCTCTAAACCCATGTATAGTAATGCACGCTCGATTGCACTTCGCTTAACTGGATTTTTCTCTTTATCCGGGTCAGGAAGATAGTCATCGATCCCTAAAACCATTTCAGGAGATGTCCCCCAACTGACTTGGGGGGTAATTAGTTCAGCTCTTAGTTCGACAACTTCATCAAATTTAGCGCCAGGATCTGTATGTAAATTACGCCAATATTGAATAGCGTGACCCCATGCTTGTCCATGAGGGGAGTATGGCCGGTTTTGAATATACTCAAGTGTTTTCTCGTCAACACCAATTAATCCAGCTCGCGCGCCAGCTTCAATAGCCATATTACAGACGGTCATTCTGCCTTCCATCGATAGATTGCGTATCGCATCTCCTGCAAACTCAATTGTTGCCCCCGTACCACCTGCAGTTCCTATTTTCCCAATAATTGCTAGAACAATATCTTTAGCAGTAATACCGAGAGGTAATTGCCCGACTACTTTGACCAGCATATTTTTACTCTTTTTCATGAGTAAAGTTTGCGTTGCTAAGACATGTTCTACTTCTGACGTTCCAATACCAAAGGCCAAAGCTCCAAATGCGCCATGCGTGCTGGTATGAGAATCACCACAAACTATTGTCATTCCGGGAAGAGTTGCACCCTGCTCGGGTCCAATAACATGAACGATACCTTGACGCCGATCATTCATTTTAAATTGCGTGATTCCTAAAAAATCACAGTTTTGATCCAGAGTATCAACTTGCAAGCGAGATATGGGATCTGAAATACCTTGAGATCTGTCAGTTGTAGGTACATTATGATCAGAAACAGCAAGATTGGCAGAATTTCGCCATAAACGACGGTCAGCCAGCTTTAGTCCCTCAAATGCTTGGGGACTGGTAACTTCATGCAGCAAATGACGATCGATATAAAGTACTGTTGTGCCGTCTTCCTCGGCATGAACTACATGTTCGTCCCATAACTTATCATACAAGGTCCGCGCCATGTAACTTCCTTTATTAACGGTTATTAAGGGGTTTTACAGATCGTGATGTAAAGCCATTAAATAGCTGACGTGGGCGTCCAATTTTATACTCAGGATCTGTAATCATTTCTTCCCATTGAGCTATCCAACCGACTGTTCTAGCTAATGCAAAAACGCAAGTAAACATGTCCGTAGGGATACCTAAAGCTCTTTGAACAATTCCAGAATAAAAGTCAACATTAGGATATAGTTTTCTACTTACAAAGTACTCATCTTCCAAAGCAATTTTCTCTAGCGTCATTGCTAATTTGAATAGAGGGTCATCTCCCAAACCTAATTCTTCTAGGACTTCATAACAAGTTTCTCTCATTAATTTAGCACGGGGATCAAAGTTTTTATAAACACGGTGTCCAAAGCCCATTAAGCGAACACCTGATTCTTTGTCTTTAACTTTTGCGATAAATTCACCAATTTTTTCAACGCCACCATTGGCCTGAATTTCCTCCAACATCTGCAAACATGCTTCATTTGCACCACCATGCGCAGGCCCCCAAAGGCAAGCAACACCAGCAGCAATTGCTGCAAATGGGTTTGTACCTGAAGATCCCGCTAAACGAACAGTAGAGGTTGAGGCATTTTGTTCATGATCTGCATGAAGAATAAAAATTCTATCCAGTGCGCGAACTAAAACAGGATTCACAATATATTCTTCACAAGGATTACCAAACATCATCCTCATAAAGTTTGCTGTGTAAGATAAATTGTTTTGAGGATAAACAAAGGGTTGCCCAACAGAATATTTATAGGCCATTGCAACCAATGTTGGCATCTTAGCAATTAATCGAATTTGGGCAATATCTCTAATACGTGGATCACCATAATCAAGTCCGTCATGGTAAAAAGCAGCCATCGCACCAACCAACCCTGTCAAAACAGCCATTGGGTGAGCATCACGCCTAAATCCTCTCAGAAAGAATTGCATCTGTTCATGAACCATTGTGTGATGAGAAACTAAGGTCTCAAAATCAACTTTCTGCTTAGCATTTGGCAAATCACCTTTGAGTAACAAATAGCAAGATTCTAAAAAATCACAATTTGTCGCTAAATCTTGAATCTGATAACCACGATAAACTAATTCACCTTTATCTCCGTCAATAAAAGTAATCTTAGAGTTACAAGAAGCGGTTGACATAAATCCAGGGTCATATGTAAATCTTCCTGTTTGAGCATAGAGTTTGCTGATATCAATGACATCAGGGCCAATAGTCCCTTTATAGATTGGCATCTCAATGGCTGGAGATCCATCCGAAAATGAGAGAGTGGCTTTAATGTCTGATGCTTGCATAATCTAGTTTCCTTCAGTTCAGGGTCAATATCGTATGATCATTATTCATATAATCATAACGGAAATTTCTTACGTTTTAATAAATTAACGCTCTCTTAACAACTTTAAAACGTGTAAAACACTGGGAGTATCAAGCTGAGCCACAGGTTCTTTTCGTTTTAAAAATAAATCCAGTAAATCATTATCACTTAAATCAAAAAGCTGATCGAGTGCGTATACATCATCCATCGTCAGAGAAAGTGAGTATCGATTAAAAAAGCGATCTATAAATAAATCATTTTCTAGCAAACCACGTCTAGCACTCCAACGTAATCTCGATAAAACCCCCTCCTCAAGACTCATATAGCTCGTCGAACCATCAGTTCCTTAATTTTCCCAATCGCCTTTGTAGGATTAAGATTTTTAGGACAAACATCAACGCAATTCATGATTGTATGACAGCGAAACAACCTGTATGGATCTTCAAGATTGTCTAAACGATCACTTGTGGCTTGATCGCGACTATCTGCGATAAATCGATATGCTTGCAACAAGCCTGCTGGTCCAACGAATTTATCAGGATTCCACCAGAAAGATGGGCAACTTGTGGAACAAGAAGCACACAAAATACACTCATATAAACCATTCAGCTCTTCTCTTTCTTCAGGAGATTGCAGCCTTTCTTTTTCTGGAGGCATCGTATCATTAACCAAATAAGGTTTTATAGAATGATATTGTTTAAAGAAATTCGTCATATCAACTATCAAATCACGTACAACTGGCAGACCAGGTAATGGACGTAAAGTAATCTTATCCGGCAAAGTCGTCATATTAGTTAAACAGGCTAATCCATTTTTTCCATTAATGTTCATTGCATCTGAGCCACAAACGCCCTCACGACATGAACGACGGAAAGATAAGCTCTCGTCTAATTTTTTTAGTTTCATGAGCGCATCAAGCAACATACGCTCATCCCCTTCTAACTCTAATTCATATGTTTGCATCCGGGGGGCAGAATCTTGATCTGGATCGTAACGATAAACTTCAAATATTCTAGTTTGACTCATCTTTAAATTCCTTCTTCTTAAAAAGTTCTTACTTTAGGTGGAATGGACTCAGCTGTGAGGGGCTGTAAATTCACGGCTTTATAAGACAAATGATTATTATCTTTAAACCACAAAGTGTGTTTCATCCAGTTTTCGTCATCACGTTCAGGGCAATCATCATGAGCATGTGCGCCACGACTTTCTTGACGAGCAGCAGCAGAAAACATCGTTGCATTTGCTGTCTCAATTATATTAGCAAGCTCTAGAGCTTCCACACGGGCTGTGTTAAAAGTTTTTGATTTGTCTTTAAGGTGAATATTCTTAGCGCGCTCTGTCAACTCAGTCATCTGGCGAGTTCCTTCGTCCATAATGGCTTGAGTTCTAAAAACACCACAATGCTTTTGCATCGTAGCGCGAATATCATTAGCAACATCCTGCGTGTATTCACCCGATGTTGAATTATCAAGAACTGCTAGTCTTTCCAAAGGTTGGTCTGCAGCATTAGCGGGGAGTGACTTATGCTCTTTTTGTTTAAGTGCTGAAGCCACTACATGGTTACCTGCTGCACGACCGAATACGAGTAAATCTAATAAAGAATTCGTACCTAAGCGATTTGCGCCGTGAACTGAAACACATGAACATTCGCCAACCGCATATAAGCCATTGACAACACTATTATTGTCACCAAACTTAGGCGCCACGACCTGTCCATGAATATTCGTTGGAATACCGCCCATCTGGTAATGAATCGTTGGGACAACAGGAATTGGCTCTTTAGTCACATCGATATTTGCAAAGTTGATTCCAATTTCGTAAACCGAAGGCAAACGTTTATGAATTGTTTCTGCGCCAATATGCGTTAGATCTAAAACAACATAATCACCGTTAGGACCGCAACCTCGTCCTTCTTTAATTTCTTGATCCATTGAACGGGAAACAAAATCTCGTGGAGCTAAATCTTTAAGGGTTGGTGCATAGCGCTCCATAAAGCGTTCGCCATCTTTATTTCTTAATATGCCACCTTCACCGCGACAACCCTCAGTTAACAAAACACCAGCCCCAGCAACGCCAGTAGGATGAAATTGCCAAAACTCCATATCCTCAAGTGGTAATCCAGCACGGGCAGCCATTCCCATTCCATCGCCAGTATTAATAAAGGCATTTGTTGAAGCTTGCCAAATCCTGCCTGCTCCACCTGTGGCCAACATCGTACACTTTGCTTCGAGAATATGAATATCCCCAGTTTCCATTTCCATAGCTGTTACACCAAGAACATCACCTTCTTGATTACGAATCAAATCTAACGCCATCCACTCAACGAAGAAATGAGTTCTTGCTCTAACGTTTCTTTGATAAAGGGTGTGCAACATAGCATGGCCCGTTCTATCCGCTGCAGCACATGCCCGCTGGACAGCTTTTTCACCGTAATTAGCTGTGTGTCCGCCAAAAGGACGTTGATAAATGGTACCATCCGCGTTGCGATCAAATGGCATACCAAAGTGCTCTAACTCATAGACGACTTTAGGAGCTTCACGACACATAAATTCAATCGCATCTTGATCCCCTAACCAATCTGACCCTTTGATGGTGTCATAAAAATGGTAATGCCAGTTATCTTCACTCATGTTTCCAAGTGATGCACCAATACCACCTTGCGCAGCAACAGTATGAGACCTGGTCGGAAATACTTTAGATAAAACGGCGACATTAAGACCTGCTTCGGCAAGCTGTAAGGAGGCGCGCATACCTGCACCACCGGCGCCAACGATCACGACATCAAAGCGACGACGTGGCAATGCTGAATGAATTGCTGCCATTTATACTCTCCAAAGAATTTGAGCAGCATATCCGGCACAGCCGATAAGCCACAAAACTGTAACTGTTTGCATGGTCAATCTGAGTCCCGCAGAACTTAAGTAATCCATCCAGATGTCTCTTATCCCTACCCAAGCGTGATAAAACAAAGAGAGTAGAGTTAAAAAAGTTAAGATTTTCATTAGTTGGTTAGCATATAAACTAGACCAACCCACATAACTAGCGTTTCCAAAAACCATGTAGACAACGAGTAATACTAAGGTAAAAATTACCATGATGACCGCAGTTACCCTTTGCAAAAGCCACTCAGTCAACCCATAGTGGGCTCCTACAACTACTCGCTTTGAACCAATGTTATTTTCAGCCATGATTATCCTTAAAACAGATTAAATAACTTAGCGCCTAAGACAAGTGTCAGCGCAATACTCAGAATAAGAACTAACTTAGCTGAACTTTGAATTTGATGTTTTTCAACGCCATGGTGAGTATCAATCAATAAAAACCGAATACCTGCACAAAAGTGATGAAGAAATGCCCAAATAAGCCCAAGAAGAACAATTTTTACCAAGGGATTACCAACAATTTGACTAAAAGTCATGAAACTTAATTCAGAAGAAATACTTTTATCAAATAAGTACAGAATAAATGGCAACGTAATAAACAAGATTCCACCACTTGCGCGGTGCAATATAGAAACCTTGCCTGCCCAAGGTAGTCGATAGCTCCCTAAAATTTGCTTAATTCCAATATTTTTAAACTCAGGCCGTTTTTTACGAACCTGTGTCGTGGATAGATCAGACATATAAATCCTTCTTTATCATTTTGTTCAGTAAGCACTTCAATTCAAAGACATTTTGACTGCTAATTGTCAATTTAATCTTGGTTTTTAATTAAAAATAACAATCATTAGCCTCTCAATTTTGTCATATCCTGAGAATTCTTGATTAATTTTCTCAAATTTTCACAAATTAGCTTACTTATTAAGGCACGAAAAAGACGCCAAATGAACATAAATCGTTACATATTTGACTCACTTAATCTAATGAAAATATTGTAATTTACAAAACCACTAGCTTTACAATCAGCATACAAGTTTTTGCAATCTCTAACAGCATGACAGGATAAGACTTTACAATTAAACTTTCCGAACTCGTATTTTTGATATTTTTTAATTTATTTATTGGAGTCATACCATGGCAAAAGCCCCCCTTCGAATTGCAGTAACCGGCGCAGCAGGTCAAATTGGTTACGCATTATTATTCCGTATCGCCAACGGCGATATGCTTGGCAAAGACCAGCCAGTTATTCTGCAGTTGTTGGAAATACCAGATGAAAAAGCTCAAAATGCCCTAAAGGGTGTAATGATGGAAATTGATGATTGCGCCTTCCCACTGCTCCATGGAATGTCTGCGCATAGCGATCCGATGACTGCGTTCAAAGACATTGATTACGGTATTCTAGTCGGTTCACGTCCACGTGGCCCCGGAATGGAACGTAAAGATTTATTATCAATTAATGCTCAAATTTTTACGGCTCAAGGTAAAGCTATTAATTCAGTTGCTAAGAAGACAGTGAAAATACTCGTTGTTGGTAACCCTGCAAATACTAATGCTTATATCGCAATGAAATCAGCACCAGATATTCCTGCAAAAAACTTTACAGCTATGCTGCGTCTAGATCATAATCGTGCGCTTTCCCAACTGGCAACAAAAGCAAACGTTGCAGTCGCAGACATTGATCACCTTGCGGTTTGGGGAAATCATAGCCCAACAATGTATCCCGATTACCGTTTTGCTACTGTAGCTGGAAAATCAGTTAAAGAAATGATCAACGACGAGGAGTGGAATAAAAACACTTTCCTGCCAACGGTTGGAAAACGAGGCGCTGCCATCATAGAAGCTAGAGGTCTTTCTTCAGCAGCCTCTGCAGCAAATGCAGCAATTGACCACGTGCATGATTGGCACCTTGGTACAAATGGTAAATGGGTCACAATGGGTATTCCATCAAATGGTGATTATGAAATTCCAAAAGAAGTCATGTACGGATTCCCCGTAACTTGTGCGAACGGTGAATACACAATCATCAAAGACTTAGCCATTGATGCCTTTTCTAGAGAAAAAATGAATTTCACGCTTAAAGAATTACTAGAAGAGCAGGACGGTGTCAAACATCTGCTCTAATTTAAATTTTTGAGCTATCGTGATGAATCTAGTCCATCCGCGTGAAGCTTTATTTCAAGGGCAAATCCCAATCAATTTGCCCGTCTGTGATCATTACTGTGGTACAGAGCAGCGGATGAAAAAAGCGCTCATCGTTCAAGCTGAATTGGGTCCTGTTTTTGACATCACTTTTGATTGTGAAGATGGCGCCCCTATTGGTGGAGAGTTAGCTCATGCAAACTTAGTCTCAACTCTTATCAATTCACCTGAAAATAAATTCAATCGCGTAGGCGTTAGAGTTCATGAGCCTCTGAGTCCTTATTTCTTAGATGATCTGAATACAATCATCAGTACATCTGGTAAGCGATTAGCCTTTATTACCATTCCAAAAATACAATCTTCAAACCAGGTACGTGTATTGATTGATCAAATTAATTCCATTTCTGACTTACATCATATTTCTAAAAAAATACCTATTCACGTACTTATCGAAACACATGATGCCCTCTTTGATGTTTTTAATATTGCCGGATTAGCCCAGGTTGAATGTCTTAGTTTTGGCCTAATGGACTTTGTTTCAGCTCATAACGGCGCTATTCCTGCTAGCGCAATGAGTGATGACCAATTTAAGCATCCACTAATTACTCGTGCAATGTTAGAAATTTCTGCTGCGTGTCATGCCCACGGAAAAATCCCATCTCATAATGTCTGTACTAATATCCAAGATAATGAAGTCATAAAAAATGATTCGTTAATAGCAAAAAATTTATTTGGATACACACGTAAATGGAGCATTCATCCAAATCAAATTAATCCTATAGTAAATGCCTTTAGCCCTTCAGAAGAATTAATCGAACAGTCTCTTGCAATCTTAAGAAATGCTGCAAACGTCAATTGGGGGCCAATCAAATATGAAGGGAAGCTGCATGATCGTGCAAGTTATCGTTTTTATTGGATGATTTTGCAAACGGCTGCAAATCTTGGAAGAAAATTTCCAGAAGTAGATAACCTAAAATGGTTTAACTAAGGACAGATAATGCGTAACATCCTATTGAAATTAAGCTTTTACATCTCGAGTATTTTTTTTATTACAACTTGTTTAAACCTTAGCGCACAAACCACAAAAAATATCCCGAAAATTCTTCCTCAAAGGCAAATAATTCAGCATGATGAGGTAAAAATGGATGAACAAAAGTCCTCTGAATCAGCAACTTGGACTTGTGAGAATAATGTTCAAGTCCGAACAGCTGCAGGCCGAAGTGATACTCTTCTCGTCCTCTGGAATAAAAAGTTATATTCCATGGTTCCCGTACCTGGTCTAAATGGCGTACGTCATTATGCAGACAAAGTGAACAAACTAGATTGGTTAGAAATTCCAACTAAAGCAATGATGTTTGACACCAAATTAGGGCAGCGAATATTGGACCATTGCATGACTCCAGAGATTAGTGCCGCTAACCAAAATCCAAATCAGACAGCATCAAATATTGACTTAATGAAATAGTAGTTGTTGGGCTGGCGTATCAATTGGCATTTCTGCGTGAACAACTTCAGCACTGCGACTTGGGAACAAAGGTACTCCACAGTCTTCACACATTTCTGGCACAAATAACATCGCATGTTTAAATACATCACCTATTCCTGCAAGATGCAAAGTATCTGCAATTAACTGCATTGTCGTGTCATTATCACCACCATCTTCAATGTCTTCAGCTGAGATTGACTCACGATCATATAGAGGCCAAACAACACCATAGATAATATCTGGATGCCCTTTTATGGCAAACGAGACTCGAAATTCGTCAGCTATTTCATTTCCGAAAGCGGCTACAACGCAAGATAATTCACTGGGTTTAACACCTAATGTAGTTTCTAAATAGTTTACTGCTGCTTTTAAGCTCAAGGGCCGCACGCGCTTATCTGCTTCGCGACAATTAGTAAAGTACGCATCAGGTAACATCATTTCATATTCGCAACCTGGCAACATCAATGCGAGATGAGGTTTCATAGATTCTTGTAGGCTTTTAAGAGAAACACTTCGCTCAACTTTTTGCCCCTCCTCTTCCTGCCATACAAAGATAGGAGTTCCTTTAAGAGAAGCTACAGCACAAATAATAAATCTTGGATCAGCCAGAACTGAAATAGTTTCAGGCATATCTTTTAACTCAAATTTAAGATCTGATTGAAGGACTGCAGACTCTGACATTCTTTCAAGTAAAAGCCTTGTTTGAGAATGCGATTGAGGCAATTGGTCAATACTGTATAACCAAGGAACAATGCTAAGTAATGCATTTTTAGCTATAACATGCTGATGAAGGTTAATAGCAAACTCTGAGGCTAAACTCGCCTTAAAAGGGCCCGATGGTATAGAGTACTTTGTTTGAGCAATGATCGGAATTGCCAATAACAATACGCTGTAAGTCTGCCCTAGATATTCATAAGCCATAGACTCTGCTGTTGTTTCTACAGCATCTGAGAGTATTTCAAATGCCGAAATTTGAGATTTAAACGTAATATCTAAAGCAGTTTCGATAACTTGTTGGTGTTGATTTTTTAATAACTTTGTTAATCGGGAAAAAATTTTATCTTCCCAAAAGTTATCTTCAACCTTACTTCCTGATGCCGACAAAGCGAGCGCATCCGCAATCAACTTTTCCACCTCTGGTGAATTTCTAGGTTTTGCTTTTAGGCGGTTTATTGTCATTGTGCTTAAATATCAAAGAAAGAATAGGTTATATAAGTTTAATTTAATACTCTTTGAAATACTGGCTTTTCAGTGGAAGAGAGTTCAGAGTTATAAGAATATCCTTCAGCGTTAAACTTCTTTAAATCAATAGGACGTTTAATTTGATTTTCCAACACAAAACGAGCCATTAAACCTCTTGCCCTTTTTGCGTAAAAAGAAATTACCTTAAATTTTCCATCTTTTGAGTCCTGAAAGATTGGAGAAATGACTTTCGCATTTAATTTTGAAAGTTTAATTGACTTAAAATATTCATCTGAGGCAAGGTTTAACAAAATTCGATCTGAAAAATCGTTTAATTGATCAAACTCTAAGTTCAACTTGTCAGCAATTTTATCCCCCCAAAAAGCATATAGATCGCGACCTTCTTTGTTTTTAAGTACCGTCCCCATTTCAAGGCGATAGGGTTGCATCAAGTCTAAAGGCTTTAAAAGTCCATATAAGCCAGATAATATTCTTAAATGTGATTGCGCATACTTGATTGATTTATCTGACATGGACAGAGCTTGTAGCCCCTCATAAACATCACCATTAAAAGCATATAACGCTTGTTTACTATTAGAATGGGTAGCCTTTTTAGACCATAATGAATACCTTGCAACATTCAATGATGCCAATTTATCAGATAGGCTCATTAATTCAGAAATCTCGCTGGCTGATAATTTTTTTAAAATAGAAATGAGCGAAGAGGATTCTATTATGAATTCTGGCTCAGAAAATGAGATATCACCACTTAACGGGGTGTAATCTAGAGTCTTGGCGGGGGATAGGACAATTAACATACTTAATTCTCTTATTAAATCATAGCTAAGTCATTGTTATACCATTTTTAATCAATAGCCATAGTGTGTTTTCAAGTATTACAATAGATTTATACATTTAATGGAGACACAATGGATTTTTCCTACTCACCCAAAGTAATTGAATTACAAAATCGCTTGTTAGCATTTATGGACGAGCACATCTACCCAAATGAACATATATTTCACTCTGAGGTTGAGGCAAACAGATCGGCTGGAAATGCTTGGATCCCCACCAAATTAATTGAAAACTTAAAACCTAAAGCTCAAGCAGCGGGACTTTGGAATCTGTTTTTACCAAAGTCAGCCAGAGCACCTCAAGGACTGAATAACCTTGAATATGCCCCACTTTGCGAAATTATGGGTCGAGTTCATTTTGCCCCTGAGATATTTAATTGCAATGCTCCAGATACAGGCAATATGGAAACACTTGAAAGATATGCTACAGAATCTCAAAAGGATGAATGGCTTGAGCCTCTTTTGCAAGGAAAAATTCGATCCGCTTTCTTAATGACAGAACCAGAAGTTGCATCCAGCGATGCAACAAATATCCAATGTAGTATTGTTCGCGATGGGGATGAATATGTCATTAATGGTCGCAAGTGGTGGTCATCTGGTGCAGGAGATCCACGCTGCGCCATCTACATTGTGATGGGAAAAACGGATCCCGAGGCACCTAAACATACTCAACAGTCAATGATTCTTGTGCCTTCAAACACGCCAGGAATAAGAGTTCTTCGTCCACTGACTGTATTTGGTTACGATGATGCACCTCATGGTCATATGGAAGTGCTTTTAGAGAATGTTCGTGTACCAGCTAGCAATATCCTTCTCGGAGAAGGTCGTGGTTTTGAAATTGCCCAAGGTAGACTTGGTCCTGGCCGAATACATCATTGCATGCGTTCGATTGGCATTGCTGAACGTGCTTTAGAGTGGATGTGTAAGCGGTTAAAAGAACGCGTTGCTTTTGGCAAACCATTAGCTGAACAAGGCGTATGGCATGAAAGGATTGCTGAAGCTCGGTGTATGATTGACCAAGCTAGACTCCTGACATTAAAAGCAGCCAACACTATGGACATCGCTGGGAACAAGGTAGCGCGTGCTGAAATTGCAATGATTAAAGTTGTTGCACCTAATATGGCGTGTCAAATCCTAGACTGGGCAATTCAAGCCCATGGTGGTGCCGGCGTTAGCGGAGATTTTCCAATCGCATATAACTATTCGTGGCAAAGAATTTTACGCTTAGCTGATGGCCCTGATGAAGTCCATCGTGCGGCTATTGCTAAGATTGAACTAGGTAAAAGATAATTAAGGAAAAGTTAAATGACGATTCAAAAAGTAGGCGTTATTGGTGCTGGACTAATGGGAAATGGCATCACACAAACCTGCGCAGCTGCGGGGTATTCTGTCATCATGGTCGATATGAATGATGCAGCACTTGATAAGGGCCTGAATATGATTTCAGGAAGCCTTGAGCGCTTAATTAAAAAAGAAAAAATAACTGATTCAAAAAAAGCATCCATTCTTACTCATATTCAAATAACAACTGATTATGCCAAGCTCTCAGATTGTGATTTTGTTATAGAGGCTGCCACCGAGAATTTGCAAGTCAAAATAAAAATTCTTCAGCAAATAGATAAAATTGTTTCTCCTAATGCAATTATTGCTTCGAATACCTCCTCAATTTCAATCTCCCAAATGGCTGCAATCGTTAGTCGCCCAGAGCGTTTTATTGGAATGCATTTCTTTAACCCTGTACCTATGATGGCCCTAGTTGAAATCATTCGTGGCTTACAAACTAGTGACCCAACCCATGCTTTGGTTCACGAAATGTCCCTAAAACTTGGGAAAAGTCCGATTTCTGTCAAGAACTCACCAGGCTTTGTTGTTAATCGTATTTTAGTTCCAATGATCAATGAAGCTTTTTTTGTTTTGGCCGAGGGTATTGCAACCCCAGAAGACATTGATAATGGGATGAAGTTAGGATGTAATCATCCCATTGGACCACTCGCTCTTGCTGACCTGGTTGGGCTCGATACGACATTAGCCGTAATGGAAGTCTACTTTGAGAATTTTAGTGATTCTAAGTATCGCCCATGTCCACTTTTACGGGAAATGGTTGCCGCTGGATACTTAGGTAGAAAATCTGGCCGCGGTGTCTATCACTACTGATTCATTAAACCCAGAATCCACCACATCACAAGAACTGATGTGGCCACAAATTCCTCTTGCCCAAGCCCTTAGGCCAAGATCTATTTCCGATCTCGTAGGTCAAGAGCATTTGTTAGGACTTGGTCAACCCCTTGAAGTTGCTTTTGCAACTAAGAAAATACACTCTATGATTTTATGGGGACCTCCAGGGGTTGGGAAAACAACTCTTGCACGACTCATGGCAAAAATATTTGCTCTAAAGTTTATTGCCCTCTCTGCTGTTCTTGCTGGCGTTAAAGATATTCGTGAAGCCATACTCTGTGCAGAAAATTATCTAAAAGATACCGGCCAGCAAACAATCTTATTTGTTGATGAGATTCACCGATTCAACAAAAGCCAACAAGATGCACTTTTACCATTTGTTGAATCAGGTTTATTAACTTTTATTGGTGCAACAACAGAGAATCCATCGTTTGAAGTGAACAATGCCCTCTTATCAAGGTCTCAAACATACATCTTAAAGCCACTCGATTTAAAAGATTTAAAAAGTCTCTATTTAAAAGCCATGATATTCCTTGGCGAAAAATCAAAATTAACATTAAATGAGGATGCTATTGAACTATTAGCATCTTTTGCAGATGGTGATGGACGTAGGTTCTTAAATTTACTTGAACAAGTTATCCACAGTACTAATCATCAGAAGATAACATCTCCAGACAAGATTTTTTTAGAAAAACTTTTGTCCCAAAATCCTCGTCGATTTGATAAAAGTGGTGAGGAATTCTATGACCAAATATCAGCTCTACATAAATCTGTTCGAGGCTCTCATCCAGATGCCGCCCTTTATTGGCTTTGTCGGATGCTAGATGGTGGTACCGATCCAATTTATCTTGCCAGACGCATTATTCGAATGGCGTGGGAAGATATTGGTCTAGCAGACCCCAGAGCAATCCAACTTGCTAATGATGCAGCACAAACCTACGAAAGACTAGGCTCTCCCGAAGGTGATTTAGCATTGGGTGAAGCAGTCATCTATCTTGCAATAGCGCCTAAAAGTAATGCAGCCTATAAAGCATTTAACCAAGCCCGTTCATTTGTAATCAAAGATCATAGTCGAGCAGTACCCTTGCACCTTAGAAACGCCCCGACTAACCTTATGAAAAACCTTGATTATGGTCGCGATTACCGATATGCACATGACGAACCCAACGGGTATGCTGCTGGCGAAAACTATTTACCAGAAAAAATGCAAGAACCGAACTGGTATCAGCCCTCTGACAGGGGTTTAGAACAGAAAATCTCTGAAAAAATGTTGTGGCTCCGAGAATTAGATAAAAAGATAAAAGACTAATTGCCCCAGAGTATGTTGCTGTTATTTTAATATTTCTTATATCATCATGATGCATGACGTCTTATTATTGAAATCAACTCTAGTTAATTGAAACATATTATTAAACTTCTAAGGATTTTAAGATGAAAAAATTACAACAATTAATTAGCATCATATTGCTTTCCTATGCCAGCATTTCTTTAGCGCAGAACTACCCAAATAAACCAATCAAAATTTATGTAGGCTATGGGGCTGGAGGTGCTGTTGATCTAGTCGCAAGATCACTTGCTAAAAGCCTCACAACCTCGCTCAATCAAACTATTATTGTAGAAAATAAACCTGGGGCTGGGGCAAATATTGCTACTAAACAAACCATTGAAAGTCCTGCTGATGGATATACATTAATGCTTGCTGCAAACGCATTATCTGCAAATATGGCCCTTTATAAGCCACAACCTTATAACGTAGATACTGATTTAATTCCCATTTCCCTGGTAGGTCATGTTCCCGTTGTTCTTGCAACAACAGTAGGCGGTAAGTATCAATCTTTAAAAGACTTGATAGTCGCAGCCAAATCACAACCAGATTTGATTACCTATGGTTCTCCAGGAAATGGAGCGACTCCTCATATGGCTGTTAAATTTTTTGAACAGGCATCTGGCATATCTCTAAAACATGTCCCCTATAAGGGTGGACCTCCTGCTATTACTGATTTAATTGGAGGCCAAATAGATTTAGTCGCGATGAATTTGCTAGAGGTTGCCCCTCAAGTTAAAAGTGGAAAACTTAAGATCATTGCGATTATGAGTAAGAAACGTTCGCTAATTTTTCCAGAAGTTCCTACAGTTGCAGAAAGTGGTTTTCCTGGATTTGAAGCAGCAGTTTGGTACGGTATCGTTGCACCGATAAAAACCCCCGAGACCGTAGTTGAATTACTCTACGCAGAAATCCAAAAATCCTTAGCAACCCCTGACATGAAAGAGAGACTAGCATCTGTTGGTGGAGAGGTCACTCCTTTACCAAGATCTGAATTTATTAATTTACTAAAGTCAGAGTTTAAACGTTACGATAAACTTGTCAGAGAAGCCAATATACATCCAGATTAATCACTACATCTAAATAAGAAGGTTCTGTGGATTCAAATCAGGAGTTATTAATTAATACTACAACTGAAGAATCTGCCCTTAAGTTCTTATTTTGTTTCCTCTAAATTAGGGCTTTCTTGGGCTCTGATATTTGCGGTATAAAATTTTCCTGTTTCAGCAATCGTGATTTTTTTAAGTGCGCCTCCTTTTGTACCATTTCTAAGTGGGCTAAAGCTTACGGTAACCTTATCGCCTCCCTTAACAGCAGTGCGAGACCACCCTCCTGCACGAATTAAATTACCAGGACTAGTCATTTCCATCAACCAAAGAGTTGGCTCTTCACCCTCTTTAACAACCCCAGTAACAAAAATAGCCACATGGGGATTTGTCCATTGCACTTCCTTAACAGTACCAGTAATTATTAAAGTCTGGTTATGGTCAAACATCGTTGTTGAATGGTGAGCATCAGCCAAAAATGTAAACATTCCCAAAGATGAGATTAGAAATAAGGCTGTTAAGCCTTGTGCTTTTTTGATCAAGATAGATAACATGTGTAAATCTCCTAAATGTCTTATTAAATTTATGATAATTATTGTGGGGGAATACGGTTACCACCTACATCATATTTTATAGGCACAAAAACATCATTTCCAGCTTTATCTTTTGACTCAGCAAAAGATCCCTCTAAGCATATTCCCTCGATCATTTCGTATTTACGGGCTCTCTGTCTAAAATACACCCGAGTTGTTTTCCATGGTGCTGTCAAAACATTAGGTGCAATAATCTCAATATCGTCGTGCATGACATCTTTGGAAACTAGATGAATACGCTCTATAACTTTAACACCACCATTGTTAGGAACACCAGCTGCTTCACTCACCGCCAAAATTGTCTGAGGTCTAATTCCAGAGGTTTCAATGACCAATGTTTCGCCTTCCCAATGACCAATAGAATAACCATGAAAACTTGGATCTGGGTCTTCAGGCATTTTCCTACCATCGGTATATATTCGACGCAAACGATTAGCATCTGACTCACCTAAAATCGTTACACGACCTGGTGTAAAGAGAAATTCAAGAGAGTTATGTGTAATTAACATCCATGAGGGCATTGCTTCAGGAAGACAGTTTGTAAATAGTGGTGTTGGTCGACCAAGTTTCTCCTCAGCTAATTGAAATTTAATCACCTCTGCCTGCGCAGGTTTCCAAGGTGGCATATTCGTTTTCACTTGCTTATCTTGATCAGAAATATTGGGGTTCCAAATGCCGCTCCAATCTGGTAACTTGCCTAAATTTGCAAAATCCTTTGCAGTTGGCGCAGGATTAAGAATTGGTTTTTCTTGGGCTTCTACAGCACAAACCAAAATGCTTAAACACAATAAGCTACCTAAAAAATAAAATGCCTCTCTAAATTTAAAGTATTTTTTTTGCATTACTAACTCCCTAAAGTTGGCAATAAAGTAAACCCGATCCAGCGACCACAAATAATGATTGTAATCCAGAGTAGAAGTGAGATAATTCCTGCAATCTTTGCAGCACGAGGCGGTTGTGCGTGAGGTACCCAAGATGACATTTGACTACCTGTTATCTTCTGAAAAATGAGCATATTAATAGCAGCTCCGATCAACAAACACATCTTAATCAAAAAAAACTCATTATGTGCATAACTAATTGCCTTTGAAATAAATAACAATCCTCCTGTAACGAATGCTATACAAAAAGCAGTCCAGGTATAAGGCAATATCTCTAAACTTAAGCGATGAACTGAACGCTCTAAGAAACCTATATGAATTAGACGCAAATCAACCATGGCAATTGAACCAAAAAATGTTGTAATTGCTAATACATGTATAGACTCGATCCAAGGAAATAAAAAGTCATTCTCACTAATTAATATAGCTAATGCTGAGTCATTTAACCATTGTAAAAGTGAAGATATCGCCATCAATTCCATCAATTTCCCCTATGTATAAGCAATCCATCGACCAGCAAAAACAATGCTGACCCAAAGGGCTAGTGAAATGAGAGCAAGCAACTTGAGGTTAAATTGGCGTTTGTTAGATTTTTGCCAGTATTGTGAATCTTCAGACATTGCTTTTGAAATAATCATCATGATGAACAACGCAATGAGTAAACAAAGCATCTTAAATTGAAAAGCTGAATTGGCTAGTGACCTTGCGGGCTCACCAATGATCATTACAAGTCCACTCATGACCAAAAAAATTAAAGCCAAATTAATCACCGGGGTGAATCGACTTAATACAAAAATTAACGGGTGATCCTTTAAGCCAATCCCCAATATCCTCAGGTTAATCATAAGAATAGAGATCAATACCGCAGAAATCCCTAACAAATGGATTGTTTGGAAGGTAGGTATAACCCATGACTGGCTTTGAATCCAATTGCTTACGGAAGTACTTTCAATAGACGCACAGAAATCTAGTAGGAACGGCGGACGCATGTCTCATTTATTATTGTTTATATAACGTTAGTCTACAACAAAACAAGCCCTTTAAAGTTAAATTTCCAAGTGTTACAACAATATTTATTCTTTCACCGACCCGCTAGTGGTAATCCCTCCGCTACTCATACTGACTTTGAACAACAATATTTATTCTTTCACCGACCCGCTAGTGGGGGTCACAACTACAGTTGGAGCTTTGGAAATAGACTCTTGTGATACATTGACTACGATTTGACCCGATTTATCTTGGCCAGTAAGTGTGGCTGGGTTACTTCCACCTAGTACTGTACTACTAGCATCTTCTTTCTCTTTGACCGTGCCAATTGAATTTGCCTTCTGAGGCTGTGGAAAATACGGGTTAGCTGTGTTCTCCTGAAGATGAATCTCTGTCATACCTTCAGTCAAAGGATAAACACGCCACCCTTGAAAATAGATATCTAACTTAGATAAATCTGCTGACAAAATAGTATAGGGACCTTTTCCATATACCACCTTCATCTCCCCAGCCTTAATGTCTAGGGCTTGTGGCTGATTATCGGCTCCGATAATACAGGCTTGCTGGGCAATCTTTGACTGAAACACAACAAATCCCGCTGAAGCGCTCCCTCGGGTAGGTGTAAAAAATTTATCTAATTTCATTTGGATTAAACAAGGATCATCGATAGCTACTGATACTTGGTCTGTCACAACTAGTTCAGTTTTGGGAAGTATTGAGTCTGCCAAGTTCTCAGGTTGAGTTTTTTCAGAAGGCTTTGGAGCTTGAGAAGACCAAATTCCACTCCAGTAAACGCCTAATACTAAGGAAAAAACAACAAGGACTAAGCCTAAAGGACGCACAAAAGAAAAATGCATCTTAAGTTTATTTTTCTCACTTTGCATCGGTAATGTGACGTCAGGGGTATCAATTTGACTCGGTAAATCGCCTTCAAAAGCTAATTCAGTAGGTAGGCCGAGAATTTTAGCCACTTTCTTAGCGGTCTGGATTTTGAGGAATGGGGAATAAAACCAACTATCACCCCCTTCCTCTATTTGAGTCATATGAAATTCTTTCAGGCATAACTGGCCAGCTAATTGCTGACGCGATAATCCCTTTGCTTCACGAGCTTGACGAAATGCTTCACCATTAATTAACGGAATACTCACACTCGAACTCACTTATATTTAAATAAATATAGACCAATACTATTAACGGCAGATAAAAGGTAAAAATGAAACTAAATACTCAATATCATTAATAATAAGAGAGAATTAATGACATTTCCTATGTAAATGTTATTTTTAAATCAATAAAGTACATAAAGGGCTCGCAAATATGTCTTCAATTAACTATTTAACGCAAATCCATATTGAACATGGTGCATTACGCCATCTAAAGACAGAGTGCGCCAGACTGGAAATTGACAATCCACTATTTATTTCTGACCAAGGGGTTAAAGCTGCTGGACTATTACAAAGAGCAATTGATGCCTATGATGGCGCTCAATATTCAATATTTGATCAAACACCATCTAATCCCACTGAATCTGCGGTTCTCATAGCTCGGGAAATCTACCTCAAGAACAATTGTGATGGCCTAATTGCTATTGGTGGTGGATCTTCCATTGATTGTGCAAAAGCAGTAGCTATTTTGGCAACACATCCAGAGAATTTAGTGACATATGCAACTATTGAAGGTGGATCCTCTAAAATCACATCAGCAGCAGCTCCCTTGATCGCAATACCTACAACCAGTGGCACTGGAAGTGAAGTGGCACGAGGTGCCATCGTGATACTTAATGATGGTCGTAAGGTAGGATTTCATTCTTGGTCCCTCATGCCTAAAGTAGCGATTTGCGACCCTGAGTTAACGCTTTCCCTCCCCCCACTTCTAACTGCTGCAACTGGCATGGATGCCATAGCCCACTGTATGGAGACTTTTATGGCTGCACCTTTTAACCCTCCAGCTGATGGAATAGCTCTAGATGGTCTTGCTCGAGCTTGGGAATATATTGAACTTGCTACGCAGGACGGCAGCAATAAAGAAGCTCGCTTACAAATGATGTCAGCCTCAATGCAAGGAGCTATGGCTTTTCAAAAGGGCTTAGGCTGTGTCCACAGTCTTTCTCATAGCCTTGGTGGCATCAATCCAAAACTTCATCATGGGACCCTCAATGCCATGTTTTTACCAGCTGTCGTAGATTTCAATTCAGAGGCACAATCAGTGATTTATGAAAAAAGGTTACAACGAATGGCTAATGTGATGCAACTGCAATCGGGAAGTGATATCTCACAAGCCCTTCGCGATATGAATCGACGGCTGGGCTTACCGTCAGGTTTAAAAGCTATGGGTGTAATGGAAGAGCAATTTTCTTCAATTATTCATGGCGCCATTCTGGACCATTGCCATCTCATGAACCCCAGAATTGCTTCTTCTCATGATTATCAGGAACTTCTTTTGCAATCGATGTAAACGCCCAAACAGATCTTTAGCTAGATTCTCTTAAAAGTATTAATATAGGAGTAAGTTGGCCAGCAATTTTTTTATTGTGGAAGCTTATAAGAAAGAAAGTCATGAAACTCACTAAATATACAATTAATGCAATTTTTAGTATGTTTGTATTTTGTTTCTTTTCAATAGGCAGTCATTCAGCCGTTATTTCTGGTGAAACAATATTTGGTAAGGTAGTCAGTATTGCAGATGGCGATACTCTGACCGTACTGAACAAAGAAAATCATGAAGTTCGAATTCGGCTAGTCGGTATTGACTGCCCAGAAAAATCTCAAGCCTTTGGCGGTAGAGCAAAACGTCTACTAAGTGAAAAGGTATTTGGGCATAATGTGCGGGTCGAAACGCGAGGTCAAGATAATTTCCAAAGAACTCTTGGAGTTATTCGATTTGCTGACCTGGATATTAATGAGTATTTGATCATGGAGGGCGTTGCTTGGCATTATAAGAAATATGCCTCAACTCAACCGCCAGAGGAAGCAAAACGCTACGCTAATGCTGAGCAATCTGCAAAAGCCGCAAAACGTGGGCTCTGGGCACAGGATAACCCTACCCCACCCTGGGAATTTAGGGCGCAAAAAAACAAAAACAGCAAATCAAGCGAAACGAATTAAGTTTAAATATTTAACTATATTTAAAGACCACTTTTATGCCAATATTTACCGCAAATACATCCTTGTTATATACCGAAGTAGATTTTTTAGAGCGTTTTGAGCTAGCTTCTAAAGATGGGTTTGATTGGGTTGAGTTTCAATATCCCTATAGCTATCCGAGTGAACAAATTGTCGAATCATTAAACCTTGCGGGTACCAAGTTATCACTCATGAATTCTTTCCCGGGAAATGACGCTTTAGGTGAGCGAGGAATTGCAATATTTCCTCAACGTCGTTCGGAGTTTCTAGATCAATTAGAAATTTCTTTAGACTATTTGTTGGCCTTTGATTGTCCAAGAATTCACGTAATGGCGGGGATTGCCCCACAAGACCATGACTACGAAGAACTGATGAATTGTTATCTTGATAACATCATTGCCGCTGCAGAATTATTCAGACCCCATAATATCGATGTTCTTATTGAGCCAATAAACACCCAAGATATGCCTGGCTATTTTATTAATTATCAAGATGAAGCTATAACCGTCATAGAGCAATTAAATTTACATAATGTAAGGTTGCAAATGGATTTTTATCACTTACAAATGATGGAAGGCAATATTACTCAAAAGTTAGTCAAATACTTCGAACACATTGGGCATATTCAAATTGCTGGAGTCCCAGGACGTCACGAACCAAGTATTGGCGAAATTAATTATCCCTTTTTGTTCCATCTTCTTGATGAAATGGATTATACGGGCCATGTGGGATGTGAATATCATCCCAAAGCAGGAACTTCCTCCGGCTTAAGCTGGCTACGGGACTTTCAATAAATTTGTAGCAGGATTAGAGGATCATTAGTTTTTAAATAAAACATCCTCAAATCCGTATTGACTAAAGTCAGTCACACGCATTGGAAAAAGATAACCATCTAAATGATCACATTCATGCTGTACAACTCTTGCATGAAAGCCTTCAACACTTCTATCAATGACATTACCGTCCTGATCAAAACCCTGATACCTTATTGCTTTAACTCGATCTACTTTGCCACGTATACCCGGAACAGATAGACACCCCTCCCAACCACTCTCTGTTTCAAGACTTAAAGGAGTTATGATGGGATTAATCAGAACGGTCGAAGGTACCGGTAAAGCATCCGGGTAACGTATGCTTTTTTCAAAACCAAAAATGACAATACGAAACATAACACCAATCTGTGGTGCAGCTATTCCCGCACCATTTAATGACTTCATTGTGTCAGTCATGTCCTGAATAAGCTCTTGAATTTCAGGAGATATAATTTTGGATGGATCAACGGCGGAGCTGACTTGCAGTAATTTGGGTTCACCCATTCTTAATACTGTTCTAATTGGCATATATTTTCAAAAAAAGATTCATGATTTTTAAGTTATATTAGTTATTCAAACCTTATATATTGCATATCATAGGGTAAAAAATTCAACAAAAAGAAGAAAAAATGAAGACAAAGCATAGTATCTTACAAGTCGGATTCTTTCCAGAGGCAATGAATTCTGAAGTGAACCAACGTTTTAATTCTACCTACATTATCAATGCGGAGAAACATCTTCCACACCATGAATTTGAAATCCTGTTAACAACTGGTACGACAGTGCTTACAACTGATTTTTTAGACTCATTACCCCATCTAAAAATGGTCAGTTCTTGCGCTGTCGGATACGATAATCTACCGCTTTCTTATTTTAAAAGTAGAAAGATTGTCGCAACTCATACACCCAGTGTTCTTAATCAAGCAGTCTGTGAGCTTACTATGGGAATCTTGTTTGGTATGTTAAGAAGACTCCCTCAAGCCAATCAGTTTGCGAAGTCCGGCCAGTGGACATCTGGAGGCTTTCCATTAGGAACATCTCTTGCTGGAAAGACAGTAGGAATTGTCGGTATGGGAAGAATTGCTCAAGATTTATCGAAGTGCTTACTGCCTTTAGGAGTGAAACTTGCCTACACGACTCCTAACAAAAAAGAGCTGCCCTATACCTACCATAACAACATTACTAGCCTTGCTCATGCTGCCGATATTCTAATCATGATGTGCCCAGGTGGACCAGTCACTGAAAAAATTGCAAATTTAGAAGTTTTTGAGGCTTTAGGTCCTCAAGGATATTTTATTAACGTCGCTCGTGGTAGCGTAGTCAATGAGATAGATCTCATAGAAGCGCTTAAAAATAAAGTGATAAGCGCTGCAGCTCTTGATGTTTACCCTAAAGAACCAAGCATTAACCCAGATCTCTTTGATATTGATAATTTATACCTTACTCCACATCTAGGAAGCTCAACCTTTGAGACAAAGCAAGCTATGATAGCTTTAAGCCTTAACAATATCGATGCTTTTATTCATCAAACGCCACTAATTACTCCAATTTTATTTTAGGTTTTTACAATGCACCTTACCAAATATGGGCTTCCAGCAGTTTTGTCTCCGGTACTCACGCCATTTCTAGCCTCTGGAATTCCGGATGCTAAAAGACTGATTAAACAGTGCCAGTGGCTAGATCATAATGGGGTTGGACAAGCTATTTTTGGGACAAATTCTGAAGCCAACTCAATGGCTGCGTCTCAAAAGTTACATTTATTAGATGAACTGATTAAAGGCGGCATAAACCCTAAACATTTAATGCCTGGGACTGGTGCATGCTCTATTCAGGAAACTGTAGAAATGACCAAAGCAGCAGTAACTTTAGGATGCGCCGGTACCCTTATGTTGCCACCTTTTTACTATAAGGATGTTCCAGATGAGGGGCTATTTAATTTTTATGCAAGTGTAATAGAACAAGTAGCTGATTCTCGTCTAAAAGTCTATGTTTACAACATTCCACCCGTGTCAAAGGTTGCTCTTAGCTTGACATTACTTGAACGGCTTGTAAAAGCTTTCCCAAGCACTATAGTTGGAATTAAAGATAGTTCTGGTGACTGGTCTTATACCGAATCAGTCATTTCATGTTTAGCCCCTTCTAACTTTCAAGTTTACGCAGGAAGCGAGACCTTTCTTTTGAAGACTCTTCGCTCTGGTGGTGTAGGATGTATATCTGCAACTGCAAACATCAACCCTTTAGCAATTGCTCAGCTCGCTAAAACATGGCAAGACTCAAATGCTGATGAACAGCAAAAAGCCCTTGATGTAGTCCGCGCCACTTTTTCACAATACCCAATGATTCCTGCCATGAAAGCTGCTGTAGCCTATTTTAGTCAGGACAGTCTATGGGGTCATGTACTTCCCCCCTTAGTGGATCTCAGCCGTGAACAAACCCAATCATTGATTAAAGGCCTACATAAAATTAACTTTGCAATGACCGGACTTTAATAAACAATTTATTTAATCAAGTTACCTTCACCTCATCATCTAAATATGATATCGAAAATTAAAACTAAAGGTATTACCCAAGGACTGACAAGTTATGGAGATACTGCTTTCTCTTTGTTTTTACGAAAAGCATTTATTAAGGCGATGGGATATGGAGATAAAGCTCTTGATCGCCCTATTATCGGCATTACCAATACATTTAGTGACTTCAATCCATGTCATGGCAATGTGCCGCAAATTATTCGCGCCGTTGAGCGCGGGGTAATGCAATCCGGTGGTATGCCCATGACATTCCCAACCATATCTATTCATGAATCATTTTCCTACCCAACCAGTATGTACTTGCGCAATCTAATGGCTTTGGATACGGAAGAAATGATGCGAGCCCAACCCGTCGATGCCGTGGTTCTTATTGGGGGATGCGATAAAACTATTCCAGCTCAATTAATGGCAGCAGCAGCCCAAGATATACCCGTCATCGTCATTCCAACAGGACCAATGCTAACAGGCGAACACAAAGGTGAACGATTGGGGGCTTGTACAGACTGCAGACGCTTTTGGGGCAAGTTCAGAGCCGGTGAAATTGATCAATATGAAATTGATAGTGTGAATGAGAAACTAGCGCCAACCACTGGCACATGTATGGTCATGGGAACAGCAAGTACGATTGCTTGTATGGTGGAGGCTATGGGCATGAGTTTACCAGGAGCTGCAGCAATTCCAGCAGTCTATGCAGAGCGCTTACGTCATTCTGAAGATGTTGGAAGACGCATTGTTGAATTAGCAAAAGAACCGATTTCTCCCAAAGAAATTATGACTCCAGAAGCTATCACAAACGCATTAATCGTCTTACATGCTATTGGTGGATCTACAAATGCATTAATTCACTTTACGGCCATTGCTGCAAAATTAGGTATTAAACTTGATTTGAAAAAGTTTGATGAATTGGGTCGTAAAATTCCAGTTCTAGTTGACCTCAAGCCAAGTGGCTCATTTTATATGGAGCACTTATATGAGGATGGCGGCCTCATGAGTGTTCTTAAAGAGCTCAAACCCTGGCTTCATCTCGACTGTATGACCGTCTCAGGAAAAACACTTGGCGATGAAATCGATGCGCATCAATTTGATGGTATCTCTAAAGTCATTCGGACAGCATCTGATCCTGTTTATCCAGTCGGTGGTCTTGCTTATTTAAGTGGCAATATTGCGCCACGTGGTGCAGTGATAAAGCATGCTTCTGCAATGCCTAAATTACTCAAGCATCGTGGACGTGCTGTTGTGTTCTCAAGCTTAGAGGATTTAACACTTAGAATAGATTCACCTGACCTTGATGTGACTGCAGATGATGTACTTGTCCTTCAAAATGCTGGTCCAAAAGGTTCTCCAGGTATGCCTGAGGCTGGCTATTTACCGATTCCTAAAAAATTAGCACAGGCTGGCGTAAAAGATATGGTTCGTATTTCAGATGCAAGAATGAGCGGAACAGCATTTGGAACAATTGTCCTGCACATCACTCCTGAAGCTGCAGATGGTGGCCCACTCGCCATTGTAAGAAATGGCGACTATATAGAACTCGATGTAGATGCAAGAAGTATTCACCTCGATGTATCAGATGAAGAAATTAAGCTGCGACTTACGCAATTAGGTACAACACCCCCTAGCGCTAAAAGTGGATACCGAAAACTTTACTTAAGTACTGTCACTCAGGCTGATTTGGGATGTGATTTTGACTTTATGCTTCCAGAAATTACTCGTGAAACACCGGTGCTTAAAACTAAATAGCTATTAATTAATATTATTTTTCAATTTTTGGCTTATCCCCACTAGGATTAATTTCTACTACCCTAATTTGCTTTGTCTTTTCATATATTGGGATTTTATTAGGATCATAGTCTTGGCAGATTTTTTGCCATTTAAAAACATTAAGCAAATTACAATCTTGATCAGCAACACCTGATATGACATGATCAGAAACTCCCTTACCTGTTGCAGCATAACTTGCACCTGAAACTGCAAGACTTTCTACTCCTGCAGTTGAAGTAATGGAAGCAACGCTAGATGATACCAATGGAGCAAGCATACAGCCTGAACATAGACCAACATATATTAAAAAAACAAAAATCTTGAAAGAGTACTTAGATGTCATGAGCTTATTCTTGAATACATTAATCACAACAAAATTAAAAAACGCATGGATTCAATAGTTGTTTAATTGAGCACTCTATAACCGCGTCCCGCTAAACACTTTCTTATAATACTTTCTTGTTCTTTCATCCCGCCCGCTCCACCACTTAATCCACCAACAATAGCGCCTATGCCGGCACCTTGGAGCGCAGCTTTACCAGAATCACCAGTGATTACCCCGACCAAGGCACCGACTGCAGCTGCTCCAGTAGCGCCCATTGCAGCTTTTTTACCTGCACTAGATGTGTCAGTAGATAAAGCCTGACAATCTGTTAAGTCGTTTTCATAAACAACCATGTCTATACCTTTTTGATCAATAATTGGCTTGAAATTAGAGCCGGTATTAGCACAACCAACCAAAATGGTAAGCGTAATGAGATGTAGAATTTTTTTAATCATTATTTTTCCTAAATTTATAAAACTTATATTTTTGACATTTCTAATTTTGTCTAATAATTAAGATACAGTTACAGTGGATCAATCAATTTTTATACTATGCCACAATCTTATGCTATTTGCGCAATGTGCGGAAATCCCAGACCAGTTTTAGAGAAGGTTTGTCGTTTTTGTAACCATGATGAAATCGTTACCGAGCTTTCTAAAAAACTACCAGTCTTTACAATTAATATAGAACTTCATATGCCAACAGTAGATGAAGCACTAGAGCGTTTTTATCATCAACTTGAAAAAATACAAGGAGCAGGAATTAAAATGGTACGAGTGATTCACGGTCATGGATCATCTGGCGTTGGCGGAAGAATTCGTGTTGCCTTCAGAGAAGCAATGATGCACGGTCGATGGAGCCATATTATTCGAGGCGTTTATCTTGGAGAAGAACTTTCTTTAAATGCGCAAGGTCTAGCAGAGTTTACACAGAACCACCCAAGCCTAAGAAAAGAATTAACTCATGACATGATGGGTAATCCAGGTATCACACTCCTAGTTCTTCAGCGAAGTTAAAGCTTAACGACGATCCGACCACTCAGTTTTGCATCCATGAGTTGTTGCGCTTTTTTAATTGCCTGAGTTAAAGGAATTTCCTCAATCATTGTTTCTAATTTTTCAACATCCAAATCGGTTGCAAGACGCATCCAGGCTTCTTGTCTTTTTTCTAAAGGCGCCATGACAGAATCAATTCCAGCTAAGGTAATGCCCCGTAATATGAAGGGCATCACGGTAGATGGTAAATCCGTTCCCTGCGCTAATCCACAAGCAGCAACAGTTCCAGAATATTTAGTTTGGGCTAATACATTGGCCAAAGTAAATGATCCTACAGAATCTACAACACCTGCCCAACGTTCTTTTTGAAAAGGTTTTCCTTGTTCTGATAATGCTTGACGTTCAATAATACTTGTAGCCCCTAAAGATTTAAGATAATGCTCTTCTTGCACTTTACCTGTAGCTGCAACAACTGAATATCCCAACTTTGATAAAAGTGCAATCGCAACACTACCAACACCACCTGTAGCACCTGTCACAAGAACCTCGCCATCCGAAGGCTTAACACCATGTTTTTCAAGTGCCAGAATACAAAGCATTGCTGTATACCCTGCAGTTCCAATAGCCATAGCTTGTCTAGAAGTAAAGGCAGTAGGTAGTTTGACTAGCCAATCTCCATTAAGTCTTGCCCTTTGAGATAAACATCCCCAATGCGTCTCTCCAACTCCCCAACCATTATGAATAAATTGATCTCCTGCTTTCCAATTGGGGTGAGAAGATTCCAATATGGTGCCCGAACCGTCGATACCTGCAACCATGGGCCAAGTTCTTACAACAGGAGCTTTGTTTGTAATTGCTAAACCATCTTTATAGTTAAGTGTTGAATACTTTATATCCACCAGCACATCCCCAAGCGGTAATTGTGACTCCTCTAAATCTTCCACTTGGGCCGAAAATAGATCTTGATTTCTTAAAACAAGCGCCTTAAACATAGCAGTCTTTCTATAGTTGTTCAGTTGATTTAACTTAATATTCGATTTTATCAAGTCATGGAGAAATAGTCGGGGAGATTAAATATTTATTCTTCAGTTCCAACCAGCAAAGTAAGTTCCTCATTATCAGCAGAAAAAATTCTTAAGTTTTGAGATGCTGATTCAAAGAAATCTCTAATACTTTTTTCTGATTGCACTTGATGCAAAATACGATGATCCGATAGCACTTGGCGCCAATGTCTTGCACCTGCTAGCCCATACGCCAGCCCTAAAATATGACGGGTGATTGAACCAATATGAAACGGTTGATTTTTTTGTTGACACTCTCGATACCAGGATTGTGTATAAGTGATGATTTTTTCTTGTATTTCCAACCAAACATTCTCATTGAGAAAATATCCATAATCTTTGCCGCCTGATTGAATCAATCTATCCCAACCAATAAGAATTGCAGGATGATGATAAGCGGCTCTACCAATCATGAATCCATCAAAATCATCCCAATGTCGTGCTATATCTGCATTATTTTCTAATCCACCATTTAATATCACCTTAAAATCCGGAAAATCTTTCTTAACATCTAATCTCAGTTGTTTAGCAACTTCATACCTCAATGGCGGAACTGTCCGATTTTCTTTTGGAGACAATCCTTTTAAAATTGCATTACGTGCGTGAATCGTTACCTGAGATGCACCCATTTCAGCAACTTTCAAAATAAAATTTAAAACAAATTGATAATCCTGGATATTTTCTGCCGGATTCATCTCATCCAAACCTAGTCGGTGCTTGACAGATATCGGAATATCAGTCGCTTCTTTCATTGCTTTGACACAAGTAGCAACTAACTCGGGTTCTCGCATCAAACACGCACCAAATGATCCTCGCTGAACACGCTCAGACGGGCAACCGCAATTAAGGTCGATTTGGTCGTAACCCCACTGTTGACCAATACTTGCAGCTTTTGCTATATCTTCAGGTTCACTCCCCCCTAGTTGAAGGACTACAGGGTGTTCGTTTTTGTCAAAATCTAAGTGTCTTGCTTTATCACCAAAGATAATTGCTCCAGAATTAACCATTTCTGTGTACAAAATGGCCTCTTTGCTCAATATCCTATGAAAAGATCGGCAATGCCTATCAGACCATTCCATCATAGGTGCAACGCAGAGAATCTTAAATGTGTGATTTATCATAAATAATACAATGTACTGATAACAAGCTAAGCAACAGAAATTTGCCTTTCAAGACCATTTTACAGAGAGTTATACCAAGTGTTTCTATTATGACAACCAGATTCATAGCAATAACTTTTAAAAGCTTAAAATAACTCATAGAATCGGCAATTTCCTGTCTTAACTCGCTATTCATAATAGGATCCTCATGAAACCCAAATTGTTGTCATTTAGTTTAATTATCCATTTACTCATCTCTTGTGTTTGTGGCCTAATTTCATTCTCAAGCTTCTCTCAAAGTTCTGAATCAAAATTTCCAGAAAAACCGATTACTATCGTTGTTGCATATGCACCTGGAGGTCAAGGTGATGTTTTTGCAAGATTAATTAGCGAACGACTCACCTCTAAATGGGGCGTATCTGTGATTGTTGATAATAAACCAGGTGCAAGCGGGATGATTGGCACACGCTATGTAGTAGCTGCCAAACCTGATGGCTATGTACTCTTACTTGCACAAACTGGTGAAATCTCAATTAATCCTTGGGTCATGAAAAACTTAGGATATAACCCCAGTAAAGATCTCAAACCTATTGTGTTGGTTGGTGATGCACCCCTCGTTATGTCAGTTGCTACAGGTAGTAAATTTAAAAATATATCTGAAGTGATGTCTTTTGCAAAAATGAATCCTAATAGTCTGAGCTATGCATCATCAGGTACGGCCACTCCAGGTCATCTGTGTGCCGCAGCTCTCGATTTATATCTAAATGGCCACTTCACTCATGTTCCCTACAAAGGAGCCGGCCCTGCCACGACTGATTTACTCGGAGATCAGGTTGATTTTTTCTTCTCAAGTGCTGCTGGCATCATGCCACATATCAACTCTGGGAAAGTCAGAGGACTTGCAGTTTCAACCAAAAAGAGAATTTCAGCATTAGCACAAACTCCCACAGTAGCAGAAAGCGGAATACCTAATTTTAGTTTTAGTCTCTGGGGTGGATTATTTGCTCCTGCTGGCACCCCGAGTAGCATCGTAGAAAAAATAAACACTGCAGTCAATGAAATATTACAAGAGACGGAAATAAAAAATAGACTTGAAAGAGACGGCGTTCTATCGCAAAAAAATAGCGTCATTGAATTTTCTGAATTTGTAAACCAAGAATCTAAAAAATATGAAGAACTCGTTAAGACCACTGGGATCAAAAGTGAAGCAAATTAAATTCCCCCTCCCTGTAAATTTCGTGAATTAAGGAAATAAAGTATGCATATGATTATCTTGCCAGGAGATGGTATTGGTCCTGAAACAATGGCAGTTACAACCCAAGTAATTGAGGCATCATCCAAACTATTTAATCTAGGTATAACACTAGATCATGATCTTGCTGGTCATGATAGTCTTAGCAAATATGGAACAACAGTCAGGCCAGAGCTTTTAGAAAAAGTTAAAAAAGCAGACGGACTGATGTTGGGCCCCATGTCTACTTTTGATTTTAAGGATGAGTCGAAGGGAGAGATCAACCCCTCTAAGTTTTTTCGTAAAAGCCTTGACCTATTCGCAAATATTAGACCGGCAAGAACCTACCAAGGTATCCCAGCACGACTTGGAGAATTTGATCTTATTGTAGTTCGAGAGAACACAGAAGGATTCTATTCTGACCGAAATGTCGAATCTGGCGGTAGTGAAATGCTCATTACCCCCGAAGTTGTTATTTCTCTTCGACGGATTACATTGCTGTGTTGTGAGCGTATCGCTAGAGCGGCATTTGAACTTGCGATGACCCGCAAAAAACATGTCACTATAGTTCATAAAGCAAATGTTTTAAAAATTGGAGACGGCATGTTCATCGATGCCTGCCACCGTATTGGAAAAGATTTCCCAGAAGTTCAAATCGATGATTTTATTGTGGATGCGATGATGGCTCACGTTGTCCGTCACCCAGCAATATTTGATGTTATCGTCACTACTAATATGTTTGGGGATATTTTGTCTGATTTAACCGCTGAGTTATCAGGTAGCCTTGGTCTAGGGGGTTCATTAAATGCCGGAAAAGAATACGCAATGGGTCAGGCTGCACATGGCTCAGCTCCAGATATCGCTGGTAAAAATATTGCTAATCCATTTTCGTCAGTATCCTCAGCGTCCCAATTACTAAAATGGTTTGGATCTCGCACACAACAAGATCGTTATATCACAGCTTCAAACCACATTAATCAATGTATTGCCCTTGCCATTTCATCTGGTCAAACAACTCGGGATATTGGGGGCAATTTAGGGACTCAAGAAACAGGTCATACACTTGTGAAATTGTTGCAACAAACTAAAATAGTAGTGTGAATATTATCCTGTCGACTTCAACACTACCGCAAGGTTCGTGTGACAGCCATGTCCATATTTTTGGTCACCTTGATCAATATCCGATGGCACTAGACAGAACATATACACCAATCGAAGCAAGTGTTCGGGACTTACAGAACCACTTAAAAAGTTTAGATTTAACTCGAACTGTGTTGATTCAACCAAGTGTTTATGGTGAAGATAACCGTTGTATGATTACTGCACTCGCCGAATTAAAAGATACTGCGAGAGGAGTTGCTGTTCTTCCTATTGGGATTGGTTTTGAGGAATTAGCTCACTTTCATATTCATCGAGTTCGAGGCGTCCGCTTAAACATTGCAAGTAGACATAATCCACAAGATCCTTGGACTGTTAGCAAACTTCAACAAGAAATCTCATCTTGGACTGAGAAGCTATCGGCAATGTCAAAATCCTCTTTAACGATAGAATATGACAAAACTACGATCACTTGCCCATGGCATATTCAGGTATTTTGTGAACCAAGTCTTCTTACAGAAGCCTTTTTACCAATGCTTCAAAATTCAACTAAGCTCGTTATTGACCATGTTGGACTAATGACACCAGAGAATTTACGTCAAAGCAAAATGATCGATCAATTACTTAAGATCTTAGTCGATGGCCAACATTTTATGAAACTATCAGCTTCCTATCGACTTCAGTGTATTTCTGAGAGAGAAAGTAATAATCTGTCTGCCTTTGTAAATTTGTTAACTTCTGCTTGTCCAGATCAGTTACTTTGGGCAAGTGACTGGCCTCATACCAACCTCATCAAAGATAAAAGTCCTTTAGAAGAAATTCCATTTCGAAATATTTCTAAAAAAAGACTTCAAGAAGAATTGTTTGAATGGCTAGCGACCGAGGATTTGGTCCAAAAAATTATGGTCAAAAATCCAGAAAAAATTTATGGTTTTAAAGAAATCCAAACAAGCTAGAAAAAGAGCGTTTGCCCCTTTTTCTATTGTTCACGGTTTACTGAATAACACCTTTTGAATCTGCCGAGTAATAACCGCTATCTTTTCCATTAATTGTGCCGTATTTAAACCACTCTTTTGTCGCTTTAAATACCACAGGACGTTGTCTTTCATATTGCAAATAATGCGAACCACAGGCAACCTTTAGAAAAGCTTTTTTCTCTACGGTTAACGCTTTCCAAGCATCATGTCTTGCCTCAAAATTATCAAATTCACCTAACAAAATTAAAGTTGGCGCCTTAATTTTAGGAACATTCTCTCTCCATCCGTAATTCATTCGATTGGGCGCACGCATAACTCCTCCTGGAATCCAGTTAGCGCCAGCACCTTCAACGAGCATTAATTCTCGCCACATCACATCACGAATATCGGCATCATCAATTTGATCACTACATTTAACATCTGCCATCCATCGCTCACCTTCTAAACGCTCGCGCGTCTGTAGTAAAACAGGTGATCCTGGCTCTGGAAATGTGACTGGAGGTTTGTCATTTTCAAAAAATGGTGCTGGCGCCAAAAATACAATACGCTTAACCATCTCAGGATGCTGAGCAGCAAATCCCCCAATTCGAGGTGTACCTGTAGACCACCCTACTAAATTGATTTTATCTACGCCTCTTATTTTTCGAATGTATCTGACTGCCGCCTCCACTTCGTCCCATTCAGTTTGACTTGAAACTAATTTATATGGGTAATGAGGAGCACAGGGGGCCTTTAAAATGTGTGGGATTAGGATTGATTGCTGCTTTGGATCAACATTACATGGGTCATCCATATAGGGTCTTGGAGAGCTGCCATATGCCGTCATAGTGAGTGCAAATGTATCAAAGCCATCTTTGGCTAAATTAGCCATCCAGGAAAAATCTTTGTGGTTAAGATCATACGCAACTGTTGAAGGTGAGAAACCACCATGGACAAATAAGACCACCTCAGGCTTGGTCCCCTTGGCGGTATTTTTTTGAGTACTTTCTAAAACTCTTTCGCGCAAATGAAGACCTACTATTTGATCTTTATTTGCAGGTACTGTAGATACATAGGGAATGAATGTGTCTATGGATAAAACTTTATCTTTGTCCTGAGCTTGAGCTTGAGCTTGAGCTAAAGAAAATAGCCCATTTAAAAATAAAATTAACCCCAAAAATGAACCTTTAATATACATAGTCTGCCTCGAAATTTGTTCGCCTAAAGTGTTGCAAGCTCTATAATCAATTTAATCCTCATCATAGTAGAGGTCAAGTTGTTCACTAATTAATCAAGAAATAATGGGGTATATCCCTATGAGAATTAATGAATTTTTTCTATCAAAAGTAAATACTCTATAAAGGCTTTACCAAGACAATAAAATAAGCATCCCCACCACAATTAATATAATTCCAATATTTTCGTTACGATTACTTTTAGTAAGAAATACCCGCCATGTCAAAATTTGCGCAAATAAGATTTCAACGAGACCTAAAGTCCTCACATTTGCTGCTATCGTGAGTGCAAATCCAATAAACCAAAATTGTGAGGCGCATGCGCCTAATAATCCACCCCAAATTGATATGCGCCAAGCTTTCAAACAACCAAGTAATGCTTCTCGCCGAAACATGATCATCCATATAGTCAAAATGAGTGCCTGAGTACCAAGGCCAAAAACTAAAGCCCAAGAAGCATGTGCTAAAAAATTACTGCCATGTAATGACAAAATTGCACCTCTAAAATCTACTGCCGCGATTGCAAAAGATGTCCCAGCTAATATTCCCATTGCAATAGATTTTAAATGGTGAAGATTTTTTTCCTCTTGAGCTAGTGGTGGCCTAATCATTAATAAAACACCCACTGTCGAAATCATAATCGCGATGACAGCTGCAATCGACAAGTGCTCTCCTAGAACAATGACGCCGAATAATGCAACCTGTAAAGGTTCAGTTTTAGTCCAAGCTGTAACCACCACAAAAGCCCTTTGACGCATGGCTCCTAACATTAGTGCTGTACCTATAATTTGAGCTACTGCGCCAATACAAATATAAATAAAAAATGACACATCCATCTGTGGAATATCTGACCCCGTTAACCAAAGGACAATAGCGACAAATACAATAGCAAATGGAAATCCATACAAGAAACGTACCTGGGTTGCACCAATAGTTCCTAGCTTCTCTGTTAATCCTCGTTGTATTGCATTACGTCCGGCCTGGCACGCAGCGGCAATTAGCGTTGCAGGTATCCATAACCAAGTCAATTCTTGTGCGTTCAATTGCGTCCCATCAATTTATAAATATCCTATGATACAAACCAATTCCATTTATGTTCAAAAAGTGACTCTATCATCCACTTTTGACGATTTATACCCTTTTCTAAATATTTACACTTCATTTACTTATAAATATTAGAATAATATCTGAGGAATTCAATAAAAATATAGGGAGAGATCAATGAATCAAAAAGTGAAGTCTCAACTTAACCGAAATAAAAAACAAGAAATTGAGGCAATCTCAATAGATCAATCTTCAAACATTCTGGAAGGACAAAATAATTACAAAAATAAACCTGCAATGATTACAGGTCATGGGACAGGCGTCGGAAATCCATACCAACATTTGGGAAAGATGACTCCCAATCAAAGATAATTAAATACAACTGTTTTATTTTGGAGAAAATAAAGTATCAAGCTCACTAGATAATTCAAGTAAATCAAGAACCTTAATAAGTGTTGCCATAGGCACTTGCTGACCAGATTCAATCATCGTCATCATTGAAGAACTTACACCAATTTGCAGAGCAATATCAGTGTTATTGATAGCTTTTTCCCTTTTAGTAAGGATGATTTTTTGACCTAATTTTGAAAGATTTTGTTGAAGTAGGAGCGACACTCTAATCCTAAATATTATTAATATTATTTATTTTAAGCCAACTCATGTCGTCTTGCAAAAATGTTATTAAAGACTTTAGATGTAAACTCACCTGACTTAGGTGGTTGGATTATCGTCAATATAGATAGGTCTTGGACTGAATAAGTCAATTAAATCATCTCTTAGGCCAAGAAACTCCACAACTTTTATCAATTGCTCCATAGGAACGTTCTCCCCACCTTCTATTTTTATAAGAGTAGAAGGACTAACTCCTAACTGAAAGGAGATATCGGTGTTTGTAAAACCCAGAGCTTTTTTAGCAACCCGTACTTTGGTTCCTAATCTAATCAAACTCTGCTGTGTGTAGTCCATTTATACCTAACTTTTGAAAAATCATTAAAATCAGTAACTAATCTTCATTTTAGAAGATTTTTTACTAATTGCATACCTAAACCTAAAATCAAAGGCATCCATTGAATTCAATTCACTCTAAAGATATTGTAAATTCATTTTGCCCCACTCCTTGCGAATTACAAGGTGCTCCAAACGGCTTACTGAGTCATCTTAACTATGGTCTAAAAGATATTTTTGATGTGGTTGATTGCCCCACAGGTTTCGGAAGCCCAGCTTGGTTAAAGTCACACTTACCTGCAAAAGCCCATGCCCATGTTGTGCAAGTTCTTCAAAAGGCGGGAGCCAACTTAGTCGGAAAAACATGGTGCGATGAATTAACCTATAGTCTTTTTGGTATGAATGCTCATTACGGCACACCAATAAATTCTGCAGCCCCAGACAGAGTGCCCGGTGGATCATCTAATGGATCTGTTGCTGCAGTTGCCGCTGGAATTGTTGATTTTTCTATTGGCTCAGATACTGGAGGTTCAGTAAGAGCCCCATCGAGCTTTTGTGGTGTTTGGGGTATTCGTCCAACTCACGGCGCAGTCTCATTGCTTGGAGCCCGTCCACTTGCTAAAAGCTTTGATACCTGCGGTTGGTTCACAAAATCACCCAGTCTGCTGTTGAAAATTGGTCAAGTTCTTTTACCAAAACATATATCTATTACCCAGCCTTCTAATAAATACCTTTTTTTAAAGGAAGCTTTTGATTTAATACCTGAACCGCTAAGTAACATATTGCAAAATGACTTCTTAAAATGGGCCGGATCATCACAAATTGATACGGTTTCAATTGCTCCCCATACTCTTAATAATTGGGCTGATGTATTTAGAACCATGCAGGCTGGTGAAGTCTGGCAGGAACACGGTCAATGGGTTAGCGATCATTCTGAGGAACTAGGATCAGTCCTAAAAGGAAGGTTTGAATATGCAAAGAGTTTACCTGCCGCTGATTTTGAAGCTGCTAAGAAAAACAGGTTAACTATACAAAAATTTCTTTATGAAGAACTGGCGGATGGCAAAATTTTTGTCGTTCCTACCGTTGGCGGGATTGCGCCTCTTCTCAACACACCAGCTGCCGAATTAGAAGAGTTTAGAAAGCTATGTTTTATGATGCTGTGTATTGCTGGAATTGGAGGCTTGCCCCAGGTGCACTTACCCCTCTCAAGCTATTTAGGAGCACCGATTGGCGTATCTATTATTGGTGGCCCTAATCGTGATTTAGACTTACTAGAATTAGTCTCCAAGTAAATCACTATTGGTTTTTACGAAATCCACAAGAAATTACCTCAAGCCTATTTTTGTAATATCCATTACATGCATGAAGACCCTTTTGCTCTTTGTTCAGAGCATAATAAGTAACCCCACACACGAGGGCTAACCCGAGGATGATTAATAAAACCTTCATTAATTTGTGCTTCTTCATGTTGCACAATTTTAACAAATATTCTCAAGAAAACCTTAGCGCTGTTAATAACATGTTCAATTCTAATCATTGAAACTTCAAAGAGTTAAAAGATAAAAGCTGTAACTTATTTTTGGATTCTAATTACCACATTTTGTTTTTCTTCAAGCCCAAAAATTAAGCTTTTTAAATCATATATAGTTGCTTTCGTTCTCTCTTCACAAGAGAGATCAGAATGTTTGGTTGGTTTGGAAATCCAATTATTAGTAATTTTCGGTTGAACAATATTCCCCTGTAAGTCAAAATCAACACACCGAGATAGTTCATAAAATCTTGGACATTGACGCATATTTCCCTCCATTGATTGCTTTATTCATTCTTTCACACAATGCCTCAAAATACTAGGGTTAACCCTCATCATTTGAGTATTTAAACATTTATACATATAAAGCAATGTCCTAGAGCGAAAATTTATAAAAAATGAGGTGCTAAGTATCACAATCAGGAAAACCCTTATAGCAAACTACTTGACCTCCTTATGTTTGGCTGATAAATTAAACGCTTGTTTAATTTGAAATTTATGTGAGTGGAGAAGACACAATGAAAAAGATTACACGCGCTGATTTAAGCGCTGCTGCAGAGAAATTTAAGAATTGGGGTAAATGGGGTAAAAATGATGAAATTGGAACGCTCAATTACACACAGCCAGAAGATATTGTTGCAGCGGCTCAACTGGTCAAAAAAGGCAAAGTTATTTCTTTAGCCCTGAACTTTGATAACAACGGTCCACAAGGTGCAAAAACAAAATATCCTTCCATGGGCAGGATAAATCCAGTTCACACTATGTTAAGAACTGGGACTGATGCCTATTCAGGTGTGTTAGACCATCGGGGTATTCGTGCTGCTGATGATATGGTAGTAATGCCTTTACAGTGCGGTACGCAATGGGATGGCTTAGGACATGTGTTCTATGAAAACTATATGTATAACGGCTTTGATTGTCGTGAAGTTTCTTCTGCTGGCGCTGCGAAGTGCGGCATCGAGAAAACAAAAAGCAAGATGGTTGGACGTGGAGTATTACTCGACGTAGCCCGCTTCAAAGGAGTTGACGTGTTACCAGACGGTTATGGTATTACCTGCGCCGATTTGGACGATACAGCTAAGAAACAAGGTGTTGAACTTAAGCGTGGTGATTACATCATTGTTCGTACTGGTCATATGGAAGCAAAATTAAATGCTGGAAGTTGGGATGGTTATCCAGGTGGAGATGCGCCAGGATTTTCCTTTGAAACTTTGGAATGGATTCAGCGCACGGAGTTAGCCGCTTTAGCAAGCGATACTTGGGGGTGTGAAGTTCGCCCTAACGAATCAGAGGCTGGGATTAATCAGCCTTGGCACTGGATTACGATTCCGATTATGGGTATGACCATGGGCGAAATTTTCTTCCTAAAAGATATCGCAGATGATTGTGCTGCCGATGGCATTTATCAATTTATGTTTGTTGCCCCTGCTATTCCGATTACTGGTGCAGTTGGTTCACCTACTAACCCATTAGCAATTAAGTAATTGGAAATAAAGACTTAGACTTTAAAACTCAAGATGAATGTGTGTGTTTTTAATTCATACATTCATTTTGAACCCCTGTAATATTTTTTTAGTTATTGAAGTAATTTAAGTGGTAAAGGAGAACCTCATGTTTCAAAGTTATCGTTTATATACAAAGTTTGTTACTCAGATACTTTTTGTTTTATGCTCTTCTTTATGCCTACTCCCGCTCAATGCATTTGCAGTTGACCCCTACCCCAATAAACCAATTCGATTAATCGTTGCTTTTGCCCCGGGTGGTCCAGTCGATAGTACGGCACGAATCTTAGCTGTAAAACTATCAGAAATTTTAAAGCAATCCGTATTTGTAGAAAATAAGGCCGGTGCCGGAAGTAATATTGGTACACAATATGCCGCAGGCATCAGTGATGGTTATACATTTTTAGTCAACTCAACGGCTTTTGCAGTTAATCCTACTTTGTATGGTCCATCCGCAGGATATAACCCAGAAAAAGACTTTACACCAGTCATCGTTGCTTCAACTCAACCAAATGTTATTTCAGTCAACGAAAAAGTTCCTGTTAAATCACTATCAGAACTTAAAGAATATGCTACTAAAGAAAAGTTAGCTTTCTCATCTCCAGGTTCAGGAACCACTCCACAATTAACATGTGAACATTTATTTAAAGTCGTATGGAAAAGTGACATCACACATATCCCCTATAAGGGAGCTGGCCCTGCTTCTATGGCAGTGGTTGCTGGTGAAACACCAGTCGCATGCACAGCTGTTACTGGCGTATATCAATTTTCAAAACAAGGTAAGGTAAGAATTATTGCAGTATCAAGCGATAAGCGCTTACCAAACTTACCTGATGTCCCAACATTATCCGAGTTAGGCTATAAAAATTTCAACGACTATACGTGGACTGGTTTTTTTGCCTCAAGCAAAACACCTATGGATATGGTGATTAAGATGAATCAAGCTATCAATGAAGCGTTAAAAGATCCCGATGTCATTTCAAAATTCGAACAGTCCGGGTTGGGCGTCGTTGGGGGTAATACTTCAGAAGCCAAAAACTACATTTCCTCCGAAGTAAAACACTGGTCTCAAGTCGTTAAAGATACTGGAGCAAAGGTCGATTAAATCGATGAGTTATATTTATAACAACCGACCAGTGACAGGTGCTAGGAACCCCTGTTCGCAAAAGTCTAAAATTTCTGGAAGTGCTTCCTCTAAATTAGTCCCTTTAGAATTTCCTTTTGAAATGACTTCAATTCGTCCTGTATTGGATGCAACATATAAATATAATCCCATGACAAAGATAAGCCTCCAACTGATCGACTTGTCTGATAAATTAGGTAATGCTCGCTTGAGCTCATCTACAAAACTCAAACTCACGTGGTCATACAAGCGCTTTCTTAGCTCCATCTCAATGTCTTTAGGTTCATGATGCAGTCTGGCTTGCAATCTCACAAAATTGCGTCCGCCGCGCCCCTCTCCTGCCATGCGAAGTGGCGGATAAATAAAGGCATAGATCAATTCGCGCAATGGAATAGCATTTTGACCTGCTCTGACTTTAGCTTCATTCAGCAATTTTTCGCGCTCATGCAAAATAATAGTAGCGCGTCTTTCAAAAACCGCCATGAACAACCCATGTTTACTTTGAAAGTGATAGCTAATCAGTGCTTGGTTCACTTTGGCCTTCGCTGCAATATCTCTTACAGTAGTGACTGCATAACCGAACTCAGAGAAAAGAGATTCAGCAACATCAAGCAATTTTGTGGAAGTTATTTTTGCAGGTGGTTCTTTGATTTTAGTTATTTTGGTAGAAGTCTTTTTAGCCATTAGATGTTTTTTTAGTTTTAAATGTTTTAATAGTGTACTTAATATAACAATAATTTATCAACAAAGGAAAGACGTATGAGCAAAACTATTCTCACTTGCGCCGTAACAGGCAATCTCACTAAACCAGAGATGACCCCCCATTTACCAATTACCCCAGAACAAATTGGGGAATCTTGTCTAGGTGCTGCTGAAGCAGGAGCGGCTGTTGTCCACATCCATGTTCGTCATCCAGATGGTAAACCATCCATGGAACTGGAACATTATGCCGACACAATTAACTATATCAAGAAAAAAAATAAGGAAGTCATTATTAACTTAACGACAGGTCCTGGCGGTCGTTTCGTGCCAAATGAAGATGAACCAAAGAATTTCAATCCAGGTACCACCCTTTGTCATCCATTAAAAAGGGTTGAACATATAGCCGCACTGAAACCTGATATTTGCTCTCTTGATCTCAATACGATGAACTCAGGCCTAGATGTCGTAATGAATACACCTACCAATGTAAGAAAAATGGCAAAAGTGATTCGGGATGCAGGTGTGATGCCAGAACTCGAAATTTTTGACACAGGTGATCTGAATTTAGCTCTAGACCTATTCAAAGATGGCTCTTTAGAAGGCCCCGGTCTATGGACTTTTGTAATGGGCGTGAAATATGGTTTTAGCATGGACCCAAGAGTTTTAACCTTTGTAAGTTCACTCCTTCCAGCAGGCGCAAATTGGGCAGCTTTTGGTATTTCAAGAGCAGAATTCCCAATCGTTGCTCAAGCTTGGCTCCTAGGTGGTCATGTTCGCGTTGGAATGGAAGATAATATTTATCTCGAAAAAGGCGTATTGTGCAAATCCAATGCTGAGCTTGTCAATAAAGCAAAAGGGATTATTCATGCACTCGGTGGCGAGCTCATGTCATCTGTCGAAGCACGTGCAAAGCTAGGTTTGAAAAAAGCGTAACCGATTCAACAATTGTCTTAAACTAAAAGCCTGCTAAGTTAATACCTAGCAGGCTTTTTTTTTGATTCGTCATTGTAGAGATTCTAGCTTAGTAAGCTACTTAATAAAGTGCCCTTGATTTTTTGGGCGACAAGATTTTAATTGAGGCTCATTTTGAGCCGCTTGAATACAATTCAATTGTTTTTGCGCATGTTCGACCATCTTAGCTTTTCGCTCGGCAAATGGTATCTTTTTCTTTACTCCATTGGAGTTAGACCCTAGGTCCGCCGGGGTGCTATCAAGTAGAGAAGTTTGTGCATTGGCAACTATTACGAAAAACCCTAGTAATACAATCAATATTTTTTTAGTCATTAACATGTCTGGATTTCCTTTTTTAAGTACTACACTGATCGGCTTAGCTCACAGAAATTACTGATACCCAGTCAAATTAGGAATAATATTATTGATCGGCTTTTATATTGGCTTTGCGAGCAACCTTAACATATATGTCTACCTCTTCTTTTATTTGCTTTGCAAATTCCTCTGGAGAGTTACCCACGGGCACAGCCGATAATAATTTAAATCTCTCAGCGATTTCTTCTGAAAATAAGGCCTTGTGAAATGCTTCATTAAGCTTCATCACTATTGGCCTTGGGGTATTCGCTGGGGCTAATAAACCCCACCACCCAATCGGTTTAAATTCACCATATGACAATTCCTTAAATGTGGGAATATCAGCAGTAACCCCTTCACCTCTCTTGTCACCAGAAATTGCTAAAGCTTTAACTTTTTTTGACTGAATGAAGGGCATAGATGACGGCAAAGTGTCAATAAAACAGTCGACTTGACCTGATATTAAATCTGTCATAGCGGGAGAACTTCCCTTATATGGCACATGAATCATTTTGATGCCTGCTATTGAACTAAACCATTCTGTCAGGAGTTGTGCATAACTTCCAACACCATAACTTGCAAAAGTAAGTTGGTTAGAACTTGAACGTGACTTTGCTAAGGCTACAAATTCATCTAATGAGTTCACGCCTAACTTTGGGTTAATAAGAAAAACAAAATGAGTATCTGCAATACGTGTTATCGGTGTGAAATCTTTGATTGGGTCATAACTTATTTTTTCATGTAAAGCATAATTTGAGGCGACAGTCCCTACAGTTGCAAATATCAAGGTATAGCCGTCAGGTGCTGCTCTTGCTCCCATTTCCATTGCTATCATTCCAGATGCCCCAGGTCTATTATCAATCACCACAGGCTGCTTTAATATCCCACTTAATTGTTTTTCTAATGGTCTAGCAACTGCATCAGATCCACCACCCGCAGCAGTAGTCACAATTAACCTTATCGGTCGATTGGGATAATCAGCAATGCTAGAAGGCGTATTTGATTGCGCAAATACTATGCTAGAAAATAAAAAGAATACAAATGATAAGACTAAATTCATGGGCCCACCTTCAAAAAGTATGAACTTCATTAATCCATCAAAAAAATCATTACCTATTTTGTTAAAGCAATATCTTCAATTCATGCCTTGGGAATGACTGGTAAAAGAATATACGACTCATATTGACCACCAGCATAAATCGTATTTGTTCCAGTGTTGTAATCTGCATGGTAATGGAGGTATGATGCACTTCCAATACCGTCTCTTGGCTGTACATCTAATCTCATTCGATGACCTTTTTTAAACACCATAGAAGTCGGCCAGATTTCAACCTGAACTTGAACAATTTCTCCAGGAGTTAAAGGCAATCTTCTTTGATGTTGGTGATAAGGGCGATAAGGTAAGCTTTTTTTCTCATCCAGTTCGCGGTGAGAAACTCTTAACCATCCCTTGGCAACAGGCACAGGTGCACCCTGTTGTCCAGTTTCTAATATTTCTTCGCCATTTTCATCGTAGTGGCGCATTGTTATGAATATATCCATGTCTTCAGAAGAACTAGATACCCAAAAAACTGCGGCAAGTGGGCCAGTAATTTCTAAGTCATCTTTCATGGGCTCAGTGTAAAGGGCTACTCCCATATCAGGCTTAATGCCACCACCCATAACTTGAGCTGATGCAGCAGAAGTTGAACCCATCGTACCCATGCCAGTTGCAGGATAAGTACAAGAACTTTCCTTCGTTGGGTTGTTATGAGTTAATGCGCTCGTAAATGGTCCAGTTGGACCCGTTGCTTTAGATAAATCAAAATAGGATTTTGTCCATTGTGTCCTAGCAAGAGGCCATTCATTTTCATAACGCCATTCAATTTTGTCTGCCCCATGACGAATTGCTAATTTAACAGGTGGCTCATCCATCACGCCGTTCTCAATACCCTTTAACCAGTAATCCAAAAAGCGCATTTGGTCTTTCTTACCTTCAGTAGTATAAAAAGCATGCACGTGGCTACCATTTTGAATTCTTAATTTTTTGTTCTTCGATGGTGAACACATATAAGCTTCAGTGTTACCCCTCAGATGAAGAGCCATTCCTGTCCAGTTACCTACAGATAAAAATGGGACCGTAATCTTATCCCAATCGGCCTGCGATCCCCTTAGTGCTCCAGTATCTAAATTATTACGCAGCCAAAAGCTTAAAACATTTCGCTCCCAGGCATTCGTAACAGTCTGTGAAGCTCGACCTAAATTATGGTGCAGTAAATGTGCCGTGTACCAATTAGACATAAACAAACACATGATGCCACCATGATATAACCCATCACGGTATATATCTGCGAATCCTTCCCAAGGAATAATTGCCTTCAGTGAGGGAGGTTGCTGATTTGCTGCGAACCATTGATTGATTGCGTAATAAGAAATACCTAACAAGCCCACCTTACCATTACACCAAGGTTGAGACGCAGCCCATTCAATGGCATCATAGATATCAATTGATTCTCCTAAGGACCATGGCTCATATTGTCCTTGAGATTTTCCAGTGCCGCGTCCATCAACCCGCACAGCAACATATCCTTCTGGGATCCAAATTTCTGGATTAATTGTCTCCCAGTTCATATACTCATTAGGCTTTTCTTCTAGATTAGACGGCGTAACCCATAATTTATCTTTTTGATAAGGTCCAAGGTTAAGTATCGCTGGATATTTACCTTGATCTTTAGGTCGATAAACATCCGCCTTGAGCAAAGCACCATCACGCATAGGTACATCAACGTTACGGTCTAAAATAAAAAACTCTTTCGTTTCTGATGAGGCAACTATTGTCATGATGGATTAAGTAGTTAGAAGTTATTAAATAAAAAAATTCCTTGAGTAGTCTCTTATTCAGGAATCACTGGAAGCAATAAATATGACTGCATCTCTTGAGAAAAATGAAGGGTATTTTTCCCGCCAAATACATCCATTGGGCGATCTTTAGGATTGCGATGCCAAAATGGCCCTACACCCTTCATTTGATAAGGTGCATGTGCCACCCCAGCATCTGTTCCATCAAATTCGTAATCTTTACCACGAACATTGAGCCCTAGCTGATATCCAGCAGGTATCACAATGCTAGTAGGCCAAATTTCAATATCTAACTCAACAGGTACGTTAGGTTGTAAAGGTTGTTTTTGATCATGAGTATGCCAAGGCCGATAAGGCTTGGTTTGTGACGGATCTAATTTACGATGTGAAGCACGTAACCAACCCAGGCCTATTGGTGTCCTTGGGTCGTTCGAGCCAATAAACACAATCTCTTTACCCTGAGGATCATACAAACGTAATGCTAGAAATAAATCGGCATCATTCGTCTGACTCGAAACCCATATTTTGGCTGCAACAGGCCCAGTAATCTCAACATCTTTACTCTGAACTGGCGTCATAAATGTAATGCCATCACCTTGAGTTTCATAAGTCAGTGTCGACTGGATAGATTTCTCTCCAGGGGACATTTGACTTGTTTTGGGATCTAAATAATAAGGAGTCCACTGTGTTCTAGCGAGAGGCCATTCATTTTCTGCGCGTATCTTAAAGGATTCACCTGGGCTTCTTACATTGACAGATACTTTAGGTTGGTTTTCCCAACCTGATTTTTCTCCCTTGAGAAAATGTGCAAAGAACTGACGCTGTAAACCTGATCCATATCGACTATAAAAATGGGTGAAGTGAGTATCGCCATGAATCTCAAGCCATTTCTCTGAAGATCCAGCCTTTAAATAACCTTCGAAATTACCACGCGTATGCAATCCTTGTCCACCCCAGTTAGCAGCTGAGAGCAATGGAACATTAATTTTTGAGAAATCAGGAGATCTGGCTTTATAAAAATCATCGAGTAATTCGCGACTCTCTGCTTCACCATCCAGGTTTGCACGATTGGCGTGAAGCTCTTCATCACTTAGAGTCAAAGGACCAGCAACTGTATCGCCAGTGATTTCATTGATTGCTCCACGATCACCAACACCATTTTGCACAGTGACTACTTGACGCCTATACCAGTCACCTAGGAAATCACACAAAATACCACCGTGACGACATAACTCACGATAAAAGTCTGATGAGCCTTCCCATATACACATAGCAGCTAAGTGTTTAGGTTGTGTCGCAGCTACAGTCCACTGATTCATGGCGTAATAAGAAATGCCGTTAATACCAACCTTACCATTACTCCAAGACTGTGTTCCTGCCCATTCAATACAATCATGAAAGTCTTTGGTTTCACGTGGTGACCAGCAATCAATCACACCAGGAGAACGCCCTGCACCACGAGAATCAACCCTTAAACAAATATAACCATCTGGCACCCACACCTCAGGGTCAACTAACTCCCAGTTTTGGTATTTATTAGATGATGTTTCTAAAATTTCAGGAACTGCCTTGATGACTCTTGACCATTGGCTTTTATAGCCAACTCTAAAATCTAGTCCTTTTGCATAAGGTCCATAAGTAATAATGACTGGATATTTACCTTCACCTACGGGCCTAAATACATCAGCACGTAAAATGACGCCATCATCCATTTGAATTGGCATATCCCATTCAATGCGCATTCCATCACGCACTTCGCTCTTCATTGTTTGCATGTCTGTCTCTACTTTTGTTATTAATAATTTTTACCAAATGTTTTGGCTTTACACAGTTTAAACAATTAATTGAATTTAAGCCATATTTCAATTTGAAGATGTTCAAGATTTATTAGGAGAGTGGCCTTGAAATTAGAGAAAAATCCCTTAAGTATTAAGCACTGGATGCCTTTGGGGTTCAGTAATTTATTAACTTGCTTATATTTTAAGGAGAATTTGATGACTTACCCTTTTGGCCGTAATTTATTGTTGAGCACCGTTGGATTTGAAAGATTTATTGATACATTTGAAAAACTAGATGCAGTTGAAGGTGGTAGCAAATCACCGAGTTACCCACCCTACAACATCCTTAAAAAAAGTGATCATGACTATGCCATTGAGATTGCAGTGGCAGGCTTTGATGAATCAGAACTAGAAATCAATGCAGAAGGTAATAAGCTATCTATTACTGGTCAGGTCAAAGCACCCCGTATAGGAGAGTACCTTCACAAAGGAGTAGCAACTCGGGATTTTTCCCATCAGTTTACCCTCGCACAAACAGTCGTTGTTCGTTCTGCAAACATCGTTAATGGCCTCTTAATTATTGAACTGGAAAATGTGATTCCTGAAGAGAAAAAACCAAGGAAGATTACGATTGGTCATGGCTCACTCCCTGCCCAAGGCCTTCAAAGTAGTCAATCTTCACCTTTAACGGCACAGGAAAAATTGGCAGCCTGAGAAGCTATCGATGTTTTAATCGCAAAGGGAGATAAGTCAGAACATTAATCTCCCTTTGAGAACAACATTACAATAAGCACTTAGCTAATGGCTATGGATTTGTTGAAATTTAAAAAAATTATTGTACACAATTGATTTAAGAGGAAAAAATGGTAGAGCAAGTAAAAGAAAAGATGGATTTTCAGGCAGAAATTAAACAACTGCTCCATTTGATGATTCATTCTCTTTATTCAAATAAAGAGATTTTTATCAGGGAATTAATTTCTAATGCCTCAGATGCAGCAGATAAACTTCGTTTTGAAGCAATTGCACACCCAGAATATTTTGAAAATGATTCTGAACTAAAAATTCAACTGACTATCGACAAGAAAAATCGCACTATCACCATTGCTGATAATGGTATTGGTATGAATCGCGATGAAATTATCTCTAATTTAGGTACCATTGCGCGTTCAGGTACAAAAGATTTTTTCTCTAAACTTACTGGCGACCAGCAAAAAGATGCTGCTCTCATTGGACAATTTGGAGTTGGTTTTTACTCTGCATTTATCGTTGCAGAAACGATTACTGTGGAATCTCGAAGAGCTGGAGATCCGTCTTCATCTGCCGTGAGATGGGAATCTACTGGCGCTGGAGACTTTACCGTAGAATCCATTGATAAAGCGAAGAGAGGCACATCCATTACTCTACATCTTCGAGCTGAAGAAGATGATTTCTTATCTCAATGGAAACTTAAATCGACTATTCAAAAGTATTCTGATCATATTTCGATTCCAATCGAGATGCAAAAAGAAGAATGGGATAAAGATAAAAATGAACAGGTGACTCTACCTGATTTTGAAGCAATCAATTCAGCTCAAGCCCTTTGGTCAAGATCTAAATCAGATATTACACCAGAGGAATATCAGTCATTTTATAAAAATATCTCCCACGACTCCGCTGATCCCCTATGCTATTCTCACAACCGTGTAGAAGGTCGTACTGAATTCACACAGCTTCTTTTTATTCCGACAAAAGCTCCGTTTGATTTATGGGACCGCTCGAAACACGGTGGCATCAAACTGTATGTTAAACGCGTATTCATCATGGATGACGCTGAGCAACTGATGCCAACGTATCTACGCTTTATAAAAGGTATTATCGATTCAACGGACCTTCCTCTAAATGTGTCTCGTGAAATTCTTCAAGAATCTAAAGATGTTAAAACAATTCGCGAAAGTTCTACAAAACGCGTCTTATCAATGCTTGAAGAATTAGCTAACAATGAGAGTGAAACAGAACGAGCAAAGTTTGCTTCGTTTTGGACTGAATTTGGCCAAGTACTTAAAGAAGGTGTGGGTGAGGATTTTTCTAATAAAGACAAGCTTGTTGATCTACTTCGCTTCGCTTCAACACATATCGACTCTGATGAACAATCAGTTTCCTTAAAGCAATATAAAGAACGAATTAAAGAAAAACAAGACAAGATTTATTACATTACAGGTGAGTCCTACCAAGCAGCAAAAAATAGTCCTCACCTTGAGATCTTTCATAAAAAAGGAATTGAAGTCTTAATTCTCTCTGATCGTGTCGATGAGTGGATGTTGTCATTTTTGCAAGACTATGATGGCACACCACTAGTATCAGTTGCTAAAGGTGATCTTGATGCTGATCAATTTGCAGACGAAAAGGAGAAAGAATCTCAATCTAAAACTGCCGAGGAATTTAAAGATTTAGTTGAAAAAACCAAATCAGCTCTTGGTGAACAGGTTAAAGATGTCCGAGTTACTTTTAGGCTCGTTGATTCACCAGCTTGCTTGGTGGCAGACGAAAATGAAATGTCTGCTAATTTACTTCGTATGCTTAAAGCTGCCGGTCAAAACGCACCCGAATCAAAGCCCATATTAGAAATCAACCCACATCACCCTTTAATTGAATTCTTGAAAAAGCAAGAATCAGAATTCAATGACTGGGCTCTACTCATTTATGATCAAGCATTGATCGCTGAGGGTGGGCAGTTAAAAGATCCTGCTAATTTTGTAAAGCGCTCGAATCAATTATTACTGGGGCTCATGAACAAAGGCACCTAATTTAGGATCATTTGATCATTAATAGATCCCACCGTCTTTCTTTGATCGCGGTGGGATATTTTCTTATGCAATTTACTCTTTGATATCGCCAGCTCTTAAACCTAATGTTCGAATCTCTTCCATCGTTGGGATCGCCTTTGTATAACGATCTCCTAACCATGCATAATAATCTCCGTACAACCTAGCAATTGGTGAATATTTTTCAGGAATAAGTCTCTTAGTCTCTAAATCCATAATCGCATCATCAATATGAATGGCTAATACTTCCCCAAGTATTAATGATCTTCTCTCTGATAGTTCAATTGTTTGAAATAGCTGGCATTCCAAACTTACCGGAGCTTGTTTAATTCGTTTGACATCAATCACCTGACAATCGACCAAATCAATACCGGCATAGTCAATTTCGCTCTCATCTGATGGGATTTCCGCAGAAGCAATATGCATCGCGCCAATAATTGAACGATCGACCATGTTGACCACAAATTTTTTGGTATCTCTAATATTGGTAACAGTATCCTTAATACGCCCACTAGGACGCGTACTAATACCTAAAACAACTATGGCAGGATCTTCAGAAAATACGTTAAAAAAACTAAATGGTGCAGCGTTATGTAACCCTGCTTCATTCCTACTTGTAACAAAGGCTACAGGTCTTGGAACAACAACCGCTGATAGAAATTTATATCTATCTGTTGTACTTAAATCTTTGAGCAATAAATCCATAAAGTTACCTTTCTTTAGTAAATACTAATTTCTTAATTTCATTTCTATATTGTAAGCAATAAATATTAAACAATTGTTTAAATTTAGGGATAACCCCAAGTGTCCTTCCGGTCTTAAGGGGATATATTTATTACAAATTATGTCTTCATTTTCACTTTTATGAAATTGACAAAAAACTCAAAGGAATTAATATGACTTTTAAGCGCACACTCAAATATACCTCTTTAACAAACTCATTAATCCTTGGAGGGATACTTGCTATCTTTAATTGCGGTCTGACTCAAAGTGTATTCGCACAGACTTTGACTCCTATTCGTGCAGCCTATGTTCCAGCAGCAACTTGGCTTCCTGCCTGGGTAGCTAAAGATAAGGGGATATTTGAGAATAATGGTCTTGACGTAACTTTGACCCCAATTCAAAATCTATCACTTCTTCCAGGAGCTGTGAGTAAACAATTCGATTTTGCAGCATCAACCCCACCAGACTTAATTAAAGCATTTTCGAGCGGGATAGATGTTGTTGCTACAACTGGAGGCGTCTATGAGGATACCGGACATCAGTCGATTCAATTGATTGTAAAGAAAGATTCAGGTATATCAAGCATTAAGGACCTCAAAGGTAAAATCGTGGCAACACCAAGTTTAGGTGCAATCATGCATATTGCTACCCTGGAATGGTTTAAGAAAAATGGTGGAGATCCTAGCACCATCAGAGGTATCGAAGTACCTTTTCCAAATATGGGCGACCAGCTAAAAGCATCCCGCGTCGATGCCATAGAAGCGATTCAACCTTTTGTCGGCAAATTACTCTCTCAACCCGAATATATCGGCATTGGAAATCCACTTCTTGAAGTTGATAACCCAACCTTATTTACATTCTGGATTGCTCAAGGACAATGGGCAAAGTCAAATGCTCCAATAGTAAAGAAATGGACAACTTCTTTAAATCAGGCCATCGATTTCATTAATAAAAATCCTGCAGAAGCTCGCGTCATTATGGCTAAATACACCAATTTACCGCCAGCCGTAGTTAATACAATTCCATTTCCTGCCTACTCTGTCGCTTTAAAACCAGCTCAAATGAATACTTGGACTACTGTGTTACGAAATCTTGATATGATCAGCCAGCCTGTTGATGCGTCTAAATTAATCTTTAATCCTTAACTACTGTGTCAGCTATCTTCACATTAAAAAATATTGGTCTAGAATTTATTGTCGATGGTAAGAAAAGGCCTGTCTTAGATGATATTAACCTCATCATTGATGATAAAAAAATCTATACCATCGTTGGCGCATCAGGTTGTGGAAAAACCTCTTTACTCAGAATTTTGGGTGGGCTAAATAGCCCATCGAAGGGACAAATTCATTATCACAACCAACCAGTCACATCACCACCCGTCGGAGTTGCCTTTGTTTTTCAAGATTATTCAAACTCACTACTGCCTTGGCGTACGGTAGAAAAAAATGTTGCACTGGGCATAGAGCGAGATTTGTCAAAAAAAGCTTGCCTAGAGCGAGTTAAAGAAGCACTCCATTTGGTTAAACTATCTAACTGCGCTAAAGATTATCCATGGCAGCTATCCGGTGGTATGCAACAACGAGTTCAAATTGCAAGAGCCTTGGCCACTAGACCTTCCGTGCTTCTAATGGATGAGCCTTTTGCAGCCCTTGACGCAATGACAAAAGCGAGCCTTCAAGATGAATTACTTCGTCTTCGAGATGAAACAGGTGCAAGTATTGTATTTATTACCCACGATATTGAAGAAGCGATTTATTTGGGAGACGAGGTATCGGTCTTAATTGGTCCGCCGGGCAAAATAACTTCTCATTTCTCTATCGAACTGCCATTTCCTCGCGATCAAATCAAAACTAGAGAACTTCCAGCGTTTTTAAAATTTAGATCTTATATCCACCATGCAATTCAGGGCCAGTCGTGAAGCAATTTTTTTCTTATAAAAATCTTGCTGGAATTGGCGGGATTCTAATCTTTATAGTTTTGTGGGAGTCTACGATAAGATTGGGTTCCTATGATTTTGAATTTATTGTTTCCCCTAGCCAAATAGCTGCAGCTTGGCTACCAATGCTGTTGACAGCCAATTTCTGGAACGAACTTACTCATACATTAACTGCAGCTTTGATTGGCTGGCTCCTAGCTGCAATATGCGGCATCATTCTTGGAATATCTATGGGATTATCATCTCGTCTGAGACAGTGCTTAATGGCAAGTTTCGAATTACTTCGCCCACTTCCAGGGGTTGCATTTGCACCTGTAGGTTTAATACTATTTGGATTTTCTCTAAAAATGGAGTTACTCGTTATTTTCTTCCCAACACTTTGGCCAATAGTTGGAAACACCCTGAGTGGCATCGATCAACAATCTAACCGACTTCATGAGTTAGTAAAAATTTATCATATCCCCCCCCTCCAAGCCGCATTTTCTATTTATGGACCAGCTGCAGCTGCATCAATTTTGGTAGGTCTTAGAATTAGCGCTTCACTTGCTGTCATCATGGCTGTTATCGCTGAGATGATTGGAAACCCCGAGGGATTAGGCTATGCGATCATTCGCGAACAACAAGGATTACATCCCGCTGAAATGTTTGCTTATATCATTACATTAGGTGTTATCGGAATCTTAGTTAATCAACTGTTAATCCAACTAGCTAAATGGTTGATGCCAGGTCAATTTCTTCGGACAACGAGTTAAAAGAATATTTAAATGCAACTATTTAAAAAACTTTTAAACCCACTGATTAGCTGTGCTCCTGTCTTAATAGGCTTCATTCTATGGGAAACATTTGCTGCTTCAACCTCTACTAATTTTCCACCCCCAAGCCTATGGCTAGCATCCATTCTTAAACTAAATAAAAACCATCAATTTTATTCTGCACTTCTCGAAACTTTATGGACGTTTGGAATAGGACTTTTTATTGCTTCCTTCTTGGGATTTGTGATCGGCCTTTTGATTGGAACTAGCCATACTTTTAAGATTTGGATAGCGTATGTTTTAGAGTTTTTCAGGTGTCTACCACCACCTGTCATTATCCCTATAGCTGTTCTAATACTAGGCTATAGCCCCACAATGAAAATTACTGTGATTGTGATTGCTTCCATTTGGCCCATCTTATTAAATGTGGTTTCTGCCATCAATCAACTTGGAAATGGTTTATTTGAGATGGGTAAAACACTTCACTTAAACCGTGTAGACATCTTACGCAAATTATTAATCCCCGCAATACTTCCAGGTTTTCTGATTGGTATCAGAGTAGCTGCACCTCTTGCCGTCATCATTACGCTTCTGATTGAAATGCTAACCGCCATGCCAGGACTTGGAGGACTCATGATCGCCGGACAACGAAATTTTAATGCGTCACAGGTATTTGGAATATTGATTGTTGTTGGAATTGTTGGCCTAGCGGTCAATCAATTAAGTCTATTTTTAGAAAAAATACTCCTAGCTTATAAGCCGCCTAAAACACAGAGGTAATCATGCAATTAAACTCAAGAATTAGTGAAGGCCAATTAGTTTTACCAGAAGGTCTTACTATTCTTCGTAATCAGGGTCTTATCACACTCACTATTAATCGTGAGAATGATAAGAATAGAATTACTTTAGAAGTCTTGCAAGCGATGCTTAAATTCTTTGAGTGCATTGCTAAGGATGAAACTGCTCATGCATTAGTCATTACAGGCGCTGGATCAGATGTGTTTTCATTTGGACTTTTAAATCCAGCCTTACGATCCTCAATGTCTAAAGAAGAGGTGGTTAGCTTAATACGCTTTGGCAATAAAGTTTTTGATTGTATTGAAAATCTTCCTCAAATCGTTATTGCTGGCATTAACGGCAAAGTTATCGCTGGAGGTGCGGAACTTTCATTAGCTTGTGATATTCGGTATGCAAGTGACAATGCAACATTATCATTTCCTGAAGCTGGTTGGGGTGGTTTTCCTGGCGCAGGTGCCCCTGTTAGACTTCCTGTTTTGATCGGCCGAGCCAGAACTATAGAACTTATATGTACCGGTAATGAAATTACAGCAAGGCAACTAGAGCAATGGGGACTCGTTCAAGCGGTATTTCCAAAGGCATCCTTCATGAAGGAAATCAATCTTATCGCCAAGAAAATTAGTCTTGCAGGCCCCCTGGCTATCAAAGGTGCTAAAAAAATTGTTAATACTCGACTTGAACCAGGCTTTATCAATGCATCTATTCTTTCCCAAGAATTGAGACATGATTTAGAGTGGAGCGAAGATGTTGCCGAAGGTATGAGAGCTCATCATGAAAATAGAACACCAAAATTTAAAGGTTTTTAAATTCAATCTCTATTGATCTACTTTAATTCCACGCTCTTGAATTAATTTTGCTAAATTTTGCTGATCTTTTTTGGATAATGCCATTAATTCATTTGGCTCGCTTGTACGAAGCTCTAAACCCAGTTGGTTAAAGTTTTGCTTTAGCTCTGCATCTGAAGATATGTTTTTTAGCGCTTGATTTAATTTATCAATGATTTCAGTAGGAGTCCCTTTAGGAGTGGCAAAGCCATACCAAGCCGCAATTTCATATCCCAAAACCCCAGCCTCTGATACTGTTGGTAAGTTAGGAAGCAAAGCGATTCGCTTTAAATCAGTAGTTGCAAGACCTTTTAGTTTTTTACTTTGCACTAAAGCCTGAGAACTAAGCACAATATCAAATGCAATATCTACTTGCTGAGATAAAACAGCCTGCCCTGCTTCAATATTACTTTTATAGGGAATATGAAGCATTTTAATACCCGTCTGAGATTGAAATAATTCAGCAGCTAATTGCAGAGTCGATCCTGGGCCAGCTGAGGCATAAGAAACTTTACCTGGATTTTCTTTAGCGTATTTGATGAATTCAGCAACTGAATTGTACGGGGTATGTAACCCTGCAATTAAAACCATTGGGGAACTTGCAATTAAGCTGATTCCACTAAAATCACGCTCTACTTTGTAGGGTAAATTATTCTTAAAGATAGGATTATTAACAAAGCTAGTCGAACTACATAGTAATAAGGTATATCCGTCTGCAACTGATTTAGCAACCCGATCAGTGCCAACAATCGTTCCAGCACCCGCAATATTTTCAATGACAACCTGCTGTCCTAGATCCTTACTTAACTTATTTCCAATCATTCTTGTCAGTTGATCAGCTGCACCGCCAGGACCATAGGGCACAACTATTTTGATAGGACGCTGTGGAAAAGTCTCTGCAATTGCAACAGAGTTTAGCAATGTGTTGAAAATAAAAAAGAAAATACCCAAATATTTATTCATATGATTTCGTCGGAATTATCGAAAAGATATGAGGCTAATATAAATAAAATAGCCTCATGTGAAGATATAGTTTAACTTACTCTGCTTTAGCGCCAGTGTCTTTAATCACTTTTGCCCATTGCTGTAAATCATTTTTTACAAAATTAGCAAAGGCAGGAGCAGCTTTAAAATCAGGATTAAATCCTTGATTATTGAGTAACTCTTTTATTTCATTATTCGAGGCTAAATTTACAATATCCTGACTAATTTTATTAATTACTTCTGGGGGAGTCCCAGCTGGAGCATGAATCCCATTCCAAGAAGTAAAAGTTAATTGCGGTGAACCTGATTCCCCAACGGTAGGTAGTTGGGGTAATTGTGAATATCGGCTTGGGCCTGTTACCGCTACAACTTTTAACTTACCTGCTGCTACATTCACAAGAGTTGGACCTGTTCCAAATAGCATTTGAACTCTTCCACCAATTAAATCGGTAACAGCTCCTGGTGTGCCATTATAGGGAACATGAATGACTTCTACTTTCTCATATGTCCTTAACATTTCACACCCTAAATGAGCTGTTGTACCAATCCCGGTAGATGCGCAATTAATGGTGCCTGGTTTGCTTTTAGCAAGTTGAATTAATTCACTTAAGGAGTTTGCAGGAACAGTAGGATTTAAGAGAACAAAAAATGGTAAAGATGCGATTTGCGCAACAGGCTCAAAGTTTTTGAGTAATGAAACTTTAGGTTTTCCTTGAATATATTCCATAATGGAATATGAACCAGTTGTCAGTAACAATGTATAACCGTCTGCAGGAGCTTTTGCAACAGTTTGAGCGGCTAAAACCCCACCTGCCCCCGGAATTTGCTCAACATAGACAGATACCCCCCACTGCGCTGATAATTTTCCAGCAACTGCTCTCGCAATTGCATCAGGTCCAGGCCCAACAATTAACCGAATTGGTTTATTGGGATAATCCATAGCAATTGAATAAAAAGATAAAAAATAACTAGTCAGCACAAGAAGAAAAGTTATCCGCGTTATAGACCTAGGACGATAAGACATAAAACCTCCGCTTGAAGATTAAATTACTTAGATGCGCTCTGAGATGAGATTACCATAGTACAGGGTTTGTCAGTATGGTTGCTCCAAGCATGGTTGGTGCCACGCTGTACAACAATTTCACCAGCATTCATGATCACTTCTTCTTTATCAAGAATCAGAGTGATACTCCCCTCAATAATGAAACAAAAATCAAGCCGATTGGCTTTTTCCATATAGGGGTGAGGACTTAATGTTACGTAGTTCGAATTATGGGGAGCCCCTGCAGATTCAAAAAAATGCCTAATGTCAGAATCATTAATGCGAAGTTTCAGATCTTTATCTGGTGGAAAAGTAACATACCTACAAAGAGACCCACCTTTAGGAGGATTGATGCCATACTTTTTAATATCAAAGTCTTCAGGAGTTTGCCACAGTTTAACGGGGGTCTCTTTTGATACCCATAAAAGTGACGATTTAAATCCAGGTCTTGCAGGATCCTCTATAAAAAAGGGTGAAGGTCCATCAGCAATTACCTTTGAGCGCTTATTTTCGTCAACAACAATCACTCTTCTATCTAATTTTCTTGACATAGCAATCCTACTCCTCAAATTGTCCAGCAAGCATCACAAAAGCCATTTGGCTTCCAACAAGGTCTCGCCATGCATGCCAACTTCCAACCTGAATCACGACATCACCTGGATATAAAGTTCTCATACCACCATCATCAGTTAATAAAATGCGCTCACCAGTTAAAACAATACCGTAATCTAAAGTTTCAGATTTATGAATACGTGTGGTAAACACATTTTGATTACCACGCTCATGCGTTCCACCTTCAGTAACTTTAGGAGGATGCTCAGCAGTGATGTATTTATCTGTGGCAGGATCGTAGTCAACAGGCTTTTGTGATGACTCAACAACTCTTAATCGACCACCACTATCAGGGGGTTCAAAATGAAATGGTACATCACCATCATCTTTGGTCCCAGAAATTGGCACAGGATTTTTATCCCATAACCAAATGTCGGTCATTCCAGTGCCTTTCTTAAATTGATTTGCACTAACTGATGGCGCAGGACCATCATAAATAACACAACTGCGACCGTCTTTATCTTCACCCGTCACAACGCGACGAATTGGTTTAATTCCTTCAGCCATGCTGCCTCCTCATGTTTTATTGATGAAGTATTAAGCGCCAGTTTTTTGATAAGAATGAAAATCTCTACCTGTTGCAGTCCACGGATGCTCAGCAATAGCATACATATCAGTTGCAACATCGACCACTACGGGTTTATTCATTGCAATCGCTTCATCTAATGCACCACGAAGGTCTTCAGCCTTTTCAACTCGAATCCCAGCCACACCAAAAGATTTAGCAACATCAGCAAAATTTAATTCAGGAAAACGCCACATTTCTTCAGAACGACCCCGTTGTTTTCCACCATAAGCAGAATCATTTAAGCGAATCTCTTGATTGAGTGCACTATTGTTGTTAACCACAACAACAGTATTAATGTTGTGTCGTTTTGCAGTTTCAAGTTCACCAATATGATAATAAAAACCACCATCGCCAGTAAAACAAACGACAGGTTGATCAGGTAAAGCACATTTCACGCCAAGTGAGGCTGGAAATGCCCACCCCAATGATCCTGAGGTACGGAAATAACGCTGTTCAGGATGGTTTAATTCAATAAAGCGTGATGTCCATATTCCTGCATGCCCCGTGTCAGAAACAACCACCCCATTTTCCGGTAATGCATTTGAAATTTCACGACAAATACGCGGTGGAATAATAGGGCTTGCATTTGAAGTAGAGAGCTTGTCATTTTCAGTCCGCCATTCTTTAACCATTTCTTGTACACGTGCACGCCAAGCTGAAAGGTCAGAAGATGGTCTGTCAGGAGCCATTTGAAAAAGTGTTTGTAAGCTAACTTTAGCGTCACCTAAGATAGATACGATATTTGGATAGTTGCGCCCCAATTCTGCAGGATCAATATCTAACTGAATGACTGGCTTATCAGCAGATGGAAACATCCAGTTGTTAGTGACTTGACCACCTGTATGACTACCAATAAAGAATATTAAATCAGCCTCATGTACAGCACGGTTCGCACAATCTCTTGAGTAAGAACCAGGAACACCGACATTCAAAGGATGATGATCTGCCACCGCTGATTTTGAATTGAGTGAAGTGGCTACTGGAATCTTCATTTTTTCAATAAATTGAAGAAGCTCTTTCTGAGCCTCTGATCGCATTACTCCACCACCAGCAATAACGATCGGGCGCTGGGCTTTTAACAATAAATCTAAAGCTGCTTTCACATCATTTGTGTTCGGTGCAGGTCTAAATGCAGGAGCCTTGCTATACATTTTTTCTGCTAAAGGATTAAGTTCTACTTCAGCTTCAGTGATCTGACCTAAATGACTTTGAATTCTTAAATGCACTGGACCTGGAGATCCTGATGTGGCCATCCGAAAGGATTGGCGAAGAAGGTCTGGCAATCGTCCAACTGTATCAACACTTAAATTGGATTTAGTTAAACAGGTGAATTGTGTAATATCATCAACTTCTTGGTAAGCATGGCGATGACGCGATACGGGTGTAGGCCCTCCAGTAATCGCTATGACTGGTGAACCAGCCATGTAAGCATCCCTTAAACCAGCCGCAAGATTGGATGCACCAATCATTTGTGCCATACAAACTCCGGGCTTTCCACTCGCTCTAGCATATCCATCTGCCATGTATGCGGCAGATTTTTCGCCGTGTGTCATTACCCTAGCAATGGGTAAATCTTCCATTTCTGCAAAGGACTTAAGCATAAATGCTGGCACAAAAAAGATGTGCGATACACCATAATCAACCATTGCATCAGCAAAATACTTCGCGCCTGTCATTTTAGCCATGTGAGTTGTCTCCTCCACCAGATTATTAAATCTTTATAATTTTTATTTCTTCGACATTTATACCTTGAATTCAGCTAGTTGCCTAATAATAAAATCTTATAGTTCAATGTCTAACGGTTATAGAGAGCCATTAATTTATATAGCCCTAGAGAAAACTAAGGGTTTATTATAAGGAAAGAATAGTGACTATGATAAATTTATGAATTCATTCTGAAATTTTGCGGTTAGCTTAAAAATTTCTAGTAGTTTTTTTGACGAATTATTTTGTTGAAAGGCTTTAATGAATATTCTTTCTAAAATTATTTTTGTTTTATTCTTGAATTCGAATCAGTTTTCTTATGCAGACGAATTCCCTAATAAACCGATTCGAATTATTGTTGGCTCGGGAGCAGATCAAATTGCTAGAATTCTAAGTGAGCAACTCAGTATCACTTGGGCCCAAAACTAATTGAGATGGTTGATCTTCGAACTAAGTCGGCTCCATATTCTATTGAACGTGTTGAAGTCGAGTTTGATGATCGAAAAACAATTTCTTGTCTACTGCACCTACTCCCCGATCGCCGTAAAGCACCCATAGTAATCTAAGTACCAGGGATGGAGCAGACTAAAGAGGTTTTCCCTAAAGCCTACACCAATGCTTTCGCTTAAATTTACTCTTTTGCATCATGCGAAGAAATTGCAATAATACATTCCTCATCAGACCTATTACTCCAAGCATGAGCAGTGCCACGCTGAACAATGCTATCGTTTTTCTTGAGATGGACCTCAGTCTTATCAAGAATTAAAGTAATTTCTCCTTTTAAAACAACGCATAAATCAAGGCTCTTTACCTTCTGGTAATAAGGGTGTTTGACACCGTCTTGATAAAGTGATGCTTGCAGAAGCCCTAATGCTTGGTAATAGGATCTGACCTGCTGTGCAGTAATTGTTGAAATCCACGATTTATCAGGCGGAAAAGTGTAAAAATGAAACATTGAACCACCTTTGGGAGGTTTCAGCATATGAGATTTAGCATCCACATCCTCAATATGATCAATTTTTGCCGGTGTACTTTGGGTCAGCCAAACTCTTTGGCGCTTAAACCCGGGCCTAGCAGGATCAATCAGTGGTGTATCTAAAATTTGGTCAGATAAAGCAAATGATTTTCCATCTGTAGTGTCTATTGTGACAATGCGGCGTACCATGTGATTCCTATTATTTTGTATTGTGATTATTTAACTTCTGGACCGGGTTCTGATCCCATCATGATGAATCCCATTAAACTCGTATCATCAGGGTTCTTCCATCCATGCCAATTTGCTAATTGAACAACGACATCACCTGGTAATAAAACTCTTTCTTCATCATCCAGTATGAGCGTTCGACTCCCCTCCATAACAAATCCGTAATCTACTGTTTGCGATTGGTGAATGGGAGAACTATATGCATTCTTGCCCCCCTTGTCCCATGTGTGACTTCCTTTTCTTTGAAAAGGTGCAGTGATAGGTGCCGCAGTAGTATCGAGCAAAGGATCATAATCTTCAGGCTTAGCAGCAGACTGAACTATCCTCAAGTGTCCGCCTTGCCCAGGCGGGTCAAATGAAAATGGTAAATTTCCGTCATCCTCATGACCTGAGATATTAGCAGGACACTCCTTAAATACCCATACATCAGTCATCCCAGCACTTGCAGCAATGGTACCCACATTAACATTGGGTGCATCACTATCAAAAATAACAGTTGAATTTCCAGCCTCATCATTACCTGTCACTATTCTTCGAATAGCTTTCATTTCTAATGCCATCTCAGCTCCTATTTCTATTTATTGTTGTCAGTATTGAGCATAACCCGATTCAGATATTCATTATTAAAATCGGGTTGGATCATATTAATAAATTCCATCACATTAGGCCTTAAGTACTTGTCCCGGAGAATCAAGATATTAGTTTGACTCGAAGGAAAAATATGAGAGGCATCTAAAATTTGAATTCCAAGATCTTTTGATTTTTCATACGTAACAGTAGGTAGAATTGCAATGCCGTGGCCTAGCTCAACGTAAGCTTTGATGACGTCTGAATCAATGGCACTCATGAAAATTTGAGGTGTGATTCCTTCTTTCTCAAATGCTTTTAATACATCAGCTCCACCTGGCAGATGACGATCAATAATTAAAAGGGGATACTCTGCAAGGTCACGAAGCGTAATGTTTTTTTTGGTCAGCAAAGGACTTGTGTTCGTCACAAAAATGCTTCTATCCAGTTGGCCGCAGGGCAAACAAAGGATGGAATCCTGTTCTTCAAAGAGCTTTGCACATATACCAAAATCAACTTCCCCTTGTAATACCCAATTGGAAATCTCAAAAGGACTTCCCTGCCTAATCTCTAAATGGACCTTTGGATTTTTCTCTTTAAAAGAGTTGATGATGGGCATTAAGGTATATTTAGCGTGAGCATGAGTAGTCCCTAGGGATAACTGACCAGTACTTTTGTGAGAGAATTCATCTCCAATCAGCTTTAAATTACTCATGTCAGACATCATTCGTTGAGCAATCGTAAACACTTTTTTACCAGGCTCGGTAAGTCCGACAATGCGATTACCATTTCTAATGAGAACCTTAATACCAATTTCTTCTTCTAGCATCTGGATTTGCTTACTAATTCCTGGCTGAGAAGTATGTAATTCTTTAGCTGCGCTAGAAATACTGAATTTAGCATTCACTATCCCACATAAATAACGCAGCTGTTGAAGGTTCATAGTTGGTACCCTAAGACATCGATGATTTTGATTATTTTATTAACTTTCATTTTATATCATCAATTCAAGAAAATATTTGGATGAACCAATTTCTGTAATTGATATAAGCTATATTTTCGTAGTATGATTACTTTGTTATTAAAATTATTTTTCATAACAACACAATAAAAATAATTCGACAAAGTCGATAATGGAGACAAATAATGTTCAAAATGAGAGTTTTGATTCATACTGTATTTGGTTTTTTAGTTTTCTTGACTACACACATTTCGTTTGCGGAAGACTATCCCAATAAACCCATTCGAATTATCGTTGGTCCTGGAACAGATGCTTTAGCCAGAATACTGAGTGAAAAAATATCAGAAGACTGGGGCAATCCTGTGATCGTAGATGTCAGACCAGCTGCTGGTGGAATTGTTGCAGGTGATGCAGTAGCAAAAGCAGCACCTGATGGATACACCCTGCTCCTGTCGTCAAGTGCTTATACGATTAACTCTGTACTGCAACCCAAATTACCTTTTGATTTTGTGAAAGATTTAAAACCGGTGAGTTTAATCGCAACTATCCCGATTGTTTTGGTAGTTAATAACGAACTTGCTGCACAAAATGTAAAAGATTTGGTTTCATTGGCAAAGAGTAAACCAGGCGCACTAAATTATGGCTCATCAGGTAATGGCACTCCAGCACATTTAACTGCAGAGATGTTTAACCAAGCTACAAATGTAAGCATCGTCCATGTCCCATACAAAGGGATAGCACCATCAGTGACAGATACAATTGGCGGCCAAGTGCAACTCATGTTTTCAGTAGCACCCTCCGTATTACCAATGATTAGAGGCAATAAATTACGCGCAATCGCAGTCACAAGTACAAAACGTTATAAGTTACTTCCAGATGTCCCCACTGTTATAGAACAAGGCTATCCAGATGTTGTTTATGGCGGATGGAATGGTATCCATGTGCCGGCTAAAACTCCTCCTGAAATTGTTCAAAAATTAAATGCTGAAATTACTAAGATTCTTAGCCTTCCTGAGGTTCAAGCAAAAGTAGAAGCAGCTGGGTTTGAGAGCTTTATTGGTACAACGAGTGATTTTGAATCATTTGAGTCCAACGAAATTATCCGACTTAAGAAGCTCGTAAAATCCGCTAATATCAAAATCGATTAGGGTTCCTATTATGAAAAAAATACTCTTTATCTCGTACCTTTTTCTCGGCCTGATTAATCTGTCATATGCCCAGGAGTTTCCAAATAAAACCGTTCATCTCATAGTCGGTTCTGGCGCAGATCAAGTTGCAAGACTTTTAGGTGAGCGACTCAGTGTCACATGGGGTCAAGCTGTTATTGTTGAAAATCGGCTAGCCGCAGGTGGCATGGTTGCAGCAGATACCGTTGCAAAATCTGCTCCAGATGGTAGCAATATACTTTTATCCTCGAGTGCTTATCCTCTTCTTCAAGCAACTCGAACTAAAATGCCAGTGAACTTTTTTGAAGATCTTACGCCAGTTATTATGTTTTCAAGATCTACATTTATATTGGTAGTCAATAAAGATCTCCCGGTTTCAAATCTTAATGAAATTATTGAACTTGCAAAAAAGACTAAAGAGAAAGGCGGTCGAGGTCTAAATTATGGTTCAGTCGGACCAGGAACTACCTCTCACATTGCAGGCGAAATGTTTAATCAAGAAGCAAATATTAATTTAACTCATGTACCTTACAAAAGCTTCCCTGCTGCTGTGACCGATTTAATTGCAGGTGAGCTAGAAATGATCTTCGCTCCGCTTTCATCGGTTCTGCCTTTAATTAAGGATGGCAAAATTAAAGCCATTGGCGTTAGTACAGAAAAGCACGATCCCTATTTACCTGAATTAACAACCTTCACTGAACAGGGGTACCCTAACATGACATTTGTTGGCTGGAATGGTTTTCATGTCAGCTCCAAGACACCGCCAACTATAGTCCAAAAAATTTATCAAGATACCAATAAAATTATTAGCGATCCTACATTTATTGCCAAAGCAAAACAAATGGGTTATCAACTCGTCAGTTTTAATCCAAAAGAGTTTTCCGACCTGCAGGATAAGGATTTTAAAAAGTTTAGTGCGATTACTAAAAAAGCAAATATTAAAGTTGATTAACAAGGAGAAATTGAATGTCTGAAATTACTGGTTCACGTCTATTTGCAGAGATGCTACATGGCTATGATGTGACACATGTTTTTTATCTGCCAGCTATTATGCTTGGCGGTATTGCTGAAATGGAAAATTTTGGTATTAAACGAATTATGACTCACGGTGAAAAATCTGCCGCATATATGGCGGATGGCTATGCACGTGCAAGTGGCAAGCCAGGTGTATGCTTGGCTCAACAAATTGGCGCATCAAACTTGTCTGCGGGGCTTCGTGATGCTTATATGGCATGCGCACCAGTTGTTGCAGTTACTGGTGGCCCTGCTGTTCATGCCCATTACAAACATGGTTATCAAGAAGTTGATGATTTTTCTCAATTTGATCCCGTGACTAAAATGAATGTACGTGTTGATCACGTTTCAAGGCTACCCGACTTAATGCGTCAAGCTTTTCGTGCCGCAACTACAGGTACACCAGGTCCTGTTCATATGCAAATCACAGGCCCACATGGTCAAGCTGCTAATGAAAAAACATCCTTAGCACCTTTAACAGAATCACAATTTAAGCAAATTCCACCATTTAGAAGCCCTGCAGAAATACAGCATGTTCAAGCTGCAATTACACTATTAAGTAAAGCTGAACGTCCTATTATTGTTGCTGGAGGTGGTGTAGCTTCCTCACGTGCGCATCACGAGCTAGTTAAATTTGCTGAAAAAATGCAAATCCCAGTAGCAACATCTCTTAACGCTAAAGGATCTATCACAGACACCCATCCACTCTCAGTGGGCGTTGTAGGTACCTATTCAAGAGAGTGTGCTAACCGCGCCGTTTACGAAGCAGATGTCGTTTTCTTTATCGGTAGCCATACAGGCGGTCAAGTCACAGTTGACTGGGCAGTTCCTAAATCCAATACAACCGTGATTCAGTGTGATATTAATCCAATTGAATTAGGTCGTAGCTACCCTAACTCAGTATCACTTTTAGGTGATGCTAAAGTTGTTCTTGAACAGCTAACTGCAGCCGCAACAAATAGTAAGGGTTCAAGCGCTTGGCTTGCTCGTGTTGACGAACTTAAAAAAGCGTGGCGTGATCAACTATCACCACTAATGCACTCCGATGCAGTTCCTATTCGACCTGAGCGTATTTGCTACGAAATTTCAAAAGCCTTACCTGATAACGGGATCGTAGTTTCAGATACAGGCCATTCCGGTATGTGGACTGGCGCAATTATCGATATGCTTAAACCTGAACAACGCTTTATCCGCTGCGCTGGTTCACTAGGCTGGGGTTTTCCAGGTGCTATGGGCGTTAAATGCGCCCTACCTGATCAAACAGTCATTTGCTTTGCTGGAGATGGCGGTTTTTATTACCATATAGCAGAACTAGAAACTGCGGCTCGCTTTAATATCAATTTAGTAATGATTGTGAATAATAACAGCTCATTAAATCAAGAAATCCCACTTTGGGATAATGTCTTCGCAGACAAAAATTCTGAAGCACATAAAGCTGAAGATTTATGGAAATTTAAGCAATTAAATTTTGCGCAAATTGCTGAGTCATTTGGATGTGTTGGAATTCGAGTTGAACACCCAGATGAAATTGCTCCTGCGCTTAAAAAAGCTATTGGACTTAATAAACCTGTAGTCATCGATATTGTTTCTGATGTTAATGCCTTTGCTGTAAAGGCCTGGACTCCAAAGGATGTAAAAAATGCACACTGATTTAGCTAAACCTCAACTTTCTAAAATTATTGCTGATGATGCTCCTTTAGATCTTATCGCAACAGGTCTTAGTTTCGGTGAAGGTCCTGTTTGGGATAAACGCAAGGGAGAACTCTATTGGGTAGAAATCATTGGCAATACCCTTTGGAAATATAAACCAGGCGTTGGACGAGAAATTGTCATGAAACCTACTGGGCATATTAACGGCCTTACCTTTGACAAGGAAGGTCGCCTTTTAGCTGCCGGATGGTGTACTCGCAAAATTTTACGGTTTGAACACGATGGAAGTATTTCAACCATTGCTGAAAAATATCAAGGTAAAACTTTAAATAGTCCAAATGATATTGTTATGGCATCAGATGGTTCAATCTACTGGACAGATTCTGCCGGTGGTCTTGTTATCCCAGGAATGGTCGCCGATGATGTCCAGCGCTATTTGGATGTTCAAGGCGTCTATCGCTTAACTCCTGACGGAAAAGAAGTACAACTCGTTGTAGCCGATAGTAATTATCCAAACGGCCTAGTATTCTCTCCGGATGAAAAGACTTTTTATGTCAATGAAACGCGACTAGGACTTATTCGTAAGTTTGAAGTGAAGGCAGACGGCACAGTAGGCCCTGGTAAAGTATTTTACGAACTCGTGGGTAAAGAAGGTGGCGTTGCAGATGGTATGAAAGTTGATATAGAAGGAAATGTCTACTGTACTGGTCCAGGCGGTGTTCATATCATTGCACCATCAGGGGAATTACTTGGACGTCTTCGTATTCCTGGCCACTGCACTAATATGGCTTTTGGTGAAGATGACTGGTGCACACTGTTTGTGACAACTTTCACAGGCGTTTATAGAACTCGGGTGAAAATTCCCGGGATTGCGGTTTGGTAAGGAGCATAAGAATGACGATTCAATTTTCAAAAGTAGCTGGCCCTTTTAAAGGTAGTCTTGGCGGAGTCACTTGGGATGGTGAAGGAGTTCTCTTTAGCTTACTCGATGAGATGGAAATAAAGAAATATATTCCTTCTACTAAAGCTGTTTCAGACTTCCGCCTGTATTCTGGCCGAATTAATGGTATTTGTTATGAACCAAGTTCTGGCATTGTTTATGCTGCCCAAGAAAGTGGTAGACGTGTCATTGAGTTATTACCGGATGGCAGCGCTTGTGTCACAGCACTTCGTTATCGTGGCGCGATTCATAATCACCCAACAGATCTTGTTGTCGATCATGCTAGTCGGATTTGGTTTGCCGACCCTCATAGTGCAATCTTAGCGTTTGGTCCTCAAATATTTCCAGCACTTGACCATGCTTCCATCATGCGGATCGAAAAAGATGAGCGTCATGCCTTTGTGATGCATCGTGTTACTTACGATACACACGCACCGCGGGCTGTATTGCTTTCAAATGATGAGAAGACGCTTTATGTTGCCGATGGTAATCCCGATAGTCCTCATCGTGAACTTCGTGCCTACCCAATTAATCCTGATTTAAGTGTTGGTCGAGCAAAAGTATTTTATACATTTGGCGCTGATGATTCTGGAAAACATCGTGGTATAGAAGGTATGTGTCTTGATACTGAAGGTAGAATATTTGCTGTTGGAGGATCATCTGAAAGTGGTCCCGGTTCAATGTTATTTATCTTTTCTCCAAATGGATATCTAATCTCAAGCCATCCACTTCCTTTTGATAAACCTTCTCGCATAAGTTTTGGCGGAAAAGATATGAAGCAGCTCTACATCACCGGTGGAGATAGTTGCCTTTATGAAGCCCATACAGAATTTACAGGCTTTGTTAGAAAGTCCTCAGGAAAACATTAAGTTGTAAGATAGGCATTAAAAAAATAGGCCCCTCAGTTTTAGGGGCCTATTTTTATGTCTTATTGAAATGAATGGTTTTATTTCTTTTCCATACGTAAGTCGGTCACCAATTTATTCCATTTAACAACTTCATTAGATAAAATATTTTTAAGATCCTCAGGAGAGCCAGTCGTTGGTTCAATTCCCTGTTCTTTAAACTTATTTCTAACCTCTGGATTGGTTAGTGCAGCATTAATGGCCTTATTCAGTTTTTCAATAATCGGCTTAGGCGTCTTTGCAGGTGCGGCAATACCATTCCATGCAACAACATCATAACCCTTAACGCCACTTTCATTAAGCGTTGGGACATTTGGATAAAGCCCTATACGTTTAATCGAAGAGACAGCAATCGCTTTTAAACTTCCTCCATTGATAAGAGGGATCGCGGGTGAGATCACTTCAAATGCAACGTTAATATCTTTGGATTGAAGTGCTAAAAAGAGCGCCGCAGTTGATTTATATGTAATGATTTCTGCAGGAATATTTGCCATACTTTTAAATAAAGAAGCTGACATATGTTGACCGCTACCTACGTTAATCGTACCAATATTAAATTTATCCGGAGAAGCCTTAGCTTTAGATATAAAATCTTGTACAGACTGAATATCTGAATTAGCATCTACAAGCATGACAACATCAAAAAATCCCATGGGGGCTATTGGCTCAAAATCTGCCTTAATATCATAGGGTAGTTTCTTAAAGATTGCCGCACTAACAGCGTTACCATAATTCATATGCAAGAGGGTATATCCATCAGGGTCTGAGGATGCTACGGTCTCCCCTGCCACAATCCCACCAGCACTAGGCTTATTATCAACAATCACTTGTTGACCAAGACTCTCAGACATCTTCTGCGCAACCATCCTTGCAGTAATATCTGCAACTCCACCAGGTGCATAACCTAAGACGATTCGTATTGGCTTACTAGGATAAACATCAGCAGCTAAAATAAGAGTCGAGCTTGTAAACACCCCTACTAAGAAAACACATTGTATGATTTTATTTTTAATCATGTTAACAACTCCAAGTCTATTGATTAGATCTTTTTTAAATTATTGGGGACGAAATTTTGTCTCTGGCGTTAATCCACTTTGTTGCTGAGCTTTACTAATTTTCCCATTTTCTAAATAATCCCCTTGTGCTGCTCTCCTTGCCGCATCATCCCATTGCGGCAACCAATCACCTAGAGAATAACCAAACCAAGGTGATTGTGGCCTTAATTTTGGCAAACCAAGTTCATCCCAAATATTCTTGGCGTTTTCCATATACTCTTTGGTCGGCAAAGCTAGAGGAGGCATATCTCCCTTCATTGTTGCGTCCATCAGTAAGGTAGAGTCTTCTTCACCCTCGGTTTCACGCTTAGGACCATGCCCCTGACCTCGATGATCAAGCGTCTGAACATCTTTAACCGGATTCATTCGATAAGCCATCGCCCATAAAAGCGCATCCGCATTATCTGGATCAATATCATCATTAATTGCAACGCAGATTTTTCCACAATCGCCCTTGAAGAAAGCTGCGCCATATAAAGCACGCCATATTTCCGTTTTTGGCATGTCACGCTCTACAGTTATGAGAGTAACTCGCAGTAAACCTGTTAAAGGCTCATGCAAAGATACCTTTTTAACTCCTCTTATTCCAAGGGTGCTTTTTAAGTAATTAAAAAATAAAGGTTCATAAGCTACTCTTTTAATCACGCTCGACTCACTTGGAGCGACTTGACTTAAATAAGAAGGAATCACTGGCTTGTTTCGATGAGTGATTGCAGTTATTGTCATTGGCATATTAAATTCTTCTAAAGCCACATGACCATGTGACTCACCAAAAGGCGCCTCAGGCTCAAGTTTTTCTAAATCAATAAACCCTTCAAGTACTATTTCCGCTTGAGCTGGCACTTTTAAATCAACGGTTTTTGCCATTGTTATTTCTATAGCTTCACCTGCTAGGCCACCTGCAATATCGAATTCATCGACTCCTATTGGCATTTTCTGCGGCCCCATAAAAGAAACATAGGGAGGACAACCTAGAACAACAGCGCAAGGCATCGTTTTATGACCAGCTTTTTTCCATGCCAAATAATGTAAATATCCGCCAGCTCCTCCTACACGAGTAGCCATGCGAACTACTAAGCGATCCGACGCTTTCAAGGCACAGCGATAAGTCCCCATATTTTGTCCACCCGTGATTGGATCTTTTGTAATCACATTTGTAGCAGTTAATGTTGGAGCACTATCAAATCCCGGTGTAGATATCGGAATAGACAACATATCTAGGCCCATACCCTCACCTAATAAATTTTTTCCCTCATGAACAACTTCTTGGCATTCAGGATTTTCTACTAGTACAGGAGGAATAGGATTTTGTAATGCCTGATCCCATTTACTTTGAATTTCTTCAACGGGACACCCCATGCCGACACTATAGATTTCACGGTTAGCAGCTAAACCACCAACTAATACTGGAATATCATATCTTCGACCTTTAGCATTCACAATATTTGTGAATAAAAAAGCCTTTCTCTCGGATTCTTCCATGCCGCCAACAAACTGCCAACGAACGAGAGGATGTAGCTCTGAATCTTTATCGATTTGCCGATCAATAACTTGTAGTAAACCTCGACGTTTAAGTTCTTCAATATGGTCGTGTAAATCGGGATAACGTCTCTTGTTATTTTTCATGTCGAACTATTTCTCCTAAATCATTTATTTGCTATTACAAAGCTTAGAACTTTTATTCCAGCTTAACTCCACTAGCCTTCACAGCATCACCCCAAAATTTATATTCAGTCTTTAAATATTCGGCAGCCTCTTCAGAACTTTTACTGGTTCTAGGAATTAATCCAATTTTTAATAATTCTTGCTCAACTTCTGGATTATTCATAACCACCCCTAATGCGCTATAGGTAGCATTAATCATCGATTTTGGGGTACCAGTTGGATAAATCAACATGATCCAAGTCACTGCATTAATATCACGAAAGCCTAACTCACGAAGTGTAGGTACGCCGGCAAACACTCCACCAATCTGTTTAGTGCTGCCTATAGCTAAGGCGCGTAATTTACCAGCTTCAACGTAAGAGCGAACAGAGGATGCTGTTTCCAGCGCAACAGAGACATTCCCTGACATAACATCAGTTAGCCCTGCAATACTTCCTTTATAGGGAATATGGGTCATTTTTATACCAGCATCTCGTTTGAGCTTTTCCATCGCCAAATGAGAAACTGTACCGTTACCTGATGAAGCATTTGTTAATTTATCGGGGTTTGCTTTGGCATATTCAATGAGTTCTTTAAGATTCTTAATCGGTAAAGATGGATTACATACCAAGACAAAAGGCAAGTCCCCCACAAGGCCAACCGCATCAAAATCTTTCATTGAGTCATAGGGGACACTATTGTATAAATGGGGATTCGTTGCCACTGCAGACATATGTGCAAGCATCATCGTCGTGCCATTAGCAGGTGATTTAGCCAGCATACCTAATGCAAAACTACCACCCTGACCCGGGCGATTATCTATCACGTAGGTATCACCAGTAATAACACGTAATTTATCAACAATGAGCCTTGCCACTGAATCAGTTGCCTGGCCAGGAGGAAATCCAACAATTAATTTAACAGTCTTCGTTGAGTTTTGTGCATGAGCAGCAATGAGAATCACACCTGAGAAAACAATACATACCGCACTTAAAAGTAATCTTCTTATCAAATGTAATCTCATCGCTTAGTCCTATTATTTTATTGAATTAAATGAGCGGATACGATAGCAACCCCCGCTCCTAAGATTACCGCAATAATTAACCACCACGCTGGCACCATTTGCTGGCTTGAGCTTTGAACTAACGGAGAAGACCCACCTGCATAAATAGGATTCTTTACATGACTCATTGTAGTTAACTTTTTGTCATCCATTACTGATTCTGGCGATGGGGACATTAAGCTCTTACGAAACTCTTTAAAAAAATCATCCGTAATTTTTTTTGCCACGCCATCAATAAGCCTCGACCCTACTTGAGCTAACTTTCCACCAACTTGAGCATTTGCTGAATAAACTAATTCAGTTCCATCAGGAACCTCATTCAGGGTGACATTAGCAGTCCCCTTACCGAAACCAGCAACTCCTCCCTGTCCTTCAAAAATCATATGACATGATATCGGAGGCTTTGCTTCGCTCATTTGTAAAGACCCTTTAAAACGAATCCTCATCGGACCAACCACTGCAACTAAGACAATCTTATATAAATCATCTGATATTTTTTCAACAGATTCACAACCTGGTAGGCACTGTTTTAAAGTATCAGGATCATTGAGAGAACTCCAAACAAGTTCTCTTTTTGCTGCAATTATTTGTGATCCATTAATTTCCATATCAACCTATCTTTAAACCTAGTGTTAATTAATGAGCTTTCTTTTTCATTTCTGCAGAAGTATTGACCATCGAGTGAATACTTCTTGCATAATCAAGAGCACCTTGGTCATCCATCCGTGGCGCAACTCTCATATATTCTTTGAGTCCTAAAATAGCTGGTCTTGGTCTACTTAGTAAAAGATCACAAAAACGAGTAACCTCAGACTCTAACTGGGCATCAGGAATAACCCGACTAATCAAACCGTAATTTAATGCTTGATGAGCATCAATAAAGTCTGCGGTATATGCCATCCACATAATTGCATTACGATTCATGCGATCATAAATTGCAGACATCACCATAGTAGGCATCACATTGTGAGCGATTTCAGGAATGTTATACGTTGCAGTATCACTTGAAAAGGATACATCACTGACAGCAGTTAAGGCAGCACCAAATCCCATGACTCGCCCTTTTAATATAGTCATTACAGGAATTTGTGCATTCTTTACAGCTTTATAACTATTAAAAATAGAATCGTATTCTGGCCGACGAGCATAAGCCTCAGGAGATGCAGGTCCTATATCGGGTCCACGCACACGACCAGTACAAAAGTCTGGTCCTGCTGAACGGATAATGACAAGATCAGATGTTTCATGAGCAGTCTCTAGCGCCTCAATTAATTTAGCCGCCATCTTATCTGATACCCCATTATCTTCTGGTCTATCAAAGGTCACCCTTAAAATGCGGCCATCTTGCTGAATTCGAATTTGATCACTCATAGTTTCTCCGTAAATAAATTAGTCATTGCTTAAAATGTTGTGTAAATATTATGTTCATAAAACAGTTGGATTTAATGCCGACCAAATAACATCTGGCGTCATTGGTAAATAGTTAATCGAGATATTATTAGGTGCAAGAGCATCATTAATAGCACTAGCAATAGCAGCAGGACTACCTAAATAACCGGCTTCCCCAGACCCTTTTTGACCAAACTCTGTGAGTGGTGATGGGGTGCAATGGTCCACGATGGTAATTGATGGCACCTCATTGGCAGTGGGTAATAGATAATCCATAAAAGTTCCCGACAGCAATTGTCCCTCTTGCGAAAAACTAAACTTCTCAAGCAAGGACGCGCCCAAACCATGAGCAATACCGCCATAGGTCATACCATGTACAACATCAGGACTGATCATGACCCCACAATCATGGCCACAGACATATCGATGAATTTTAACGTGACAAGTATTTGGATCAATACTCGCTAAAATGACATGGGCTTCAAACGAATGACATGGGTACATCTGTACTTGATCATTGATTGGTAATGCTCCACCGGTCGGAACTTCCCAAACAAATTTCTCTTGCAACCCAGGCTCCATACCTTCTGGTAACAAATGAAATTTACGATGTGCAATTTCAATCAGCGCAGACCAACTCAGTGAATGATTGGACTTATCTTTTGCAATCACATTGCCTTCTTGATACTCTAATTGATCAACTGAAATATTGAGGTTATACGCTGCAATCTTCATTAATTTGGTGCGTAATTTTTTCGCAGCCCCTGCAGCTGCACCCCCAAGCATAATTGCCATTCGGCTTCCAACTGGACTATTCGAAGGAAGCGCATTTAAAGAATCCGCATGAATTACACGAATACTATCAGGCTGTTGATCTAATATTTCTCCAACAACTGTTGAGACAAGGGTTTCGTGCGCTTGACCCGATGTAGATGTTCCCATCAACGCAGTAATAGAACCAGATAAATCTATCCGAATTAAACAGGAGTCCATCCATGTGGTTGTTTCATTTTTAGGGTTGAATAAAGGCTCAAACGCAGAATTGCCACCAGATGGTTCTAAACAAGTGGAATAACCAATGCCCGCCAATAATCCTTGACTTCGAAGCGCATCGCGCTCTTTAAGAATTTCTTGCAGAGGTGCCGCATTAAGTGCTTTGTCAAAAACTGTTGTATAGTCACCCGAATCGTAATATGTACCACTCGGTATCAAGTACGGAAAAGCATTTTTATCAATGAGATTCTTTTTTCGAAGTGTTATTCTATCGACATTAAGAAAACGTGCTATCCGGTCAATACCGGTTTCAATTGCATAATTAGTCGGTGCTTGTCCAAATCCCCTCACCGCCTCTTGAGGTGTTTTATTGGTCATTACAGCATAAGCATCGTATTCAACGCTTTGAATAGTGTATGGACCGACAATGGCGCCAACTGGTTTTCCAAGTTGAAGGGGTGAACGGCCAGAATAGGCTCCAATATCATCCATTGCGCGCATCCGCATTGTATGAATTGTTCCGTCCGATTTAAAACCCATCGTGACATCAAAAATACGATCCGGCCCTTGCATATCACCGCCACGCATATTTTCAATTCGGTCTTCTACAAATCTGACCGGTCGATTTAACTTGCGAGCTAAATAGGCCACTAATATCGTATGTTTCAAACCTCGCTTAACACCATAACTTCCACCGACGTCTACGTCAAAATGAACTCTTACAGAGTTACCATTGAGTCTGAGTGCTTTTGCTAATTGATCAGGAAATTTTGGCATCTGTATCGAGGCCCATACATCAAGTATTTGAGTAGCATCATTCCATTGACAAGCCACTGCGAATGTTTCTATAGGTACTGTAGAGCTTCTTGACCAACGAACACGGTAGCTCAATTGGTGATCACATTCTAAAAAATGTTGATCTACTGAGCCCCATGTAAATTTTTTATGAAAAATGACATTACTACCATGGTCAGGATGAACTAATGGTGCACCATCCTTTGCAGCTAATTCTGGATCCATCACATGATCTAAAGGTTCATATTCAACTTCAATCAGTTCTAGGGCATCTTCTGCTAAAGCTCTTGTTTCTGCAACGACAGCCGCAACCCATTCACCTGCATATCTAGCAATATCGATTGCCATAGGATAGCGTTTGACTGCAGGTGCATCTACACCAGGTAGTACTGGATCAGTTTGATCAAAAAGCTCTTTCCCGGAAATAACTGCATGAACCCCTGGCATAGCTAACGCTGCACTCGTATCAATCGATAAAATTTTGGCGTGAGCATAAGGACTAGCAATGATTGCAACATGGAGCATTCCGCGCAAATGAATATCTGCAGCGTAGTTTCCTTCACCCACCACAAAACGCCGATGCTCAACGGCCCTCCGGTGTTTACCAATGTATTTAAAGTTTTGGCCGGAATTAGTCATGATGCTTTGTTTCTAAAGAAGTCGCATGTAAAACAGCATCTACAATTTGTTGGTAGCCAGTGCAGCGGCATAGGTTACCACTAATAGCCTCTCGAACTTCCTCTTCATTTGGATTCGGTATCCGATTGATAAGATCTTGGCAAGCAATCAGCATGCCAGGTGTGCAAAAGCCACATTGCAGTGCATGCTTTTCACAAAAAGAATCCTGTATTTTTGATAATGCACCTCGCTCCGGAGCAAGTCCTTCTACAGTAGTAACTTGCATTCCATCTGCCTGAACAGCATACATACAACATGATCTGACAGGTTCATTATTGAGTAAAATAGAACACGCTCCACAGACGCCATGTTCACAACCCACATGAGTTCCTGTCAAACCAAGTTCATCGCGAAGGAAATCAACTAAGGTCGTCCTGGGCTCAACATCTCTTCTATAAATCACTTGGTTGACTGTTAATTCAATTTTAATTTTATTGTCCATTTTTAAGCCCGTCCACCTGCTTCTTGAGCCGCATCTAAAACAACTCGGCGGAGTAAGGTCTGCGCAAGATGTTTTCTAAAATTAGCACTTACATGAATATCACTCGATGAATCACATTGGTTTAATGCAGCAATAGCTACATCTTTCACCAAAGAACTCTCTATACGCTGACCAATTAATGTATTAGCTAAATCTGGGAAAACGGTAGGAGCACCATTAACTCCTCCAACGCCAAAAGAAATTCTTTTCACAGATAAATCATCGTTCAACTGAATCTGACAAGCGGCTGATGCCATCGCAAAATCACCCTTGCGCATCGAAGATTCCTCAAAAGCAGATCCTACTCTTAATCCTTCCCATACTGGAAGATCAACACCTGTCAAACATTCAACTTCAGTCGTTGCGGTGTACATTGGCCCCAAAAAGAAATCCTGAGCTAGTAAAACACGAGTACCCTCTTCTAAGCTACTTAAATGAAGCGATGCACCCAAAACCATTGCAGCTAATGGCAACTCGGCAGAAGGATCAGCGTAGACCAAACTACCGCCAATAGTGCCGCGATTCCTTGTTTGACGATGGCCAACCCAAACTAGAGCTTTCTTGATTAATGGTAACTGCAAAGAAATATTCGCTGAATCTTCTAGATGGCCCTGGCGCACTCCTGCACCAATGTGCACAAAGGTTTGCTGATTTTGTATATGCTTTAACTCAACAAGTCTATTAATATCAATGAGTAACGAAGGTCTTGCAAACCTCATTGCCATCATCGGCACTAAACTTTGTCCACCTGCAATCAGTTTAGCCTCTACCCCATTCTGATGCAAAACCGAAAGGACTTCTTCTAGTCCGTCAGGCCTGATGTAATCAAATGCTGCAGCTTTCAAAATTTCACCCTTAATTCTATTTGCTTAGTAGTGGATGATTGCTAAAAGTAACAATATCATCACAAATTCACATTTATTTTCGCGATAGTCGTTATTCTAATGCTTTGCCTAATAAGACTAAGGATTTTTATTCCTTAAAGTAAGCTTAGTAATTTAGCCCTAACCATTCTTTGACCTGTCCATGAAGGTCATTTTTGAACATCTCTTGATTTCCAGAAGCGGTAATTTTTCCCAAGCTTAAAACATAGACATTTTGGGACATTTCGACCACTCTTCGAACATTATGATCAATGAGCAAAACTCCCATACCATCCTGTGTAAACTTCTCCAGCCAAACAAATACTTCTTCAGCAATTTTTGGCGATAATCCAATACTAGGCTCATCTACTAAACATAGTCTGGGCTGAATAATCCACACTTTTGCAAATTCAAGCTGTTTTTGTTGCCCACCCGATAATTCTCCTGCGGCTTGATAACGTTTTTCCTTCAATATAGGAAATAACTCAAGCACTTCCTCATAACGCTCCTGCCACGAATTATTTTTTAAGGATCTTCGAGACTGTATGGGCAATAAGAGATTTTCTTCTACATTTAAAAATGGAAATAAACTGGACTCTTGAGGAATACAACAAATACCATGATCAATCAACTGATGCGGTTTAATACCAGACATATTTCTTCCCTCAAAGAGAACACTACCCTCTTTAGGAGTTAGAAAACCACAAATCGTTTTAATAAGTGTTGATTTTCCTGCGCCATTTAAACCAATTAAACCTGCAATTTCACCTCTGTGAACGCGCAAATTAATCTGGGTAAGAACATCGATATCTCTGGCATACCCAGCTGTAACATCCTTTAATTCCAAAAGAATGTCAGACATGCTCACCTCCTAAGTAAGCTTCCACAACTTGGGGGTTTGAGAGAACTTGTTTAGTTAAACCACTCGCAATGACTTTACCCGTATTCATACATACACAAGTTTGACAAAGCGCCTGAACAATCGGCATATCATGACTGACCAGTAAAAATGAATGCCCTTCTTGATGGCGCGCTTTAATAAAGTTTGCCATAGTCTCTCTCATCTGAGGATGAACAGCAGCAAAAGGTTCATCAAGAAGTGCTAATTTTGGGCTTTTCATAAAACACATCCCAAACTCGAGAAGTTTTTTCTGCCCACCAGAGAGTTGACCTGCATCTAGAAATTTGACCGGCTCAAGTGATAATTCTACGATCAACTGATCTGCTTTAGTCACCGATTTTTGGAAGGATAAACCAAGTGCCTGCCCAGCGATAATTAAGTTATCAAATGCACTAACCCGAGCAAAAACCCGTGTCATCTGAAACATCCTCATCACACCGAGACGGGCTAAAGCCGAAGGCTTGAGATGAGAAATTTCACGATCGTTTAATAGAACTGACCCACTATCCAAGGTTAATATTCCAGAGAGCATATTTAACACCGTAGTCTTACCTGAACCATTAGGGCCGATGAGTCCCATAATCGTTCCCTCCTCCATCGAAAAGCTCACTTGGTCAACGGCTTGATTGCCACCAAATTTCTTTGAAAGTAAATTGACGTTTAAGAGCATTTTTATTTGCTTTTATGCTGAGTTAATTTAAGAATAAGCAGTTGAGTCAATCCCCATAATCCAGTTCTAAAAAATCTTGCAAAAATAATGACAATCAACGCGAAAACAATCATTTGAATATTGCCCACGTCACGTAACCACTCAGAACCTAAATAAACAAGAAGCGCCCCAATTAAAGGTCCACTCATCGATCCTATCCCACCAATGACCACCATTGAAATAACGAGCCCTGTCTGTTGCAACAAACCCATCTCGGGACTGACCAGTTGACTAAATGATCCATACATCGCTCCTGCAAATCCACATAAGCAACAGGAAATAGTAAACGCCCATAATTTATATTTCGCTACCGGTATACCCCGACTTTCAGCACCTTCAGGATCATCACGAATCGCTAAAAAATATCCACCAAAACGAGATTTCATTAAGGCATAAATAAGAAGCCCCATACCGAAAACAAATGCCACAAATACATAGTAGTAAACAACACGGTCTACAAACATCGTAGGCACATTTAAGCCCTGATCCCCTCGAGTATATTCGTGCGAATTAGCGATGATGACTCGAGCTATTTCTGCAAAAGAGAGCGTTGTTAAAGAAAGATAAGGGCCTTTGAGACGAATGACGATAGTACCCAAGAATAAGCCCAATAAACCGGTTCCAAAGATTGCAAGCGGCACAGCCCATGAGAGTGAAACCTGAAAATGAAAATCAAGTAGCCCCATGATATAGCCACCGAGCATCGCAAAGGCTGCTGGCGCCATAGAAAATTGTCCTGTGTAACCCGCCAATAAATTCCAAGACATCGAAATCATTGCAAAGTACAAGGCAACAATCAAAATCCCTAAAGAGTAATCACTTAACTGAAGTAGTGGGACCAAACACAGAAGTAAACAAACCAAGGTAAAGCAAAGCATATCCCGCTTTAGGCGATTTCTCCACAAGTTGGGATGCTTGAGCGATAAAGAAAGAGTGTCAGCCATTATGCATCTCTTCCCTTTTGACCAGCAAGGCCTTGAGGCCTAAAAATTAAGACAAGAATTAAAATAAGAAGACCAAATGCATCACGGTAATCATAAGAAATATAGACTGCAAAGTAAGATTCGAGAACTCCTAAAATCAATGCGGCAAACATGCTCCCCCAGATGGAGCCAAGTCCACCGATGACAACAATAATGTAAGACTTAATCGCTGGGAAGGAACCAATATCAGGTGAAGGATTAATGAGTGGAGATAACAAAGCGCCTGATAAAGCAGCTAATGCACCAGCAAGAGCAAAAATAATCGTTGTCGTCTTGATGGGATCTATACCTGCGAGAGAAGATCCAAATCGGTTTTGCGCAACCGCCTGAATCTGCCTGCCCCACAATGATTTTTTAATAAATATCGCCAGACCAACTAGCAAGAATATGGACACACCCGCTGCAATCAATTTTTGACCATTAAGCATCACTGGACCAATAGCGATTCGCTGGGTTGAAGCTAAACTTGGCCCAACAAATGGTGATGGACCAATCACCTTATCGACTAAATGAATTAGCAAAAGAGACAATGCGAAGGTAACAACCACAGCATATTCATCTTTCATAAACGCCCAACTATTGTAGCCATCATACAAAGGACGAATCAGTAAACGCTCGACACACATTCCTAAACCGGCTCCTACCATTGCTGCACAAGGAAGAGAAATCCAAGGACTAATACCAAAGTAACTTGCAATAAGAGCATAGCTATATGCTCCCACCATAAAGAATTCACCATGTGCAAAATTAATAATTCTTAACACGCCAAATATCATCGATAAACCCACAGCCATGAGGGCGTAAAAAAGGCCCATAATCAGGCCATTGATGGTAAGGTCAATCAATAACACAAGCTGCTTTCAATAAATTATTTCGAGCGCCCCAAAGGACGCTCGACTTTCTACAATGAGTTATTTAGGATAAACGATTTTAGATGTGTTCAGAGGCGTGCCAGGTCCTTGTAATAAGGTTGTTTTTCCTACCGCTTGATTCACATCAGTTAACTGGTAGTTAACATAAGGAATAGCCGCCCACTGTTGGTAAGAAACACCAGGAAATGTATCAAAAGTCATTAATCCCCGAGCGCCATCAAACTTACTCTTACGCATCACATCAAGAATCTTCGCTGAATCGGTTGTGTTGGCCTGACGTATGGCTTCAGTTACAACCACTAAGGAATCCACCGCCTGATAAATCAGTCGATTAGGATCATTATTAGTCCGCTTTTTGTATTCAACAGCAACTTGCTTTGCTAAATCATTCATCTTCATGTCTGGGTGATACATTCCAATAGTCATCATGTATTTACCAGCATCTTTGACGTTTTGCCAAAAATCAGGATAGTCAGCCATACCTGCGCCGTCATAAATGATAGTTTTGGATGTTGGTGCAACACCTTGTTCATACAATTGATTCAGCGCAATATAAGCTGCAGGTGGAAGCATAGTCATCACAATGACATCGGGTGGATTAGCTTTGAGCGCTAATATAGCTGGTGTGAAATCTTTGCTGGCACGGTCTAAGGTCTCAAACTTATACTCAATTGTTGAGCCTTTTCTCTTTAAGGCTTCCCCTACGCCTTTTGCTAGACCAATACCATAATCTGTGTTTTCAGCAAAGCCAACAACGCGCTTCACTTTCATGGCTTTAAGAGTCTCAGCCATCGAATCAGCAACAATATAGTTATAAGGTGATGTGTTGATCACCTCTGGATAGCCTTTAATCCTAACTGAGTCAGCCCAACAATTGGTGTTGACATAAGGAACTTGATAACGGTGCGCTACTTCAATTTCACTCAGGCACACAGAACTCTGGTGACCACCCGTAATTGCGACTACCTTATCTTTAGTAATTAACTTTTCAACTGCAGATCGTCCTTTTTCTGGAATTCCTTGATTATCTTCAATAACCAACTTCACAGGACGTCCTAACAAACCACCTCTGGCGTTAAGCATGTCAGCGTAGATTTCCATGGCATCTTTGATTTGTTGCCCTTGAATTACAGAACCCGGAGGGGAGCGAGTAATCGATAGCCCAATGAGAATCGGCTCTGCAGCTAAGGCACTCAGAGTAAAAATACCTAAAATTACGCCAAAAAAGGTAACTCGAATTTGCCTAAATATTGAAAATTTCATAAGGTCTCCATGAATAAGTTTTTACAGGACTTCTTGAACTTTTAAACTGACTGATCCAATCATACTTGGTGTCTGTTAGATTATCAATTCTACCCGATGGAGTAAGCAAGCAATTAAAGGGATAGATCTCTAAGAAAAACCCTTTATTCTTAGCTTTTACTACTTACGATCGATGTTCTTCTCTTTTACTCTAAAGATGGTCAATGAGGCTAACATGTGCGGACACGATTTTCCAACCGTGATCAGTCCTGACCCAGGTTTGACTCTGACGCCCAACTTTACCTGGGACAGTCTGCCGCATAAATAAGGTATTAGCTGTTGCTAAGTCGTGTCCAAATGTTGTAATTACCGTTTTACTTAAGCTTCTTAACAACCCAACTGAGGGTCTAGCTGCTCTAAATGCAGCAATTTCTTGATAACCATAGAGGTTTTCGTTCATGCCGTAACGAATAACAAGAGAGTTATCCCAAAAACAGCTATCAAGAATCTCAACGCGATTATGAATAATCGCATCCTCGTACTCTTCAAATAGCTGTTGAACTTCAGCAAGAATTTCAGGTAAATTAATTTGCATAAAGGATATTAAAAAGACTACTCCATCGCTAAAAGATATGCTTCTTTCAAATTAGGCTCAAGCATATGACCTTTTCGGGCACGACTGGCCTTAAATGATTTAAGAATTTTGCTATCTAAACTTAGCTCAGTAGGCTTATTTGCTCTTCCTAAACCAATATACCTTAAGCCCTCAGGAGCAAAAGGCATTGCACTCTTGAGCGATTCTTTTACTTCTAAATCCATCAGTATGACGCCCTTACCACCAGCAGGAAGACGTTTTAGCTCTTCAATGTCAAAGACTAATAACTTACCTTTCTGCGACAAACAGGCTAAAGACTTCATCCCCTCTTTAATCAACCCAGGGCGCAGCGGATAATCTCCATCAGGAAAGCTACTATCAAGTCCAATAAACGATTTACCAGCTTTATTACGTGTCACCATATCAGCAACATTGGCTAAAAATCCATTACCCGAAGCCATACTGATCAGGAGCAAGTCATCCAACTGTCCCGCAAAATAAGCCACAATCTGTGAGCCCGGTGCAAGATTAATGAGTGAGGTAAAAGGCGATCCATCACCTCTAGCACCTGGTAAATCACTCACCAGAACGCTATAGACTCGACCATTTGTAGCAAATCCAACCATCATGTCCACCGTGCGACATTCATAGACAGCATATAAAGAATCACTGGCTTTGAAGTTAAATTGTTGCGGGTCGTGCCCATGACCTAATCTTGATCTTACCCAACCTTTTTCTGAAACAATCACTGTGACCGGCTCATCAATCACCTTCGTTTCAATGACGGCACGCTTTTCTTCTTGAATAATTGTTCTGCGATCATCGCCAAATGCTTTGGCATCCGCTTCAATTTCTTTAATGATCCGCTTACGCATGAGCGAATCATTGCCAAGTAGATTTTCAAGCTCACCTCTCTCAGTTTTAAGTTCAGTTAACTCTTGCTCTATTTTGATCGCTTCTAGTCGTGCTAATTGTCTTAACCTAATCTCTAGGATATCTTCAGCTTGGCGCTCTGATAATTTAAATGCAGCCATCAGATCTACTTTGGGCTCGTCACTCGCACGGATAATCCGAATGACTTCATCAATTTTCAGAAGGACCATTTGACGCCCCTCTAAAATATGCATCCTGTCACTCACTTTACCTAGGCGATGTTGTGTTCGTTTAGTGACGGTCTCTATTCTGAACTGTGCCCATTCTTGGAATATACCCAACAAACCTTTTTGTCTTGGCCGACCATCAGTACCAATCATCACTAAGTTAATTGGCGCATTACATTCTAAGGACGTATGCGCTAGAAGGAAGTTCGCGAATTCAGTAACATCAATATTTTTGCTCTTTGGCTCAAAAACTAAGCGAACCGCTGCATCCTTACTTGATTCATCTCGAACGCTGTCAAGCATGCCTAATGCCAGTTGCTTTAAGTTATTTTGCTCAGTGCTCAAACTCTTTTTACCTACCCGAATTTTTGGATTGGTGAGTTCTTCGATTTCTTGTAACACTTTTTGACCTGAAGTTGCCGGAGGTAACTCATTAAAAACTATTTTCCACTGCCCACGAGCCATTTCTTCAATCGTCCAGCGTGCTCTTACTTTTATGCTGCCACGACCTGCTTTATAAATGTCATGAATCTCAGATTGAGATGAAATGATTTGTCCGCCACCTGGATAGTCGGGACCAGGGAGTAATCCTAGAATATCCTGCTCAGAAATTTTAGGATTCTTAAGGATCGCAATACACGCCGCCGCAACTTCTCGTAGATTGTGAGAAGGGATTTCAGTAGCCATTCCAACTGCAATACCTGATGCACCATTCAATAAAACAAATGGCAAACGCGCCGGCAAGAGTGCAGGCTCTTGCATAGAGCCATCATAATTAGGAATAAATTCAATGGTTCCTTGATCTATCTCATCAAGTAATAAACTCGCTATTTTTGTTAGTCTTGCCTCTGTATAGCGCATTGCAGCTGCACCGTCACCATCACGAGAACCAAAGTTACCCTGACCATCAATCAGGGGATATCGCAAACTAAAATTTTGCGCTAATCGAACTAAAGCATCATAAGCAGATTGATCACCATGGGGATGAAATTTACCTAAAACATCACCAACAACGCGCGCACTTTTAACGGGCTTAGCATCAGCTCTGAGTCCCATCTCACTCATGGAATATAAAATCCGACGCTGAACCGGTTTTTGACCATCCGCTAATTCAGGTAAAGCTCTACCCTTAACAACGCTAATTGCATAATCTAAGTAGGCACGCTCAGCATAAGTTGCCAGCGTCAGAGAATCACTCGGCTCATCTCCTGCTAATTTAGGAGATACAGGTATATCGGGTGGTAAATCAGAAAATAAATCAGGTTCATTATTCATAGGCTATTCAAATCAATATTAAATATCGGCTTCAACTTCGTTACCACGCTCTTCAAGCCAAACTCTTCGCGCTGAGGATTCAGACTTACCCATCAACATATCCATGGTCTTATTCGTTTGGACTAAATCAACATCTCCACTCATAATCGGCAATAAACGCCTTGTATCTGGATTAAGAGTTGTTTCCCACAGTTGTTCAGCACTCATTTCTCCTAATCCTTTAAATCTTGAGATCTGCCAACTGTCTTCTTTTAATCCGTCTTTTCTTAACTTATCTTCAATGGCAGTTAGCTCACCTGTATCTAAAGCATATATCTTTTGAGCAGGTTTTTTACCTCGTGCCGGTGCATCAACCCTAAAAAGAGGAGGCTTTGCCACATAAATATGACCCCGCTCCATCAGTTTAGGGAAATGTTTGAAAAACAAAGTGAGTAGCAATACTTGAATATGCGATCCATCCACATCAGCATCTGACAATATACAGATCTTGCCATATCTTAGATTCGACAAATCAGGCTCATCTTCACTTCCGTGAGGATCTACACCAATCGCAACAGCAATATCGTGCACTTCATTATTAGCAAAAAGTCTGTCACGCTCAGCTTCCCAAGTATTCAAGACCTTACCCCGAAGGGGCAAAATGGCTTGGTATTCCTTATTACGCCCCATTTTTGCTGAACCACCGGCAGAATCTCCCTCAACGAGGAAGATTTCGTTCATTACGATGTCTTCACTCTCACAATCGGTGAGCTTACCTGGAAGTACTGCAACACCCGAAGCTTTTCTTTTTTCAACTTTTTGACCAGCCCGTGTTCTGGCTTGAGCCTGTTTGATCACCAGATCAGCGAGCTTTTTACCGTAATCCACATGCTGATTGAGCCATAAATCGAGGGCAGATTTTACAAATCCAGACACTAAACGAACAGCGTCTCTAGAATTTAAACGCTCTTTAATCTGACCTTGAAACTGAGGATCTAATACCTTTGCAGATAATACAAATGATGCACGTGCAAAGACATCCTCAGGCATTAACTTAACCCCTTTTGGAAGAAGTGCATGAATCTCGATAAAACTCTTCACAGCACTAAATAAGCCTTCTCTTAAACCACTCTCATGTGTCCCACCTGCCGTGGTTGGAATTAAATTGACATAACTCTCTCTCACAGGAGAGCCTTCTTCAGTCCAGGCAACCACCCAGGATGCCCCTTCACCTTCAGCAAAGTTTTCTTCACCTGGACGATCAGCTTCTGCAAAATGCTCACCATCAAATACGGGAATAACAACCGGCGAATGCCCCAGTTGAGACATTGTTTCGTCTAAATATCCCTTGAGACCATGCTCATAAATCCAAGATAAACTTTCTCCAGTCTTTTCTTGAATAAAAGTAACCTTCACGCCAGGCAACAACACCGCTTTAGATCTTAGCAATCGTTGTAATTCAGCTAAGGGAATTTGCGGACCATCAAAGTACTTTGGGTTAGGCCAAGCTCGAACAGTTGTGCCACTGACTTTGTCACCAAAAGCCTTGGCTTTAGTCTGTATTTTTTCTACTAAGAACCCATCTTCAAAAGCCAAAGTGGATACTTGATTATCACGCCAAACTTTAACTTCAAGTCGCTTTGATAACGCATTGGTCACTGAAACGCCAACGCCATGCAATCCCCCTGAAAAAGCATAGGCCCCACTCGAGCCTTTTTCAAATTTCCCACCCGCATGAAGCTGAGTAAATACGATCTCAACTACTGGTTTTTTTTCTTCAGGATGAATTCCTACGGGTATTCCCCTGCCAAAATCTTCTACACTAACGCTTCCGTCCGTGTGCATAGTGAGAATAATCTCTTTACCATACCCCCCTAGGGATTCATCGGAAGCATTATCAATCACCTCCTGAATAATGTGCAAGGGATTATCTGTTCGGGTATACATCCCAGGTCGTTGTTTAACCGGTTCAAGTCCTTTTAGGACTTTAATTGATGATTCGCTGTATTGATCTTTACGTGTGGCCATGGTTGATTATTGTAGCGAGCATTTAAAAAAGGATGGAAATAATGGGTTTATTGGGACAAATCTTAACAAGAAGTAAAGACAACTTTACGATTGGGTGCTTTACATCATTAAATTATTAAGCAGACCAGAGATTAGCGAGAAAAATTATACAAGCATTACAATAGTGTGCGAGTCCCCGTAGTTCAACGGATAGAATAAGCCCCTCCTAAGGGCTAGATACTGGTTCGATTCCAGTCGGAGACACTCCTTTTAATTCTCTCAATAAATATAGTTTAAATTCTGTAAAACTATTTATTTCTAGTAGTAACCCTAGTCATACACAAACTCAAATTAAATATCAAGTGTTCAATTGCTCTTTTATACTTGGTTTTTTTCTAACTTATCCACAGAGAATGTGGATAAGTACCTCGATAATCAGAAAAAAATGAGCTAAATTAGAGTCAAAGCTGGGATGCTTAATTTTTAAGCATCTTTAGAAAAATAAAAGTTATTTATTTAACAAAAAATCTAAAACAGGTATAAACCATAAATTTGTTATATTGATTACTTAATTTATTTTTCTAATGATTAAATAAATTCGTTTGCTTTTGGTAATTTACTGGCGCCTATGTTATCTCTTCCCTTTAGCTCTAAAGCAGCCTTACTAGAAATACTCGAGACATCAATGAGACCCATTCCACTCGACTGGCATGATGTCCTTCTCGGTTCTCAAAAAATCGGAGCTATTTCAGCACCGATGTTCATGATTATCGAAAATTTTCTAAACTATGAAGAACATCATTTAGGGTTTATAAGAACTTCTAATTCTCAATTACTTTTTCAAGCACAAGATCCCTACGAACTGAGTTTAGATTTAAGAGTACTATCTGAATACCTTAGAGATCAAGGTCACCTAGAAGGTTGGCGGAATGAGGATTTTTCATGGCTAGATGACGAAGATCATGAGCGTTTCCGAATGGAGAGATCAGCCTTTAGAACCTTGGGTTTGCAAAGCCGAGCTACCCATGTCAATGGCTACACAAAACAAAATAAGTTGTGGCTCTCAAAACGCAGTCTTTCTAAATCGATTGATCCAGGTCTACTGGATAATTTATCAGCAGGTGGTATAGGTGCAGATGAAACTATTCGTAACTGCGCTCTCAGAGAACTATGGGAAGAAGCTGGCGTGAGCTTAGAACTTGCGCGTCATATTCAACCCATCGGCATGATTACTACTCAGCGTCAAATTGATGGCCAAAGTAATGGACTCCATCATGAATCTCTATACTCTTTTGATTTGTTATTACCTAATTCGTGGCAACCACAAAATCAAGATGGTGAGGTCAGTGAATTTATTTTAGTTAATTATGAAGATGCCGTTAGCTTAATTTTGTCCGAGCAACTGACTCAAGATTCAAAAATTATAACTAGCGATTTTTTACTCAGGCACTCGTCTTAATCAACTAGACTATTTTTTCAAACGCATTTGCAAATGAGGTATACCTGCTTCCTCAAACTCATCACCTTCGGCTATAAAACCAAACCGCTCATAAAATTTGACCGCATAGGTCTGAGCATGCAAATAATATTCCTGAACACCCTCTGATTGTCCATATTTCAACAAAGCTTGCATCATGTCTGAACCGTATCCACATCCGCGATACTCTCGCAGTACTGCCATACGACCAATGCGATAAAGCACTCGATGATCATCAAGTTCTTCCCGAACCATACGACTTGTTGCTACTGGAATTTGATCAAGATAAACTAAAGCATGCCAAGCGATTTCATCGAATTCATCTAACTCGAGACTTTCAGGAACTCCCTGTTCATGAATAAATACTTCTTCACGTATGCCGTAAGAATCTTCCTGGGCTTCATTCCAGGTTTTTATTTCTACCATAAGGTTAAGATTATGGGTACGAGTAAATTTTTAGACATTGTGGACTTATTATTCAAATAAATGTTACTTTTGTAAAGTAAAACTTTATTGAAATCAGCTTTCCTCCATATAACTACTAGTGCTTACAGTCTTATATTTAGAGAAATTTGCCTCAGGTTAATTAAAACGCTATAATATCGAATTATTCCCTGATAGCTCAGTCGGTAGAGCGACGGACTGTTAATCCGCAGGTCCCTGGTTCGAGTCCAGGTCGGGGAGCCAATAGAATAAAGGGCCTAGAGAAATCTAGGCCCAATTTTTTTGGATTCATCTTAGAAGCTTTTCTAAGATCCTTTAGCATGGTGATCAATACCAATTAAACATGGCTGAAGGTCTGTGGATTTCCAATTAAACAAACTAAAAATTTATACCATCCACTATATGGTATTTCAACGCTCTGAATCCAAGTTTTACATTTATTCAGGTAATGGTAATGCGGTTTTATAGCGAACTTGTTTTAGAGCAAAGCTAGAACGAATTTTTTCAATTCCAGAAATCGGTGTAAGTTGTTCAAGAATGAATTTTTCGAGTGCCCCCATGTCGGATACTGCGACTCTAATAAGGTAATCACTATCACCCGTCATTAAATAGCACTCCATCACTTCATCGTGAAGCGAGATATGTTTTTCAAATTGGGCTAAAGCTTCCTTTGACTGTTCTTTTAAACTGATGGAGATAAAAACGTTTAATCCCAAGCCCAATAACTTAGGATCGAGAAGAGCGACATAACTACGAATCAGGCCTTTATCTTTTAAAGCTTTCACCCTCATAAGGCATGGCGAAGGTGATAAATGAACACGCTTGGCTAGCTCCACATTACTGAGCGAACTATCTTGTTGTAACTCATTTAATATTCTGATATCAATCCCATCTAGTAACATAAAATTCCTTAAATATATTTTTAATAAGCATAATATGCTGTTATTTTAACTTTATTAACAATATTTAGCATCCTATTTTGGTCGAAATGCATCAAAATAAAAAAACAATACAGTTCCTAAAATAATCACTTCAAAAGTACGCATATGAACCCACCGGAAATTAAGAAAATATTAAAGAGCGAACACATTGATTCCGACCCCCAAGAAACAGCAGAATGGAGCCAATCATTTTTAGATTTAATACGTTCAGAAGATCCACGGCGCGCTAAATTTATGTTGGATCACTTGGTAAAACTAGCCAATAAACACCAATTACATTGGGTTCCTGAGCTCGTTACACCTTATACCAATTCTATCCCCGTCGAAGAACAGCCAGCATTTCCTGGCGATTTAGCTATCGAAGAAAAACTTGCATCCTTAATGCGTTGGAATGCACTTGCAATGGTCGCAAAAGCTAATGAGGCTTATGGCGAATTGGGTGGACACATTGCCAGTTATGCCAGTGCAGCAGATTTATTCGAAGTTGGCTTTAATCATTTCTTTCGAGGAAGATCCGACCACACCGATTCAAGCAATCGTGGTGATCTTGTTTTCTTTCAACCTCACAGTGCCCCAGGTGTTTATGCAAGAGCCTATTTAGAAGGAAGACTCACAGAGCAAGACCTTGGCTTTTACCGCCGCGAAATTACTGCGCCACAACATCATGCGAAAGGTTTATCGAGTTATCCTCACCCTTGGTTAATGCCTGATTTTTGGCAATTTCCAACTGGTTCAATGGGGATTGGCCCTATTAGTTCAATCTATCATGCCCGCTTTATGAGGTATCTCACTGACCGAAAGCTTTTAAATTGTAGTGACAGAAAAGTGTGGGGAGTGTTTGGTGATGGCGAAATGGATGAACCAGAAAGTATGAGCGCCTTAACACTTGCATCAAGAGAAGGACTAGATAATTTAGTTTGGGTAGTGAACTGTAATTTACAGCGTTTAGATGGGCCTGTGCGTGGAAATGGTCGAATCATTGACGAACTCGAAAAATTATTTCGGGGGGCTGGTTGGAATGTCATCAAGCTGATCTGGGGTAGCGATTGGGATGGTTTGTTCGCCAGGGATACAACGGGTGCTCTCGTAAAAACATTTTCACAAACTGTAGACGGACAAATGCAAACTTTTGCAGCAAAAGATGGCAACTTTAATCGTCAAAACTTTTTTGGACAGAATGCGGAATTAGCTAAGCTTGCTCAAGGTATGACGGATGAACAAATTGATCGACTCAAAAGAGGTGGTCATGACTTGGTTAAAATTTATGCAGCCTACCATGCAGCCAATCATCATAAAGGACAACCTACCGTAATTTTGGCACATACAAAAAAAGGTTATGGAATGGGTAATGCTGGGCAGGGAAAGATGACGACGCATAGCCAAAAGAAACTTGATGATAAAGCTCTATTGGAATATCGCAATCGCTTTAATCTACCACTTTCCGATGAGCAAGCTATCAATCTTAGTTTCTTTAAGCCCGATGAAAATAGTCCAGAACTAAAGTATCTTCATCATCAACGCCAAAAACTCGGTGGTCAATTACCTAAACGTTATACCGATTGTGACAAACTATCTATTCCTGAAATCAGCTCTTTTGCAGCATTTTCACTCAATCCCGATGCTAAAGAAATGTCAACAACGATGGCTTTTGTTCGTATTCTGGGAAATTTATTAAAAGATAAAGAACTTGGTCCAAGAGTCGTGCCTATCGTAGCAGATGAAGCAAGAACTTTCGGCATGGCAAACTTATTTAAGCAAGTAGGCATTTATTCTAGTATTGGACAACATTATGAGCCAGAGGACATTGGCTCAGTTCTGAGTTACCGCGAAGCATTAGACGGTCAAATTCTTGAAGAGGGTATCAGTGAAGCCGGTGCAATTGCTAGTTGGACAGCGGCCGCTACAAGTTATAGCGTCCATGGTATCACCATGCTACCTTTTTACATCTATTACTCCATGTTTGGATTTCAACGTATTGGTGATGCCATTTGGGCAGCTGCAGATCAGCGGGCAAGAGGTTTTCTACTTGGCGCAACTTCCGGCAGAACTACTCTTGGGGGAGAAGGTTTACAACATCAAGATGGCAGTAGTCATTTAGTTGCAGCAACTATTCCAAATTGTAAAGCTTACGATCCTGCATTTGCATCTGAACTTGCCGTCATCATTGATCAAGGTATGAGCGATATGTTAGTTCATCAAAAAGATGTGTTTTACTACATAACTCTCATGAATGAAAACTATACACAACCTAATTTAACTGAGGGAGCAAGTCAGGACATTATTCGGGGTTGTTATAAATTCAAAACGATTGCTGCAAAAAATGCTAAAGCAATCGTATGGTTGACTCTATTAGGATCTGGTGCCATCATGACAGAAGTCCTTTTGGCCGCAGATATCTTGTCAAGCCATGGTGTGAATGTGGATATATTTAGTGTCACTAGTTGGAGCGAATTATCTAGGGATGGTAAGGCAAAAGAAAAACTGACTATCGAAGGTAGTTCTTCAGAAACACCCTTTATTAGAGAAATGCTTTTACAAAGCAAAGGCCCTATTATTGCCGCTACAGATTATGTCCATGCCCTTCCTGAAAGTATTCGAGCCCATATTCCCAAGGACCGAACTTATATTACCCTAGGAACAGATGGTTTTGGTAGAAGTGATACGCGCGCAGCACTTCGTGAATATTTTGGCGTCAATGCAAAAAGTATTAGTCAAACAGCTTTACATGCATTAAAAAACTAATTCTCAACTAGGTATTTAGGCACAAAGATTAATCGCTAGCCTTTTATTGAAAAACTCATAACTACTCAGTAAGAATAAAAAAATAATGCAGAGATATTATCTGAGAATTTTCGCAAATACCTTTATTGAATTTTGTTCCAATATTTAGGAAAAGAAAAAATAAAAGAGGAATTAACTTATACAACTGATTCAGAATTAGACTAACCATTAAACCGT
>CAIJNI010000081.1 GCA_903821995.1 uncultured beta proteobacterium
GCAGAAGATAAGTTATCTGCATATTGACCAGCACCAGCAGCATTTGTTGCACCACCGTTTTGAATGTATCCAGCAGATACGTCAATAGTTCCGTATAAAGTTACTGATGATTGCGCTTGTGCAACACCAGCGATTGTGCTCAATGCTGCAAGAGCGAGTAGCGATTTTTTCATTTGTAAATCTCCATGCATTACTAGCGTGACAGAAATTCACATTAAAATAGAGTTAAGTAATTGATTTTATTAATATTTATTAGAATAAGCGGATTAAATAAATCTAACAGACCCCACTAAGAGGCTCCATTCTAGGGTCTAAAAGATCTGATCTAAGGGGTAAAAGGCTCCAAGCCCCAAATCCTGAAAAAAGGCTTAAAAAGAGTGATAAAGATATTTATTGAATTATTTTGTTGCAATGCAACAAAAAGCTTGCAATTTGATTCGAGATGTATAAAATGGTGCAATGCAACAAATTAATTGATTTGCAACTTTTAAACCTTGGAGAAAACGATGAACTACGAACAAATGGCTTCTAAATTAAACGATTTCAATACAAAAAATATTCAAAGTGTTATGGCTTTGACTGAGAAATCACTCGATCGCACACATAAGTTAGCTGAAATCAACTTTGAAACTACTAAGTCATTAATTGGCGAAGTAACAGAAACTGTTCAAAGTGCGATGACAGCTAAAGATCCACAAGCTTTGATGTCAATTGCACAAGACGGTGCTTTAGACCAGTACGCTGGTAAATTGTTTGCACATCAGCAAGCTGTTAGCAAAGTTGTGCGTGAAGCTGGCGAAGAAATGACAACAATGGCTGAGACAGCTGTTGAGCAATATAAAGTAAGTCTTAAAGAGTGGATTTCCACATTATCAGCAAATGCACCAGCTGGTTCAGAAGCTATGATCGGCGCAATGAAGACTGCTTTAGACACAACTTTAAACGGTATGGGTCAAGTACAAGCTGCTGTTAAAGAAGCAGCTGCAACTGCTGAGCAAAATGCTGAGCAAGCTTTCAAAACTATGCAAGGTCAAGTTGCTACAGTTAAAAAAGCTGCAACAGCTGCAACTAAAACAGCTCGTACAACTGCACGTAAGTAATCGAGTTTGTAATGCTTGTTTGATGAATTAAAGCAGCACACAAAAAACCCCCGTTTAAATTTTAAATGGGGGTTTTTTTATCTAGATGTTGTAAAAATGAAAATGACAAGTTCACGAATTCGATTCGTTCTCATGAGAATGATCCGCGTCGAGTAAAAGTTGGTTTTTTAACTCTTTTGTGGGCTTTACACCAAGTTCTCGAACTCTTTCTGCGCTTTTAATGAGGTTCATACGCCCAGTCTTGAGCTTATTATGTGCGCTCATATAGCTTTGCTGGGTTTGCTCTATTCGTTTACCCACTTCTTCTAGGTCATCCACAAAACCAACAAATTTATCATATAGGGCACCACATTGTTTTGCGATTTCCTGAGCATTGCGATTTTGATGTTCTTGACGCCACAAATGGGCTACGGTTCTGACCGTAGCTAGTAAGGTACTGGGACAGACAAGAATAATATTTTTTGCTAAAGCATCCTGAAATAAGCTACCCTGATAAGCCATCGCAGCTAAAAAAGCGGGTTCAATGGGAATAAACATCAGAACAAAATCAATGGAGCCTAAACCATAGAGTTGTTGATAGTTTTTTGAAGATAATCCTGTGACATGAGCCTTAAGAGAGTTCACATGGGCAACAAGTTCACGCTCCTTTTCGACGTCATCTTCGACTTGAACATGCCGGGCGTAAGCGGAGATTGAAACTTTACTATCAATGACTAAGTGTTTGCCTTCAGGTAAATGAATCACAACGTCTGGTTGCAAGCGATTGCCAGAAGTATCTACTTGGGCATCCTGGACATCAAACTCATGACCTTTACGAAGACCAGAACTTTCAAGAATCGTTTCAAGAACCAACTCACCCCAATTACCCTGAGCTTTATTGTCACCTCGTAAAGCTTTAGTCAGAGCCTGAGTTTCAACACTCATCGAATGATTGAGCCCAGCAAGTTTTTCTATCTCACTTTTTAAAGCAAAGCGTTCTCTAGATTCATCAGCGTAGACATCATCAACACGTTTTTTAAACTCACCAATCTTCTCATGAAGCGGTTTGAGAAGAATATCAAGACTTTGCTGGTTTTGTGTTGCAAAGCGTTGGGACTTTTCTTCTAGGATTTCATTAGCTAAATTTTTAAAATGCTCAGTTAATTGAGTCTTAGAGTCATTAAATTGGCGCGTGCGCTCTTCAGAAATTCTTTTCTCCGCAATTAATTCGGATTCAACTTTAGACAGATCAATTGAAAGTTTGCGGGAGTTTTCTAAAGAGTTAATAACTTCTGACTTTGTATCTTTTAATTCTGAGTTCACCCTAGAAAAGGACAAGCCATAAAAAAGTGTCAGCGCTAAAAAAAGGCTAAAGCCGATTAAAAGTATCCAGGACAGAAGGTTCATTTCCATATTGATATATTAACGGAGTTAAGTAAATTAAGGAAAGTTGATTAGGTAGGGGAAAAAATAAAGCGCGACAATCTGTCGCGCTTTATTTAAAAAACGAAGATGGTATAGAACTAAGCCTTGAAAATTGGCTGTAACTCGCCTGATTCGAACATTTCCATCATGATGTCAGAGCCGCCGATAAATTCACCATTGACATAAAGCTGAGGGATCGTTGGCCAGTTAGCAAATTCTTTAATGCCTTGACGAATCCCTTCATCAGCCAAAACATTGACTGTAAATGGCTCAGAAATACCACAAGCATTTAGGATTTGAATGGCTTTACCTGAAAATCCACATTGAGGAAATTGAGCTGTACCCTTCATAAAGAGAACAACGGGGTGTGAAGTAACGATTTCTTTGATGCGCGTTTGAGTATCCATAAAGATCTCCATATCTAATTTAACCAATTACCATTTTACTGCGGAATAAGAGATCAAATGATTAATTCAAATAAGAAAAAGTAATGCGATCTAAACCCGCCAAATCTTGAAGAGTTTGTGGCGATGAAAACCCCTCAAATAGAAGTAAGTCACTGATTTCTTTGGATTGATTGTAACCATGCTCAAAAGCAATGCAGCCACCCGAAAGTAAAAACGATTTTGCTGAATAAATTAATTCCACATAATTTGCAAGGCCATTTGAGAAATCAGTCAGTGCTGAAATGGGTTCAAAGCGCAGATCACCTAATTTGAGATGAGGATCATCTTTAGAGATATATGGGGGATTTGAAATGATTAAATCAAAAGTCTGCACGCCAAGAGTACTAAACCAATCGCTTTGCTTAAATGAAACAAAATGCCCTAAACCAAGATGAGCTGAGTTTGTTTCTGCAGTGACTAAAGCCTCAGTGCTAGTGTCTGTCGCCAAAATTTTAAGTCGCTCTACTGCCTTCGGATGATCTTTAAAATGAAAAGCTATCGCTAATGCAATTGCTCCACTACCAGTGCCTAAATCTAAACAATGAATTAACTCGGAGTCAGCACTAAGTCGTTTTTCAATTTCTTGAATCGCAAAGTCAACTAATAATTCAGTTTCAGGTCGAGGAATCAGAACGGAGTTATTGACTTGTAATTCAATGTTATGAAAAGCTTTAGTTCCAATAAGGTAGGCAACGGGCAGGCCTTCAAGTCGCTGCTGTTCAAAACGTTTCCACTCTAAAAGTAGTCCTTCAGGAAGAGCTTCATGATCTCTACTGATGAGTTGAGATTTACTCCATCCTAGAAATTGATGACATAAAAAACTTAACAGAACCTTTGCATCAATAGACTGCAAAGGGGTTGATGTCAGTAGCTCTTTGACGGAGCTCAAGCTTAGGACTCCCCGAGTGTGGCGAGGAGTTCGGCCTGGTGTTCAGAAGCTAAGGCATTCAGAAGATCATCGATATCGCCGTCCATCATGGCATCAATTTTATACAGGGTGACATTAATCCTGTGATCTGTTATTCGTCCTTGGGGAAAGTTATAGGTTCGTATACGATCGCTTCGATCACCTGAACCCACAAGACTTTTTCTTTCTTGTGCTTCTTTAGTGTGTGCCGCTCTTTGGCGCGCATCCATAATCCGAGATACGAGGACTTTCATCGCCTGATCCTTATTGCGATGTTGACTTCGATCATCCTGGCATTCTACGACGGTACCTGTGGGTAAGTGAGTAATCCGCACGGCAGAATCAGTTTTATTAATATGCTGACCACCAGCTCCAGAGGCTCTAAAGGTGTCAATACGTAAGTCACTGGGATTAATTTGTACGGCTTCAATCTCATCAGCCTCAGCAAGAACGGCGACTGTACATGCAGAGGTATGAATGCGACCCTGAGTTTCAGTTTGAGGAACTCGTTGAACACGATGCCCACCCGATTCAAATTTAAGTTTGGAGTAAACCTGATCTCCTTCAAGGCGCAAGATCACTTCTTTATAACCACCGAGATCTGACTCACTCGCACTAACAAGCTCTGCCTTCCAGCGATTTCTTTCAGCATAACGCGTATACATTCTGAGTAAATCTCCAGCAAAAAGGGCGCTTTCATCACCACCAGTACCGGCCCTGATCTCTAAAAAGATATTTTTATCATCATTAGGATCTTTAGGTAAAAGAAGCTTTTGTAACTCATCCTCTAGAATAAGCATTCGTTCTTTGGCAGACTTAATCTCATCTTCAGCAAAATCTTTAGAGCTAGGATCTAACTTCATTTCTTGCGCAGCTAATTCATCTTGCTCTGCCGATTGATATTGCGAAAATTTAGAAACAATAGGGTTTATATCC
>CAIJNI010000082.1 GCA_903821995.1 uncultured beta proteobacterium
ATCAGCAATGGTGGGGGTTTTGTTTTTCCCTAAGCGGGCTCAATAGCCTCATCTAAGTGCGTAATAATATGATGTAGCCTAGAAAGTAGCTAACTACTCGTTTGGTGCATTTAAAAGAACTTCGCATTATTTGGCGTTACCATACTAGATTAACTGCCTCCTTATCCTAAGGTGGCATGAGACTGGCTAAGGTTTAAATATGACACTCATCACAAGTCCGAAATCTATTTTGGATATCACTATTGCAGCGATGCAAGGCACTGAGGATCAGCGACTAAAGACTTTAGTGATATCGCTCACCAAACATTTACATGAGTTTGTATTGGAAAACCAACTCACTGAATTGGAGTTTGAAAAGGCTCTTCAATTTATCGTTGGCATAGGTCAGGCTACAGGAAAAAATACAAATGAAGTAGTTCTTGCTGCTGATATTTTGGGCGTTTCTTCACTGGTATCTACCATTAATAATTTAGATTTAGCTGGTGGGTCGTATGCTGCTTTGCTTGGACCTTTTTGGCGTAAAAATGCCCCCTTATGTGCTTGGGGCGATAATGTTTCTAGGACTAACTTGGATGGTCAGCTAATGGAAGTTCGCGGACGCATTCTAGACGAGTCCAAAAAGCCCATAGCTTCTGCAGTTGTTGATGTGTGGCACTCATCGCCAGTAGGTTTCTATGAGAATCAAGATGAGCATCAAGAGGATATGAATTTACGTGGCAGGTTTGAAACGAATGAAAATGGAGAATTTTTCTTTAGAACTATTCGTCCAGCTGGCTACCCTGTTCCAACTAATGGCCCTTGCGGTGAATTATTGCGGGCACAGAAGCGACATCCGAACCGACCAGCACATATTCATTTTATGATTTCTAAGCCGGGTTATAAGGTTTTAATTACACAGGTTTTTGATTCAACCGATACAAATCTTGAAAGCGACCCGGTATTTGGTGTGTCTAGGCAGTTAGTAGGGGAATATCTTACTGATCAGACCACAGGTGTTTGTAAGCTTAATCATTCTTTTGTGTTGCAAGCTGGTGAAATGGTTTTTCCAGTCCCACCTATTCCATAGGAGCTTTATGAGTTCGTTTCAATCAGTAGATGAATTAACTGGCAAAGTTGCAGTAATTATTGGGGGCAATGGGGCCATTGGATTTGCCGCGGCGAAGCGATTGGCTAAATTAGGCGCAAGCTGTGTATTGATCGGACGTAGCGCTCTTGAAAAAGGTGTTGAGCAGATTAGTCAATTACCCTCCGGAAAACACTTTTGTTTGAACGCCTCAATTACGGATTCTGCAAGTTTAGTTGCCGCTGCAAAAGAGGTAGAGGGTCGTTTAGGTCGATGCGATATCTTAGTGAACTCTGCAGGCTTTACAAAACCCGTGCCAGCTGCGAATTTAGATGAATTAACAGATGAACTAATTGATGAGATTTTGAAAGCCAACTTTCGTGGAGTTTTTGCTTCAATGAGAGCATTTCAATGTTTACTTAAGGCTAGTGGCGATGGATTAATTGTGAATGTTTCTTCAATCGCTGGATTTACTGGTGTTGGTAGCAATCTTGCATATGTGGCTGCAAAAGCTAGCCTTGATATTGTGAGTGAGTCTTTGGCAAAAGTTCTAGCGCCTGAGATACGTGTCTTATGCGTATCTCCCGGTGTGGTGGAATCTACTTTTGTGCCAGGTCGTGGTGGTGACTTCAATGACAAAACTGCTGCAACAACCCCATTAAAGCGTATCGGTACTCCTGATGACGTAGCCGCTGCAATTGAGGCTTGTGCAACACGATTACGCTTTTCAACGGGAACACGGATTGTAGTTGACGGTGGTCGACACCTTTAGTTTTATAGACTTTGATACAAGTAAGAAAACATCATGACAATTAGTAAACAAAATTTGCGTGCTATGCGCTTTAATAGCAAAGTAGCTTCTATTGATGAATTAGCGCCATCCATTGAGGTTCAGCAACCTCCCATATTGAAGAGAGAAGAGGCTTTAGTGCGCGTATATAGCGCAGGCGTAAATCCGAGCGATGTTAAGGCTGCACTTGGAATCATGCCAAAGGCAATTTTCCCCCGCATTCCAGGACGGGATTTTTCAGGTGTTGTAGTTGATGGACCCTCTGATTGGTTGGGAAAAGAGATTTGGGGCTCAGGCGGTGACGTTGGCATCACGCGCGATGGTTCTCACGCTGGATGGCTGGTTTTGCCTGTATCAGCCCTACATGAAAAGCCAAGAAACTTAAATTTTGAAGAGGCTGGCTCAGTAGGGGTGCCTTTTGTTACTGCCTATGAAGGTTTTCGTCGAAGTGGTTTGCCGATGCCAGGGCAAACCGTTGCAGTGATGGGCGCTAACGGTAAGGTTGGGCAAGCAGCAGTGCAAGTTGCCGCAATGAATGGGGCGCAAGTAATTGCTGTTCAGCGAACAGAGAGATATGAAACTTTTTCATACGCTCCAGTAGATGTAGTTAATGCAAAAGAATTGGCGCCTAATGAGATAGCTGAAAAGATTTTGCAACTTAGCAATGGAAAAGGGGCGGATATTATTTACAACACTGTGGGTAGCGCTTATTTTGAAGCTGCTAATAAATCACTAGCCAAGGGTGGTACGCAGATATTTATTGCAACACAGGATCGAGCAATCCCATTTGATATCTTTACCTTTTACCGTGGCATGCATACTTTTGTTGGTATTGATACTCTAGCATTAGATTGCATTGAATCCACCAAGCTTCTCAATATATTACGGCCAGGATTTGAATCTGGTAAATTAAAACCATTTGAGAGCGATAAAGTGTTTGATCTTGACAATGCCCTTGAAGCTTATAAGCTGGTTTTAGGTGGCGTACAAAAAAGAGTGGTTTTTAAGTTTTAGCTGTTGATACTTGCATAGGAAAATGATGCACATTACACGGATTAATCAGGCTAAAACATATCAAGCTCCGAGCCATGACCATATGACGTGTTTTCGTATGCAAGGTAAAGAAGCTAGCCCTTGTCATCAAATGTGGATGGGGATGAGTGTATTAGAGCCAGGCGGTCAAACAGGTATGGATGGATCAGATGTGGAAAAAATATACCTTGTTCTCGAAGGCGAAGTAACTGTTTATTGTGAGTCAGTTGATGGCACACAATCGAAAGCTGTTTTAGGCCCCCATGATTCCTGCGTTTTTTTGATTGGCGAAAAAAGACAGTTAAAAAATCTCAGCAATCAAGTGGCTAAAGTGGTATTGGTGATGGCATCCCCCTGAATCCTCCTAATTAATTTCAATATAAAAAAATATAAATTATGAAAAAAAGACAAAGTAGTCACAAAAATTTGATAAATTTCCTCACTCTTTTTTTTGTACTTTCAATATTTGGCTCTAGCTCAGCTTATTCCCAGACTGCGTGGCCAAAAGCACAAACTATTAGATTTATCGTTCCCTTTACACCTGGAAGTGGGACAGATGTTATTGCGCGAATGATCGCCAATAGATTGGGTGATGCGCTTGAGACATCAATATTTGTCGAGAATAAGCCTGGCGCCGGCGGAACCATTGGCGCTGCTATCGTTGCTAAAGCGGAGCCAAACGGCTATACGTTTTTGATCACTTCATCAGGCCATGTAGTTAATCCATCGCTGTATAGCAGCCTTCCTTACGATACATTAAAAGATTTTTCTGGGGTTACTTCCTTGGTAGAGTTGCCCAATGTAATGGTGACTTCTCCAGATGCTGGTTATGCATCAGTAAAAGATTTGATTGCTAAAGCCCAGGCTGCTCCTGGAACTAAAAACTATGCCTCTGCAGGCAATGGTTCTGCTACACATATGAATGCGGAGAAATTTAAAATGGCTGCCAAAATAAATGCAAATCATATTCCCTATAAAGGAACACCTGATGCTATTACAGATACTATTGCGGGTAGGGTAGACTGGTTTTTCTCTCCTATTGTCTCTGCACTACCCTTAATTAAGGATGGTAAGTTACAGACATTGGCAGTTGGCACCGATAAGAGGTCTCCCGTGCTTCCAAATGTACCAACTACTATTGAGGCGGGCGTGCCAAACTCTTCTTATACATTTTGGGTAGGTATTTTTGCACCGTCAAAGACTCCAAGAAAAATCATTGATCAAATGAATCAAGGCATTATCAAGATCATGAAAGAGCCACAAATAGTTTCGCAATTGAACAAACTCGGCGCTGAACCTATATTGATGAGTCCTCAGAAATTTGATCAGATGGTAAAAACGGAAATGGAGTCAGCGGCAATTTTAGTTAAAGAGTCGAAAATGGTAGTGAATTAGTCAGCAGATTTCTTCGCTAATCATTCTTTTATCTTTGAGTTTGTATTCTGGTGTACCACTAAAAAATCAAACCCTTATCAGCAATAGTGGGGGTTTTGTCTTTTGAGCGTTACTTAAAGTAACGCCTACCAATTTCAAACAAAAACTATATGGAGCAACGAAGTGCTAAACGGTTGTTCCAAAATTCCTTTGGTTTCGAAAACCAAAGACCGAGGGATCGCTTCTATTAAATCCACGAATTTGCTTACACATTTACTTACACGCCGACACTGACCACCCGCAGACCCCCTGTTTATAAGGGTCTACCTTGGGCTTCTGCTCTCATAATCCTTTGGTCCCAGGTTCAAGTCCTGGTGGGCCCACCAGAAATAAAAATACCAACCTTCGGGTTGGTATTTTTTATGGTTACTTTAAGTTATACCTATGATGTATTTCTAAATACTTGAATTCCTTTTGGGAATGGTGTGGGAGAAAATTATTTAATTGATAGACGTTTTTCAATCCAAGTGCTCAGTAATGCTGCCAACTCAATAGAATTGTTATCTTGCATCAACATATGCGTATTTCCTTTTATGCCAATTTCGGGCAGAACGAGTAATTCAGCTTTGCCGCCTTGCGCATTGACCTTAGCAACAAATTCTCTGCAAGCTTTTAGTCGTGGAGCCCATCTAGTTGAAAGTTCAACAAAATCTCCAAACATAATCAGCGAAGGTATTTTTAAGTAAGGTGTTAAATCAGAATCTGCCGAGGGGCATGCTGCCGGCTCAATTGAAATAATTCCGGCAATACCATCGTTACTAATTTTTGCGGAATTAAATGGAAAAATGC
>CAIJNI010000083.1 GCA_903821995.1 uncultured beta proteobacterium
AAGAAGTCACTGCAAAATCATCAATAAATTGCAGCGACTTTAAAATAGGAACCCCACCTACATCCTTTTACTTTTTGTGAATTATTTATGACTTGCCCAACATTGAGGCAATAATTATAAAAATTAGTTGCGATCAGATATAAATATAATTTTTATAACTAAATTTAACTCTTCCAGGGTGGAGGAATTTTCATCATCGAGGCCAATATTTTGGGCATCATCGAGAGGTAACCACTTTGGCGACCCAGCAACCAGGCATATGCAAAATCGCTCGGTTGTAATTTTTTTTCTGAGAGTAATTTTTCTGCTGTTGCCAAATCATTCATTTTCCCAAGGAGTTCTTGGGCATGAGCGATTGACTTTAAATACTTAGATGTTGATCCTTTAGGAAAGAATTCTGTAAAAAAATCAAAGGCATATCTTAATTTTTTAAGCTCTAAGCGTAGTTGATGACTCTGTTCTAAATTCCTGTTGCGTATGACAAGCTGACGAATGAAACGTTGATGACGCCGCCTTAAAATCCGCATCGCAAATTGCTGTGTTGTGGCAGATACTGGCATTTTTACAAGCGAAACGGTGATGTCTTCTGTCTTTAGGGTTTTGGAAAGCATAGATTTCTTTGATAAATTCATGACCGCTTCTGTAAAAGATAATAACTTCACACAATAAGCACGACCCCCAATGACTTTCTTTGCCCTATCGTACCCAAGCATTCTTTTTTCTTTAGAGAACTCTATTAAATCAGTCATCCCTGAGTGATTTGGAAATGTTTCACTCAAAAGTGGAAGTAGCTCGTTATTGAAAACATCCCAATTACGAGAATCACCCAACTCATTGGCTAAATCTCTCCAGGTACTGTTCCAGTGCATTACAAAATCAACGGGTAAAACAACCGAAAAGAGTTTCAGAGCCGACCGAATTCGTCTCATTGCTACTCGTGCCTGATGAATATACTCTGCGTCTGTACCCTTTAGGATCCCATCATCATTCGCTTGCAGATGATTCAAGCAATCTAAAATGATTTTTTGAAAAGACTCTAATGGACTAGCATCTCTGTCTAACTTGATCAAAGAGGGTTTACTTGGCGATGATGGAATACCAAGAAATAAATTAAAACCTCGTTCAGCCTTAGACGGAGTACTTGGGTGCAACCTGACATTGCGACTCAATACTCTTGCAAGACTAAATAAGGCAATCGGGTCGCCTTCCTTTAATTCAAGCTCAACCTCAGATAAAAGTTCATCCACATACTTACCTCCAATCTGGGTAGTAATTTTTCCCTGATCAATTGCTACTTCAATCACACTACCTTTAAACGATAACAACCAACTTTTTCTAACAAAGTCGGTATTAAAAATAGGAATTAATTGCGAGGAAGTAAGTGCCATGCGCTGAGCAAGTCGGGCGTCGTCTATTAATGTTTCAAAATCAAAAATACCTGGGGTAGATGGCGCCTCCCACTCTGACCGACTTGATAGTCCTCCCTCAGAGCGATGGGCCAACTTTACAGTTAAGTAATTGCGTCTCAGAATACGTCTTTCGCGTACCGCAATGCCACTACTCTTAAGAGCTAATTCGGGGGTATCGAAGTAAATATTGTTTAACTTTTGACGCTTAGCTGGGATTTGAAGTAAGGGATGACCTAGTAAAAGCGCTATGTCTTTAGGATCTAGCTTAAGTTTTAGTTCGATTTCAGTGGCCAAAATAAAGGCAGGCAATCATTTTCAGTGGTTAATTTGATACTTAATCAAATAAATATACTTAATTCTATTATTTTAATTAAATTAACCCGAAAATACCATGTAAATCATTTGAAATATTGATGACTAGTCACATACTTACTAGGCCAGTCATCAATAAAACCATACTATTTGTAAGACTTAGCTAAACCAAGTGCATTAACAATCGCCTGAAAAACCTCAGTATTATCCATAAACCCACGGAATTTTTCTGCTCCAGGTCCCATCGCATTTAAAAGCCCATCATCTGCAGTATGCACACCGACATCATTAGCTAATGGCAAGTTACCATCGACATACATAGCATTTTCAAACTGTTGTTTGTACTTTGGATTTGCTACAAAGCCCTTTTTGTCCTCATCTTTAATCGCCGGAATAAAGGTACCATCTAACTTAGGACGTAAAGTTTCGTAGTGGTCAGGATAACTTCCGTAAAAGAATGCGAGTCTTTTTGAAACATCAATCTTTTCAGGATATCCCTCAGCATTCGCTTTAGGATAATTCGGAAATCCAGCATCAGCATATACGCCTACTTTTTCTCTTAGACTTCCCTCTTTTACATCATTGATCACACCACTAATAGAACCACTATGCGTATGGTCAGGCGTCACAATAATTAAGGTATCAGGATGCTTAGCAGCAAAGTCTTTTGCAATTTGTACCGCATTGCTGAGCATAATCGTATCAAAAGCAGCTCTTTCCCAATCGAGAGGATGATTAAATTTATCAATAAGTCCAGCCTCAACCACTAAAAAGAATCCATTTGGATTTTTCGAAAGAACGTCTAAGGCAGCTTTCGTCATATCTGTTAAATCAGGTTGGTTAGGATATTGCGGCACAGTATTTTTCTTTAGAAATAATCGATCTAAGGAGCCGTCCATATTATCGGGATGAAACATTCCGAATAATTTCTTAGTCTCAGGTTTAGCAGCAACTGACAATAACTCTTCTTTAGTACTTGCCATTGCATAACCATCTATCTTAAATAAACGCATTAAATCATTATTATCTTTACGCTTAGACTCTTTATCTGATTGAGGTTTAAAGTAAGCTGATCCTCCACCCAAAATCACATCAGCTCCAGATAAAAATAAAGTATCGGCAATATATTGTTTATCGGCCCTTCTGCGCGTATGTGCTACAACTGCTGCCGGCGTTGCATCTTCAATTTCAGTATCAGAAACAATTCCTAAACCCATATTTGTTTTTCTTTTAATCAATTCTCCTAAAGTCTCTACTTTAGGATGTGCCAAATTATCACTAGCACGAGAGGCATAAACACCAAGAGCGTTGACCGATGATTTATGACCTGTCATATAAGCACTCATGGAGTTTGCAGAATCAGTTAACAAAGAATCTGCGCCAGAGGTTCCAATCATCGCACTGTAGGGCATATCTTCGAAAGATAACTTCCCTTGATATTTCCCCTCAACAATTCCTTTGGATAGGATGCGAGCCGCTGTACGATTTGCAATCGTCATACCATCACCTAAAAAGAAAATAACATTTTTGGCTTTTTTAATACCCGTTGTATATACATTCCAACTTAATTGATACGCCTCTGTTGATGCTTTTACAGAAATGTTAATCTGATAATTGCCCACAGGCACAATAGAAACATTCCTCCATACCAAGGAACTTCCTTTGCCATTTTCATTGGAAATATAGTCTGGGCGCGCTTTAATCAGCTGAGAAATTGGCTTGCCGTTCATCATGACGTTGATATCTCTTGGATCAACAACATGATCTAATTCAACTTTAATATCAAAAAGAGATCCGGATAAGATACTTGCTTGATTGATAGGGTATATAGCCCCAGCATAAGATATCTGAACCATTACAGTCGCTTGTAACAAAAAAAGACAGCTAATAATTATTTTTAAGAATAGTTTCATTTTTTTACCCTTCAGTTTTACCCTTAAATGCTACCTAACTAAAATGACAATTTGACATATTTCTAGCACAATCAAACTCGAGTCAAAATACTATTCTAAAATTTCGCTTTGATCAGTTAACCTAATACTTATGTTTAAACCATTATTTTTTTACTATAAAATTTGCGCTGTTGTATGTGCCTGTATCTTTCTTTTGAACGCCTGTACTTTTTCCGCAGATAATCACTCCAGTGATATAACTCAGGATTTATCCCCTGATTTAAAACCCTTGGTTATTCTTATCTCAATCGATGGTTTTAAACCTGAATATCTTGGCCGCGGCCTTACCCCTGAATTACTGGAGCTCGCTAATAATGGAAGTATTGCAAAGGGATTAATCCCCTCTTTTCCTTCAGTGACATTTCCCAACCACTATAGCCTTGTCACAGGACTTTACCCAGATCACCACGGCTTAGTGAATAACTCCATGAAAGATTTAAGTATTCCGGAGCCTTTTAAATTATCCTCAAAAACTGCTGTAGGAAATCCCAATTGGTGGAATGAGGCCACACCGATTTGGGTTACTGCAACTCGATTAGGGAAAAAAGCATCCATTTTATTTTGGCCTGGAAGTGAAGCGCCCATTAATGGAATTCAAGCACAAGACTGGCTCGTCTATGACAACGGTATGTCTTCTCAAAGCCGAGCTAAAAAATTATTAGAGTGGCTCAACCGTCCTTCAAGTTCACGGGCGGATTTTGCAACACTTTATTTTTCTGAAGTGGACTCAGCCGGACATCAATTCGGATCCAATAGCCCTGAATTAAACCAATCCTTGAAAAATGTGAATGAGGCCCTGAGGATTTTCATAGCGGGAATTGATAGATTAGGGCTCAGACCCCTTACGACTTTTGTAATTGTCTCTGATCACGGGATGACAGAAGTTGATTCCTCTAACCGTATTCGAATCGATCAAGTTCTAAAAGAGTACCCAAACTTGTCTTATGAATGGCAAGGACCAACAGCAGCTTTTAATTTGGTCAATGAAAATCAAAATGCCGTAATGACTGCCTTAGCCAAACAAGAACATATGACCTGTTGGCCAAAAAGCAAGATCCCACGTGCCTATCATTTTGGCTCCCATCGGCGCATTCCTGATATCGTCTGCTTAGCCAAATTGGGATGGACTATTTCAAGTCAAAATTATCTCATTCACATTCCTGGGCAACATGGCTTTGACCCTAATCCAGAAGATATGCACGGAATATTTATTGCCTCAGGCTACAAGATTAAAAAAACTACTTTGGGTTTGTTTGAGAATATCGATGTGTATCCTCTACTTTGCAAACTTCTTCAGATAACACCTGAAAAAAATGATGCCAACCCTCATTTGATCGCTGAAGTTTTAAAATAAACACTTCATTAGAATAAAAAAAGGCGCCGGTTAAGGCGCCTTAAGTACTACAGAGGACCTACAAATGATCTTTACTTTAATTACATTTCGTAAGCTGTTTCGCCATGAGATGTAATATCTAAACCTTCACGCTCTTCTTCTTCAGTAACACGCAGTCCAATCAGCATGTCAACGATCTTATAGCTCACAAAAGCGACTACTCCAGACCATACTAAGGTC
>CAIJNI010000084.1 GCA_903821995.1 uncultured beta proteobacterium
TAGAAGTATTGAAATTAGAACCGTAAAAGATCAGAAGAAGGCGTTGCTTGCAGATATCACTCGGGTCGAGACTTACCCATTATTAGCTTCAAACTTAAAGGTGATGGGTGCAATTTTTGATGTTGCAACAGGAACCTTAACGCCTTACCAGTAGGAACCTAAAATCACTGCTCGTGCCACATGAGTAGCGAACAAATGCAAATAAACTTTCAGACTTTTAAAAGTCTCTTGCTCAAGTTACGACCAACTTTAACTAGAAGTTGCTAGGAAATAGGCGGCACCTGTACCGGTGATTTTTCCGGCAGTGCAGACAACGGTTAATGATGAAAGTTGGCCTGAGTTTGCGTTTGAGGACATTGCCGGAAAACTAAATGAAGAAATTCCACTCTTTAAAGGTTTGGTTCCTATAAGAGTTCTCATCCCATTAAAAAGGAAATAATCGCAGGATCCGGTCGTAGTGGGTGATGTTATAACAGATGCAATATATGACTTTCCCAAGACCACAATTCGTGGATAGGTTACGGTAACTTTGAGTTTCGGTGGAGGTGGTGGTGGTGAAACATATTTGATCTTGAATACGGGTGCAATAGCGTCAAAAGGAGTGCCTACTTTAGCGTCGGTGTTTCTAAATTGATTCTTTAAAACAATACGAAATTGATGCTCGCCATCCTTAAGATTGGGCAGAGGTAAGCCTACATCAGTGGTGCGATTACTTTCGGGAATATAAGAATTTGTATAGAAACTGTCTTCACTATCTAAACAAATGCTGTTCGGATTCTTGCCAAGAGGTGTATAGAAAGAATTAGCGGCGATGGCACTATAATCTGCATCTGCCCATACACTCTTCCAGTTTTTCCCGCTGAGATACTGCAAATCTGCCTCTGTATCTAAGCAGGTAGCATTGGCAGGAAAATTAGCAAGATCTGCCTTGAAAAAGTAATAAATACCGTCAGCATCACTATTACCAAACGTAATATTTTTAGTGGGACTTGCAGAATTTGCGGAGAGTAATGTTCCCGTATATGGCGTCCAGCGAAAAGAATTTGTCTCAGATTTAATTTGATTTTGAATCGTAGCGGTTATACCAGTTGAACTAAAGGATGCCTTTTTAGGTTGCTTTGCAAAATCTAGTACTACATTAAAGTCCTTATACATTGCTACCCTCAGGACTGTTGATGAATGATCATATGGGGAGTTACCACAGTTTGCAGGGTATTCACAAATTACCGAACTTAAAGAATTGCCACCAAAGCCAGTAAATTGTGGAATTGCTTGGGTAAAGTAAACACGAAATGTTAACCCCGACCCTATGTAACTCTCTTGAGTGATATTCCATTGGAACCAATTTTGCTCGCTAGCGGTGGGGGTAATATTTTCAATTCCGCCCATGGGTTGACCCGTGGGCGTCACCCTTTGAATGAAAAAGGTTCGGCCGTAATTAGGAACATTTGTGTTAAAGGTTTGAAGGTGTGAATTAGACCCTTGTGGAATTGCCACGCTAATTTTTGTCGTATCTGAACCCATAGTTTTGGGATTATTAATATCCAACTTAATATTGTCTGGCAGAGGTAATTTGACAACTAATGCATCAGGGTTTGTGCTTTCTAGGAATCTCGCAGAAATAGGCGTAGAAACACTTTTCCCTTTTTGAGTCTCCAAATCTGATACGGTTACCGTTGTTGATATTTGAATTGATAACATCGAGTAAATATGAATTGTTACATTGCGGCCACTGCCCACTATTTTAATTTTTACAAATCCATCTGTTGCGGGATCTGGAACATCTGCTTCGTGTGGAAGCTTAACGTCGGTGTAAGTATCAAATAATGTATTGGTTTGCATACCATCTAATGTCGTGATTTTCGGATCGCTAGACACCCATTTGAAATGCTCAGAAGAAGGGACGAAGTCGCTTGGAAGGCTAAGGTTAAAAGCAGCATCACCCAGGTTTGCCAATATTGGCTGGGTATAAATTGTTTGCCATTTCGGTGTCAAATCCGCTGCTTGAGCTGGACTAAAATTATTAAATAATAATTGAATTGCTAAGAGTGCTGAGATGGTAGTAGCCAAATACTTATACTTCTTCAGCATTACTTTAGCCTCCAATTTTTAATCATACGAGCACGGTGCATAAATAAGTAAATTTCCATGCTACTAGCCATTATTCCGGTTGGCAAGGTACAAAAGAAAGCGCAAAATTCCCTATCGTAAATAATCAAGATAGGCGTAAAAGCAATTGGTGGCTAACTTGTAATCACTTATTAAGGTGTCCAGCCAAACGTAGCTACTCACTCCTTAATAATTAATTATCTTTTGGATAACTCTCTTGGCTTGAATAACTTGGCGCCATATCTGTAAAGCGCGAGAAGTGAAGTTGGGCGCTTACAGTGATGGTTCGAGTTGGTCCATTACGATGCTTTGCAACAATTAAATCTGCCTCGCCGGATCGATTTGCACCGTCGTACATATCATCGCGATGAAGCAAGATAACAACGTCGGCGTCCTGTTCAATCGAACCAGATTCACGA
>CAIJNI010000085.1 GCA_903821995.1 uncultured beta proteobacterium
GCATTTTGTGCTATTTCGAGTGCTTTAACCGCTTATATTCTTCCTAAACATTAATATGTTGCCAATTCTCTTTCAATGCTGAATGCGAGCTTACTACTTACTATTTTTTTAGGTGCTCTGGTGAGTGGTTGGCATTGTGCCTTGATGTGTGGCGGGATAGCTGCAGCATTAGAAAGACCCAGTCAAACTATTATTCCTATTAGAAGTCAGTCCGACTTGTTTTATCACCAACTCATAATGCATTGTGGGCGTCTAACGACTTATATTCTATTGGGTGCCCTTGCAGCTTGGTTAGGTGTTTTGCTATGGGAGCAAGACATTCTTCCGATTCAGAGACCATTGTTTGCTCTAGCAGGAGTGATTTTAATACTGATGGGATATCGATTAATTCATCCAAGAGGGTCTAGAGTTATTCGACCAAAGTGGTGGCTTAAAATAACAAGTCAAGCCGCTGCGATTTGGGCTAAGCACATTGGAGTAAAGGCGAGTAACAATTCACGTTGGTTTAGTGGGATACTTTGGGGGCTTGTGCCATGTGGCCTTGTCTATAGCATTCTCCCCTTAGCTTTTTTATCTGGTAATCCTCTTAGCGGGGCAGGATTAATGCTTGCCTTTGGGTTAGGGACTTTGCCAAATTTACTATTGATTTCACGTTTTTCTGCAAGTCTTGCTCAGTTTGGTCAATACCGTTGGGTGAGATACTTTACAAGCCTATTGATGATAAGCGGCGGGGCATTTAGTGTTTATCGCGCTTGGTCATTACCTGAGTCACTTCTAAAAGGTGGTTTTTGTTTGAGCGGATTGTAATATCTCAAAAGGCTTTATGTATCTACCGATATTGACTTCATTCTTTTTTGATATCGCGTGCAGAAATTACTTTTAGCCATTTGTTATATTCACCTGCAACAAATTGCTTAGTTTCTTCGGGAGTAGTCCATACCGGGTCGCCACCTAATTCGATTAATCGTTGTGAAATTGCTTTATTAGAAATGGTACTTCGCATAGCCTTGCTCAGGATATCAATAATTGCTGATGGGGTTCCCCCTGTAGTTGCAATACCTATATAAGAGCGTACTTCGTAACCAGGTAAGGTTTCGCCTATTGTTGGTAAATTACCATATTTAGTCGATCGACTTGTTCCTGTTGTTGCAATACCTCTTAACTTGCCACTTTGGATATAAGGCATGATGAGTTGTGGGGCCTCTAATAAAAAGTCAATTCTTTCGCCAATGAGTTCAGTAACTGCAATCGTGCCTCCTTTAGTTGGTATATGAATGGAATCGATATTGCTCGAGACATTTAAGAGCTCAGAAGAAAGATGATGAATAGAGCCAACACCAGATGATGAGTAGTTTAGTTTTCCAGGATGAGCTTTGGCGTCATTAATAAGATCTTGGAGTTTGTAATAAGGAGAATTATTGTTGACTGCCATAACAAAAGGATACGTCGTGATAAGTGAGACCATCGCAATATCTTTAATAGGATCAAATTTTGGTGCCGTTGTAATCGCAGCTTGAGCCGAATAAGCACCTGAGAGTAATAAGATGGTATAGCCATCTGGCTTTGCTTTAGCAACCATATTGGAGCCAATAGCACTTCCAGATCCCCCATGATTTTCTACAATGACAGGAACTTTCAGATCTTCACTCAGATGCTTAGCAACGATACGAGCAATAATATCTGCCGAACCGCCAGCGTTAAATGGGCAAATTAAAGTAATTGGTTTGGTTGGATAGTTTTGCGCAAAGACTTCTACTAAGAAGAAACTATTTACTAAAAAAAACAATTGCATTAGGGTTTTAGGTATATCTCTCATCATTATTATCTTTCTTTTTAGTTAAGTGGACCCAAAAAAACTTCTCCGTTAAATGTATCTGAATTTATAGGGATTGTTGCAGGCCATAGATCCGGAGAAACAGGGAAGGATCTACGTAAATTTTGTGGCTTTGGTAGGCCATCCCAACCTAATTGTTCCATTTCAAAGTAAATTTGAACACAGAATCCATCTGGATCGACTACATAAAAATGATGCCCCATGCCCAAGGCCAGTTCATGGGGTAAATGAATTATATTTTTTCCTGCAGATTTAAAGAAATGATAGGCGCTGAGAAGTTGTTTATAGCTACCTACTTTAAAACCAATTGATAAAGTAGAAGAAAGTTTTGGTAATTTTAATTTTTCTTGGAGTGTATTTGAAAAAATTGCGATTGAATGATGCTCTGTATTTGCTCGTAGGAATAAACAAGGCTCATCTAGATAGGTAGATTCTTCTGAAATACTCAAGCCTAAGGTGTTTACATAAAAATTCTTTGCAGCTAAAAAATCGCTCACAAAAATATGAATGGGGCCTACTTTAGTGATCTTGAATGGTCTAGCAAGTAGAGTCCCACCTACATCATAAATTTCTGGAAATGATGAGTGGCGGCGCCATCCAGTATGAAGTAAATCGCCCGCCTCTAATACCTTATTCACCTCTGCAAATTCTGAAAGATGTGGCAGTTCTGGAGGTTTATGATAAGTGACAGTATGCATCGACTTGGGTTTTGATAAACCATCCCAACCAATTTGTTCTATACCGTAATAGAGTTCATTAATATGACCTACAGGGTCGGTTGGATAAAAGTGCCAATTAGATCCTGGTAGATCTCTTCCAGAGCGAAGAATCTTGATCCGTTGTTGATCAAACCAGTTAAATCCATTCACAACTTGTTCTAAAGAATTTACTTGCCAGGTGATTTGATTTAAGGTTAGTTGTTTAAAATTCTGATAATGAGGATTGGCGGCGTGAACCGCTTTTTCAGGAAACAGCACAAAAGAATGATGATCCGTGCCGTGCCGTGTGAAATAACCAACAGTTGGCCCAACAATAGCTCTAATACTTTCTGGGATTCGAGCAGAAAAATCAATTGTGTCAGAGATTTCTAAGCCAAGTAGGCGCTCATAAAAATCTAAAGAGGCTTTGGGATCTGCAACATTAATACCAAAATGTCCTAGTCTGCTAATTTGAAATGGCCTACTGAGTTCAAGGCCTTCAACAATAAAAGAATCAGTTTCTTTCATATCTCAAATTAGATAAGGTGAAGAGGAAAATATTTTTTAAGCCAACTTTCTAAAGTCGCATGAACTACAGTATTTTGATTGGCTAATATAAAGTGATCCACATTTGAAAATAAATGAAGCTCAGTAGGTTGCTGGGCATGAGTAAAAAGATCAATAGATTGTTCGGTCGGTGTCACTGTGTCATTGGCAGCATGTAAAAGTAATAGTGGTCTTGGAGCTATTTGACTGACCACTAAATTTGCTCGAAAGATAAACATGCTTTCGACTACTTCATATGGAAACTCCAGGATTGAGCCTGGCGAGAGATTATTTCTAATATCTTGTCGGATAGGGACGATATCAAAACGAGGGACCCTGATTGATTCTCCAAGGGCCAGTTTTTCTTGGCCCTCTTGCATCATTTTAGAAAATTTTTCCCAAGATTCCGGAGTGTTATGTTGTTTTTTAAATTTCTTTTCGCCATCACCCCAGCCTCCCATCGAAATACAAGCTGCAATATTGGAGTTAACCCCTGCGGCGTAGCATGCAACTGCCGCTCCAAAACTAAACCCCAAAGTACCTACCCTACCCGTTTGAACTTGCGGAAGAGTTTCTAAAAAAGTGGTGGCATGACCTGTATCGATGACTTGCTCTTCGCAAATCACTCGACCTCGCTCACCTGCACTTTCGCCGCACCCTCGAAAATCAAAGCGCAAAGCGATATACCCCAGATTTTCCAAAACCTCAGCTGCAACTAGGGCGGTCCCACCATTTTTATTGCTTCCAAAACCATGTAGAACCGTAAATGCTGGCCTTTTTTCTCCTGGGGTGAGATTGTCTGGAATATGCAGTATTCCAGTTAAGAGCAATCCATCGGAATTAAATGTAACTTCTTTTTGCATAATTGATCTCTGTTCTGTACTTGAAGGATTTTTTAATTCATAAATCTTAACATTACGAGTTGATTTCTGATAATTTTTTTCTTGGCATTTATATCGCAATATGAAGTAAATAGGTGAGGAAGTAAAACAAGGGTCTTGGAGACTACCTTCTAAGGAAGAAAGCTATACTTGGTTTATGAATACATTACTTTTGGATTCGGCTTGAAATTTAGAGCGGTTTGGCAGCAGATAAAACAGCACCCAATGTCTCGAGTTGGTCCTGGTCTTGTGACGGGAGTTGCTGACGATGATCCCAGTGGTATTGTTACTTATGCACAAGCTGGAGCGCAATTTGGATTAAATATGCTTTGGACCATGCCTGTCGCATATCCCTTAATGGCCGCAATACAGTTGACGTGTGCTCGAATTGGCCGAATCACGGGGCAAGGCCTAGCGGCTAATATCAGATCGACATTTCACCCGTTTGTCTTATTCTTTCTGGTTTCCCTTCTTCTTATCGCTAATATTTTGAATATTGCTGCAGATATAGCAGCGATGGGTGAGGTGGCGCAATTAGTCACTGGAATTAACTGGCATATTATGACCGCGGTATTTGTATTTATTACTGTAGGGCTACAAATTTTTGTACCTTATCACCGTTATGTTTTTTTTCTAAATTGGCTTGCCCTATCTTTATTGGCTTATGCAGCTGTCCTTTTTATTGTTCATGTACCTTGGAATGAGGTTATTTGGAGAACATTTTTCCCTCAGTTGACTTTTAACTCTTCAACTGCTGCTGTAGTTGTGGGTATCTTTGGAACTACGATTAGCCCATACTTATTTTTTTGGCAGGCATCGCAAGAGGTTGAGAACATGAATATTAATCATCGAAGAAATCTTTTATCTGCATCTGAAACAGAAGTCACATCAGAGCTTCGAAGGATTAAGTGGGACACCTGGAGTGGTATGTTCTATTCAAATATTACTGCCTACTTTATTATTTTATCGACGGCTGTTACTTTGCATACTGCTGGTGTTACCGATATTAATACAGCAGCCCAAGCTGCATTAGCTTTAAAACCGCTTGCAGGAGATTTTGCATATTTACTATTTGCTTTAGGGATTCTTGGGGTGGGTTTAGTTGGTGTACCGGTTCTTTCCGGATCTGCCGCGTATGCTTTGTCTGAGGTATTTGGGTGGCGTTCTAGTTTGGAGGATCCTCCGATGAGGGCATGGAAGTTCTACCTTGTAATTTTACTCAGCGTACTAGTTGCATTGGTCATTCAATACTCTCCAATCAGCCCGATGAAGGCCTTATTTTGGAGTGCGGTCATTAACGGCATTGTAGCTGTACCTTTGATGGTGACCATTCTTATTCTAGCTACAAAAAAATCTGTTATGGGGGTTTATCAAACTTCTAAATCAATATTAGTTTTAGGTTGGTTTGCCACTTTACTCATGGCTGTTGCGGCTGTTTCTATGTTTGTAGCCTAAGTGTTGAGATTAGGGCTAAAACGCAAAAAATGTCTATATCTGGTGCATTTTTTTATAAAGTCATATTTCCTAAAGATATACCAAGAAGAGATAATTCAATAAAAAAAAAGAATCGGTTTAAAATAACTGAGGAAATATAGATAGTCTTCTGGGTTTTAGAGAATATTTCAGTTAAAACCTCATGAAATAGCTTAGCTGAGTGATTTTAATGGTTTCAGACTTAAGTAGACAATCCCCATTGGCTATTCCAGAATTTTTTAAGAAGAATGACATAGAAAGAAAGACATGAGCAAAGATAAGGCACAAATCATTTATACATTGACTGACGAAGCTCCAATGTTAGCAACAGCAGCATTTTTACCATTAGTTAGAAGTTTTGCAGCTCAAGCTGATATTGATGTAATTCAAAGTGACATTTCCCTAGCTGCGCGTATCCTGGGCCAATTTCCAGACTACCTTACAGACGAACAAAAGATGCCAAATAATTTGGCAGAATTAGGTAAGTTAACTTTGCAACCAGATGCAAACATTATCAAATTGCCAAATATTAGTGCTCCAGTAGCTCAGTTAATTGGTGCAATCAAAGAATTGCAATCTAAAGGGTATAAATTACCTGATTTTCCAGAAGCACCTAAGACTGAGGAAGAGAAAGCTATCAAGGCGCGCTATACAGTATGTACTGGAAGCGCCGTTAATCCAGTACTGCGAGAGGGAAATTCTGACCGTCGTGCACCTAAGGCTGTAAAAGAGTATGCACGTAAAAATCCACACTCTATGGCTGTTTGGAGCCAAGCTTCACGCTCACATGTGTCTCACATGCATCATGGCGATTTCTACGCTGGTGAGAAGTCAATCACCTTAGATAAAGCACGTGATGTAAAAATGGAATTGATCACAAAGAGTGGGAAAGCTATTGTTTTAAAAGACAAATTATCTCTGCTTGATAAAGAAGTTGTAGACAGCATGTTCATGAGTAAGAAAGCGTTGCTTGAGTTTTATGAAACTGAGATGGACGACGCTTACAAAACAGGTGTTATGTTCTCATTGCATGTGAAGGCAACAATGATGAAGGTATCCCATCCTATCGTTTTTGGGCATTGCGTTAAGGTTTACTACAAAGATGCATTTGCTAAACACGGGAAGCTATTTGATGAATTAGGTGTCAATGTAAACAATGGCATGGTCAATTTATACGAGAAGATTTCAACTCTACCTGAAAGCAAACAGGATGAAATTAGAAGAGACTTACATTCATGTCATGAAAAACGTCCTGCTTTAGCCATGGTTGATTCAGCTAAAGGGATCACGAACTTTCATTCTCCGAACGACATCATTGTGGACGCTTCGATGCCAGTGATGATTCGAAATGGTGGCAAGATGTGGGGCGCTGATGGGCATTTAAAAGAAGTTAAGGCAGTCATGCCTGAATCAACATTTGCAAGGATTTATCAGGAAGTGATTAATTTCTGTAAGTGGCATGGCAACTTTGATCCCAAAACAATGGGTACAGTTCCTAACGTTGGCTTAATGGCGCAACAAGCTGAAGAATATGGATCACATGACAAAACTTTTGAGATCCCAGAAGCTGGACTTGCTAATGTGACTGACTTAGTTACAGGTGAAGTTTTAATGAGTGAAGAGGTAGAAGAAGGAGATTTGTGGAGGTTGTGCCAAGCCAAGGATGCTCCAATTCGGGATTGGGTTAAGCTCGCAGTTACTCGGGCTCGAAACTCTGGAATGCCTGCAATTTTTTGGCTCGACCCGTATCGGCCTCATGAAAATGAATTAATTAAAAAAGTGCATACCTACCTTAAAGATCACGACACCACTGGCTTAGATATTCAAATTATGTCTCAGGTTCGTGCAATGCGATTTACTTTAGAAAGAGTGGTTCGTGGACTTGATACGATTTCGGTAACTGGTAATATTTTGCGTGATTACTTGACCGATTTGTTCCCAATCATGGAGCTAGGAACTTCTGCAAAGATGTTATCCATTGTGCCTTTAATGGCTGGAGGTGGTTTATATGAAACTGGAGCGGGAGGATCAGCTCCTAAGCATGTTCAGCAGCTTGTTGAGGAAAATCATTTGCGTTGGGATTCGTTAGGAGAGTTTTTAGCTTTGGCTGTTTCTTTTGAAGATTTAGGTATCAAAAATAACAATAACAAAGCCAAAATACTAGCCAAGACACTCGATTCTGCTACGGGTAAGTTACTTGAAAATCGTAAGAATCCTTCCACTAAAACTGGTGAGTTAGATAACCGTGGTAGCCAGTTTTATTTGGCAATGTATTGGGCTCAAGAGTTAGCAGCTCAGACAGAGGATAAGGAATTGCAAAGTAAATTTGCAGCACTTGCCAAAGGGATGACTGAAAACGAGAAAAAAATTGTAGGCGAACTATCAGAGATTCAAGGAAAACCTGTTGATATTGGGGGATATTACAAACCTGATGTCAACAAGATGAATGCTGTGATGAGGCCTAGTGCTACTTACAATACTTTGTTGGAGTCTTTCAAAGCGTAATTAAAATTCTTTGTAAAAACAGACCTGTTCATCACCATGGGCAGGTCTTTTTATTTAAATGCGTTAATATGGCTTGGTTTAAAGCATAGAAAACTACGGTTCTAATTTAGGTATTTTTTTTGATTTTGAAGGCCACTTTTTGATAAGACCCAAATCAGTTCTAAGAATTTTTTTATTCTTGTCAGGGTAATCAATTTGAGTCAATAAATCACGAATAATATTGATGTGGGCTAATTTCTTATCATTTGCACAAATGATAGTCCAGGGTGCTTTGACATGATTTGTTTTTATTAGCATTGAATTTCTTGCGGAGCTATATTTTCCCCAATTTTTTTGAGCAACTTTATCAATTGGACTTATCTTCCATTGTTTAAGTGGATTAACTTCCCTATCTTTTAGTCTCATAGCTTGCTCTTTTTTAGAGATATCAAGATAGTATTTAATGATATGTATGCCAGATTCAACTAGCATGCCTTCAAAAGTATTCACCGTATTCATGAACTGTTTATATTCTGCCGCGGTGCAGAATCCCATTACTGGCTCAACACCAGCTCGGTTGTACCAACTGCGATTAAAAAGGACAAGTTCTCCTTTGCTTGGAAGCTCATTAACATATCGTTGAAAATACCACTCTCCAGCTTCACGCTCTGATGGTTTGCCAAGGGCAACAACGATTGTATCTCTCGGACTAAGATGTTCGACGATTCTTTTAATACTTCCGTCTTTGCCTGCGGCATCACGTCCCTCGAAGATTACTAAAACACGCTTGCGTGAAGCAATGATTTCTTTTTGCATCTTTACAAGTTCTACTTGAAGTTGAAGTAGTGCATGGTCGTAATCAATTTTTTTATGCTCTTTTTTAAGCATTAGTTTATCTTTTATCTATGGTTGAACTAATCATTCTTACTCAAGGTTAACTGAAATTTTAATAAAAGACCAAAATTAGTCTTAAATAACTCAATTGACATCATCCCCTCCCTAAAGGGAGAGGATTCCTACCACGCTTAGGCTGCAAGAGCTACCCCAGCATTACAAATAAGCTGTGGGGTGGAGCGCTGTGGTCACCAAGCTACTTTGCGGGGAGTTGCGGCGGAGCGCCAATAGCGATTATTCGGCAGTACATCGAACAACAACAAACACCACATTAAGTTCTAGGATGACTGCGCTGTCCGCGCTATTCTTCCCCGCCATGAATGGCGAGGTTTGTCGCGCATCCGATCAATCGAACTGATTGATTTTATTAAAAAAGAATCTTTCTACCGATTAAGTTTTCTAGACTTGGGGGGAACTGCCTTCCTAATCAGTAAGACATTAATTTGGAGTACTGATAAATCAGGATTGACTAGGGAATTGATGATGACTACACTTTAAAACAAGTTCATATACATGAACATAGAGTCTTCGTAATTTAACAAAGAACTTAATTAAAAAATCAATGCATAGTGAATTAACTGTTGAAAGGTTTTAAATGAAAAAAGTATATTGGGTTAGTGTTTACCAGTCAGTATCAAATCAGGAGGCCTTAACAGCCTATGCCAAACTTGCTGCGCCTGCCATGATAGCTAATGGTGGTAAATTTTTGGCGCGCGGTGAGCCGGTCGCAATTATTGAAGCTGGCTTACAACAAAGGGTGGTATTAATTGAATTTGAAAGTTTAGAAATAGCATTAGCAGCCTACAAGAGTATTGGTTATCAGGAGGCATTAAAAGCTCTCGGAAATTCCGCAGTCAGAGACATAAGAATTATAGAAGCGATTTAAATCAATCGGTCATTTATAGCTATTGTCTTAACAACATCAAAGGGGATAAAAATGAAACGATATAGTAAACACTTATTAGTACTAACATTAGTGTTGTGCGGGAGCGTAGCCATTGCTCAAGAATCGAAAGTACCAAGTGGAGCTATACGAATTGGTGTTTTAAATGATCAATCCGGAGTGTATTCGGGGATGGGTGGGTTAGGAAGTGTAGTTGCAGCCAAAATGGCAATTGAAGATTTTGGTGGAAATGTATTGGGTGTACCTATCGAATTGTTATCTGCAGATCATCAAAATAAAACTGACATTGGAGCTACCAAAGCCCGTGAATGGTATGACACCAAAAAGGTTGATGTTATTGTTGATTTGGCGGCGAGTAATGTAGGGCTGGCGGTAATGGCTATTGCAAAAGAAAAAAATAAAATTGTTATTAATACCGGATCGGGGTCAAGTCGCATTACAAATGAAAACTGTAATGACAGAACTGCACATTGGGTATATAACACATATGCATTGGCCAATGGCACCGCGAAAGCTGTCTTAAAGCAAGGGGGAGATAGTTGGTTTTTTATAACGGCAGATTATGCATTTGGACATTCATTAGAAAAAGATACTACTGACGTCCTAGATGCCGGCGGCGGAAAAGTAATCGGATCTATTAAACACCCACTCAACACACCTGACTTCAGTTCATTTTTACTTCAAGCTCAAGCATCTGGAGCAAAGGTCATAGGGTTGGCTAATGCTGGCACAGATGCAGTTAATGCAATAAAAGGTGCAAAAGAATTTGGCTTACTTAAAAGCAAAAAACAACAATTAGTGGGTTTAACGACATATGTCACGGATGTTTATGGAATAGGTGTAGAGACAGCTCAGGGGATTCAATTAACAGAGGCATTTTATTGGGATTTAAATGATGAGACGCGAGCATGGTCAAAGCGATTTTATGATAGACATAAATCAATGCCTTCAATGATCCAAGCAGGCACTTACTCGGGAATTATGCATTATTTGAAATCAATTAAAGCAGCTGGAACTTCTGAAGCTGGCGCAGTGATGGCAAAAATGAGAGCCACTCCAGTAAATGACTTTTATACTAAAAATGGAGTGTTACGTGAAGACGGTCTCATGGTGCATGATATGTACCTATTTCAAGTCAAGACACCGACACAAAGTAAAGGGCCTTGGGATTTATATGTCCTAAAACAAACTATTCCCGGTAATCAAGCTTTTGCGTCATTAGCAGAGAGCAAATGCCCACTGATCAAAAATAATTAATAAGATTGCAATTGCAGTGGGTCATTGCTTTTCATCAGCAGTGACGGCAACTGAGCTCCTAACTTGGAGCCTCTGGGAGAAGAAATTAACTTAACTCAGAGGTTTTTAGTTCGAGATTGCCTAGACTTATGAGGGGATTCAAAGTCCATCAGGCCTTCAAGATATCTGAGATGGAGGATATTATTCAAAAATATGCTCTTTATATGATATTTGTCAATTGAGTATTAAAGATACCAGTGAAAATCAAATTATAAATTTAAGTCACTGGACGTGTAATGAGAACAAATCACGTAATCATCTGGATAGATCATAAACAAGCTCATGTAATCTATTTTGATTCAGCTAATAACGAAGTTATTAAAAGTGAAAACTCACAACCTCATTTGCATCATAAAGCAAATACGGTTGGCGATGGTAATGCTCCGGAAAACCATCCATTTTTTCATCAAGTCATTCACGCTGTGTCTGATGTTAAGGAAATACTGATTGTTGGACCCGGTTCAGCTAAGTTAGAGCTCGTAAAACATGCAAATCTACATGATCATAAAATTTTTGAAAAAATTGTTGGCGTAGAAACTGTTGATCATCCCACCGATGGTCAACTACTTGCCTATGCAAGAAAATATTTTATCCGAATTGATAGATTAAAGGCTTTGTAAGAATTTGTGTTGTTGATCTAGGCAGTAAAGACGTAGTAACTTTGCAGAAGTCTATGCAATGCCACCCTTTCAGGGTGGCTTTTTTTGCGCGTAATTTCCGCTAAATTTGATTTGAAGTGTTTCTAAAGGGGATATAGACTATGGCTATATAATTTCTAAGGAATTAAATATAGCATCGAATAAAGCATCTAGTTAAATTAACTTATCAGATTTAATGTCATACTACCCATTAAATAGAAATGTCAAAACTACTGTGATCTGAATGGTTTTTATAAATTCAAAACTAAAACTAATACTAATCACTTTATGTATAAGTGTTTTATTTAGCTCTATCGCTAAAGCAGATTACCCTGAACATGCAATTAAACTAGTTGTGCCGTTTGCTCCAGCAGGAGCTGTTGATGGTATTGCCCGTTTATTTTCAATAGAGTTTGGGAAAAATTTAGGTCAAACGATCATAGTCGAAAATAAAGGTGGATCAGGGGGGACTTTAGGGATTTTAAGCGCGATTCAGGCTCCTTCAGATGGGTACACTTTACTTCTAGGAAGTCTTGCTACAGCTTCAGCTCCTGCTTTATATCCTAAGGCTGGTATTAATATTAAATTATTAGAGCCTATCACCCTCATCGGTCGCTCAGCTTATGTTTTAGTCGTGAAGAATGATTTACCAGCAAAAAATATAGTGGAATTGATAGCCTTATTGAAGGCTAATCCGGGTAAATTTAACTATTCATCAGCAGGCTCTGGGTCGGCGATTCACTTGGCGGCTGAGCTTTTTAAAAGTAAAGCTGGAGTCGAAGTTTTGCATGTTCCTTATAAAGGTGCAGGACCTGCTTTAAATGCATTAATGTCAGGAGATGTAGAAATGATGTTTGGCTCCATTCCTGAATTAAGCCCACAAATAGTAGCAAAGCGTTTTAGAGCAATTGCGGTGACATCAAGCATCAGGTCATCTGCATTGCCAGATGTTCCAAGTATGTCTGAGGGGGGAGTAAAGGACTATGATGTTTCGGGCTGGTATGGTGTTTATGCGCCTAGTAATTTGCCGGCAGATGTTCTAGCTAAACTTCGAGTGGCGGCGCAGACTACGCTTAAATCAAATGGAACACAGCAGTTATTAAAAAGATATGCAATGGAACCTGTTCAAGGCGGAGCCAAAGAAGCTGGGGAGACAATTGAATTAGAGGTAAAGCGTTGGAGTGAAGTGATTAATAAAGTAAAAATAAATGTTGATTAAGGATAATTAATGAGTATGCACATTAGGGATGCTGGAAGTCCAACGTTTACAGAAGATTTTGCTAGATTTATTGCCATGACTCAATATGAGGATATTTCTGAGACAACGATTCACTCTGCTAAAAGGGGGGTTCTAGATTGGTTAGGTTGTGTATTAATTGCAAGCACCCATGCTACCCCGGAAATTCTGATAGAAACATTAAAAGAAAATGGTGAACAGAAAAAATCACAAGTTTTAGGTAAAGGGATATCTTTGAGTTATATGGACGCTGCAATGGTCAATGGGCAAATGGGGCATTTATTAGATTTTGATGATACTCATATGGGGGGAGTTGTACTTCATGCCAGTTCACCTACCTTAGCGGCCTTAGTTTCTGAATCTCAACGTCAAGTAACAAATGGAAAGAATTTTTTATTAGCCTACATATGTGGCTTTGAGGCCGGAGTACGGGTAGGGCAATCATCTCCAAGGCATCATGCTGGTGGTTGGCACTTGACTGGGACCCTCGGGCACTTTGCGGCCGCCGTTGCTGTCTCTAAATTATTAGGCCTAAACGCAACGCAAATAACATATGCCATGGGAATTGCAGGGACTCAAGCAAGTGGTATGCAGCAGAATCGTGGCACGATGTGCAAATCATTTCATGCTGGTAAAGCAGCTGCAAATGGCATCTTATCAGCACGTTTGGCGATGAAAGGATTTAATAGTAGTTTAGAAATTGTTGAAGGTAAAAGAGGTTTTAGCCGTATTTATAGTTCAACATCAGAACCTGAAAATTTAGTGCAGAATTTGGGGCAACGTTGGGAAATAGATAATAACGGATTTAAGCCCTATGCATGCGGAGTGGTTTTGCATCCTGCTATTGATGCCATGATTAAATTGAATCAATTAAAAAAATGGGATCATAGTAAGATTAAATCCATTCAGATTAAAGTAAATCCACTGGTTGTATCGATTACAGGAACGGTAGCTCCGACTTCAGGGCTTCAATCAAAATTTAGTATTTATCATAGTGTTGCAATTGCATTTACAGATGGTCAGGCAGGAATAGAGCAATATTCAGATTCAAGAGTTCTTGATCCTGAAGTTGAAAAGCTACGACAGAAAATTATTGTGACAGTAGATGAATCATTAAACAGTGATCAGGCATTTGCAAGAATAGACTCAGAAAACGGTAGTGAGGAAGTATTTATCGAGCATGCTAGTGGAACGGTAGCTAATCCAATATCCGATAAAAATTTAGAAAAAAAGTTTATATCAAACACTAAATCAATCATTGGGCTTGAAAAATCCCAATCTTTAGTTGAAATGATTTGGAACTTAGATCATTTGCAGGACGTGACAGACTTCCTAGCGTTGTGTAAGTAATAATTTAAGGCGATTGTTGTATTCAAGAGTTTAAATTTTTTGAAAGTGATGAATGAAATGATTATTGATTGCCACGGACATTACACTACAGCTCCAAAAGCCCTTGAAGAGTGGCGAAATAAACAAATCGCGAATTTAAATACTCCTGATTTGGGACCTAAAGTGAGAGATCTTAAAATTAGTGATGATGAGTTACGTGAATCTATAGAAACTAATCAACTTGTTAAGATGAAAGAACGCGGGAGCGATTTGACCATATTTTCTCCCAGAGCAAGTTTTATGGCCCATCATATTGGTGATTTCAATACATCATCGACTTGGGCTGGAATTTGTAATGAATTATGTTACAGGGTATCTCAGTTATTTCCTGATCATTTTATTGGTGCCGCAATGCTACCTCAGTCACCTGGCGTTGATCCAAAGACATCAATTCCTGAATTAGAGAGATGTGTCAAAGAGTATGGCTTTGTTGGGATTAATTTAAATCCAGATCCATCCGGTGGCTATTGGCAGGGCCCACCATTGTCGGATAAACATTGGTATCCGATCTATGAAAAAATGGTTGAATACGCTATTCCAGCAATGATTCATGTCAGTACAAGTTGTAATCATTGTTTTCATACTACTGGCGCTCATTATTTAAATGCTGATACAACAGCTTTTATGCAATGTTTAACATCGGATCTATTTAAAGATTTTCCTGACCTGAAATTCCTAATACCTCATGGAGGGGGAGCTGTCCCTTATCATTGGGGTCGTTTTAGAGGTTTGGCACAAGAGTTGAAAAAACCACTACTGACAGAACACCTCTTAAACAACATATTCTTTGATACCTGTGTGTATCATCAACCAGGGATAGATTTGTTGACCAAGGTTATACCAGTAGGTAATATTTTATTTGCCTCTGAAATGATTGGCGCAGTTCGTGGGATTGACCCAGAGACCGGATATTACTATGACGATACAAAGCGTTATATAGAGAATTCAACCTTATTATCTCAGTCCGATCGTCAGTTGATATATGAGGGCAATGCTAGAAAAATATTTAAACGTTTAGATCAAACATTGAAAAACAAAGGCCTTTAATCAGGCATACATTTAGAAAGACGTCGATGAATAATTTAGGAATAGTTAAACGCAATATAGTTAGAGCTGATAAGGAATCAGTCGAGTTGTTATCTAAATTTGGCGTTGCAACCATTCATGAAGCAATGGGGCGGGTCGGGTTAATGCAAACATTTATGCGTCCTATTTATAGGGGGGCGAAGTGCTGTGGTCCAGCAGTGACAGTATTATTGCACCCCGGAGATAATTGGATGATGCATGTAGCTGCCGAACAAATTAAAGAAGGTGATATTGTGGTTGCTGCTGTAACGGCTGAGAATACAGATGGTTTTTTTGGGGACTTATTGGCAACATCTTTTCGAGCTCAGGGAGCCAAAGGTTTAGTCATTGATGGTGGTGTTAGAGATGTTGAGGAACTTACTAAGATGTGCTTCCCAGTTTTTAGTAAAGCGATTAGTGCAAAAGGGACAGTTAAATCGACATTAGGTTCTGTTAATATTCCAATAGTATGTGCTGGTGCATTGGTCAATCCTGGTGATGTCATCATTGCAGATGATGACGGCATTGTTGTCGTTCCTGCTAAATTTGCTCATCAGGTTGCAAAGGCTGCTCAATCCCGCGAAACCAATGAAGCTGAAAAGCGTTCTCAATTAGCTGCTGGTGCTCTAGGCTTAGATCTTAATAAGATGCGTGATGCTTTAGAAAAAGCTGGCTTAAAGTACATTGATTAAATAAAAGATATGAAATTTGAAAAAACTAAAGGTTGGTTAGATTGGTATGCCAATCCTTCCACACCGAATTTTATTCTACCAAAGGGTGCAATCGACGCGCATTGTCATGTTTTTGGCCCAGGGGAATTATTTCCTTTTGCAGCAGAGCGGAAATATACACCATGTGATGCCTCAAAAGATCAACTGTTTGCATTGCGAGATCATTTAGGATTTGACAAAAATATTATTGTGCAGGCGACCTGTCACGGGGCTGATAATAGTGCATTAGTTGATGCACTCATTTCTAGTCATGGGCGTGCAAGAGGTGTTGCTACAGTTAAAAAAACGGTAACTGATATAGAGTTAGAAAAATTACATGCTGCTGGAGTAAGAGCTTTAAGATTTAACTTTGTCAAAAGGTTAGTGGACTTTACCCCTAAAGATGAGCTAATAGAATTAGCAAATCGGATTAAGCAGTTAGGTTGGCATATCGTAATTTATTTTGAATCGGTAGATTTGCCGGAGTTATGGGATTTTTTTACTAGTTTACCGACAATTGTGGTGGTTGATCATATGGGGCGTCCAGATGTTAGTAAACCTATAGTGGGACCAGAATTTCAGCTATTCATCAAGCTTATGCAAGAACATGAGAACATCTGGTCTAAAGTGACATGTCCAGAGCGACTATCAATTAATGGCGCAAGTGCTCTAGATGGCCAAAGAAATGCCTATCAGGATGTGCTTCCTTTTGCTAGACACCTGGTTGAGAGTTTTCCCAAACGTGTTCTATGGGGAACAGACTGGCCTCATCCTAATTTAAAAGACCATATGCCAGATGACGGTCTATTAGTTGATTGGATACCCCATATTGCGCAGACGGATGAGTTGCAGCGTCAACTTTTAGTTTCTAACCCAACTCGTTTGTACTGGCCATCGGCATGATCTATATAAAAAGTAGGAGAAATATGTTATCTAGCAAACTTAAAAAGTTGTTGTTTAGTATTCTTTTTGGCGTCTTATTCATTTCAAATACTTGCTTTTCACAAGCCACCTATCCAGTTAAACCCATTCGCATTATTGTTCCTTTTGGACCTGGTGGCATTGCTGATCTTAGTACGCGCGTCGTCGCGCTTAAGTTATCTGAAATTTTGGGTCAGGGGGTAATTGTAGATAATCGACCTGGAGCAGGCGGCATAGCAGCCGCACAAGCAGTTGCTAAATCCAATCCTGACGGATACACATTATTATTAATGTCTAACGGTAACGCGATCAGTGCAAGTTTATTTAGCTCTCTTCCTTACGATACGATCAATGACTTCAACGTGATATCTACCTTAGGAACTTTTGATATTGGCATTGTCGTTGGATCTGACTCTCAATTTAAGACGCTCAAAGAATTGATGTCTTTTGCAAAAGCTAATCCAAATAAAATTAATATGGGTAGTATCAACATTGGTAGTACTCAGAACTTAGCTGCGGAACTTTTTAGGAGTCAAAGTGGGCTTAAGTTTGAAGTGGTGCCATTTAATAGTACCTCAGCTGTAGTCACAGCTCTTAGGGGCAATCAGATTGAATTAGCTTCGGAAATACTAGGGCCTATCTCTTCACAAGTCAAAGCAAATGCAATTAGGATTTTGGCGGTAACGGGGGCAAAGCGTTCACCTTTCTATCCTGATGTACCAACAGTGACAGAATTAGGTATAAACAACTTCACAGCTTCTTCATGGAATGCTTTAGCAGCGCCGGATAAAACACCTCCTGATATTATTGCTAAATTAAATAAATCGATTGTTAGTGCCCTTAACTCACCTGATGTTAAGTTAAAATTAGAAGAAATTTATATGGCGCCGCAATCATCTTCACCCGAGTCTGCAAAGAAATTTCTTATTGAAGAAATTAATCACTGGGCTTCAGTGATTAAAAAGGCTAATATACCAACTCAATAGTCAAGGTCAAAATTATATGCAGCGACCCATTAAGACAATGTTGATGAGAGGCGGAACTTCTCGTGGACCTTTCTTTTTAGAATCTGATCTTCCGTCTGACCCTCAGGAGAGAAATCGTATACTCCTTGAAGTGATGGGGTCACCTGATAAAAGACAAATTGATGGCTTAGGTGGAGCAAATCCACTGACTAGCAAGGTTGGTATTGTTAGTTTGGGGAAAGACCCTGGCGTTGATTTAAATTTTTTATTTGCTCAAGTGATGGTGGATCAAGACATCGTAGATACCTCTCCAAATTGCGGAAATATGCTTGCAGCAGTTGTACCATTTGCTCTTGAAACTGGTTTACTAAAAGCGCAGAGTGAGACGACTACCTTTCGGGTACTCACGTTAAATACAGGAATGCAATGTGATATCACAGTACAAACTCCGAATAAAGTATTAACTTATGATGGGCTTGCCAAGATTGATGGCGTACCTGGCTTTTCTGCACCTATTAAGATTAATTTTTTAGATACCGCAGGATCGGTGTGTAGCGGGCTATTACCAACAGGTCATGTGGTAGACACCATAGATGATATTGAAGTAACTTGTATTGATAATGGCATGCCAATGGTATTAATGCGTGCTAGGGATCTATCAAGGACTGGTTATGAGTCTGTTGCACAACTTAATGCAGATACAGAACTTAAAAAACAAATAGAAGTTTTACGATTAAAGGCGGGCGTTTTGATGGGATTAGGAGATGTGTTGAAAAAATCCTATCCAAAGATGTGTTTAATTGCGCCACCTAAAGAGGGGGGGAGTATTGCTACGCGATGTTTTATTCCTCATGTTTGCCATGAAGCAGTTGGTGTGTTGGCTGCAGTGACCATCGGAAGTGCTTGCATCTTAGAAGGGAGTGTTGCTCGAGGAATTGCAAAGGTGCCTCAAACAAATCCAAAGCTGATTTCTGTTGAGCATCCAACTGGAGAGTTTACTGTTGAGTTAGAGGTGGATCCTCAAGACACGCAAAATGTAACTAAGGCAGCTTTATTAAGGACAGCCCGAATGATTATGCGTGGCGAAGTCATGATATCCAATACTTAGTTCGTATTAGATCTTAATCTCCAAGAATTATTTCTTGACTAAGTCTAAGCCGTTATCTTTAATAGGGCTTATTGCTTGATCTGAAGTTAAGAATTGAATTAATTTTTTCGCGGACGCGCTTTCATTTGTGCCATTGACAATAGCAGCCGTAAAAACTTGAACTAATTGCACATCATCAGGAAGGCGACCAACATAATCAATACCGGGTACATTGACGAGTTCGCTTGAAGGTTGGATTGCCATATCAGCTTCCCCTCTTGCTAAAAGAGTAGTCGCCTGACTTCCACGCTCAGTAACTTTAACCCGAATACTTTCAGAAACTCCTAATCGAGGGAAAAGATCATTGGTTAAGTAAATACCACTTGTGCTACCAGGGACTATAATCAATTTTGTTTTTAAAAGAGTGTGTTTGAGCGAGGTTACAGAGCTAATATCGGGCTTAGAGATCCCCGATGTCACTGCCACTCCAAGAGGAGCTAAAGCCAGATCAACATCGGTGCCAAGCATGATTTTGTTATTACTAATGAGTTCAGTAAGACCCTCTCGGGATAAAATAACAACATCTGCAGATGTGCCGTGCTCTAATTGGTATTTAATTGTTTGAGGACCTGATCCTTGTGATGCTCCCGATAGTGTCTTGACTTTGATGCCAGTTGTTTTTTCAAATGTAGGTAGCATCTGCTTGTATGCACCACTAAAGCCCCCTGAGATTATCACTTGTAGTTCTGCTGATGCTGGAGATATAACTACAAGCGAAATTAAGAACAGGGGTATAAATTTCAAAGAAGTATCTAAACCTTCTAAAGATCTTGATTTCAATGAGCTAGGATTATTCTTTTAGTAAGCCAGCTTTTGCCATGATTTCTTTTACGACAATACGACGTTGATCAAAAGCGGGAATGATTTTTTCGGGCGCCAGATATTCCCAGCGAGCATCACGTTCATTTACAAATTTAATAAAATCAGGATCCTGAGCTGCTTGTTCAATTGCCTTTGTGAGTTTAAGGGTGATTTCTTTGGGCATGTTGGGTGGACCAATAATCACGTTTGTAGATTCCCAACTTACTGGATAGCCTAATTCTTTGACCGTAGGTAATTTGTCATAGGGTGGTGGCGCTCGATTGTCGGATAAGGATGCTAAGAATTTCACTTGACCACCGGCTAACATCGCTTTAGCTGACCCAAGTCCAGCTACGCCTAATTCTGCATGACCACCTCCAACTAGGACAGCTACTGCCGCACCTGCGCCTGTGACAGGGATACTTGCCATGCTTAAATTAGTACCGGTCAGAAAGACTTGTGACCCAACCCACCAACTTTGACCAACGCCAGCTGTTGCTAAGTTAATTTTTCCTGGATTGGCCTTTGCATAGGCGATCGCCTCTTGAACGGTATTAAATTTTGTATTGCTTTTCGTCGCCGCGATTAATATTGGAAAGAATGTCGCATAGGCACCCATGTGCGTAAAGTTGTTGTAATCAAGATTAGATACTCCTTGAAGTTTATTAGTGATGATTGTGGCAGATCCCCAGCCTATCGTATATCCATCTGGCTTAGCTTGAAAAATCTCTTTATAGCCTATTGAGCTTCCGGCACCTGGTTTATTTATAATCGTGATGGGCTGTCCAATGATTTTAGAAACCTTATCTAATAATGGTCGAGCGAGAACATCACCATCTGCCCCTGGCTCAACTGCCATAATGAAAGTAATGGGTCTTGTGGGATAGGCATCTTGTGCAAAGGAGTTGGTTAGAAAGAAAAAAAGAATTAAAGCTATAGAAGTATAGATTTTTTTCATGGTTGTCACCTTTATTTGGAATATTTTTTAATAGCTAATAATATAATCGATATTAAGCGAATACCTCAATATTTAAATATTTGTTATGAATGCTGATATATAGGAATAAGTTGTTTGATCAACTACTTGTTGATGGAATAATTGGTAATAGCACATATGGCATAGAGCCCTCAGAAAAGTGGAGATAGTTAGTCGTATTAAAAATCTGGGGTGGGCGATCAATTGGATTCGTGTGTGTGAAAGGCCCGACTCCTTTCATAGGAAAGGGTGCATTGGGAATTGGAGCTGCAGTTCCATCAAATTCATAATCTTTTCCACGAATGGTTAGAGCTAGGCGATAACCTTGAGGTACTACGATAGAGGTTGGCCAGATTTCGACATCTAACTCTTCAGCTTTGTTTGGGGTGAGAGGTAGTTTCTCATCATGTGTATGCCAGGGGCGATAGGGGGTAGATTTTTTAGGATCGAGTTTGCGATGAGAAGCACGTAACCAGCCAAGTCCAACGGGTGTTCTTGGGTCATTTGAACCCACAAAAACAACTTCTTTTCCATCAGGATCATAGACGCCAAGGACTAAAAATAAATCAGCATCATTAGTCTTCGAGGATACCCAAATTTTTGCTGCTAATGGCCCTGTAATTTCTAAATCCTTACTCATAGGAGGGGTCATAAAGCGTAGCCCATCTGCCATAGTTTGATAACCCAACGTTTTCTCCGAAATAGGCATATCAGGGCTTAAGCCCAGATTCTCTGGATGCAGATAGAATTTTGTCCATTGCGTTCGTGCAATAGGCCATTCGTTCTCAGCCCGAAGTACAAACTTTTCACCTGGCCAACGAATATTTAAGGAGACTGCTGGCTGGTTTTCCCATCCGGTATTTTCCCCTTTTAAAAAGTGGGCAAAGAATTTTTTCTGAAGAGGTTCCCCATATTCGCTATAAAAATGGGTAAAGTGAGTATCTCCATGGACTTCTAACCATTTTTGCTTTGAAGATGCGCGTAAATAACCTTCGTAGTTGCCTCTTGGGTGGAGTCCTTGACCACCCCAATTCGCAGTTGACAAAAGAGGTACATCAATTTGAGAGAAGTCGGGCATCCTTGCTAAATAATAATCATCAATGAATTCGCGGTTTAAAACCTCAGTATCAATTTCTAAGCGATTATTTTTCAGTTCCTCATCATTGAGGTTAAGTGGGCCAGCGATAGGTTCATTAGTCACAATACTTTTTGAACCCCGATCACCTACGCCGTGCTGCACCCCAAGGACTTGACGTTTGTACCAAGTATCCAAGAAGTCGCAAAGAATGCCACCATGTCTTGCGAGTTCGCGGTAGTAATCTGAAGAGCCTTCCCACATACAAATGGCGGATAAATGTTTAGGCTTGGTTGCAGCAACAGTCCATTGATTCATAGCGTAGTACGAGATGCCATTAAGTCCAACTTTGCCATTGCTCCAAGATTGCGTCCCGGCCCATTCGATACATTCATGAAAATCTTGTGTTTCTTGCGCTGACCAGCAATCCATCATGCCAGGAGATCTTCCGGCGCCCCTAGAGTCGACACGGATAATAATATAGTTATCACGAACCCAGTTTTCTGGGTCAACAAGTTCCCAATTCTGATATTTGTTACTAGTTCTTGTGAGAAGTGCTGGTACTGATTTAGTTAACCTTGCCCAATGACTTTTGTAACCTTCTTGAAAGTGCAAACCTTTTGCATAAGGGCCATAAGTAATGATGACAGGAAATTTTCCCTCAGCCATGGGGCGGAATACATCAGCTCTAAGGGTTAAGCCATCTGACATGAGAATAGGGGCATCCCATTGAATAATCATTTCATCCCGAGTTTCTTGCTTCATTTGTTTCATTTTTAATCCTGTAAAAAATTAATCTAAGGCATTACCCATTTGTTCTACTCGTGTTTTCCATTTAATGCGATCTTGTTTTAGAAATTCTGGAAAATCATATGGTTTAACTTTAGCAACATCAAATCCATGTCGATCAACTGTTTGAGAAATAAACTCATCAGTTTGAGAGATGACCCAGATATTTTCACTTAGCAATTTCACAATCTCAGGAGGGGTTTTAGCCGGGGCTACGACACCAAACCAACCTCTAGATTCAAATCCAGGAAGGCCTGCTTCAGCAAATGTTGGCGTATCAGGAAGTGATTTATGTCGCTCTGGTCCTGCCATAGCTATTGCCTTTAACTTACCTGATTTTATATAAGGCAGTGGCCCAGAAATTGCAGACATCATCACTTGTGTGTTTCCAGCTATAAGATCGGGAAATGCGGTGGATGCACCAATGTATGGAATATGAACCATTTCAATATTGAGTAGTTTATCCATCGCTTCAGTAGAAACATGACTTTGACTACCTTTGCCGTAGGAAGCATATGAGAGAGATTTTGGAGTATTCCTAGCCAAGGTAGCTAGCTCTTTTAAATTTTTAACAGGTAAACCTGCATATACAAATAAAACTTGTGTTAGTTGAGCAACCATACTGATAGGGACAAAATCTTTTGCAGGATCGTAGGGGATATTTTTTTGAGTGGCAGGAACTAATGACATTCCTGCGTCGCTTGTTAAAAGTAAGGTATATCCATCGGGATTGGCTCTAGCAACGTATTGTGAAGCTATGGCAGTATTTGCTCCAGGTTTATTCTCAACAATAACTTGGTATCCGTATCGTTTAGATAGCATTTCAGCAAGTGGTCTTGCTAAGGCATCTGCTGGGCCTCCAGCTGTAAAAGGAACAACTAACTTAATAATATGATTAGGGTATGGAGTCGCATCTTTGTCCTGAGAAAAGCAAAGGTTTAATCCTGAAAAAGAAATGCAAAAAACAACAACCATTTTTTTCCACATGGTGTGTCTCCCTAATTTTTATTATTCATCCATATTACATGATTTATATAGAGTCATATGAAAATCGGGTAAAGAATAAGCTATATTTTTATAAAAAACGAGACTAGTAAAAACCCGAATTTTAAAAGTATTCTCAATTAATACTGATATTCTAAAAATATAAAAAAATTAAAAGGTTTCGGAGATGAAAAATATATTAGAGCTGTTCAAAATCTTAAACTACTCACTGGTTGTTTTGAGTAGCATGTTGTTAATGAATTCATCATTTGCTCAATCAGCCTTTAAGGGCTATCCAAGCAAGTCAGTAAAAATTGTAATTCCATTTTCAGTCGGTGGTCCGGTAGATACCATCGCTAGAATTCTTTCTCAACGCCTAACGACTGTAATGGGTCAAACAGTATTGGTCGATAACCGAGGTGGTGGTGGCGGTATTGTAGGACCTAGTATGGTGGCTAAAGCAGAGCCTGATGGCTATACCATTTTGTTGTCGACTGGTTCGATGACATCTAATCCAGCATTCAATTCAGGAATACCGTTTGACCTCCTCAAAGATTTCACACCAGTAACAATGCTCGCCAGAAATTATGGACAATTATTTGTGGTTAATCCTAATATGCCGGTGAATTCGGTATCAGAATTTATCCAATATGCGAAGTCGAGTTCTAAAAAATTGAATTATGGCGCAGCTGGTGTTGGGAATATCACTTACATTGCCCCGGAAATGCTCAAAGCAATGACTGGTATACAAATGACAGATATAGAATATAAGGGAACGGCCCCAGCAATCAGTGACTTGATGGGAGGACATATTGACCTTTGTTTTGTCGGTACTCAAAATTTACTTTCATTAGTTCAGAGCGGTAAGATAAAAGCATTGGCAATTACCGGACCTACTAGATGGAATGCATTGCCAGATGTACCAACAATGCAAGAAGCTGGAGTCGCTGGATATGAATTAATAGGATGGTTTGGAGTTTGGTTGCCAGCTAAAGCTCCACCAGAGTTAGTAAATATCCTTTATCAAGAAATAGTTAAGGCAATCGATGATCCGCAGGTTAAAAAACAATTTGATGAAGCTGGTTTGGTTCCTGTTGTATCTAAGCCAGAAAATTTTAAAAAATTCACAGAGCAAGACTTACTTGGAATGAAAGAATTGGCTAAAAAAATAGGAGTTAATCCTAATTAGCAGAAGTACGTCAATACGCCGATGATGATTAAAAAAAAGACTATCATGAAAGTATCTTCACTTTGTGGAGGCTGTCACTTTCTATAGGAATCTATGAATAACGAGCTTGATGGGCATGAGAAATCTGGCACATTAAAAGATTTTGTTTGTGGCATGTCTGTAACGGTAGACTCTAAAAATTTCACTCAATATAAAGATGTCACATATTACTTTTGTGGAGGGCGATGTAAAGAGAAATTCTTACTAGCCCCTGAGTCTTATCTCCAAAAAGCATTTTCTTTGCCGAAGAAAATGCCGGTAATCGTTGGTGCAAAATATATTTGTCCAATGGATCCCGAAGTGAGTGAAGATGCTCCTGGCTATTGCCCAAAATGTGGGATGGCCTTAGAGCCAGAAGTGCCAATCATTGATGGTGATGAAAACTCAGAACTGAAAATGTTTACGAAATATTTTTGGTTTAGTTTGCCGCTCAGTGGTGTTGTCTTTGTATTGGCTATGTTTGGGCATCAATTGAGTCTATTTTCAATGGAAATGTAGGGATGGATTGAATTCGGATTTTCATTACCCGTAGTACTTTGGGCCGGATTGCCTATTTTTGAGAGGGCTATTCAATCATTAAAAAACAAAAGCCCCAATATGTGGACGCTTATTGGTATGGGTATATTTTCCGCCTTTGTGTATAGCATTATCGCTGTTATTTTCCCTGAAATTTTCCCCTTGAATTTCCAATCAATGGGGCGGGTATCGATCTATTTTGAAGCTGCTGTAGTCATTATTACTTTGACATTACTAGGTCAAGTCATGGAGCTTCGCGCTAGATCGCAGACTTCATTAGCGATTAAATCCTTGCTTAATTTGGCGCCTAAAATGGCACGAAGAATTACACAAGACGGTATTGAAGAAGATGTCGAAATCGATCATATTCATGTTGGCGATCTTTTGAGAGTAAGACCGGGAGAGAAAGTATCAGTAGACGGCATAGTGGTTGAAGGAGGGAGCTTAATTGATGAGTCAATGATTACTGGCGAACCAATACCAGTCAATAAAAAGATTGGAGATTTTGTAATAGGATCCACCTTAAATACAACTGGATCAATAGTGATTAAGGCTAAGCATGTTGGTTTACAAACAATGTTATCGCAAATTATTCAACTAGTTTCAAAGGCACAGAGATCTAAAGCGCCAATGCAAAAAATGGCTGATATTGTGGCAAAGTACTTTGTGGTGACAGTTGTTGCAGTTGCCTTGACCACCCTACTAGTGTGGGGCTTCTTGGGACCACAACCGAGTTGGGTTTATGGGCTAATCAATGCTGTAGCTGTTTTAATTGTTGCTTGCCCCTGCGCGCTAGGCTTGGCTACACCAATGTCTATTATGGTTGCGTCAGGAGTAGCTGCAAAGAAAGGGATTTTATTTCAAGACGCCGTAGCGATTGAAAAGTTACAAACTATAACCACTCTTCTCGTCGACAAAACAGGAACTTTGACTGAAGGGCGGCCTATCTTTCAGGAAGTTATATTTTTACCAGGCTTTGATGAGGGGACGATTTTAAAACTAGCTGCTAGCTTAGATCAGGGAAGTGAGCATCCATTAGCAAGAGCAATTATTTCGGCGGCACAGGAGCGACATTTAGTGATGAGTCATGTGACTCAATTTAATTCTCATACTGGAATGGGAGTTAGTGGATATGTGGATAATCAATTTGTAACTTTAGGTAATGCCGCATTGATGTTTGAATTAAATGTTGATATACAAAATTTAGATCGACAAGCTGAAGAATTACGAAAAAAAGGTGCAAGTGTTATGTTTTTAGTGGTTGAGAAAAATCTTGCAGGCTTTATTGCTGTATCAGATCCAATTAAGAAATCAACATTTCAAGCAATTCAAGATTTACAACAGAGTGGACTTAATATTGTTGTTGTTTCAGGAGATGGGGTATCTACTGTAAAAGCAGTAGCAGATATTTTAGGGATTAGTGAATTTTATGGGGAGGTTAAACCAGAAGATAAACTTTCCTTAGTAGCGGAGTTTCAAGCAAAAGGACACATAGTCGCAATGGTGGGAGACGGGATCAATGATGCTCCGGCTTTAGCTAAAGCAGATATCGGCGTTGCTATGGGCACTGGCACTGATGTGGCTATGAATAGCGCTCAACTGACTTTGGTGAAAGGTGATTTGCGTGCGATTGCTGAGGCAATAAAAATATCTGTAAATACAGTTCGAAATATGAAACAAAACTTAGCTTTTGCTTTTTTATATAACGTAATTGGTATTCCTATTGCAGCAGGCGTTCTCTACCCAATGACTGGAACTTTACTTTCTCCAATGATTGCAGCTGTTGCAATGAGCTTTAGTTCAGCCTCTGTCATTATTAATGCTTTAAGACTGCAAAAGCAGGTGATATAAGTCATACCTTTTTAGTGAGGCTTTAATTAAAAATAATCAGTAAGTATTCCATCGCACAGAGTTGCTTATGAGTGGTAAGTTAATGTGTTTTTAAATTCCACGATTCTCCTTTTGTTAGGGGAATGGTCGATCCTCACGAAATCAGAGATTATCTTGATTAAGATAGGCTGTAGGGCATATATTGCGAGTGGTAACAGTTTAAATTTTTTATATAAAAGAATACCGCCTATAAAAAACCGAATTAATAACTATGTGTGTAAGATTAACATTAAAAATTAAATAAACAAGGAGGCAATATGTCACGTACCAAGAAAATTAAGTTAAAGGGTCTATATCCTGCCCCATCAGTACCTTTTGATAAAAACCTTAAAATTATTAAGAAGGATTTTTCTCAACACATCTCCTCTATGGGGAAAATTAAAGGAGTGGGTGGTATTGCTGTTAATGGGCACCAAGGTGAGATGCTTTCATTAAGCCCTGCGGAGAGGCAAAAAGTTATCGAAATTGCTAGAGACAACTTCCCAGCCAAGAAACTTGTTATTTCGGGTGTTGCTGCGCCATCTATTCCAGAGATGGTTCAACAAATAAAGGAAGCTAAGAGTGCTGGCGCTGACGGTGTTTTAGTTATTCCCCCATTTGATTACATGCCTAGGAGAATCTTGGCCAGATCGTGGCATGCGCCAGTGTCTTTTTTCTCAGAGATAGCAGAAAAAGTGGATTTGCCATTAGTTATATTTCAATATCCGTATGCTTCAGGTAATTGGTACGATACCGAAACCATGGTGAGGTTAGCCGAGATTGATCAGGTTGTTGGCGTTAAACATGCAATACGGCATTTAGAGTTATATGCTGAGCAATATGAAGCTTTAAAAGGCAAAATATCGGTATTAGCGGCAAGAGATGCACCAGGACTACTTTCAAAAATGATGATTGGGGCAGATGGAGTTTGTATTGGCATTAGTAATATAGCGACTGAGCATTGGTCAAAATTTGTAGAACTTTGTTTAAATCATCAGTTTAATGAAGCACGTGAAGTGTTTATGTATCGATTAATGCCATTGATAACTCATGTATGGAGTGAGCGGGTTCCAAGGCGAGTTACTTATAGTGCCTCTACTAAAGAAGCTTTGGTTCAACTGGGCGTATTTAGTAGTGGTTTAGTAAAACCACCAGAGTTAAATGTAAATGACAAAGAACGTCAAGAGATTCGACTTGGGTTGACCAAAGCAGGACTTTTATAACCTAAAAATTAATGTGAAGGTTTAATCATGAAGGAAATACGCCTAGTTTTATGTATGCTTGGTTTAATAATAGGATTTCAAAGTCAGGCCGAAAACAATTGGCCCAGCAAGCCTATAAAAATAATTGTGCCAATTGCTGCAGGTGGTGTGACGGATGCTATTGTTCGTAAAGCCTCTTTGGCTTTGTCGCAAAAATTAGGACAAGCTATAGTCGTTGAAAACCTTACTGGAGCAAATGGAATGATAGGTGGAGAAGCTTGTGCAAGAGCTAATCCTGATGGGTATACTTTTTGTGTATTAAATACAGGTATAACTTCAATTAATCCATTGCTATATGAAAAGCACCCATTTGATCCAATGAAAGCATTTGTACCCGTAGCAAATTTCTATTCATTAACTGGTGCAGTTGTGGTGTCGAAAAACTCTAAAATTAAAACCGTACGAGATTTTCAACTATTAGCAAAAAATAATCCTAATGATATTAATTTTGGCACTATTGGCCCTGGTTCATATCCTGAAATTTTTCTTTCTTGGTTAAATAGTTTTTGGAATGCCAAAATTATTGGTATTCCATATAAAGGTGGTGGGCCAGTATCTTTAGCTTTGCAAGCGGGAGAGGTTCAAATATCAGCTGCAGCTTTGGGTAATTTTTTAGGCCAAATCAAAAGTGGTCAATTAGATGTGATTGCGGTATCAAGCCAAAATAGATTAAAAATATTACCTCAAGTTCCTACTTATAAAGAGGTTGGCTTAGATGAATTTAAAGGCAAATTGTGGTGGGGGGTATTTGCTCCTATAGGCACTTCAGTTAGCGTGGTCAATCAATTGAATATGGAGATTAATCAACTGTTAAATACACCTCAATTTATAGAGTATCTTGAAAGTCAGGCTGCCGAGCCAGCTTTAGGAAATCCGGAAGAATTTTCGAAATATGTAAAATTAGACAAAGAATGGACTGTTAACTTGATAGGCAGTATGAAAAAGTAAGTTTCATTTCAATATGATGTGTAAATTAGTAGTAATGCGTTCATTTAAATAAGAAGATAAACATGATTAGAGCTGCAATAATAGGGATGGGCCATTGGGGGCATAATTTAGTTCAACATATCCAGGGAAAGAGTGAATTAATTCAATTTGTTGCCGGAGCGACGCGGACTCCTTCTAAGGCGCAAGAGTTTGCTAAGGAGTTTAATTTAAGGCTGTTTGACAGTTTTGAAGCTGCTTTAGACAGTCCTGACATTGATGCAGTTGTTTTAGCTACCCCCCACAGTGTTCATGCCGAACAAATTATTGCCGCAGCAAAAAAGGGCAAGCATATTTTTACTGAGAAGCCTTTGGGGTTAGATACAAACAGTGCCCAAGAGGCGGCAAACATATGTATAAATTCTGGGGTAATTCTATCTGTAGGATACAACTGGCGTTTTCAACCAGCACTTCAAGAAATTCATCGACTAGTTAATACTGGTGTTCTTGGGAAAATATTGCATATAGAAGGTAATTTTTGTGGACCAAGTGCCTATCGTTTTGGTGAAAACCATTGGCGACAAAATAATTCTGAAGGTCCTGCAGGTGGAATGACGGGCCGCGGTGTTCATGTTTTGGATGCAATGATTTATTTATCAGGGCATATAGAGCAGGTCAGTGCGCAAAGTTTTCGTTTAGCGCAAAACTTTGGTAATGATGACACAACCTCAATGCTAATGCGTTTTAAAAACGGGTCTACTGCGTACTTGGGCACCGTTATAGCGACTGCTGAAACTTGGCGGATGCAGATTCTTTGCGAGCATGGATGGGCTGAAGTGGGCGGTATAGAACACCTTAATACGTGGGATCTCAAAGTATGTCTTATTGACCGCACAAATGTAACCAATAAACAAAAGCCGTCTATTTATCAGTATCCACAAAGTAGTACAGAATTAGCAGAACTCAATAATTTTGCAAAAGCAATAGTAGATAAGATGATTCTGGTGCAACCTGATGGTGATGCTGTGCATAATGTGGCGGTTTTAGATGCAATTTTAAATTCTGCAAAATACAACACTGTTGTTAAGGTTCTTTAATGAACTTGCACATTTCAAATCATTGAGGAGCTATGATGAAATTTAAAACACCGAAGGGTGGATTACTGGCCGTATTAATTGGCACCACTATTCTTATGTGTAATGTTGTTTTTGCTTCTGATTATCCAAATAAACCAATCAAGGTGATTGTGCCCTCTCCACCTGCAGGGCCTCCTGATCTTATTTTGAGAATATTAGGGCCTAAGCTTTCCGCAAGTCTGGGGCAACCGATTGTGATTGAAAACAAACCTGGAGCTGGAGGCATGGTAGGAACTGCTTATCTTTCTCAACAATCACCAGATGGTTATTCCTGGCTATTTACAACAGCTTCTCATGTCAACATCCCGCCATTTAATGAAAATGTAAATTACGACCCAGTTAAAGATTTCACTCATGTTACCCTTGTGGCGCAGAATTTTGGACAAGTATTAGTCGTTCGACCAGATTTAGGAGTTAATAACTTAGAGCAATTAATACAGTTTGCAAAAAAGAATCCAGGAAAGTTAACCTATGGGCATGCGGGGTTAGGTACAGCAAGTCACATACCCGCTGAATTATTAAAGTCGATGACAGGAACTGATATTTTAGCGGTGCCATTTAAAGGTGTCGCAGAGGCAACCAATGATGTCATCGCAGGCAGAGTAGATATCTTCTTTGTTGGTACTCAAATTGCTTTACAGCATGTTCAAGCTGGAAAATTAAAAGCTATCGCTATTACGGGTGGCAAACGATGGGATGGGATGCCAACAGTTCCGACGATGAATGAAGCTGGATTAAAAGGATTTGAAGTGGTTAACTGGTTTGGACTGTGGTTGCCAATCAAAGCCTCACCTGAGATCGTTAATAAAATATATAGTGAAGTAAAAGTGGCGTTACAAAGCCCTGATATCAAGCAACAGTTTGCGCAGTTAGGTCTAGAAGGGGTAGGTATGAAACCTGAAGATTTTGTCAAATATGTCACTAAAGAAGCCCTATCAGCTAAAGAAATAGCTCATAAAATCCCAAAGGAATAAAAATGAATAATCCACCTTTAGAGCCGTGGCAATGGCCAGAAGAAAAATGGCGCGAAGTTACTAATCATGTGCGTGCTGGTAAAAGATTAGCACCAAAAATTTGGCCCAATCAAGCAAGGTGTGCTGTGGCATTATCTTTTGACTCTGATCATGAAACCAATGATTTGAGAGATGGTGGCGAATCAACAAGTAAGTTATCACAAGGGCAGTACGGAAATCTTCAAGGAGTACCTAGGATATTAAATATCCTCTCGAAATATGGTGTGCCAGCTAGTTTTTATGTGCCAGCTGTAACTGCTTTATTGCATCCTCAAGAGCAAGAGAGGATTATTTCTTTGGGGCATGAAATTGCATTGCATGGGTGGATTCATGAAAGAAATTCTGTCCTGCCCTATGAGGCTGAGAGAGATTTAATGTTAAGAGCTTCCGACGTATTAACTAAGGTGACAGGAAAGCGACCTGTCGGTATTAGAACAGCCTCTTGGGACTTTAGTCCCAATACACTCACCTTTATTAAAGAGATGAATTTGCAATATGATTCATCCTTGATGGCTGATGTAGATTGTTATGAACTCTTATTAGATGGAGTCGCTACTGGAATTGTAGAGTTGCCAGTTGAATGGATACGGGATGATGCGGTGTATTTTAATATGAACCGATTCTCAAGCCTACGTCCACAAATTTCACCACAAGATGTGTTTGAAATTTTTTGGCGAGAATTTGAAGGTGCTTATGAAGAAGGCGGACTTTTTCAATTGACTATGCATCCTCATATCATTGGGCATCGATCTAGAGCTTGGATCATTGACTCTTTGATTAAAAAAATTCAAGAGAAAGGTAATGTGTGGTTTGCCACGCATGCTGATATTGTTCAATATGTTAAAAGTAATTCGAACTAATGGATAATTTTTCAAATTCACAAAGAGTGAGTAAGGTTGTTGTCCAGTCTAATAAAGGAGTTGTTGCTGCTCAGCATCGAAGAGCAGCTGAAGTAGGTGCTGCTATCCTGGAAAAAGGTGGTGATGCAGTTGATGCCGCCATTGCAACATCTTTTGCGTTGGGGGTGCTAGAACCATGGATGAGTGGGATGGCAGCAGGGGGCTGTATGGTTTTATGGCGGAATGACCAAAAACAGGCGACAACAATTAATTTTGGGATGCGTTCACCAAAAGAAATAGATATAAAAAATTTTCCATTATCGGGAAAAGGAAAATCTTCTGATTTGTTTCCATGGCCCCATGTGATTGACGATCGAAACGTTCAAGGCGCAACAGCAGTTGCTATACCAGGAGTTATAGCTGGAATGGACTTAGCTCATCAGAAATTTGGAAAACTGGCTTGGGCTGAACTTATAAATCCTGCCGCTAAGTTGGCAAATGATGGACTCTTAGTAGATTGGTACTCAACCCTATTAACAGCTTCTAACGCATCTGCTCTGGCAAAAGACCCGGATGCAGCTAGCTTATTTTTGGATGACGGTAAGTGGCCTATTTCTGGAGCATGGACGGCTTTATCAGAGAGGCATTTAGATCAAAAAATGCTTTCTAGAACTCTTGAGAAAATTGCTGCAGGTGGCGCACAAGTCTTTTATAAAGGAGATGTTGGGAGAGACTTAGTCAATGATATTAGAGCAAAGGGAGGTTATTTAAGTACAGATGACCTTGCAAGCTATCAAGCAGAATTTGTCGACCCTATAGTTATCCCTTACCGTGGGGGTGAGATATTCGCAGTCGCAGGGTTAACGGGCGGTCCTACTTTTGAGAAAGCCCTTAGAGATCTAGGTCAAAATTTTAAAATGAGAGGACTGCGACCTGATTCCGAAGCCTATAAACACTATGCCTTAGCTTTACAAAGCGCATTTTCACAGCGACTTGAAAGTATGGGGGATCATGAAGCTCCACATGCGCCCGGTTGTACCACTCATTTTAGTGTTGTTGACCGCCATGGCAATATGTGTTCTGTGACTCAAACTTTGCTATCAATTTTTGGATCAAGGGTTGTCTCTCCAAGTACTGGAATATTGCTAAATAATGGGATGATGTGGTTTGACCCAGAGCCTGGTAAGCCTAACTCTCTTGGCTCCAATAAACGCTGCCTTGCTAATTATTGCCCTGTTATTGGAAAGACTGCGAAGAATAAATACTTTGCTATTGGGGCGTCTGGCGGTAGGAAAATATTAGGATCTGTGATGCAACTCAGCTCATTCATGATGGATTATGACTTTAATTTAGAGCAAGCCTTTCATCAACCAAGGATTGATGTTAGTGGCGGAGATCAAGTTGTACTTGACAGCAACTTAGAACAAGATATTCTAGATGAGATGCAAAGCACAATGTCTACAACGCTTGCAAGAAGAAACGTCTTCCCATATTCATTTGCCTGTCCTGCAGGAGTAATGAGGGATACTACGGGGATGAATTCAGGATGTACTGAGATTATGTCTCCATGGGGAGATGCAGTCCTAGAAAGATAAACACATTAGATTGATTTAAAAAAAGATGGATTAATCCACAGGTAAATTTTAACGGAGATATTAGAATGGCAAATTTCACTTCTCAAAGGCAAGTAAGAGATAGTTTTAGTAGTAAATTAACGATGATTATCGTCCTAAGTATATTAAGCTTTATTGGGTTCATCCCCTCGTCGCATTCTCAGGAGGTCTTTCCCAATAGGGCAGTTAATCTCATTGTGCCATTTGCCCCAGGCGGAATAAATGATTTGGTTGCGAGATTAATCGTTGAGTCCTTAACTGAGCAAATGAAACAACCCGTTGTTATCCTTAATAAGCCTGGTGCTGGGGGTGCAATAGGTACTGCCTTTGTTGCGAAAGGCGCTACCGATGGGTACAACATTGTTATTGTTAACAGTGGCAATGTGACATATCCAGAAGCTGAGCGTTTAGCAGGTCATAAGCCTTTGTATGAAATGTCTCAACTTGAACCTATAGCGCTTTTAACGAATGATCCGGGATACGTTGTTGTTAGATCGGATTCCCCTTATAAAAGTTTTGCAGATTTAATGAAGACTGCAAAATTAAAGCCTAGCTCTATTGATTACTCATCTGCTGGAAATTTAACTCCAGTTAACCTTTTCTTTGAAATGCTTGGTGATGAAATACATTCCTCGTTTACTCAAATTCAGTATAAAAGTGCGGGTTTAGCAGCAATGGCTTTATTGAGCGCTGAAGTCCAAGCATCATTTTTAAATCCTGGGACATTAAGTGGACAGTTAAGCTCAGGAAAGTTGCGTGTTTTGGCTGTCAGTTCCGATAAAAGGAGTGAGTTAGTGCCTGATGCACCAACTTTGCGAGAGCTCGGGTATGATATTAATTACACAATATACACAGGTCTATATGTCGCTGCTGGTACGCCAGAAGGTATTGTTAAAAAAATAAGATTAGCAGTTCAAAATGCAGCAAAGTCTGAAAAATTAATAACAGCAATGAAGCTTGGAAATTTTCAATTAGATTATCGTGATGGCCTAGAATTTAAAAAATATGTGGATGAAAGTTCCGTAAGTGTTGTAAAAATTCTTAAAAAGATTGTAAAAGTTGATACTGAAAAGAAGTAAAAATTACAGAGCAAAGAATTTCTTATTAAGAAATTAACACTCTATAGTTGTCAGTATATTTTTAAGTTAAAAAAGGAGGACTGGTATGGGATACAAACGATTAAAAAGATTGATTTTGACTTCATTGATCGGTGTTATAAGTATTTTTATCACCCCTTTAGCATTTTCTCAAAACGCTAATCTAGAAAAAACAAAAATAAGTATTGCAGTAGGAGGTAAAAATTTATTTTATTATTTACCTCTAACAATTGCTGAGCGTTTGGGATACTTTAAGGACGAGGGACTGGATGTTGAAATTTCAGACTTTCCTGGTGGAGCAAAAGCCCTACAGGCTTTGGTTGGGGGAAGTGCTGATGTGGTATCGGGCGCCTACGAGCATACGATTAATATGCAAGTAAAGGGACAGCACATTGTTGCATTTGTTCTCCAAGGCAGAGCGCCTCAAATAGCATTTGGTGTGTCTAATACAACAATGCCAAACTACAAATCAATCGCTGATCTAAAGGGTAAAAAAATTGGAGTAACAGCACCTGGCTCCTCCACTAATATGATGGCTAATTTTGTTTTAGCAAAGGGTGGGCTTAAACCTAGCGATGTATCCTTTGTAGGCGTAGGAACAAGCTCTGGAGCAATTGCTGCGATGCGTTTGGGGCAAATCGATGCGATGGCTAATTTAGATCCCGTGATTACAATGCTGAGTCAGAAGAATGATATAAAAATTTTAGTAGATACGAGGACGATGAAAGATACAAAGGCTTTGTATGGCGGAAATATGCCGGCAGCAGTCTTGTATACTCAGTCTGCATTTATTGAGAATAACCCAAATACAACCCAAGCTTTAGCAAATGCAATGGTAAGAGCGCTAAAGTGGCTTCAAATAGCAACGCCTTCAGATCTGATTAAGACAGTTCCAGAAAATTATCTCTTGGGTGATCGAGCTTTATATCTTGCTGCATGGATGGGGGTTCGTGAAGCAATCTCTCCAGACGGAATTATTCCTAAAGATGGACCAGTTACTGCGCTGAATATGCTATCTCAATTTGAAAAAGATTTGGCTGGGAAAAAAGTAGATTTGACACAAACCTATACAAATAATTTTGCACAAAAGGCAAATATTAAATATAAATAATGTTGAATCAAGTCAATCAATATTCCTTAGAGTTAAAAGATGTATCGTGTGCATTTGCTACACATGGAATAGAAGATTCATACATTGCGGTTAAAGATATTTCACTTCAAATCAAAGAAGGTGAATTTGTATCTATTGTAGGACCAACAGGCTGTGGGAAGTCAACACTTCTCAATGTTGCAGCTGGATTGCTAGAGCCCTCAAAAGGGCAAATTCTTAGCTTTGATAAGCCTCTAAAAGGGATTAATTCTCGGGCAGGTTATATGTTCCAATCGGATGCCCTGATGCCTTGGTGCAATGCGAGGGATAACGTCGCTATGGGGCTTAAATTTAGAAAATTCTCTGCAAAAGAATTAAATGAAATGACGGAAGAATGGTTACGCCGAGTAGGGATGAATGGCTTTGGAGATCGTTATCCCCACCAATTGTCTGGTGGAATGAGAAAGAGAATTGCTCTTGCACAAACCTTAGCATTAGATCCAGATATTATTTTGATGGATGAGCCATTTTCAGCTTTAGATATTCAGACAAGACAATTGATGGAAAATGAAGTTCTTGCTCTTTGTTCTGGAAATGCCACAAAACCTGGTAAATCGATATTGTTTATTACCCATGATTTAGATGAGGCTATTGCAATGAGTGATCGGGTCCTCATTTTATCTGCTGGGCCAGGTTCAAAAATTATAGGTGAGTTCAATATTGATTTACCAAAACCAAGGGATGTTGCTGAGATAAGAAATCAGCCGCGCTTTTACGAGTTGTATCAAGCGATTTGGACGTTGTTACGCAATGAAGTTTTAAAGAGCTATGAGTTACAAAAACAAGCTAATAAATACAATGGGCCGGGCGTATGAAATTATCTCGTTTAAATATTTATTTGCGTTTATTCCAGTTATTACTACTTCTCGCTCTAATTGCTATATGGCATATTGCAAGTCGCTCTATTCAGGCAGCCTTTTTCATTGGGGAGCCTTTAATTGTTTTTAGCCGCTTGGTAGATTGGTTATATATTGAGTGTGACGTTTATATTCATCTTGGCGTTACCTTATTAGAAACCTTATTAGCCTTTGTGATTGGAACAACAAGTGGTCTTCTTTTTGGGCTGTGGTTAGGGTTATCGCCGCGTACTGCTCTAGTTCTTGATCCTTTTATTAAGGCCATCAACTCTATGCCAAGAGTAATATTAGCTCCAATTTTTTGCGTATGGTTTGGTTTAGGAATTTGGTCAAAAGTTGCATTAGCGATCACATTGGTCTTCTTTATTGTCTTTTTTAATGTTTATCAAGGTGTCAAAGAAGTGAGTCCAGTTATTTTGGCGAATGCCAAAATGTTAGGAGCAAATTCTAGGCAACTCTTAAGATATGTTTATTTGCCTTCTGCAACCAGTTGGGTATTTTCGAGTTTGCATACTGCTGTAGGATTAGCATTTGTAGGAGCTGTTGTTGGAGAGTATCTCGGATCAGCACGTGGCGTAGGTTATCTTATATTGCAGGCCGAGGGTACTTTTGATATTAATAGTGTAATCGCGGGCATTATCTTATTAACAATTTGTGCCCTCATTCTTGATGGTTTGGTTGGGGTAGTTGAGAAAAAATTATTAATCTGGCAACCAAAGTTAAGTCAAACCGAAAAAATATAATGAATGCTAGTACTGCAGACGTTCAAATTTGCGAGGTAGGTCCAAGAGATGGGCTGCAATCCGTTAAATCTATTATGTCTACTGAGCATAAAAATCTTTGGATTAATGCAATGTATGAAGCAGGACTTCGAGAAATAGAAGTTGGGTCCTTTGTTTCGCCTAAGCTTTTGCCACAAATGGCTGATACTGATCAAGTGGTGAAATTTTCTAAAAACCTTTTAGGATTAACAGTTGTTGCTTTAGTTCCTAATTTAAAAGGCGCACAAAAAGCGATTGAGTCTGGTGCTCACCAAATTACAATCCCAGTTTCAGCGAGTGCGGCGCATTCTTGGGCCAATGTAAGGAAGACTCCAGCTGAGATGGTAGAAGAAGTAAAGAGAATTATTGAGTACCGAAATGCTTATGCCCCAAAAGTAAAAATTGAAGCCAGTATTTCCACTGCGTTTGGGTGCACGATAGAGGGACTAGTTCCTGAAGACGATGTTATCCAATTAGCATTGCAGGTGATACAAGCTGGTGCTGACCTATCCGGCTTGTCCGATACGACTGGCTATGCGAACCCTTCACAGGTGAAGAGATTATTTAGGAGACTGAAGTTGGAATTAGGCACCCATGCTGGAGCTGCTCATTTTCACAATACACGAGGTTTAGGTATTGCGAACTGTTTGGCGGCATTTGAAGAGGGCGTCTTGTCATTTGATTCATCTATGGGAGGATTAGGAGGTTGCCCATACGCCCCTGGCGCATCCGGAAATGTCGTAACTGAGGATTTGATTTTTATGTTTGAAGCTATGGGGGTGAGCACTGGCATTAATCTAGAACGATTATTTCAGTCTCGTCATTTCTTAAGTCGTGGAATTCCGACGGAGGCTATTTATGGGATGGTACCAGAGGCAGGTTTGCCAAAAGGATTTATGCAATTCAATCAATAATTCCCTATGAGGAGAGTTTAAGAATAGGGAATTATTGATCTAGAATAAGAATGATGCGTGACTTTTTGAAAATACCTTATAAATAATATTTCGATGAACTACTTTAAATATCTGATTTTGATAGTATGTCTTACTGGTTGCAGTAAGACTGAACCTATAGTTCAGCCACCATACAATTCGCCCTTAACACTATCGCAGTTAATGAATTGGGTATTAGATCCTGCTGCTGACGGTATTTGGGATGCTGTAGGTTGGGTAAGCACTGCAAAAGGTGAACTTGCTATTGCGCCAAAAAACGAAGCACAATGGGATGATCTTCGCAATCATGCTGCCACGCTGATGGAAGCAAGTAATCTTCTGATGTTAGATAAATATGCGAAAGATAAAAATGATTGGATGCTTTATGCAAATCGCTTGAGTAAATCGGCTGAGGCAACCTTAGAGGCTATCAATAAAAGGGATATAGACGCAATTTTTTTAACTGGATCGGAAATTGATACTGCATGTGAGGCGTGCCATATTAAATATGGAAACTTTACAGAAAAATCTATAGCGCAAAACAAATGATCTCACTCGAAAATTTAAAATAAATCATAGGAAAGAAAATCACGCTATATTTTATTTTGTATCGACCTGACGCATAGGACATAATTTCTAATTCTTATTGCTGATAAAAACATAGTGCTTCTCATAAAATAAAAAAGTTTATTGAGCATGTATAAATAGAATTTATACATGGTTATGCGGTAAAATAAACTCCATCGACTGCAAATAATAGTTAAGGTTAAACCATGGTATTCAATCGTCGTTCATTTATTAAATCGGCTTTAGGTGGCATAGCCATTCCAACTTTTTATCCTCTGAGTTCGAGCTTTGCACAAAGCTTAGATGAAGAGTGGAAAACTTACCAAATTAAAACCGAAATCAATATTGAAGGTAAAGAGCATTCGATTCAAGGTTGGTTGCCATTAACACTGACTCAAAATACTGATTATTTTAGAACTTTAGCGATTAACTATTCGGGTAATACAGACAAAATTGCCATTATTCAAACACCTCATAACGATTTGAGAATGATTTCTGCTAACTGGGATAAGAATTCAGGTGTGGGACACTTCGAGGTGATTACAACGGTAGCAACACGAGATAGAAAAAATACATTTGAGAAATTTAATCCAGAAATAAAGTTAGCTAAAGCTGAATCTAATTATTGGACTAGGGGTACTCAGATGTTGCCAACTGATGGCATTGTTCGTCAAAAGGTCAAGGAAATTCTGAGCACCATTCCAGCCTCGTCTAATGATCTTGAGAAAGCTAAAGCAATATATAACTGGGTTGTAGACAATACTCGCAGAGAAGCAAGTACAAGAGGTTGCGGTGTTGGGGATGTTAAATATATGTTAGAGACTAACAACATGGGTGGCAAATGCGCTGATATTAATGCGATATTTGTTGCACTTGCTAGAACTGCCAAGATACCTTCCAGAGATGTCTACGGCATTCGAATTGATAACTCTGCTAGAGGCTACAAAAGTTTAGGTAAGTCAGATGATATTACTAAAGCTCAGCATTGCCGTGCTGAATTTTTCGCAAATGGCTATGGATGGATTGCTGTAGATCCTGCAGATGTTCGCAAGGTCATACTTGAAGAGCCGGGTAATCTAACGATCAATGACCCTAAAGTGACTTCAATCAGAGATTATTTATTTGGTAACTGGGAAATGAATTGGATGGCCTATAACTATGGGCATGATGTTAATCTTCGCGGTTCCAGTTTGGGAGCTGTCGGAAATATTCCATTTTTGATGTACCCCCAAGCTGAATCTAATAGCGGCCGTTTTGATTCTTTAGATCCAGCTAATTTTAAATATCAGATTACAAGTAAGAGATTGTCTTAATTTAGATGGGAAGTTTTTATCGGTTAACTAAGGTAATAATGGGAGTTATTTTATGTTCTCATTTGAGCTTAGCCAATGCCCAGTGGCTGCCAGCTTCGAAATTAGGGTTAACTAAAACACCTGTTACGAATTTAGTAGACCTTCAAGGGAAAATCTTTAGACTCGAACAATATCGAGGTCAGGTTCTCTTCGTTAATTTTTGGGCAACTTGGTGTGAGCCTTGTCGAGATGAATTTAAAGAAGTGATTGAGCTACAAAAAAAATATCAACATCAGAATTTTGTGGTGATTGCTATTAACTTGGCTGAATCGCCCAATAAAATTAATGAATTTTTTCAAATTAACCAAATTGACCCAAAAAGTTTAATTGTTGTTTCTGATCGGAATGGCATTACCTATAAGACTTGGAAAGGAAGAGGCATACCGATTAGTTTTCTGATTAACAAAAAAGGAATAGTAGATTCATATTGGCTAGGTGAAATAACAGCCAGCAGATCAGAAATACTTCCGCATATTGATGACCTACTACATTCGCCATAACCGAGAACCTAGGTAGTAACCCTGCGATGCATTTAACTCTTATTTACATTAAACTGAGTGCTTATGATCTGCCTCAAACCCTTTATATAAAGGAAATAAGATGAAAACACTGGCCTTAAGAAAAATATTCATTTACCTTTTATTGGGGATACCTTTTATTGGAAATGTTGTTGCACAGACTAATTTTCCTAATCGTCCAATCAGGTATATTGTTCCCTTCCCGCCAGCAGGTGCAACCGATAACGTCGCAAGACCGATAGCTGCCGAAATCGCGAAGCAAACAGGTTGGAACGTTGTTATTGAAAATAAACCAGGTGCTGGCGCAAATATTGGTGCTGACTATGTAGCGAAGTCCCCCCCTGATGGTTATACATGGTTAATGGCATCTGTTGGAACTCACGGCATAAATCCACCTCTTTATAACCAAGGAAATAATCATTTACCCTTTGATCCCATAAAAGATTTTTTACCAGTAACCTTGGTTGCCAGATTGCCGAATGTTTTGGTGCTTAATAACGAATTTGCTTCGCGTAATAAGATTAATACGGTAAATGATTTGATCGCTTATGCAAAAGCCAATCCTGGAAAAGTTAACATGGCCTCTAGTGGAAATGGAACATCGATTCATATGTCTGGCGAATTATTTAAATCGATGACTCATACCTACATGCTCCACCTACCTTATAAAGGGAGTAATCAAGCGCTAACTGATTTGATTGCTGGCAATGTGGATATTATGTTTGATAATTTACCCTCTTCTATTAATTTTATAAAAGCGGGAAGACTCAAAGCTATTGCAGTAACAACGGCAAAACGAGTCCCGGCTTTTCCTGATCTTCCTACAATCGCTGAGGCGGCTAATCTTCCTAGCTATGAAGCTTCATCGTGGTTCGGGATTGTATTGCCCATTAATACGCCGCCTGAGCTTTACAACAAAATTTCTACTGAAGTGATTAAAGCTGTAAAAAGCGCTTCTGTTAAAGAAGCATTTTTAGCAATGGGGGCAGAGCCTGTTGGTAATTCAAATGCTCAATTTGCTGAGTTTATTAAAGATGAAATCGCAAAGTGGACAAAGGTAGTTAAAGACTCCGGTGCGAAATTAGATTAATTCATTACTTTAGCTAAGTCAGAAAGTTTTTTGGATGGTGTAATTGCCTCAGGGTTAGTGACAAGTTCAATGATTGCACCATCTTTTGATGCTAAAGCTTTTTCTAGGGCTGGGAAAAAATCTTCAGTCTTAGAAATTCTGAATCCTAGCATATGGTAGCTTTCAGCCATTTTTAAGAAGTCAGGGTTTGTGAGATGTGTCCCTGAAATACGGTGGGCGTATTCTCGTTCTTGATGCATCCGAATAGTTCCGAGAATACCGTTATTGAAGATAATAACAATAGGTTTCGCATCATATCTCATCGCAGTTGCAAGCTCTTGGGAGTTCATCATAAAATCCCCATCTCCAGCAACGCAAATAACACAACGATCAGGCTCGACAATTTTTGCTGCAACTGCAGCAGGAAGGCCGTATCCCATTGAACCATTGACAGGTGCTAATTGTGTTCTAAAACCACCGTAAGGATAAAAGCGGTGGACCCAGGTAGCAAAATTGCCAGCACCATTTGTAAAAAGGGTATCGCGTGGAACATAGTTTTGGATATCAGAAAAAATATTGGCAAGTTGCAAATCTCCCACGATGGGTAATGGTGTGGTAAAGGCTTGTTGATCTTGATGAGCACGTTCTAGGTGTCCATTCTCAATCGCAAAACAATGATTGAGTTGGCTTAATGCATCTACAAATAATGAGGGAGAGCAATTAAGGGCAAAGTCAGGACGATAGACACTACCAAGCTCTTCGGCACCTGGGTGTACATGAATTAAGGTCTGTTTTGGATTGGGGATATCTAGCAACGTATAGCCCCCAGTTGCTATTTCACTTAATCGATCTCCAATGACTAGAATCACATCTGCAGCTTGAACTCTTGAGATCAGTTGAGGGTTAGCGGCAATACCAATATAGCCAGCAAAAACAGGACTTAAATTGTCAATGAGATCCTGGTATCTAAACGAACAAGCAATGGGGATATTGTTTGTCGTAGCCCATTTTTCTAAAGCCAAGCAGCTACTTTTGTTCCATGAACTACCACCCACAATGACCATAGGGTGCTTACTTGCTTTAAGCGTTTGCATAGCAGCGTCAAATACTGGCCCATTCAAACCAGGTTCAATCAGATGAGCTTTTAATGTCGGTTTTTCATAGCCTTCATCAAATAAAACATCTTCAGGAAGCGCTAAAACAACTGGGCCTTGACGTCCTGCTTGAGCGATATGAAACGCTTTTGATATGAACTCATCGATACGGTCAACTCGATCGATACTACCTACCCATTTAGAGCATTCTGAAAACATCTTTCGATAGTCCATCTCTTGGAAAGACTCGCGACCAACCATCTCGCTGCTTACTTGTCCAATGAGTAAAACGAGTGGGGTGCTATCTTGAAATGCAGTATGAAGTCCAATAATTGCATTTGATGCTCCTGGTCCGCGAGTGACCATGACAACGCCTGGGTTGCCGGTCAATTTTGCATAGGCATCGCCCATGTAAGCCGCACCACCTTCTTGACGGCAGGTGATAAATTTTAATGTCTTTTGATGTTCATAAAGACCATCTAATAAAGGCAAAAAACTTTCTCCAGGAACACCAAAAGCAAATTTAACACCTTGTCTTGCGAGTGCATTTGCTAAAATTTTTCCGCCGTGAATCTTGGGGGTAGCTTGTGTCATAAGATTTTCTCGTTGTATTGAAATTGAGTATATAACAATGAAACTTGCGGAGCTCCATACCAAGAAATTCTATGAAAACGATTCTGGGAAGGGTATTTGAAATTTATTAGAGTAGGACTCTAATAAAGATTTAATGGTGGGGTGTAATCGAACACCATTTAACAACTGGAACTCGCGTTTTTTTAATCCTTGATGTCCAGGAAGTCTAACGCTCGAAACGCCAGACCTTGGGGGGTTCTCTATGCACTGTTTTGCGACCTCATCCATTTGCCTTAAGAAATCAATATTTGAACCAAATGCTTCTGGATCATAGAGGGTGATGTGAGCAGTTGCTCCCCACCCTTGTTTTGGATCGGCCCGACCAAAACCAGCAAGACCACCTGTTAGAGCTTCTACCATTAAGGCAAGACCATATCCTTTATGACCATAGGTCGTTCCACCAATTGGTAGGATTGTCCCGGGGGGATTTTGAGATAGCACACTAGGGTCGTTAGTGAGATCGCCGTTCGCATCAATTAACCAGTTTTCATCAAAAACTTCTTTAGCATTTGCTTTTCTTCCAGTCATACCGTTTGTAGTAATTGAGGCTGAGATATCAATAAGAACAGAGCCGCTACTGCAAGGAAAGCCCATAGCTATAGGATTAGGTGTAAATACAGCCTTTGTTCCGCCGTAAGGTGCAACGCTGGCTGATTGAGCGTCTGAACTTGCTAGCAGCATCAGGAAACCATTTTCAGCTGCATGCCTTAAATACACAGCAAGGCATGCAATATGGTGGCTTTTACGAATTGATATAGAGGCAACGCCATAGGTCTTTGCCAACTGAAACAACTCATCCATTGCTGTAAATATTAACCAAGGCCCAGGTAAGCGTTTACCATCCCAAACTTGGGTAGCTGGCATTTTATTGATGATTTCATACGTACCCGATTTATTCATACTGCCAGACTCAAGCTCTTTCATATACGGAGCAAGTAAGGCTAAACCGTGAGTGTCATGTCCTAATAAGTCCCCTTCGATGAGAGTCTTAGCAACAACTCGGGCTTTTTCTTCCTCAAGACCCACCTGAGTAAGTAAATTAAACCCATAGGTTTCTAGTATTTTTGAATTGTACTTTGGCCTAGATAAAAAATCGGATTCAAAGATCATTTTATTGGGTGTAGTCATCGTTTAATCATACTAAGTTTAAGAAAAGAAAGTGTTAAGCTAATACTTAGCTATTTATTATCTATTAAAAGGATACTATGCCCACATATACAGTAACTTATTCTGGAGTCATTTTGAGTTCAGATGTAAAGCAAATGATTGCGCAGGGAATTACGAGTACGCATAATAAAATTACCGGGGCAAACTCATATTTCGCACAGGTTATTTTTAAGGAAACACATGCTGGGGATCACTTTATGGGTGGTAAGCCAGTTCTAGAGCCTCAAATTTTCTTACATGGCCAAATTAGAGAAGGAAGACCTAACGCGCTCAAACAAAAATTGATATGTGGATTAAGAGACCAACTCATGATTGACTCTGAGTTTCAGAAAGATCAAGTTTGGGTCTATCTTGTTGATTTGATTCCAGCCCAAATGATTGAGTATGGAGAGGTATTACCTGAATCAGGTGGTGAAGTTGAATGGTTTAACAATTTACCAGAGCAATTAAAGGATAAATTATCTGCCATGGAAAATAGGTAATTTATTGAAATTACCTATGAAATTTACTATATGAGTCCAGGAGTTTTAGTGCAAATTATCTAAACCCCTGGTTATTTAATAGATCTTATTTTCTACTCAGGCAATGAAGCCATATCAATAACGAAGCGATATTTAACGTCGCTTTTTATCATTCGCTCGTAGGCCTGGTTGATGTCTTGTATCTTAATGAGCTCAATATCAGAAACAATATGATGCTTGGCGCAGAATTCAAGCATTTCTTGGGTTTCAGCAATACCGCCAACTAACGAGCCTGCAATTTTACGACGTCCAAAAACAAGAGCTTGGGTATTAAGGGCCGCATTAGGTCCTACAGCTCCGACAATACACATCGTCCCTTCAACTTTGAGTAACCACATATAGGGGTTGTAGTCATGGGGTACTGGAATTGTGTTGATGATGAAATCAAATTGATTCAACATTTTCTTCATAGCAACAGGGTCAGTGGAGATGAGGACGTCATCTGCGCCAAGACGTTTTGCATCATGTACTTTGCTTTCAGAGGTGGTGATCATGACAGTTTTAGCGCCCATGGCATGGGATAGCTTGATGGCCATGTGTCCAAGACCACCGAGCCCAATGACGCCAACAGTCATACCAGCTTTAATTCCCCAATGTTTTAAGGGTGAATAAGTTGTGATTCCTGCGCATAAAAGAGGTGCCGCAGCAGCTGGATCGAGTCCATCGGGCATGGTTAAAACAAAATGTTTATCTACGACGATACGTTTTGAATATCCGCCGTAAGTAAAGTTACCAGGATCTTGAGTGGGGCTATTGTAAGTTGTTGTAAATCCACTGAGGCAATATTGTTCCATGTCTGCTTCGCAAGAGCTACACACATGGCAAGAGTTCACAAAGCATCCAACAGCAACACGCTGACCTATCTTTAAATGTGTAACCTCAGCACCTAAGGCACTGATTTTTCCTACGATTTCGTGGCCAGGGATTACGGGGTAATTGCTCATTCCCCAATCATTTTTTGAAAAATGCAGGTCCGTATGGCAAACCCCACAAAATTCAATTTCGATTTGAACATCTTTTGCGCCAACGCTTCTGCGGGTAATTTGGTGAGGTCCGAGTGGGGATGTGGCTGATTGTGCTGCGAAACTGGCTGTTAATGTCATGTTTAATCCCAAATAAATTAAGTATATATCGTTAAAGTAATTTACTGATTATGGACAATGATTTTTAGGTTTAAATGGGGGTTGAGAAAAATTTCCCTTTTAAATGGCTTTTCTGAATTAAAATTGAGCGCATAAAATAATGAGGCAAAAATGACAAAAATATTAATTAAAGGCGGCACTATCGTATCCATGGATCCAGTGACTGGAGACCTTGAATGTGGCGATATTTTGATTAATAACGACCGTATTGAGGCTATTGCTTCCAGTATTTCAGATGAAAGTGCCCAAAAAATTGATGCCACTGGCTGTATTCTGTTTCCAGGATTAGTTAATGCTCACACGCATACTTGGCAGACGGCTCTGAGGGGAGTCACGAGTAATTGGACTTTGCTGGAATACTTTAAAAACATGCATGCTGGATTAGCTACGAACTTTGTTCCTGACGACATTTATATTGCAAATATGATGGGGGCGTTAAATCAAATCAATTGTGGTACGACTACATTAGGGGATTGGTGTCACAATAACCCGACCCCTGACCACACCAACCGTGGTATTGATGGGATCATGGATTCAGGCATAAGGGCAGTCTTCTTTCATGGTTCTCCTAAACCAGATCCAAAACCAGGTCAGAAACATTTCAGCGAAATTCCCCATCCACGGTCTGAGATTGAACGCTTACTGAAGACTCGTTTTCAAAACCCACAATCTTTGGTTACTTTGGGGATGGCTATTTTGGGGCCGCATTATTCAACATATGATGTTGCTGTTCACGATTTCTTACTGGCTAGAGAATATGGTTTGATTGCAAGTATGCATTGTGCTGGTGCGGAAGCTAAAACTCCAGATGGTTGGGAACGTTTAGCCAAAGATGGCCTATTAGGAAGTAACAATAATATTGTCCATGGGAATAATCTAACGGACCAACAATTACAAATGATGATTGATTTAGGGGTCACATTTAGCATCACTCCCGAAATGGAAATGACGCAAGGTCATGGCTATCCAATAACGGGTCGTTTATTAAAATTAGGTTCAGCACCTTCATTGGGAGTTGACCTTGAATCTGGAATCTCTGGAGATATGTTTACAGTAGCTAGAATGGCAATGGGTATGCAGCGTGCATTTGATAATGCTGCCTCAAAAGAGCAGTTTGGAAAATTACCAGATACGTCAACGATTCATTGTCGTGAGGCGCTTGAATGGATCACGATTCGTGGAGCACAAGCCTTAAAAATGGAAGAAGAAATTGGGTCATTAAAAGTAGGTAAAAAAGCAGATATAGTGATGATTCGGGCAAGCGACTTAAATATGTGCCCTGTCCATGATCCTGTTACTTCAGTCTTAATGCAAACAAGCCTTAGTAATATCGATACGGTGATTATTAACGGTGAGATCAAAAAGCAAGGCGGTAAGCTTTTGCATCAAGGTATTGAAGAGGGTAAAGAAAAACTAAAAACCTCGGGTAAACGCCTCTTGAAACAGTTAAATTCTGTGATACATTGATTCGTTAGATTAAGAATATTTGTTAGATATGCCGTAACAATATGCAATCTTTCACAGCCTTTCGCCAGTTCAATAATTCGCTATATTCTTTATGACACAACCGATCTTAGAACTTCACTCGATCAGTAAATACTTTCCTGGGATCACTGCATTAGATCAAGTTTCCTTTTCAGTATTTCCTGGTGAGATACATATGCTTCTGGGAGAAAACGGCGCAGGAAAATCAACTTTAATGAAAGTATTATGCGGAGCTTATCAAGCTGACGCAGGAGAGATACATTACAAAGGTCAGCTCGTCAAGATCTCAAATCCTAATGATGCTAGAAAGCTAGGGATTGCGGTCATTTTTCAAGAGTTCTCGTTGGTACCCTACCTTAATATTGCTCAAAATATTTTTTTAGGCCGGGAATTTCCAGGAAAAATTCCAGGAACAATAGACCATCAAAGGATGCATAAAGAAGCCAAACATTGGTTGAATTTATTATCTTTAAATTATGACACTCACACCTTAGTACACACACTTGGTGTCGCGCAACAACAGATGGTCGAAATTGCAAAAGCTTTATCTCAAAATGCACAAATTTTAGTGATGGATGAACCTACAGCGGCATTATCTGACCGAGAGACTATTTTGCTGTTTGAGATGATTCGTAAATTGCAATCTGAAGGGGTTGCTATCGTGTATATTTCTCACCGAATGGCTGAAGTCTTTAGTATGGGTGATCGAATTACAGTACTTCGAGATGGAAAACAGGTGGGATCTGCAGATCCAAAGTCAGCCACACCTGACGAACTTGTTCACATGATGGTGGGGCGCAGAGTTGACATGGCATATGCACGCACTGAAAAAAGTAAGCTTGGAGATGTGGCATTAAAAATCTCCAATGTTTTTTCTGATAATGGGATTAAAGATATTTCTTTAGAAGTCAAAGCTGGAGAAATTGTAGGTTTAGCAGGCCTAGTTGGAGCTGGAAGAACTGAGGTTGCTCGCGCGATTTTTGGTGCTGATAAGGTGACATCTGGAACTGTTGAGATTTGTGGAAAATTACGTCATGGTGAGCCATATCATTCAGTAGATATGGGATTGGCTTTAATACCTGAAAGTCGAAAGACGCAAGGCCTTGCCTTGATTCGATCTGTTGAAGAAAATATTGTTCTAGCGAGCTTGAATAAGATCTTTCCAAGTAGTTGGATTCAAGCTAAAAAAGTGCAAGACATTGGTAAAACAATGATAGCGAAACTGAGAATTGCAACGCCATCTGGAAAAAGATCTGCGCTTGTTTTGAGTGGTGGAAATCAACAAAAAATTGTGATTGGAAAATGGTTAACGACTGAGTCTAAAGTATTTATCTTTGATGAACCCACGCGGGGGATAGATATCGGCGCTAAGGCAGAAATATTTGCTTTAATTTATAAATTGGTTGAGGACGGGGCAGCTGTACTGATGATTAGCTCTGAATTATCCGAAATTGTTAATGTATGTGATAGAGCCTACGTAATGAGAGAAGGAAGAATTGCTGGTGCATTAGAGAAAGAGCAATTGACTGAAGAGAATATTTTAAAGTTAGGAATGACAAATGAATAATGTCACCTTAAAGAGTCCCCGAATCCAGTTAGGTATTTTGTTTAATCGCATTCCCGGTGTGGCGTTAATGCTTTTTGTGTGCATGATATCTTTCGCTATCTTAAGCCCAGACTTTTTATCACTTGGAAACTTAAAAAATGTAGGAGTGCAGTCGACGATACTGCTAATGATCTCGTTACCCATGACCCTTGTCATCATGACAGAGGGGATTGATATGTCCATTGGGGCCTTGCTCACTTTTTGCGGCGTAGTTGTTGCATATGTTCTGGCAAACACGCATAGTTTACCCCTTGCGATTTTTGTAGCACTGATGACTGGATTGATTATTGGTGCAATGAATGGGGCAATTATTGTTTACTTTAGTATGCCGCCATTTGTTGTCACTCTAGGGATGCTTGGAATTTGTCAAAGTTTAGCTTTAGTCCTTACAGATGGTCAAAGTATTACCGATGTTGGAGAAACTATTGGACTGAGCTATAACGGGATTTTCTTAGGTATTCCTATACCAATTTATATAGGTATCTTGTGTTATTTTGTGACCTATACATTGCTTTATCACACTCGTTTTGGAACTTATGTTAACGCGATTGGTGGGAATCGGGAAGCTCTCAAACTAGCTGGGGTTAAAACTAATTTTTATCATGTTGCTGTATATGCCTTTAGTGGATTAATGGCTGGTTTGGCATCGATCCTACTTACGGCGAGGATGAGTGCAGGGCATCCTACAGCCGCTATTGGAATGGAATTTGATGCCATCGCAGCGGTCATCGTCGGTGGTACATCCTTTGAAAAAGGTAACGGGTGGTTATTTGGAACCTTTTTAGGCGTCATTACGGTGGGGGTTCTACGAAATGGACTTAATTTAGTAGGTGTACCATCCTCCGTGCAAGTGGCTAGTATTGGCTTACTCGTTCTGGTTGCTCTATTACTTGACAGTTTTAAAAGTAAAACTTAGGGGCTCTAAAAATGACTAATTTACTTTCAGAAATCAAAGATTCAGCGCAACTTAAAAATTTATTTTTTCGCTTGTTAGTGGTATTTATTATTTGTTTCACTTTATCGTTTTTGACAGAAGCATTTTTTACTGTAAACAATTTGCTCAATGTATTACGCCAAGCTAGCCTGTTATTTTTAATGGCTTCTGGTGTCACCTTAGTGATACTAACCGCAGGGATTGACTTATCCATTGGCGCCAATGTTGGGATGTCTGCCTGTTTAGCAGCCGTTGTCATGACAAATACTGGTTCGACCTTACTGGGATTTCTAACAGGTATTGGAAGTGGCATGTTAATTGGTGTTGGGAATGGTTTGTTAGTGACTACCCTTAGGTTACCTTCATTCATAGCTACCTATGGCATGCTTTGGATTCTGCATGGAGTAACTTATTACTTTATGGGGGGGGCAACGATTAATGGCTTTGATAAATCTTTTCGCTTTATTGGGAGTGGTTACTTATATGGAGTCCCAGTTCCAATCTATATCATGTTGATTTTTTTGGTAGTTGGTACCTTATTTACAAAAGATACAGTCTATGGACAACAGGTATATGCCGTAGGTGCAAACCCTGTAGCAGCAAGATTATCTGGAGTGCCTGTTAATCGCCGATTAATGCTTGTTTATATATTAAGTGGGATGACTGCTGGTTTGGCGAGTTTGGTTTATTTGGCTAGGCTTAATTCTGCAGAGGGCGATATAGGTGAAGCTCTGACGCTTCCTGCAATTGCAGCGGTATTAATTGGTGGTACTTCTCTATTTGGAGGCATTGGGACGATATTTGGGACACTCATTGGGGCTCTCATATTGACATTAGTCTTAAATGGCATGAATATCCTATCTATTGATGGAAACTGGCAGGCTTTAGTCACAGGCGTCATTATTATTTTGTCGGTTTTATTAGATTTAGTTTTTAGAAGAAAAAGTAGTACTGGATAGTTTTATCTTTTGTCGTAGAAATTTATATAAATTTAAGGAGATCTTTTACAAATGCAAAATAATAAATTAACTTTAGTGCTAGCAACAGCGATGACACTGATTGCTGGACATGCTTTTGCCGATGGTGAGAAAATTGCCGTCTTTACTAAAAATTCAACTAATCCTTTTTTTCAAGCGTTTCGATTAGGTGCGGATTCAGCTGCGAAACAGATGAACGCAGCAGCGGTCACTCACTACGTTCCAACAAAACCAGATAGCATTCCAGAGCAATTGAGTGCAATTGATGATGTGGTTGTTAAAAAGCCAAATGCAATTGTCTTAATTCCAGTTGACTACAAAGCGATTACTCCCGGAGTTAAAAAGATTAATGAAGCTGGAATTCCGGTTATAAATGCAACGGACCATTCTGAAGGAGGCAGCTTTGTCAACTTTGTTGGCGCTGATGATTACAGTACTGCCTTAGCTGCTGGAAAAGCCTTAGTTAAAGCGCTCAATGGTAAAGGAAATGTTGTCATTATTGAAGGCGTGAGAGGTGTTTTAGGAAATACTAATCGCGTCAATGGCTTCAAAAAAGCAATTGAAGAAGCTCCAGAAATGAAGATTCTCACATCTCAACCTGGAAATTATCAAAGGCTTCAAGCGCTTCAGGTGATGGAAAACTTGATTCAAACTTATCCGAAGATTGATGGCGTAATGACTGCCAATGATGCAATGGCAAGCGGTGCAATTGAGGCTTTAGAGGGTTCTAATCGTAAGGCTTTGGTGATTGGTATTAATGGGAGTAAAGAGGCTGTAGAATCGATCAAAGCCGGTAAGATGCTTGCTAGCGGTGATGCGGCGCCATTTTTGCAAGGGTGCTTTTCTACAATGTCAGCTATTCGGACATTGCGTAAATTACCTATTCCTAAGGAAATCATTTTTCCTCCGATGGTAGTTGAAAAAGCAAACCTTGCAAATTACGATACACCCCCAGAGAAACAAGTATGTCCAACTTGGGCATCTGTAGTTAAATAAATGCATAAGTAGTTAATAGTTCAAGATAAAGCTTACGTATCCCTACGTAAGCTTTTTTTATTTTTAAGGAAAAAACATGGATGTTCAGCATTTTGATCCACAACAGATGTTTTCTGTTGTCGGAAAATCAATTTTAATTAGTGGTGCGACGGGAACTTTAGGAACTGCGACAGCGCTTGGGTTAGCAAAAGGTGGGGCTCGTTTAACGCTAGCCGATAACAATCCTGAGGGATTAAAAATACTTGAACAAAAGATTCGTGATTTGGGGGCTCAAGTCACGACGGTGCCTTATTGGCCAGATACTGAAGAGCATGCTTTGGCTATGGTTGCTAAGGCGGTTGAAAGTTTCTCCGAGCTTAATGGTGTGTTGATCACAAACGGCACAAACTATGTAGCTGACATAGTTGATATGCCCGTTGATTCATGGCAAAAAGTAATGGATGCAAACTTACGTGCTCCATGGTTGGCATGTCAAGCTGCTGGTCGTCAAATGATTAAGCAGGGAAAAGGTGGAAGTGTTGTTGTTCTCTCATCCACACGAGGAAAGTTAGGGCACCCTGCAGGGTACACAGCTTATTGCACTTCTAAAGGTGCAATTGATTCTCTAGTTAAAACTTTAGGGTGTGAGTGGGGTAAACACGGAATTACGATTAATGCAGTTGGACCAACAGTTTTTCGCTCTCCCGTTTCAGCATGGATGTATGCAGAAGATGGGCCTGGAAAAGTAACACGTGAAGGAATGTTAAGCCGAATACCTTTGGGGCGTCTAGGTGAGCCTGAGGACATTGTGGGTAGTATTTATTTTTTATTAAGTCCAGCATCAAGTTTTTGTACAGGGCAGACCTTGTACGCGGATGGTGGCTATACGGCCGGCTAAACAATAATAAAGATATGAGGGATTTATGAAGGCAGCAGTTATTGGATTGGGGTGGTGGGGTAAACAGATTATTTCTTATTTGAAAACGAGTCAGCATATTCAAGTGACACATGGTGTTGACCTGAATATTTCGCATTTAGAAGAATTTGCAAAAGAACATCAAATTTCACTAGAAACCCAGATGGAAAATGTCCTGAAAAATCCAGCAATTGATGCTGTGATTTTAGCTACTCCGCATAGCATGCACGAAGTTCAGGCTTTGGAAATCGTTGCGGCTGGTAAGCAATTATTTTGCGAAAAACCGCTGGCTCTTTCTAGTCTTGGAGCTAAGAGGATTATTGATGCTTGCCAAAACGCTGGCTTTATTTTAGGCATTGGTCATGAGAGACGCTTTGAGAGTGCTCTAGAAGAAGTTTTGCGTTCTGTAAAATCAGGAGAGCTAGGTCAAATACTACATTTAGAAGCTAATGTAAGTCACAATCTTTTTGCCACGATGGACGCAAGTAACTGGCGAGTACAAGACCAAGATGCACCTGCTGGAGCATTGACAGCTTTGGGGGTTCATTTAACAGATTTCTTTATTTCTCTGGTAGGGTGTCCAACGCATGTCAGAGCGAAAACGGGTCGCGTATTAAAAAATGCGGTGGGTAAAGATCAAGTGATGGTGCAATTAGATTTTGATCAAGGAATTACAGGTTCAATCACTTGTTTATCGACAACACCTTTTCATGGGCGCATTACAGTTTTTGGAAGTTTGGGTTGGATTGAAGTTAAAGAGAACGGCAATGTTGATTGGGGATTACCTTCAGAAATGACGATTACCAATAGTCAAGCCAAGCGAACTTATAAAACTTTTCCTGCTTCAAATGTTGTGCTGAAAAATTTTGACGCATGGGCTACTGCGATTGCAGGATCTTCTACCTACCGCTACACGCCCGAACAAATTTTAAATAACGTCAAGGTTCTTGAGGCGATTGTTAAGTCCTCAAATAATCACTCAGAATTAGTGGTTATTAATTAAGTGATTTATTGTGGTTGAAAATTAATGTCTTTAACGATTTTTCCGTAGCGAATATAGTCATCTTTAATAATTTTATTAAAGTATTCGGGGGATTCGTTAACGACTGCCATGCTTAAACCGTTCACACGCTCAGTCACATCAGGTGAGTTCATGGCTTTATTGATGGCGCTGTTTAAAATTTGAACGATCTCTGGTGGAGTTCCTGCTGGGGCTATATAGCCAAACCATCCAACCGCACTAAATCCTGGAACTACTTCGCTGGTTGATTGTGTATTAGGCCAATCTTTAACGCGACTAGGAGTACTTATTCCAATCAGTTTGATTTTCCCAGCTTTGATGTTAGGGGTAAATGAAGCGATGCCCAGTATAGAGGCTTGGACTTGACCACCCACCAAATCAGTGACTACTTGTATGCTGCCTTTATAGGGTACAGGAAGATATTTAAAGTCTGCACGCATTCTTAGATCTTCAAAAGTTAAGTGTGGATATCCACCATCACCGTTTGTAGCAACTGAAAGCATCCCAGGATTTGCTTTTGCATAGCTAATCATTTCTGTCAGATTATTAAAAGGCGCATTAATGTTGGCCGCGATCCCTTGATAGTTTGTCATGTGTAAAGACACCCCAGTAAAATCTTTGAGAACGTTATAGGGTACTTTTTTGAAAGTATGGGGCAAGACAGTCAAATTACCGCCTTGACCAGCGGCAATCGTATATCCATCGGCGGGGGCTTTTGCTAAGACACCAAGTCCAACTTGACCGCTGCCCCCAGAAATATTTTCAACGATCACTGGTTGTCCAAGCATTTCGGTTATTTTTGGACCTATCATTCGAGCCATGATGTCTATAGGGTCTCCGGCTGGGAACGGGATAATAATTTTGATGGGTTTACTCGGAAAATGATCTGCAAATGCGGGTAAGCTGAAAACACATAAAGTGATAGCAGAAATAAAGTTCATAAAGTGACGGTTAAAAATGAATGTCATGATGAATCCTTTTAAATGAGTAATACAGGTTATTCAGGTTTAATTTGACCATCTCGAATAATAATTTTAAGGCGAGCTAAATCTTGCTCTTGAAATTTTTCAAACTCTGAAGCGCTTAGACTATTTGGAGCAAATCCTGCCCTTTCTGCTTTCTCTTTAGCGTCTTCTGTATTCATGATTTCTGAAATCTTCGAACTTAATTGGTTGACGATAGTACTTGGTGTTTTTGCGGGGACATGAATACCATTCCAAGCTACATAGGAAAAGCCAGGAAAGCCTTGTTCGCCAGCGGTGGGTAAATCGGGAAGCCCCTTGTATCTTTTAGTACCGGTAATTGCAATTGCTTTTAATTTTTTACCTTGAATCATGGGTAGTACTGCAGGTGCCGTGGCGAACATGATTTGAACTTGGCCACTCATGACATCAGTAATAGCAGGATTAGTACCCTTATAAGGGACGTGTGTAATTTCCACATGGGCTTGTTGTTTAAACATTTCAGCAGCTAAATGAGGTGCTGTACCATTTCCTGCTGATGCATAGTTCAATTGACCTGGCTTAGATTTTGCAAGGTTGACTAAGTCTTTTAAGTTATTAACAGGCAAATCTGGGTTAACTACGAGGATGATTGGAATTGTGGCGAGAAGGCTTACAGGTCGAAGGTCCAGCGATATGTCATAGGGCATTTTAGGTTGAAGGACATCATTGGCTGTGTAGGAACTTGAGGATAAAAGGAGTGTGTAGCCATCGGGCGGGGCTTTGGCAACTGCGTCTCCTGCGACTATTCCGCCAGCTGCGGGGCGAGGATCAATAATGACGGCTTGCCCCCAAGCCTGCGTTAATTTCTCCCCGAGCATTCTTGCGAGTACGTCAGTACCGGGTCCGACAATTAATTTAATGGGTTTATTAGGATAGCTTGAAGTTTGAGTATCTGCAAGTATTTGATTAGTATGGGTTAATTGCAATAAGCCTAGGGCTAAGATGATAATCTTAAGTCTCATATTTTTTAATTTAGTTATATTTATAGTTTAAGGATGAACCCTAAGGTCTTGAATTCGATCTATAAAAATTAGTTTATCATCAAGTAGTAAAAATTAAAATTAAAAATATAAGTTACACGTCAGGAGACATCATGAAATCTGTTGCTGGTTTTAAGATAAGTTATCTAAAAGAAATTCCATGGGAAGATCGTATCAATGTGGACAACTGGCCAAGTAAAGCCGGAATGTATTTAGATGATGAAAATACAGGGCTGTGTTTGCGGCTCATTGACTATTATGTCGGTTCGATTGAACCTCGCCATATTCACGCTGGGATGCATGCGACAACCGTCCTAAAGGGTAAAGCGATTGTTGATGGCTTAACATTGGGACCTTTAGATGTTATTTTAGGCCCTAGTCATGAACCACATGGACCATTAAGTTACCCAGAAGGATGTATTTTGTTAAGTGCATTTCAAGGAAGCTATTACCATAGTGAAGTTCAGCAGCTCTCAGGAAAGAAAGAGTACAGACTAATTCATCAGTCAGCCTTAGAGTGGCATGAAGTTGAAGAGGGTGTAAAAGTTAAGACCTTAGTTGATCATGGTTGTGGCAAGCTGATTGTGAATGTTGTCCATGTTGCTCCAGGTAAGGTATCTCCAGTGATGACTTCAAAAAACTTAAATGCTGCTCTCATTATTTCAGGTGGCGTTGAAATTGAAGATCAAAAATTAGGGGTATGGGATTTCTTTTCTGTGATGAATGATAAGCCGCATGGTCCTATTCATTTCCCGAGAGGTGCGCAGTTGCTGACTTTTAATTTACCAAGGTTTGGCTAACGGTATTGAGTTATATATTGATATGAGCCCGCAATTTCTCCAGCAAATCGCTCCCTATGGAAAGCTTCGCGCATCTATTAATTTAGGTAATCCTATTTTGGCGCGGCGTGACTCTGTTACTGGAGAAGTTTCTGGAGTTTCTATTGATTTGTCTAAAAATTTAGCGGCAACGTTAAAGATTGACCTAGAGATCTTAGTATTTGACTCTGCAGGAAAATCGGTTGATGCGGTGACGCAGGATAAAGCAGATTTTGGTTTTTTTGCTATCGATCCATTACGGGGTGAGGGGATTACTTTCACGTCAGCCTATGTATTGATTGAAGGCGCTTACCTTGTCAGAAATGAATCTAAACTCACTAAAAATGAAGAAGTGGATCAGATTGGACGGCGTATTGTTGTTGGAAAGGGGAGCGCATATGATTTGTACCTCAGTCGAGAGTTAAAAAATGCGCAGCTTGTTCGAGCGCCTACTTCACCCAAAGTAGTTGATTTTTTCTTAGAAGGAAACTTTGAAGTTGCCGCAGGAGTTAAGCAGCAGCTTGAGGCTGACCAGCTTCGTTTGCCAAATTTGAGATTATTGCCAGGTCGTTTTATGGTGATACAGCAAGCGATGGGTGTTCCTAAATCAAGATCTCAGGAAGTGTCCTCTTACTTATCGCTTTATGTGGAAGAAATGAAATCAACTGGGTTTGTAGCCAAAGCATTACAACGGCATCGCATTGAAGGTGCTTCAGTTGCTCCAATCATAGTCGGGCTTTAATTGCTATCGCTTCAGTGATTAGTTTTTGGGGTGATATTGAATGCCTCAATTAAGCACCATTAAAACTATTCTTTTTCAATACCTGCTTTTTTTAGAATCTCTCCGATGATAGGAGACTCTTTGCGGCCTTGTTCAAAGACTTTTTCAGGATTGCTATATGAAGTGCTTACCCCTAATTTTTCAAAAGAATCTTTCACGTCAGGCATCACCATAATACGGCTTAAATCTGAATTAATTTTATTGACAACCGATTGTGGTACTCCTTTAGGTGCAACAATAGCCCACCATACGGAGGCTTCAAAATTAGGAAAACCTGCTTCCATCATTGTTGGGATATCTGGAAGAACCCCAATGCGCTGAGGTGAAGTCACTGCTAAAGCGCGAATTTTTCCACTCTTAATAAAAGGCATGGCTGGCGCCATATCGGAAAATACGATTTGGATTTGTCCTGCAACTAAGTCTGTTACTGCAACACCTGTCCCCTTATATGGAATATGAACGAGATCGACCCCTGTAGCGTTTTTGTACATCTCGCCAGTGATATGAGATTGAATTCCCTTTCCACCAGAGCCAAAATTCAGTTCACCTGGCTTTGATTTGGCCAGAGCTGTGAGTTCAGCTATTGTTTTAGCAGGTACATTAGGATTGACAACAATGACTTGACCAGCAATAGCGACCATAGAAATCGGGGTGAAGTCTTTGTAAAAGTCAAAAGGCATTTGCTTATACAAAAAAGGATTATTGACAACGGTACTGCTGTTCGTTAAAAGAATTGTGTAGCCATCGGGAGGACTTTTTGCTGCGAGGTCATGGCCAATATTGCCACTTGCTCCTGGCCGATTTTCTACTGTGACTGGTTGGCCTAATGATTCAGTGAGTTTTTGCCCTAAAATTCTAGCAAGGACATCGCTAGTCCCACCGGGGGGGAATGGCGCAATTAACTTTACTGGGCGGTTTGGATAATTCGATTGGGCAAAAGTTGAAGTGAGGGAGACTAAAAACAAAGATCCAATGACGCTGGTTACTCGAAATAAATTGATTAAGATATTTATCATCTTTTGTCCCTCTAATATTTGTTAGAACTCAATATTAGAGGGGTTTATCTTAAATGGTCAAGAAATTAAAAATACGCTTGACCTCTACCTACCGTTGGTTCCCATTCGCAGTCTGACCAAGGACCATCACCATGCTCTTTGATATAAGAAATATTGCCTTTTAATGTTGGCTTTTGTTTGCCAGAGAAAAGACCTTCTAACCAATCAAAAACATAGTCATGACAATCCATTCCACCTAAATTAGAAATACCCCAGAGTGGGTGGTATTGATTTTCAAAAACCCACATTTCTTTAGGGGATTTTAAGTCTTCAAAGGCTTCGATAGCTTCTTCAAGTGGACAAAGTGGATCAAACTCTCCTGTCACCAGAAGTGTGGGGCACTTGATATTATCTAAATGGCCTCTGACGGTCATATCTTTAGCGACCTCAACATCGAATTTTTCCTCATCATCGTATCCAGCCATATACATAAACATCTGTTTAAAGCGCGGAGAAGATTGAGTAAAGATTGTGTTGTTAGGGTTAAAGCAGGCAACTGAAGACACAACCGCAGCAGCACGGTGATCGTAGTTTGATAAACGAAGTGACCAATAACTACCCATACTGATCCCGTAGATCGCAATTTTATCGCCATCAATTTCTGGCCTTGTTTTTAGATAGCTAATGACAGCTGCGCCAGCGCGCTCATAATTGTCGCCAACGGAACGAATTTTTTGAATATTAGAATTCCCTTGTCCAGGACCGTCCATAGCTAGGATATGAAAGCCTCTTTCTTTACCAATATTGTGATAGGCTTTAGGAAACACCTCTTTCGTTTGATCCATTCCAGGTACATAAATCACGACTGGAGCTTTGCGACGATCAGGTAACAGATGCAGTAGGCATGAAATAGTCTTACCATCATCAAATTCAACCTCAACGCGCTCAATGGGATAGTCTGCTGTTTGGCTTCTTAAATCAACCATTTCTGTGAGTTTGTCGCATAAACTTTTTTTCACGGGGTGATCGTCGTAATAAATTGGGTGCTGAGCCATACGATAGCCTTCAATCGCATGGTCATAATGATAAGTTGCTGTGGCATTAGACCCTTTAGCTTGAGCTAGCTTTGCTAAGCGCTCATTGCGTTCGGCAGCCTCCCTCCAAATTTTTGGGAACATCCGGTAGTTTCTAGCTCTTTTGCCAGCTGGAATTTCAGCATCATCGCGCTCAAAGTTTTGTACTCTTCCCCTCATATTCAGGGCAAGGTCAAGCATCCATTGTTGGTTGTCGCGTTCGGTTCTAAGTTTTTTAATCACTGCATCTCCTATCGTAAAAAATTAAGTTAAAAATAAAGATCTGAATACTTTTGACAAAATCTAGCAAGTTATTTTGAGTTCGATCAGCATAAAATATACTAGATTTTTAAACAAATGTTTAACCCTATTTTTATTAAAACTTAAAAATTAGGGTTTACCTTAGGGTGGAATCTTGCTGAGTCTAATATTCTGCACTTTACAGAGATATTTTTTTTAATGTGACCCTGATTATTGATAAACTAGTGGTTATAAAAATAAAGCAGTGCATCTATAAACATTACGAAACGGAGAGAAAATGAAACAAATCAATATTGCTGTGATTGGTACAGGTTGGTGTGGTGGTATTCGGACCGAAACCGCTAGACGAAATGCCCTTGTGAAAGATATTCATATTGCAGAGACAAATGAAATACGTTTAAAAGAAATGGCATTATTGGTAGATGCAAAAACAGCGACTACTGATTACAAAGAGTTATTGAAAATTGCTGATATTGATGCTGTGATTATTTCTGCAACCCCTGAGACAACCCATTACCCAATTGCACGAGATGCACTTCTTGCAGGTAAGCATGTATTTTTAGAAAAGCCGATTGCTTTGGAATTACATGAGGCTGATGAGCTGATTGCCATCGCTAGAAAATCAAAACTAAAATTTACAATTGGTTATTCACAGAGATTTAACCCTAAATTTGCGTACGTTAAAAAATCAATTAAAGATGGCGCTATTGGCCAGCCTGTGAGTGTTTTGGTGAGTAGGCATATAACGCGTAGTTTGGGTAAAAAAATTGTTGGTCGGGTGAAGTTATCTCCTGCCGCCATGGAGTGTACGCATGATTTAGATTTTGTGTTCTGGTGTTTAGAGCCTGCCAAGCCAGTGAAGGTTTATTCGCAAGTGAACTATGGAGCTATGCGTGAATCTACTGGCGCTGATATTCCTGATACGCAGTGGATGACTGTGACCATGGACAATGGTTTATCGTTTGTAGTTGGTGGTGGCTGGAGCTTGCCTCCAGGATATCCAAACTTCTCCACCACATGGATTGAGTTTATAGGCCGTGATGGTGCATTATTAGTAGATGATAGTCATAAAGATGTCGTGCTAAATACGGTGAACAAGGGAATGCAGCTCCCGATGTCGACTATGCCTGGTGAGCAGGTAGATCATGTTTTTGCTGGCCCAATGGCGAGTGAAACAATTCACTTTATCGAAGCCGTTGCACTCGATCGTGATGTCTTAGTTACAGCAGAACAAGCACGCCAGGTGATGGAAGTTTATATGGCAGCTGATATTTCTGCTGAAACTGGAAACCCTGTAACTTTACCGCTGGTTCCAGCCTTGGTTGAATTAAAAGCAGCCGCAGGAGGAAGTCGGTGAGAGATAGGCAAGCTAAAAATATTGGATTAGCAATTGTCGGTGCGGGGCGAGTTGGCTTATTTCGGGGTGAAGTTGCTGCAAGGCATGCCCAAGTCGGATGGATTGGTATTGCAGAGAAAAATCCTGAGCGTGCGAAATTTGTAGCCGAAAAATTGCAAGCTGATTTTGTAACCTCAGATTACAAGGAGCTACTTAATCGGCCTGAAGTTAATGCAAGTATTATTGCAACTGATGAGCACTTGCATGTGGACCCGGTATTGCTTGCCGTTGAAAATAAACATTCGATCTTGATTGAGAAACCTTTAGCAACAGACTTAGGTGATTCCGAACGTGTTCTAAAAGCGATTGAAGCTGCTGGCGTTGATGCCATTGTTGGATATACTCAGCGATTCAGACGCAGATGGCTAACTGCAAAAGAAAAAGTAAGGACTGGACAACTAGGTGATGTGACTCTAGTCACTTCTAGAGCTTTTATGAATCGCCTAGTTGCAATTGACAACTATAAACGCACAAGTTTCCCTGAAAAAATATCACCTATGGTGATTTCAGGGACTCACGCTTTAGATATCGTCATGTGGATGATGGAAGGTAAAACGCCTGTTGAGATTTACGCTACTTCTATTAATAAAGCTTTAGGTCCAGAGTGGAAAGGAATTGATGCTACTTCAGGAATTATTACTTTCTCTGATGGTACGATTTATCAAGCAACTATTTCTTGGGCGCTACCTGTGATCTGGCCGGGTGCTGTTTATAGCTTAGATGTAGGTATCGTTGGTACAGAAGGTGTACTTACCATAGATGATACGCACCGGGATATCGTTCTTGCAACTAGCCAATTTCAAGGCGAAGGTTATGCGCCTGATTCAACAAGAAGAGTTGATTTCTTGGGTAGCTATCCTCCTGGAGACATGGCACTAGGTGAATTGCGTGGACCTATGCGCGAAGAAACAGAATCCTGGTTAAATCGAGTTTCTCTTGGACTGCCAACACCAGCGGCAACTGCTCGAGAAGCGCACCGTAATTTAATGCTGACAAAAGCATTCGATCTATCGGCGAGATTGAAACGACCTATCAAGCTCCCAATTGATGCTACAGATGATATTTATTAAACGTAGAATATTAATTATTTTGTCTTGACCAGTCGATCTCATGGTTGGATCTAATGTGAAAAACCATTTGATCCTCCCCTAAAACGAGGGGCCCCGAATAAGTGGTTCTTGTTTGTTCCTCAACTTCTTTTTCAGTGACTGCTGGAATGGATGGGGTGCTATTTAAAGAAAAATGATAATAGACTGCCAATTTGGGATTAACTTTTGTAAAGATCAGTCCCCCTTCTTTTGGTTTGGTATGGTGAGACATAATGACGCTAAAAATTGGAGATTTCATTAATTCATCTGGAACTGCGGCGACTTGATGAATCAGTAAATCGGTACCTTTAGCGAATTGAATTAAGTTTTCACTATATTTAGTATCTCCAGAAATCGTAACAGAACGACCTCGATAATCAATCCTGTAACCAAATGCTGGTTGAAGATACTCGCCATGATCAACATTAAAGGCAGTTACTTTGACATCATTGTTGTTATAAATTTCACCTTGGGTGATTTCCTTAACAACCGGCGTTAGATTATTAGGGTTTAAATTTTGATCCTTAATTCTTGCGTTGATATCCCAGGCATAAGCATCTTGTAAACCCCTCATGAGTCCAGCAGTTCCAACTGGACCAAATACGTTGAAAGATCCATTCCTTCTTCCGTAAGGGGTTTCAAGCCACCCGGTGAGCCAAAGATCTGGAATTCCAACGATATGGTCCGAGTGAAGATGGGTTATGAAAAGTGCATTGATATGCCCTAAAGGTAATTTTTCTTGATGTATTCTTTGTGTGACACCGCGTCCAGCATCAATCAGTAAATTTTGTCCTGCGACTTGAATTAAAACCCCTGGACCGAATCGATTAAGTACTGGATTGGGGCTGCCTGTGCCAAGAAGAATCACCTTAAAATCACTTGGTGCAGTAGTTTGAGAAAAGCACCAAGGAGTTAATGTGGCAATTACAAAACTGATTAATATTTTTTGTAAGATGGTAGATGTGAAGATTTTCATAGCGTAATGAAGAAACTTATCCTTTAAAGTGATATTGTAAAAAAATATTATGGACTTGAACTGTTACTCATAAATCATAAATTAGTATAAATACTGACAAGTATGAATCTTAAATAGCTAAGTGATTAACAAATAGAATGAGTGTGCTTAAAATGGGAGCGTCATTGATGTTTATGGATTATTCGATATGAAAAATAGTTTTCAAGCACCCCAGACTTGTGACCTTATTGGTATTGATTTGGGAGGAACAAAGATAGAGGTCGTGGTTCTAGGTAAAGACCAAAAAATTACGTTTCGCGAACGAACTGATACCCAAGCCAGTTTGGGTCCTCAGCATATATTTAATCAAATCAACATGCTTTACCAAGCAGCAATACAAACGATTGGTCATCGAGATCATACCTTAGGTGTTGGTACTCCGGGCAGTATTTCAGGAAAAACCGGGATGTTAAAAAATTCTAATACCGTTTGTTTAAATGGCTTGCCATTAAAGTCCTTGTTAGAAGATCATTTAGCACATGCATTAGTTGTTGAAAATGATGCTAATTGTTTTGCGCTGGCTGAAGCAGTGTATGGAGCGGGTAAAAATTATGATCTGGTTTTTGGGGTCATTATGGGGACAGGTTGTGGTGGAGGTATAGTTACTAATAAAAAAATTAGACGAGGCCCTCAAAACTTATCTGGTGAATGGGGCCACATGAGCATTGATCCAAATGGCCCTAGATGCTTTTGTGGAAGAAGAGGATGCGTAGAGACCTACATATCAGGAAGTGGCTTAGAAAAAATATATGCTGAGCAATCTTTAAAACTTGGAAAAGCAAGTGATGCTCGCGAAATTTTTAATTTAGCTAAATTAGGTGATAGACACGCACGTAGTAGCTTAGAAATTTTTTACTTCAGTTTTGGTAGAGCATTTGCAAATTTAATTAATATTCTTGACCCTGATATCATCATATTAGGTGGTGGTTTATCTAATGAAACAACTCTTTATCAAGAGGGTATTGAGTCGATTAAAAATTATGTCTTTAATGATGAGTTGATAACGCCGATTGTTAAACATGAATTAGGCGACTCTGCTGGAGTTATTGGAGCTGCTTTAATTGGGGTTTAGTGATTTTTCAAATGAAATTTGAAGAAACACCAAGTTCAGTGTATCGTTTAGCCTTATGATTCAAATCACAGAACTAAGACTTCCAATAAGTCATTCTATTGAGGATCTTCTGTCGGCTATTATTCATAAGCTCAAGATTCCTGAAATAGACTTGATCAGACATGATATTTTCAAAAGAAGTCATGATGCTAGAAAAAATTCAGAATTATCTTTAATTTATACCATTAATGCCTCAGTCAAAGATGAAGAAAAGGTCCTTCATTCTTTGGTCAATGATCCCTATATCCGCCTTGCACCCGATACTAGCTATCATTATGTTGCAAAGGCCCCAAGTCAAATGAAGTTAAGGCCAGTTGTCATTGGACTTGGACCTTGTGGTTTATTTAGCGCACTTATACTTGCACAAATGGGGTTTAATCCTATTGTTTTAGAGCGAGGAAAGCAAGTCAGAGAAAGAACTCAGGACACATGGGGATTGTGGCGGAAAAACATACTCAATCCCGAATCTAATGTTCAGTATGGTGAGGGTGGAGCAGGGTTGTTTTCTGATGGTAAGTTATATAGCCAAATAAAAGACCCTAAATTTTATGGCCGAAAGGTTATTCAAGAATTTATCAAGGCTGGCGCACCTCCGGAAATTTTATATGTTTCTAAACCGCATATTGGTACCTTTCGTCTTGTAGGGATTGTCGAAAAAATGCGTGAGGAAATTATTCGTTTAGGGGGTGAGATCAGGTTTTCGCAGAGAGTTACAGATTTTTATATTAAAAACCAACAGATCACCGGATTGCAATTAGCAAGTGGCGAAGTATTAGAGGCCGATCATGTGGTCTTGGCATTGGGGCATAGTTCTCGAGACACTCTGGTCGCGCTTGAGAAAGCAGGAGTGTATTTAGAGGCTAAGCCATTTTCTGTAGGCTTTCGAATTGAACATCCTCAATCCATTATTGATCAAGCACGCTTAGGACCTCATGCGGGTAATGAAATTATTGGTGCTGCAGATTACAAATTAGTCCACCACGCGAGTAATGGTCGTGCTGTTTATAGTTTTTGTATGTGCCCTGGAGGGACTGTAGTTGCTGCCGCATCTGAGCCCAACCATTTGGTGACAAATGGAATGAGTCAATATTCTCGGAACGAAAGAAATGCCAATGCAGCTATTGTCGTTAGCGTTACTCCTCAAGATTACCCAGGCGGACCACTTGCTGGGATAGAGTTTCAGAGGGAATTAGAATCCAAGGCTTTCGATCTTGGTGGCCAAAATTATGAAGCGCCAGGACAGCTTGTTGGAGATTTTTTAGTAGGAAGAGCTTCATCGGAATTTAAAACGGTTATACCTTCATATCAACCCGGTGTTCACTTAACGGATTTGTCCACGAGTCTACCTTCCTTTGCTATTGAAGCCATTCGTGAGGCCTTACCCATGTTTGAAAAAAAGATTAAAGGGTTTTCGATGAATGATGCCATTCTCACTGGAGTTGAAACGAGGACTTCTTCACCCGTTCGAATTACGCGGGGGCTAGATTACCAAAGTTTAAACATCAAAGGATTGTATCCAGCGGGAGAAGGTGCTGGCTATGCGGGTGGTATATTGTCAGCTGGTGTCGATGGGATTAGAGTTGCAGAAGCTGTTGCGCAAGATTACAGCAATTCATTTGCTTCAAAATAATTTAACTAGGAGAGTTCTAATGTATCGTTTGGGCACTATTAAAGGCATTCTAAAAAATTGTATCTTCTTATCTTTATTTTTATTAATGGGATTTCAAGCGTTTGCAGATAATTGGCCGTCACGTACTATTAAAGTCGTAGTCCCATTTGGCCCAGGTGGAGCTAATGATTTAGTTGCCAGGGCCGTAGCTGAAGGAGTATCCAAAGAATTAGGTCAAGCGGTTATTGTTGAAAACAAACCTGGCGCAGGTTCTGTTTTAGGAGCTGATTTTGTTGCTAAGAGCGCACCAGATGGGTACACATTTCTGGCCCCTGCTGCAGGCATTGTGACAAATAGTCTCATTAAAACAAAGATGCCTTATAAAGAAAGCGATTTATTACCTATAGTGATGATATCGGTTAGTCCTTCTATTATTGTGGTTGCGTCAGATTCTCCAGTCAATGACATTAAAGGTTTAGTTGAAGGATCGAAAAAAATAAAGCCCCTTAATTTTTCAACAGCAGGCACCGGGAGTACGCCGCATTTTGTAGCAGAAATGTTAAAAATTTCAACTGGAAGTGCCTTTGAAATTATTCCCTATAAAAGTGGTTCAGAGGGGGTATTTGCCGTGGTCGGGCATCAGGTTGATATTACATCTGAGGCTAGTGTAGTAGTAATACCTCAAATTAAAGGTGGGAAGCTAAAACCCTTGGCATCAACCTGGAGCACCCGAATTTCTGCATTGAATGATGTGCCAACGATGAAAGAGTTAGGTTATCCCAATGTGTTTATTGGCCACTGGACTGGACTCTTTGCACCTAAAGGCACTTCAGAGGAAATTATGGAAAAAATGAATTTAGCAGTGAATGCTGCTTTAAAGCGTCCAGAGATCAAAGATAGATTAATGTCGCAAGGGATTGAGCCAGTTGGGGGAGATCTGAAATCCTTTCAAAAATATTTGACTGAAGAGCGAGCACGCTTATCTTTGGTTGTGAAATCATCGAATATGAAAGAAGATTAGCTTTTTTAGTCTGTTATTATTTTAGGATCAATTTACAGCTATAGACACTAAGGCCAGATATAGCAGGATTAGCCTCATCTTTTGGAAGTGAAATATGAGCAGAGTATTATTTTAATAAATATGTATTTGCTACTTTTAGCATTACATTTTCAATTTTAGGAATTTTTAAATGAAACAAAAATACGTTGCATCCCTTTTTTTAATGGCATTGTTGGCTGTTAGTGCTACTTCAGTTTATGCCCAAAAACAAAAGGGTCCTGATGCTCAGATTTTAGCAACTGTTAATGGCACAAAGATTATGGTTAAAGAGCTCGAACAAGCCTTAAAAGGTGCGGAAGCTCGTGGGGTTAAAGATAGTCCTGAAGTGCGAAATGCGATTGCGAGTGAGTTGATCGTTGGTGAAGCTATTTTGCAAGATGTTAAAAAATCCGGCATAGAAAAGAAAGGTGATAATCCTGAGCGAATTAAGTTGGCTCAGCAACAGATCTTGAAAGAATTATGGTTTCAGGAATATTTAAAGGAGCATCCCGTAACTGAGGCTGAGATTAAAGCAGAATACGACCGCCAAGTAGCCTTGACTAAGGATGGTCGGAACTCGAATGAATATAAATTATCTCAAATATTAGTAGCTGATGAGACTGAAGCCAATAGTATTGCATCCCAAGTTAATGCTGGTGGAGACTTTGCTAAATTAGCGAAAGAAAAGTCTTTAGAAAAAGTGTCTGCAGCTCAAGGTGGTTCAATTGCGAATTGGGTTTTACCTGATCAATTAGTCCCACCACTTGGAGATACTGTCGTTGCATTGACTAAAGGTAAATCAACGGCTAAACCTATCAAAACGGCTTCAGGGTGGCATATTATTCGTTTGGATGATATTCGAAAGGTCAAAATACCTCCATTTGAAGAAGCTAAAAATACAGTTGGCCAACAAATTCTTTCACGACGTCAGCAAGAGGCAGTCGCTGAACTTATGAAGAAGGTAACGGTTAAACAGGGGGGCTAATTTGACTCCAAAGGTTTTTTAAAGAGATCTGTTCGAAAAAAAGCTAGGTTATTACCTAGCTTTTTTTATGGATACTTGTGGAAGTGTGCACAAATAGATAAATATCAATTTGGTGGACAAGCGTCGTAGCATATGGGTAATCCCTCGTTGCAACTTTGAGTAGAGCGAGGTGAAAAAGCAATGCAACGAGAAGTTAAAAAATCACATTGCGAGAGACACAACTTATTTCTAGTTTTAGGATCCACATGTTTAGTTTGTTGCGGGGGAATACCTTTATCCAGAGGTAGATTAGAATTCTGGACGCAAGACGTTAATATAAAGATACATGCGATAAGAATTTTCTTCATATCTTATTTTAACGATAAGCAGGGGGGTAATTACTTAAGTCTACTTTGGCAATTCTTTAACAGGAGGTTGCTGGGGCTTCTTTCTCTTTTTTACATCTTTAACGAGTAGAATTTCCGGATTGATTTTTACTATAACTTTTTCTGAATGTATCTCTACATCCTTTTCTAGTGCATTTTCAAAACCTGGTGGTTGGTGTCCCCAAGGGTATCCTGCCTTACCCCGCTCAAAGCCGTAATTAAATAGCGCAGACATGAATTCGGGTTCAAACTCCCCTAAATGAGGAACCGTAAAATCACTCCCAATAAAAGCAAGGTTATAGCCCACTTTGTCGCGCTGTGTGGTTTCGTAGATCTTTAACAAATCTCCTTGGCCTTGGGTCTGAATTAAATTAGATATAGATCTTGTGACGATAGGGATAACTCTTCTTTCAGTATCGCTCCAATCGGTTTCGAGACGGGCATTGCGAATAATATAGGCTTGAGCGTTATTGATTGATTTATACCCTTGTTCTTGTGCAAGTTTCTTCAGAGAACTTGGGTAGAGAAAGACTTGAGCGGAAGTTCCGCCATCGACGTGCATTTCTTGATAGCGTTTTCCGTTAAGTTCCATATCAAGCATGATGGGTGGAAATGCGCCTGGAATAGATGCTGAGGCTAATAAGATCTTACGAAATAGTTCCAGAGCTTCAGAAGACTGAAAGGAAGCAATTTTACCCATATTCCAAATCACAGGAACCCCAGAATCGATATTTGTTGTACCAATTAAAAGCCAGCGACGCTTAGTTTGATATTCATACGCCACTTTTGATAAAAATTCAGGGGTAATATATTTAGAAATTAAGTTGTAAAGTGGCGTTGTATCAGCGTAACTATCTTTAAATAATGCGCTGTATACGCCACGTGCTACAAAAATGTCTTTTGGGCTAGACTCTGTGTAGACTTTTTTGAGTTCTTCGTCATAAGCACTTCCTAAAAATGCAAATGGAGCAATCAGAGCTCCTGTACTCACACCTGTGACAAGGACAAAATTAGGTCGGTCTCCGTGTTCTGTCCAACCATTGAGTAGGCCAGCGCCAAAAGCACCTTTATCTCCTCCACCAGAAATTGATAAGAAGCTAGGAATAGATTCACGGCGAGGTGATCCAACTGTTTTTTGAGCATCCAGCAAATCTAGGACCATTTGCTGTAAGCCCTCTTCAGAGGATGTCAGATAACGTACGCTATTGAGATTAACGGGATGTGCTTTGGGCAGATCAGCTTTAGGAACTGCGGGTAGGCGTTGTAAGGTCGAGCATGCTCCAAGAGACAAAGCCAGCAGCAGAAAAACTAATGTATTAAAGGTTTTTTTCATGTCTCGATGAGGTTCTTACGAAATTTAAAATTTCATGCCTTTGATATTAAACGAAATACCATGACGACTTGATGGTTTTTTCACTTAGATGAACACTAAATTTGCCCATTAAAGCTTCTATATTCTAAGTGCGGGTAGCGGATTAAACCCATTTGCTTAAATTCTGATATCGTTATTCCTTTAATATCAAGCGCAAAACCAAGAATAATGAATGAAAATAAGCCTATCTCTATGGCTAATTTAACTCGCCATGCCGATTTAATCGTCATTGGTGCTGGTTTAGCTGGATTAACAGTGGCACTTGAAGCTGCCAATGAACGAAAAGTAATTATTCTTGCAAAGAGACAATTAACTGAGGCGGCAACAGCCTGGGCTCAAGGTGGAATTGTCGGTGTTTTAGATCAAAAAGACAGTTTTGATTCTCATGTCATTGATACACTTGAAGCGGGTGCAGGTCTCGTGCTCGAGTCTGCTGCACGTTTTATTACTGAAAATAGTTCACAAGCGATTCAGTGGTTGTTAGATCAAGGGGTGTCTTTTACTCTAGACCCACAAGGCCCTCTTGGATTACATTTAACCAAAGAAGGTGGACATTCACATAGACGAATAGCACACGCTGCCGATGCTACTGGAAAAGCGATTCATGATGCACTTCTGATTAAGGCTAAAAATCATCCTAATATCGAAATATTAGAACACTGGATTGCATTGGATTTAATTACAAACAAGCACTTAGATGCGCCATTGACGTTGAGTTCAAAAAAACAAATCAAGAATGATTACTGCTACGGTATTTATGCTCTAGATATTCAATCTGGTGCTGTTGTAGCGTTGACGGCAACGGATGTGGTTTTAGCAACAGGGGGTGTTGGTAAAGTTTACAAATATACAACCAATCCAGAGACGGCCACTGGAGATGGTATTGCGATGGCATGGAGGGCTGGCTGTCGTGTTGGAAATATGGAATTTATTCAATTTCACCCAACCTGCTTATATCATCCTCAGGGCGGGAGTTTCTTGATTACCGAGGCTTTACGAGGTGAGGGTGGACAACTTAAATTACCAGATGGCACTCGTTTTATGGCAAATCATGATGAGCGTATGGAACTAGCCCCTCGGGATATTGTGGCTAGAGCGATTGACTTTGAGCTCAAAAAACACGGGTTAGATTTTGTTTTACTCGATGCGACTCATCTTGGTGAAGAGTTTATTCATGAACATTTTCCAACCATATATGCTAAGTGTTTATCGCTTGGCATTGATATGACTAAAGAGGCGATTCCAGTAGTTCCTGCAGCGCATTACACTTGCGGTGGAATTGTAACGACCCTAGAAGGGCGAACAGATTTAAAAGGTCTTTATGCGGTAGGAGAAGCTACATGTACTGGGTTACATGGCGCTAATCGTCTTGCGAGTAATTCATTGCTTGAATGTGTCGTGATAGGCAAGGCAACAGCAAAGGCAATCCTGAAAGATCTATCTAGAGATATTCCTCCCATTAAGATTTGGGATGACAGTAAAGTAGAGAATGCTGATGAGCAGGTTGTTATTTCTCATAATTGGGATGAGTTGAGAGCATTGATGTGGAATTATGTTGGTATTGTTCGAACGAATCGTCGTTTAGAGAGAGCGTTGCACCGAATTGAACTACTCAGTCAGGAGGTTCATGATTATTACGCTAATTTTAAAGTAACTAGAGACTTAATTGAACTTCGTAATTTACTGGTTTGCGCCGAACTCATTGTTCGGTCTGCATTAGCTCGCAAAGAAAGCCGAGGTCTTCATTACAGTCGGGATTATCCAGACACCTTTGCGGTGTCATATCCAACCATACTTGAACCAGCCCAATTAAATAGAAAAATAGGGACTTGAGCTTATAACTCAATGCGCTGAAGCACTCGCATCGAGTAATCTATAGCTAAGACATCCTTTGTTAATTTTCCGATAGAGATCCGGTCAACGCCTGTCATTGCGATAGCTCGTAACTGATTTAACTCTACACCGCCTGATACCTCGAGTAAAACCTCAAACTGTGCTATTTCTACAGCTAGTTTCATTTCATCTAAAGTGAAATCGTCTATGAGAATACTCTTAGCTCCCGCCGCGATTGCTTCTTTGAGTTCAGAAATAGATTCCACTTCAATTTGAATTTCTACGCTGGAATGAAGTTCTTGTGCAGATTTGAGTGCGGCAGAAATGCTGCCAGCAGCAACAATATGATTCTCTTTGATCAAAATCCCATCCCAAAGTGCTATACGTTGATTTTTCCCACCGCCTACTCGGACAGCATATTTTTGAGCTTGCCTAAGACCAGGAATAGTTTTTCGAGTATCTAAAATAGAGCAGCCTTTAGGATTTGCATGAATATCGGCAATCGCATGAACGTGATGACTTGTTGTTGTTGCAGTCCACGAAAGTAATTGTAAAAAATTAAGGGCGGGGCGTTCCGCTGAGAGAAGTGCGCGGGCATTTGCATTGATTTCACAGATGGGGGATTGACTTAGCATTTCGTCCCCATCACGATATAGCCAGTTAATATTTGCACTCGGGTCGAGAAATTTAATGCAATCATTGAACCATTCTTGACCACAAAGGATTGCGTTAGCTTGCTTTACGACTACTTGAGCGATCACTCGTTGATTTGAAGGAATGAGTTGAGCTGTCCAATCTTGAGTGCCAATATCTTCAGTCAGAGCATTCTTAACATTACGCCGGCGCGCTTGTTCTAAGGATTCGTTAAATTCAAACATCTTAAGAGTTTATATCAAACAAATGAGTAGGAACATTACGCAGCACCAAGATTTTTCACAAACCCATGTTGAGCTTTTGCCAAAAGATCGGGATGATCTTTTGTAAAGGTCAGCATTTTCTCAATGCAATTAGAAGCCTTGATACGGATAGACTCATCAACAACAATTTCGCCTTCCTGATGTTCAAGGCAATTCAAGATTCCACGAAGGCCATTCATTGCCATCCAAGGACAATTTGCACAGCTTTTGCAGGTGGCACTCTGTCCTGCGGTAGGGGCTTCAATTAATTTTTTATGAGGTGCTAGTTGACGCATGCGGTGCAGTATGCCTTGATCGGTAGCTACAATAAACTCCAGAGCAAGATCTTCAACAACAGCCTTGATCATTGCGGAGGTTGAGCCAACAACATCAGCAAGTTTGACGACTTCAGCAGGAGATTCCGGATGAACTAAAATTTTCGCATGAGGGTGAATCAGTTTAAGCGCCTTCAATTCAATCGCTTTAAACTCATCATGAACAATACATGCTCCGTCCCATAAGAGCATGTCAGCTCCGGTCTGGTCTTGAATGTATTGTCCCAAATGGCGATCAGGGGCCCATAATATTTTTTTACCCTCTTGATGCAGTCGATGCACGATGGCAAGGGCACATGAACTAGTCACCATCCAATCAGCTTTTGCTTTAACAGCAGCTGAAGTATTCGCGTACACAACAACCGTTCGATCGGGGTGGACTTCACAGAAGCGATTAAACTCTTCACTAGGGCATCCCAAGTCCAGAGAACATGTCGCATCAAGATCGGGCATCAATACTCTCTTCTCAGGGGAAAGTATTTTGGACGTTTCCCCCATAAAGCGAACTCCAGCTACAATTAATTCTTGGGCAGAATGGTTACGACCAAAGCGCGCCATTTCAAGAGAATCTGCGACAAATCCACCAGTTTCAATCGCCAAATCTTGAATTTCAGCATCAACATAATAATGAGCAACGATAACGGCGTTTCTTTCCAGAAGTAATTTTTTTATACGGTTTTTGATAATTACTTTTTCTTGAGGCTCAATTGTTTGAGGTGTTTTTGCCCAAGCATTAGCAAGGCATGTTGGCCCTTCTACGCTAGGTAGAGAAAATTCATAACTTTTAAGAATTGTCGAGCTCATGGTGTGGATATTAGGGATTAAAAAGGCAGTTTCGCATCAGGCTTTGCTGCTAAAAGCACAGATCTAAAACTCTCTTGGATGCGTTGGATTGCTTCTTGAGTATCAGCCTCAAAACGTAGCACAACAATTGGTGTCGTATTTGAGGGTCGTGCTAAACCAAAGCCATCGGGATACTCAACACGAATACCGTCGATAGTATTGATGGAATCTGCACCTTCAAATATTGCGTGAGCCTTAACATGATCAAGAAGTGTGAAGGGTTCTCCTTCAGAGCATTCGAGTTGAAGCTCAGGCGTACAAATTGCATTTGGCAAGCTATGTAAGGTGTGATTGATATCAGGTTCTTTACTTAATATCTCGAGCAGTCTTGCTCCTGTATAAATGGCATCATCAAAGCCAAACCACCGGTCCTTAAAGAAAATATGACCACTCATTTCTCCACCAAGGGGCGCACCTGTTTCTCTTAATTTAGCCTTAACTAAAGAATGACCAGTTTTCCACATCGTTGGTTTGCCACCATGCTGGGTAACCCAAAGTCCGAGGTTACGAGAACATTTGACATCGTAAATAATTTCGCCACCGGGGTTACGTGAAAGCACATCTTTTGCATAAAGCATCATTTGACGGTCAGGAAAAATAACTGATCCATCTTTGGTTACAACTCCTAAGCGATCTGCATCACCGTCAAAAGCTAACCCAATTTCACTTGAACTTGAGGCTAACTCAGTTATTAAATCCTCAAGATTTTCAAGGTGGGCTGGATCGGGGTGGTGATTAGGAAAATTACCATCAACTTCACAAAAGAGTTCAGTCACTTCACAACCTAGTGCTCTAAAAACCAGACCTGCAAATGCTCCGCCCACACCGTTGCCACAGTCTACTGTAATCTTCATGGGGCGCGCGAGTTTTATATCTGATGTAATGCGTTCAATATAACTTGGAAAGATATCGTGTTCATAGCGTCTTGATTGGTGTTCTGGGATATGAAAGTTTTCCTCCGAAATACGGGTAAAAATCCCTTTGATTTGATCACCATAAATAGCTTGGCCGCCTAAAACCATTTTGAAACCGTTGTAATCGGGGGGATTGTGACTTCCGGTAATCATGATGCCAGACTTGGGCGAGACGCCGTTAATCATGTGATTTGTACCAAAGTACACCATGGGTGTTGATACCATGCCTAGATCAATCACATGAATTCCGACACTCATCAGACCTTGTGTTAAACCAGTCATCAAATCTGGACCTGATAAACGACCATCTCTCCCTACTACGATATGTGTTTCGTTTTGCTCTGCCATCATAGAGCCAAAGGCTTGACCTATTCGGTATGCTACTGTGGGATCTAGAGTTTTATCAATAATTCCCCGTATGTCATACGCTTTAAAAATAGTAGGTGATAGATTAAGCATATGAGTTTTTAAGTTTTCGAGTTAAACCACTCAATTCGCTTTTTCGTAATGTCATCAAAGGAATTGAGTAAGGATAGCTTGCTTGGGTTAGATAAGGCCTCATCGATAGGTTTTGCTAACACTTTACCTAGTTCGACACCGGGTTGGTCAAAAGAATTTAAACCATATAAAACACCCAAACAAAAAGTACGGTGCTCATAAAGCGCCATTAAAGATCCTAAATTAAAAGCATCTAAACGAGGTAGCCAAATTAAATTACTTGGACGCATTCCCGGATATTTTTCATTCAGGTTGTTATCGGAGTTATTTGATGGTTTTCCTAAAGCAAGGGCTTGCGATTGAGCTAAACAATTCGCGATCAGCATACGGTGATGTATTTTGGCTTGCGGTAAATCACTCATAGGTTCTCGAATTGCAATAAAGTCTACAGGGATAATTTCGGGGCCTTGATGGAGCATTTGAAAAAAAGAATGTTGGGCATTGGTACCTGGTGTGCCAAAAATGACTGGCGCACTTATAGTTGTAGAGTGATTATCTAAAGTCGCCGTCTTTCCATTACTTTCCATTTCAAGCTGTTGAAGCCACTCAGTAAATAATTGTAGGCGGTGCGCGTAAGGAATAATTGCTTGTGACTTTGATCCGAAGCGAATTTGATTGTGGTAGGTAGTCAGAGCAAGTTTAAGAGGTTGATTATTGATGGGCTCGGCAGTCTTAAAATGATGGTCCATGGCATAGGCACCAGCTAAGAACTCCTGGAAAACTTTAAAGCCAAACTTAAGAGCAATGGACAGTCCTACTGCAGACCAGACAGAAAATCGTCCGCCAACCCAATCCCAAAAAGGCAAAATATTTTCTGGGGAAACCCCAAATGTAATCGCTTGCTGTGGATTAGCGGTTACAGCGAAGATGTTATTCTTTATCTCTTGAGCTAAGACTCCTTGGTTACTTAGCCAATCTAAGACAGTAGTTGCATTTTGGATCGTTTCGAGAGTTGTGAACGCTTTAGAAACAATAATGATCCGAGTTGATTTGGCCTCTACTGTTTTGAGAATGGGCTCAAGTTGTGCGCTATCTAAATTGCTCAAAAAATGGATACGAATATTTCTATTTTCTTTGTGAGGTTTTTGTAGTAATGCATCACACACAAGTTTTGGGCCAAAGTCTGAACCACCAATACCGATATGAATAATATCGGTAACTCCTCGGAGTTGATTATCGATCCTCTCAATCGAGTGCCATATCGCCTCGATTTGAGGCATGATATTAATGCCATTAACAAGGACTGGTGAATTGCTGATATTTCTTAGGGCAGTATGAAGAGCAGGGCGTTTTTCGCTGACATTAATTTCATTTCCTGAAAAAAGTTCGTGACGCTTTGTAAGAACTCCAGAGGAAATTGCTTTCTCAAAAAGTGCTTGCCAAGTTGTATCTGAAATACCTTGATATTCAGTATCAATAGAAATTTGATTTAATTTCAAAAAATATCCCTTAAAGTATTTGATCTCAATTTTAGCAAGAAACCAGCAAGAAATCCCTTGCCTTAAGGAGGAGTCGAACCTTTACAAGATAAGTTTTAAAGCAAGGCAAGATGGTTGACAAATACGGATAGATGTTAGATGACGTCGATTTGTGATTAAACATTAGATTACACACGAGATGTGCTCATTTTCTGATGAAGGTTAAAAGCCATGAAGAGTCAACTATTGATTTTTATTTTACACATAAATCATTGTTTTATATGTATTTTTAATTACTAATGGATGTTGTATTTGTCCGATATTTGTATATAAATTAAGGACTATGAAAGCACTAGTCAAGACAAAAATCCCTCTCAATGCGCTGATTGCTCTGCGCATTAGCCGTAGCCCAGCCGATAAGGTTTGGACAGCGAAGGATTGTCTCGATCTGGAGTCGCAACGTAGCCGAGACTTTGAGGCATCAATTGAGGATGAGGAACGTCATAGAAGAACCCCTGTCACCGCACCTGAAGCCAAGCTCAGGAACTTGCTGCTCACTAGGGAAAGGAACGAGGAATAACAGTTGTATGGTGAAATTGGGGGGAAATTAAGCGGATTTTGCAAAAACCCCACATCAGTTCATGACTATTGGCGGAAGCTGTGAGATTCGAACTCACGGAAGGCTTTCACCTTCACCAGTTTTCAAGACTGGTGCATTCAACCGCTCTGCCAAGCTTCCTCAATTGAAAAAAGATTATATCCTTTAAATGAGTGAATTGCCAATTTTGGAAATAAAGGGCATTTTGGCCTATAGTCAATATTTGATTCACCATAATTGGAGCATCTAGTAATTTTTTATGTTTACTGGGCTACTCTAGAAATAAAATTGACAGATGATAGATATTCAATATACTTTCTGAATTAAATAAAAATTCTAAAGGGGCATGTGTGCGAATAACACAAACCATCACAAAGGGAATGGGACTATGGACCCTTCTTCAATTTGCCTCATTCTCAGCCTTATCTACAGACTTCATCTCAGCGCAACTTGCTGCCTCATGCACTGGTTGCCATAGTCCATCCATAACTTCATTCTCATCTTCAAAAAATTCAATAATTCCAAATTTAACTGGCATGCCGAGTGCGTATATTGTTAAAGTAATGCAGGAGTATCAAAAAGGGGAGCGACAGGCGACGCTGATGCATCAAATTAGTAAAGGCTATACAGAAGAAGAAATATCCCAAATTGCACAGTATTTTTCAACATTGAACCCAGCTACTCCTTTCAAAAAAGGTATAGCGCCATGACGCCACGTCGCAATTTTCTTCATTTGATCTCTGGAATAGGTGTCTTAGCCTATGGTGGGCATCAAGTATTCGGCCAATCGAGTCCATTCAAAGCAAAAGTCATCGTTGTTGGTGGTGGCTTTGGAGGGGCGACAGCTGCTAAATACTTAAAAATATTCTCTAACGGAAAAATAGACGTTACATTAATCGAACCTAATCAACATTTTATTTCGTGTCCAATGTCTAATTTGGTAATCTCTGGGGACAAAAGTATTACAGATATCACTTTTGGATATGAGCAGTTAGTTAAAAAATATGGTGTTCATTTGATTCATGCCAAAGTAGAACAAATTGATTCTCAGAAAAGAGTGGTTGCTCTCTCTAATGGTAAGAAACTGAACTATGATCGGCTGGTCTTATCACCGGGAGTTGATTTTCTATTTGAGAAAATTGCGGGATTGGATGAGGATGCTCAAAAAGTAGCCTTACATGCATGGAAAGCCGGCCCTCAAACCCTCGCTTTAAAGGCTCAATTAGAGGCAATGCCTGATGGAGGGGTTTATGGAATTTCAATTCCGCTTGCGCCTTATCGTTGCCCACCTGGGCCCTATGAGCGTGCTACTTTGATTGCAAACTATTTTAAGCAATTTAAGCCACGCAGCAAAGTGTTGATACTCGATGCCAATCAGGATGTTACATCCAAAGGACCTTTATTTAAGAAGATTTGGGCAACGCGTTTTAAAGAGTTGATTGAATATCGAGGATTACATCAAATTGAATCAGTTGATATTAAAAACAAGACAATACAATTTGAGGCGCAAGGAGAATTAAAATTAAATATTGTAAATATTTTACCCCCGATGCAGGCGGGTAAAATTGCCGTGGATACAGGATTGATAAAGCCAAATCAACGCTGGTGTGAAGTCGATTTTCTTACATTTGAGTCCAGGGTGGTTCCTAATATTCATGTGATAGGAGATGCGATTCAGAATGCCCAACTGATGCCTAAGTCAGGGCATATGGCAAACCAGCATGGCAAAGTGTGTGCATCAGCAGTGGTTGCGTTATTAAGTGATCATGAGGTTAACCCGGCACCTATATACAACAATACTTGTTATAGTTTTGTTTCTAAAAATGAAGCAATTCATGTAGCGAGTGTGCATCGCTATGACGCCATTCAAAAAACAATGTTGCCTGTTCAAGGCGCTGGAGGATTATCTGTTGAAGCAAACGAGCTAGAAGGACTTTATGCGAACTCTTGGGCTAACAATATTTGGTCAGATTTCTTAGCCTAAGATGAAATTAAAATTTATATTTTTGGTATATCTATTACAAATATTGAGTATCAATGTTTTTGCACAAGAAAGTGATGTTAAAACTTTGATTAGATCTCCGCTATTAGGTAACTGTATTACTTGCCACCAATTTCCTGGTGAAGCTGGTAAGCAGGGTAACTTTGCTCCTAGTTTGATTGGAGTTGGTAAAAAATATAATTTAGATCAACTCAAACAATGGATTTCAGATGCTAGAGTTTTAAATCCTAATACATTGATGCCCCCTTTTGGCTCGATTAATGGGTTAAGTCAACCCATGGTCAATCAACCCGTATTAACAATTGAACAAATTAATAAAATTGCCCTAGAATTGAAAACTTATAACTAAACGCAATGAATACAAATATTCTTTCACTTCGCCGTCTTCTATTAAAAGCTCCTTTAGTTAGTTTGGCATTGCCGCTATTTTCTGAGATTCGATTTGCACAAGCACAACCTAGCAGTGTTATTGACGCTAAAGCTGAAATCTTAGGTATATCAGTAACTCTTGCGGGCGTAAAAATTATTTTTCCAGAACTTTCTGACAATGGGAATTCTATACCCATTTCTTTTACAGTTAATCCGCCGCTGGGGAGATCAATTAATCAAATTGAAATTATTGCTCCCGGTAATCCATATCCTAAGCTTCTTAAGATCAATCCGGGGGTGCATTACTTGGCCTACCAATTTGCGACAAGAATTCGCCTTGCGACTGCACAAAATGTTTGGGTTATCGCCAAGCTAGATAATGATCAGGTCATTGGTGCATTTGCCCCTACTGTACTTACCTCATCTTCATGTTGGGACGGCACATAATGGCAACTCTTGAGAATATGATTAATAGGACTCGGATCACTGTGTCTGAGTCAAAGCAAGATGCAAGCCTGTTGGATGTGAAAATCCTTATTGCACACGTGATGGAGAATGGATATAGGTTAAACGACGATAGTCAGCGTATTCCCGCGCATATTATTACTGACTTGAGTGTCTCTCTTAATAGTGAGGTTGTTTTTTCATTAAGTATTAGTACAGGTATTGCTGCTAACCCAATTTTTATGTTCCCCATTAAAAAACCAGAAAGGCCAAGTAAGTTAGCGGTAGCTTGGATAGATGATTTGGGAGAAAAAGGATTTGCAACCAAAGAAATCTTTATTCAATGAAGTGGTTAATCCCCTTTTTGATAGCTTGCTCTTTATGTTGCCAAGCAGAAGAAAGACAATCTGGTAATTTTTTCTTAAGTCCCGATCTAAGGCAGCTTGGATTTGAAAAAGGAGCAAATCCAATTGAAATTTGGATTGATATTGGGCAAGTGCTATGGCGCGATAGCTCTAATGGAAAGAGTTGTGAATCATGTCATGGCGCCATGAGTAACCTTAAGGATGCTGTGAGATCCTTACCTCAAATCTCTCGAGATGGAACCCGGCTAGAAAATCTTGAGGATAAAATTCTTTTTTATCTCAACGCATCTCGTGAAAAAAAACTTACGCTAGATAGTGATGAAGTTGTGGCATTGAGTGTTGCTATACAGCAAAATGCCAAAGATTCTGTGATTCAAATGCAACCGCAACTCCAGTCCCAAAGGGTTTGGAATGAACAATTAAAAGCGGGTACTGATTTGTTTTATCAACGTATGGGGCGTATGAACTTATCCTGCTCCCAATGTCATGATCAAAATATAGGAAAAAACTTAAGAGCGGATGTGATTAGTCCTGCTTATCCCACGGGATTTCCGGTCTATCGAATGGCTTGGCAAAAGCCAGGTACGATGGATCGACGCTTGAGGGCTTGTTATTTTGGAGTTCAAGCAAAGGTGCCAGATGTGGGGGATGCTGAGTTAAGACAATTAGAATTGTTTTTAAAAGTGAGGGCACAAGGGATGGTCTTAGATGGCCCCTCTTTAAGAAGATAAAAAAAGTCCGCTAGTTAAATAGCGGACTTGATGGGAACTTACTTAAAAATGAATGTAATTAAGCCAACTTCAGGCCATGTTTGCGTAATGGCAAATCTCTTTGAGGTTTACCGGTTGCTGCAAAAATTGCATTAAGAATGGCCGGACCTACAACACAAATTGTAGGTTCTCCAACTCCACCCCAGAAATCATTAGTGGGGACTAAAACGGATTCAACTTTTGGCGTGTGTTTTAATCGCGTCAGTTGGTACTTATCAAAGTTTAACTCCTCTGCGCGGCCATCTTTAATCGTGATTTCGCCATTAAATATTGCAGACATAGCCATAGCCACAGAACCTTCAATTTGCGCCTTAACCTGAGAAGGATTTACCACATGACCAGAATTCAGAGCGAAGTACATTTTATGAACTGTGACTTCACCAGCGGGCGTGACTGAGACCTCTGCAACTGCTGCGGAATAACTGGCATAACCCATGAACTGAGCAATACCGCGGTGAACTCCGGGTGGCAATGGTTTTCCCCATTTGGCTTTCTTCGCTACTGCATTGAGCACTCCTAAATGTTTAGGATGATTCTTCATTAAGGCCCGACGAAATTCTAAGGAATCTTTACCGGCAGCCTTAGCGCACTCTTCAATAAAGCACTCCATATATATGCCATTTTGATTCGTATTAACACCCCGCCAAGGTCCAACAGGAACATGCGTATTTTTCATCACATATTCAGTTAGTAAATGAGGGAATGTATAACCTAACTGTGCATCACCTGCCTCCTCATAAAAACCCTGTAATTGGCGCGTATCTTTATTGTTCTTAATTGCCATTGGACTTAATAAGGCATTAATTGATTGGCCACTGACACGAACATGAAAGCCGGTGATATTGCCTTGATCATCAAGGCCGGCAGACATTTTTGCAACAGAGATTGGTCGATAGAAATCGTGAGACATATCTTCTTCTCGGCTCCACACCAATTTCACAGCAACGCCTGGAAATTGTTTTGCAATTGCAGCAGCTTGGGTTACATAGTCTTGCGTGCCGCCTCTGCGACCTAAGCCACCTCCAAGATCGACTTTATAGATTTCACATTTATCCAATGGCAATCCAGTTGCTTGAGCTAATGAGGCATGGGATGCTTCACCATTTTGGGTTGGGACCCAAGCCTCGGCCTTATCTGCTGTAACTCTGGCTGTGCAATTCATTGGTTCCATAGTGGCATGCGCTAAAAAGGGAGAGCTGTAGACAGCATCGACTCTTTTAGAAGAAGTTTTAATAGTATTTAACGCATCCCCTTCTTTACGTTGCCAATAGTCGCCTTCAGCCTCGAGTCCATCTCGTAAAACCTTATCAATTGATTGGCTTGAGACTTTGGCGTTTGGACCTTCGTCCCAAACAATGGGGAGTGCGTCCAGGGCAACCTTAGCGCGCCACCAAGTATCAGCGACGACTGCAACCGTATGACTATCAACTTTAACTACTCCCTTGACTCCGCGCATGGCCATAATTTTGGAGTCGTCAAAGCTTTTGAGGGTTCCACCATAAACTGGACAATCTTTAATCGCAGCACAGAGCATTCCTGGTAATTGGAGATCAATAGCGAACACTTTTGATCCATCGACCTTGTTGGCAGTATCTAGGCGTTTTAGTCCTTTACCAGCAACTTTCCAATTCTCAGGCTTCTTTAGGACAATACTTTTTAAATCAGGTGGTGACAAGAGGGCAGCATCGCTAGCCACTTTGCCATAATTGATCTTTCTACCAGTGTTAGCATGAGAAATAATCCCTTTGCTCACAGTGAGTTCTTGGACGGGGACTTTCCATTGGTTTGCGGCTGCTTGTAAAAGCATCATACGTGCTGCGGCGCCACCGCGCCTCACATAATCCTCTGAAGTCCTTATACCGCGACTACCCCCGGTACCCATTTCTCCCCAAACACGCTTACGGGCATGATTTTGTCCAGGAGTTGGCATTTCTGTAGTTACTTTTGACCAGTCGCATTCAAGTTCTTCTGCAACAAGTTGAGCAAGTCCAGTGAGGGTCCCTTGTCCCATTTCAGATCGAGCAATACGAATGACACAGGTGTCATCTGGTTTGATAACGACCCACGCATTAATTTCTTTGACTGTTCCAGTCATGGTCTGTGCACTGAGGTCAAAGGGAATTGCCATACCAAGGACAAACCCACCACCTGCCATTGATGTTTGCACCAGGAAGTTTCGACGGGACGGGCTAGTTACTTTATTTAAAGTTGTTGTCATAATGATTACCCTTAAGCTTTAGATGGAGCATCCATAGATGCGTAATTGGCAAGAACTTCAGTTAACTTCTTTTGCCCAGCTGCTACATGAATAGCATCGCGGATTCGTTGATAAGTTCCGCAGCGACAAATATTTCCCATTGCAACATCAATATCGGCATCCGTAGGTTTAGGGATTTTCTTAAGTAATGCAGTGGCAACCATAATTTGCCCAGATTGGCAGTACCCACACTGTGGCACATCAAGATCGTTCCAAGCCTTTTGAACTGCGGTGGAGGCGTTTTTAGATAAGCCCTCGATCGTAGTGATTTTTTGCCCTTCGACTGCAGACGCAGGGATAGAGCAAGAACGAATGGGATCGCCATTTAAATAGACTGTGCAAGCTCCACATTGAGCTACTCCGCATCCATATTTAGTTCCTGTGAGGCCAACAATTTCACGAATAGCCCACAATAAAGGCATTTCTGGTTCTACATCTATATTATGGTTAGTACCGTTTATATTTAGATTCATTTCAAACTTCCCTCTTTTTTATATAAATTCTAGCTATTGGATATGTTGGTTAAAAGACGCAACTAAAACGCGCATGAAATTTAGACATCATTCTAGCTTTCAGTCACACATTTAAAAAATTAATTTTTTATAAGTTATCAAGATTTTTTAAGTCTAACCACTATGTTATTAAGTTTAGACTAAGATTTGAAGCTGTTTGAGGGTTTTACCTAGCTCTAATTTACTATTTTATTGATACAAGACATCAGTATGGGTCTAAGCGGGGTAATTCGAAGCACAATTGATTTAATTTTGTTTTAAGAAAGAATTCTAAAATTCATATTATTAGTAGATAATGCTTTAGAAGTCTGCCCCGTTTAATTTGGTGATAATGGGGGAATAAGCTGAACTTGAAGCTGGTTAGGAATTTCCATCATAATTACTTCAAGGAATAATAAGTAATTAAAAGTCCGAAAATGAGTTTAGAAGCTTCCAAGTCATTTACTGAAGTTTTGTAAATCGCTTGAAATTTCAGATTAAGGTTAAGGTTTTAAAACAATATGAGCAATTTCACAAATAAATTAGAAGCCGGTTTGAAAAGTTCACCTGTTGTGGTGTGGATGAAAAATAATAAAAAACAATCCTTTGTTATTGCTGGATTTCTTCTGGTTTTAATCATTTGGCTTTTTAGCCTTTTAATATTACAGTTTCAAAAGAAAGTTGATATCCAACCACAATCTTTACCAACTAACTCTATTTCAGTAAGTGCGGATCAGGCTAAAGAAATCAAGGTGGGGAATATTTCTTATCTTGATTTTGAAGAAATCAGAGAAGCAGTTGGTTTAATTGATTTTGATAAAAACCATACTGCTGAAGTTTATTCACCCTATCAGGGAAGAGTGGCTAAGGTTTTTAAGGTTGCAGGTGATGACGTTAAAGAGGGGGATGCATTATTTACCGTGTTAGCTCCAGATGCTGCGCAGGCATCAGCCGCTCTTGTATCTTCAGCCGGTGTCTTAAAGCAAGCTAATGAAACATTAAAAAGAGCTCAAGAGCTATATGATTTTAAGAGCATATCTCTAAAAGAGTACCAGCAAAATCTTTCAGATCAGCAAACGGCTGAGGGTAATTATTTGGCCGCCAAAAAATCAATGGAATTATTTGGTTTTACGCAGACAGATATTGCAGAAGTCATTGCTGGTCGTAAAGTGGATATTGAATTATCTATTCGAAGTCCTTACAGCGGCAGAGTGGTTTCTAGAGCGGTGGCTGTGGGTCAGTTGGTCCAACCTGGAAATGGCCCCGCGCCCTTTGTTGTGTCAGATACAACGCACTTATGGATGGTTGCAAACGTACCAGAATCCGAGATTCCTTTGTATCATGTGGGGCAAAGTGCGCACGTCAAAGTACAGGCTTACATGGATAAGTTGTATTCTGCAAAGATTATATATGTCGCTGATTCTGTTGATCCGGTGACTCACCGGCTTATTCTGAGAGCTAAGATTGATGACCCAAGGCGTGAGTTAAGGGCAAACATGTTGGCAAGTTTTGTGATTGGACTCAATCCCCCTATAAATTCGATTGCCATACCAGAAACAGCTTTGGTACGAGACTCCGATGGAAGTGGGATTGTTTGGGTTACGAATGATGGTAAAAATTTCACACGGCGCATCGTCAAGGTTGGGATATTTCAAGCGGGTTATGTTCAAATTCTGGATGGATTGAAAGAGGGGGATTCTATTGCACTGACCAAAGCGATCTACCTTAGCAATCTTTATAGCATTTCACGATAACAGCTTAATTACTATTGGATGCTAGATTAAATAATGTTTAAGCCCTTACTGAAGTTTGTCTTAAGTCGTAGGCCAATAGTTTTATTGGGGCTAGTTGCTTTTATTGTTGCCGGAGTGTTAGCTTTTGTAAGATTAAACGTAGAAGCTTATCCCAATCCTGCGCCAGTGATTATCGAAATAACAGCTCAATCACCGGGGACTTCTGCTGAAGAAATGGAGCGTTATTACACCCGTCCGATGGAGATTGGTTTGGCAACAACTCCCGGGGTTGATATCATTCGGTCTACTTCATTTGCTGGGTTGTCTTTTGTAAGAGTAACTTTTAAGTATGGCGTTGATTATTATTTTGCACTCACGCAAATTACGAATAATCTTTCTCAAAACGTCAATCTACCGAATGGTGTTTTGCCACAGATCCAAGCATCTAGTTTGGTGGGAGAAATATTACGATATCAATTAAAAGGGCCTTCAAGCTATAGCTTGACTGACCTGAGGACTCTCCAAAACTGGGTAGTGGTTAGAAGGCTTTTGACTACACCAGGGATCGTTCAAGTTGTTACTTGGGGTGGGACTACAAAAGAATACCATGTTGAAGTTGACCCTAAAAAATTAGAAAGTTATAGCATTACATTGCAGCAGCTTCTGAGCTCAATAGGAAACGCAAATTCTAATGTAGGCGGAAGATCTGTCAGTGTTGGTGACCAATCCATTAATATTCGTGGCGTTGGACTCATTGCATCGCTCGCAGATATAGAAAAAATTGTGTTGACCCAGGTCAATGGGATACCAATTTCTGTGAGAGATGTGGCAAAAGTTTCTGAAGGTTATGTTCCTAGGTTAGGAGAAGCGGGTCGAGATGATCAGAAAGATGTAGTTACTGGCATCATTATCATGAATCGCACTTTGCAAACAAAAGAGGTGATTAAACTTGCTGAAGAGGCTGTTGAGCGAATTAATCATGATGGAAGTTTGCCTCAGGGGGTCAAAGTTGTTCCTTATTATGATCGGTCCGGTTTAATTGGGGTAACCACTAAAACGGTGATACATAATCTTATTTTTGGTTGCTTATTAGTATTCTTTATTCAGTGGATTTTTTTAGGAGACTTGCGAAGTGCTGTCATTGTTAGTATTAACATACCGTTCGCACTTTTCTTTAGCATCATCATCCTAACGCTCACTGGCGAATCTGCGAATCTTTTATCTTTAGGCGCTGTCGATTTTGGGATTATTGTCGATTCGGCAGTTATTCTTATTGAAAATGTATTTAAAAACTTCCAGCAACGCCCAGAGGATCGAATGCGTATGCTCAGAAAGATGGCCTTTACATCTGACAGTGAGGTTGCTGATCCATCTTATGGATGGTCTGTTCGTTTGCGGTTAATTTACTACAGTGCAATTCAGGTGGATACTTCTGTTTTATTCTCTACAGCTATTACTATTGCTGCCTTTATTCCATTATTTACAATGCAAGGGGTTGAGGGACAAATTTTTGGCCCTATGTCGCGGACCTATGGTTATGCTTTAGCAGGAGCATTATTAGCAACTTTCTCTATTACACCCGTGATTGCATCCTATTTCTTGCCGCGTAGAATAGAGGAAAAAGAGACAAAAATTGTTCAAGCCATTCGCGATTTTTATACTCCTAAATTGCATTGGGTAACAAGCCACACAAAGCCGATTTTGGCGATTGGAGCTGCTTCTCTATTGTTAGGTGGCTTCATGATGAGCCAACTTGGCAGTGAATTTTTGCCTGCTCTTGAAGAAGGCAATTTATGGATTAGAGCTTCCATGCCACCCACAATCTCGTTGGAGGCGGGTACTGAAAACGTTCACCGGATGCGTCAAATCATTAAAGCGCATCCTGAAGTTATCACTATAGTTTCGCAGCATGGTCGACCCGATGACGGAAGTGATGCTTCTGGTTTTAATAACGTAGAGCTATTCGCAGCCCTTAAGCCTTTTGAAGAATGGGATAAAGGGATGACAAAAGAAAAGCTTGTTGCAAATCTTCAAAAAGAATTCGAAGATGCATTCCCAGGGGTAACTACAAATTTTTCACAATATATTCAAGATAACGTTCAAGAGGGCTTGTCTGGAGTTAAGGGAGCTAATTCAGTTAAGATTATCGGTCCTGACTTAGTGACATTAGAAGGAATAGCTACCCAAGTTAAAAAGATTATGGAGACTATTCCAGGGGTGACTGATTTAGGTATTTTTTACATCATGGGTCAGCCTAATTTAGATATTCGCATTGACCGTGATAAGGCGGCTCGGTTTGGGCTAAATACAGGCGATGTTAACGCTGCAATCCAAGCTGCTTTTGCTGGTACTGTAGCGACTACTGTTTTGCAAGGTGAGCGTCATTTTGATCTGACTGTTCGTTTAAAAGCGGAAAGTCGAATGAATATCCAAGATGTTAAGAATTTAAGGGTTGGGTATACAACTTCAAGTGGAAGTGTTGCTTATATCCCGTTGGATGATATCGCTAAAATCACTTTAGATACTGGAGCGAGCTATATTTATCATGAAAAAAATGAGAGGTATATCCCTATTAAGTTTAGTACTCGTGGAAGAGATCTTGGTAGCACGGTGCAAGATATTCAAGATCGAATTACTCAAGAAGTACCTCTGCCAGAAGGGTATCGCATTACTTATGCTGGAGAATTTGAAGAGATGCAAGCTGCGCAAAAACGCTTAGCAATTGTTGTGCCCATTGCTTTTGCCTTGATCTTTGCGTTTTTGTATGCACTCTTTAATAATTTAACTTATTGCTTGTTAACGTTTTCAGGCGTACCGTTTGCCGCATTAGGTGGTGTAGTTGCTTTGTATATCTCTGGTCAAGCGCTAAGTGTTTCAGCAATTATTGGTTTTATCTCATTACTTGGCGTTTCAGTCATGAACGGTATTTTGATTCAAACCTTTTTTGTGGATTTGCTGCATTCAGGTAAGTCGAAGTTGGATGCGGTCATTGAGGCTCATGAACATCGTATGAGACCTTTATTAATGACAGCTCTTTCTGCTGCGATTGGATTATTTCCGGCAGCTATTTCAACGGGTATTGGTAGTCAAGTTCAACGTCCTCTAGCAACTGTGGTTGTAGGTGGAATGATTCTTGGGCCAATATTCTTACTACTTGTTGTTCCAGCATTACATGTAGAGGTTTGGGCTCGCCTGAAGCCAAAAAAACGACGTAAAGGTTTGGGGGGTTAATTGATGATTAAATCTCTAATTAATAATTACTTTAAAAACCTAAGTGTTTTGATGTTGGTGTGTTCCTTTTTAGTAGGGTGTTCAGTTGGGCCAAATTATAAAAAACCTCAATTTGAATTACCTCAGAAAATAACGCGTGAAGAGTCTAAGCAAGATGTTTATAGTGTGGAAATAAATCAAGACTGGTGGAAATCCTATGGTTCCAAAGAAATTAACCAGTTAGTAGAGTTAGCATTAAAGAACAATCCTAATATAGATGTTGGTATAGCTAACTTAAGAGTTGCTCAAAAAAATGTTGTTGCGCAACAGGGATTTTTCTTTCCATCCATTGGAGCTGGATACGCATTAAGTAGACAAAACATTGGGAAGACGTTGTCATCCAATTTGTCGAGTGGGGACATGCTTTATAACCTCCATACTGCTTCAGTATCTGTGGGCTTTGTTCCAGATATATTTGGTGGAAATCGCCGTCAGGTTGAGTCATTAAAAGCACTTGCTAACGCTCAAAGTTATCAGTTACAGGCTTTGAAGATTTCAATAGCATCAAATGTTGTTGCTGCTGCAATTCAAGAAGCATCCCTTCGTGAACAAGTTAAAGCTGTTCAAGAATTAGCAGAAGCTGCAAGGTTACAGCTAGAGCACGCCCGTAGACTTCGGGCTGCAGGCTATTACAGCGCAGTGGATTTAGCAGTGCAAGAAACTTTATATGCGCAGGCTGTAGCTCAGGTCCCAACGATTGAAAAGTCACGTGAACAAACATTAGATTTGTTAGCGGTCTTATGTGGCAAGATGCCGAGTGAACCGTTACTTTTACCTAGTCTTTTGAGTATTCAAGTTCCAGACAAGTTGCCGCGATCTGTTCAGTCGAGTCTCGTTGCTCAAAGACCTGATGTCAAAATTGCTGACGAATTATTGCGTGCAGCCAATGCACAAATAGGCGTCACAATTGCAAATATGTTGCCGCAAATTTCTATCTCAGGAACATTTGGTAGTTCGGCTACTTTATTTGGAGACTTATCAAACAGTGCAAATAATTTCTGGGCTGGTACGGGTATTGTTAGTCAACCAGTTTTTGCGGGTGGAACCTTATTTGCCAGAAAAGCAGCGGCCGAGGCCGGTCGCGACGCAAGTCTTGCACAATATAAAAGTACTGTGCTCACAGCTTTTCAAAATGTGGCAGACACCTTGTATGCACTTGATGCAGATGGTCGTTACTATAAAACAGCGTTAGATAATGAAGTGGCCAACCAAAGTTTGTATGAGATGTCACAAAAACAATTACAGACGGGTTACATCTCTGAGGCCGCAATGCTAAATACAAAGCAAACATACCTGCAGGCTAGAATCAATGCACTTCAGGCGTATGCAACTTATTTAGGGGACACTACCGCTCTATATCAAACCCTTGGCGGTGGATGGAGCGAGCATACTGCGCAAGTATATCGCCACTGAACTTTAGAAATATTCTAATTTTTTAAAGAGCTATGCATGTTGGCGAACTCAGTTTTAAAAAACATTCAGCCCCCATCCCCGAAATAGTGCGTCATTTTGTCAATTTTCTTTAGCAAATTTCATAGGTTTATTAAAACTAACCCCTTGTTATTAAAAATAATTTAATAACTCTTCGGAATCGGTTCACCAAAGTGGTGCTTTTTTAATTTGAATGTCACAAATTGGTACCTACTGGCCAAGTCTAAAACGTCTTATTAGTAATAATACTTATATGTAATAAAAATTACATTTAGTCTCATTAATAACATTAACTTTAACTTGGAGCTACCTAATGAAAAAAATACTAGCCATTTCAGCAATTGCTGCTGCATCAATGTGCACTTTCAATGCTATGGCAGCAGATGAACCAGCTGCAGCCGCACCAGACACAGGTCCTATAACTGCTAACGTTACTTTAGCAAGTCAGTATCGCTATCGTGGTATTTCTCAATCAAATTCTTTGCCAGCAATTCAAGGTGGTTTTGACTATGCTCATGAGTCTGGTTTTTATATCGGCAACTGGAATTCAAGCATTAGCTGGATCAGTGATGGATATACAGGAAATCCTGCTGTCTCAGCACCAATTGAAATGGATCTCTACGCTGGTTATAAAACTGAAGTTAGCGAAGGTTTGATGCTTGATATCGGTTTATTGGAATATTATTATCCAACTAAAAATATTCCAACTGCTTCATATAGCCTAAGTACATATTCAGGTCGTCAAGCAGTGGGTCAATCTCCAAACACTCTTGAGGCGTATGTTTCTGGAACTTATGGTATCGCTATGTTGAAATATTCTTACGCTCTAACAGACCTTTTCGGTATTGCTCAAAGTAAAGGTGCCCAGTACGTTGATTTATCTTTGAACTATGACACAGGTTGGTCAGGTGTAACTTTAAATGGTCACGTTGGTTATCAGTATGTTCCAAGTAGCAGTATCGCTAACGATGCAAGCTTTACTTATACGGATTGGAAGTTGGGTGTAACTAAAGATCTCGGTCATGGTATGAATATTGCTGGTGCTTACATTGGTACAAATGCAAATGGTTACGCTTATTACAATCCATCTTTAAGCGCAACGGGCGGCGGTACTTTTGTAGTTTCATTAACTAAAGCATTTTAATTATTAATTAAGAGAGTGAGTGCATCGTGAAGTTAATCATAGCTATTATTCGTCCTTTCAAGCTTGATGAGGTTCGGGAAGCACTCGCTGCTGCCGGAGTTTCCGGGGTTACCGTTACAGAAGTTAGAGGATTTGGAAGACAAAAAGGGCACACAGAGTTGTATCGTGGTGCTGAATATGTTGTCGATTTTCTGCCGAAAATTAAAGTTGAGGCGGTCGTAAGTGATGATCTATTATTTCGAGCAATCGAAATAATAGAGGAATCATCTAAGACAGGGAAAATTGGCGACGGTAAGATTTTTGTACTCCCTATGGAACAAGTTGTACGGATACGTACTGGTGAAACCGGTGCGTCGGCACTCTAAACAGGAATAATACTGAAGAAAAACATATTTAAAAAATTTGTAGTATCTGGAGCCTTAGCCTTAAGTTTAGTCTTGGTATTCTTAGCACCTGTTAGC
>CAIJNI010000086.1 GCA_903821995.1 uncultured beta proteobacterium
AATTACATTTCGTAAGCTGTTTCGCCATGAGATGTAATATCTAAACCTTCACGCTCTTCTTCTTCAGTAACACGCAGTCCAATCAGCATGTCAACGATCTTATAGCTCACAAAAGCGACTACTCCAGACCATACTAAGGTCGTTCCAACCGCTTGTAACTGGATCAAGACTTGATCAACTATCGAGTAATCCGGTGTGACCGCATTCGCAACATAGTCATATACCCCTGTACCACCCAATGAAGGAGCACAAAATACGCCAGTCAGTAATGCACCTGTGATTCCGCCTACACCGTGTACACCAAATACATCTAAGCTGTCGTCTGCCTTAAGAATCTTCTTCAGACCCGTAACACCCCATAAGCACAGTACTCCTGCTACTAAGCCAATCACAATCGATCCCATCACACCCACAAATCCAGCCGCAGGGGTAATCGCTACTAATCCAGCAACCGCTCCAGATGCTCCACCTAACATCGATGGCTTCCCTTTTAATATCCACTCTGCAAAGATCCATGACAGAACCGCTGCAGCTGTTGCCATCAATGTGTTCGCAAATGCTAAGGCTGCACTACCGTTCGCCTCAAGCGCTGATCCAGCATTAAAACCAAACCAACCTACCCACAGCAATGAAGCACCCACCATCGTCAAGGTTAAGTTATGTGGCTTAAATGGCTCCTTACCATATCCCACACGCTTACCAATCACATAAGCACCCATTAACCCAGCAATCGCTGCATTAATATGAACGACTGTCCCTCCGGCAAAGTCCAGCGCTCCTTTTTGGAACAACCAACCCGCAGCAGCAGTTGCTTTTTCAGCAGCAGCAGCGTCTGTATAGGCATCAGGACCAGCCCAGAACCAAACCATGTGTGCAATCGGTAAGTAGCTAAACGTAAACCACAACACTGCAAACAAGAGAACTGCTGAGAACTTAATACGCTCTACAAATGATCCCACAATCAAACATACTGTAATTGCTGCAAAAGCGGCTTGGAATACCATATAGGCCAACTCAGGAATAACTACACCTTTACTAAAGGTAGCCGCTACAGAGTCCGGCGTCATGCCTGCCAAGAATATTCGGTCAAAGCCACCAAAGAAGGGATTGCCCTCAGTAAACGCTAAGCTATAGCCGTAAATCGCCCAAAGTACCATGATTAATGAAAAAATCACCAAACATTGCATCAACATCGACAGCATATTCTTCGTTCTGACTAAACCACCGTAGAACAATGCCAAAGCAGGTACGGTCATCATGATGACGAGTGCTGTAGAAACTAATAACCAAGCTGTATCACCTTTATTCGGCACAGGAGCTGGCGCTGCTTCAGCAGGAGCTGCAGGTGCCCCTGCAGCAGGAGCTGCAACAACTGCAGCTTTTTCTTCTGCACTCACTTGGGTAACAGGTGCTAAGAATACCAAGCCTAAACTTAAGGCTAAGGCTCCAGATACTACAAATTTTTTAAATATGTTTTTCATCAGTATTATTCCTGTTTAGAGTGCCGACGCACCGGTTTCACCAGTACGTATCCGTACAACTTGTTCAACGGGGGTTACAAAAATCTTGCCGTCGCCAATTTTCCCTGTATGAGCGGATTTTTCAATCACCTCAATAACAGACTCAACTAGCTCATCACTTACGACAGCATCAACTCTAATTTTCGGCAGAAAATCGACAACATATTCAGCGCCACGATACAACTCTGTGTGCCCTTTTTGTCTTCCGAAGCCCTTGACTTCTGATACTGTTATCCCAGATACTCCTACGTCAGACAATGCCTCGCGGACCTCATCTAATTTGAACGGCTTAATGATTGCAGTGATTAATTTCATACAATTCTCTCCAGAAAAATCGTGTAAATAGTATTTTTAATATCTAAATAATAGATTTAAGAATGCTCGTAAGTTTTATAAAATACTCAGTTTCTTATTTTAGGAAGTCTGAATAACGATTTTTTTAGGAATGTCCGGTTTTGTGCCAGGATTAGTGCAAATGCACCATTTTAGTGAATTGCATATTTCTTATGAATTGCTCATAATTGGAAGACTGTAATTAACTTTTGAGGATGCAATGGCTAATAATGATTTTTTTCAGAAATTTCAATCTATGGCTGAAGATGTCCAGAACAAGGTTTCTGAAGCAATACGTCAGTCTCCTGCCAAGGATGTTGAAAAAAACGTACGTCACCTCATGAGCCAAGGCTTTCAAAAAATGGATCTCGTGACACGTGAAGAGTTCGAGATTCAAGTTCAAGTTTTAGCTAAAACCCGCTCAAAGCTCGATTCTTTAGAAGATAAGGTGTCTGAACTAGAGAAGCTTGTTGCCAAAAACTAATCTAATAGGGCCGAAACCCGGAAAAAAAAGTTTCATACTGCTCGGTAAGCTCACTTAATTCTGATGCTCGTGGTTCGTTATTAAACATTTTAATTGCGCTGAGTTGATAAATCCTATTGATGCCACTGGGGTCTTGCCTAGCCACCCATCTTGCCCAATAGATTCGATATTTATGATCTGGACCAAAACCACTCAGACGAACTCCTTGTGCATTTAATTTTTGTTTCTTTTCGCCAGCAAGATAAAAAAAGCATTCTTGCTCCGGACTTATTTTTCCATCTTTTAAAGAATTCTGAACGCCATCTTTCATCCACTTCAACACTTTTTCGGAAATATCTTTTTCTTGACCTAAATTCATAGTCCCAACGGCAAATAGCATTTTGTCAGCAGTAGCTGCTTCCATCACCATAGTTCTTGACTTGCCCTCTATGGTTATTGTCTTTTGTTCCTTACTTGTTTTAGCGGGAAACCATGCTGTAAAGGCCTGCTCATCCGAACGAATTTCTCGCCAATTAAATGTCGCAGTACATGCCACTAGACCAATTAAGGCAAAGGATCCTATCCAGAATTTATATCGAAAAATATTCATTATTTTTAGTTATGACTCCAAACTACCTTAATCTAAGCAACTTTGTGTTTAATAACACTAACAAAGAATTGATTTTTACCAGGTGCTCGTCGCCACCAAAAACCCTCAAGAAATTTTTCTTTAAAGACGTTGCACTATTGCTTTAAACCACCCCAGCAAGATGGGCTTGTTGATCTGCATGATAGCTAGATCGAACCATTGCCCCAACAGCTGCATGAGTAAACCCCATCGCTTTTGCCTGTTCTTCAAACATTTTAAAAATATCGGGATGAACATATCTTCGAACGGGTAGGTGATGACTTGAGGGGGCTAGATATTGCCCAATTGTGAGCATGTCAATGTCATGGGCACGCATATCGCGCATCACTTCTAAAATTTCTTCGTCTGTTTCCCCTAAGCCGACCATTAAACCGCTTTTTGTGGGGATCCCAGGGTATAACTTTTTAAAATCTTGCAAAAGTTTTAGTGAATGATGGTAATCAGCCCCAGGCCTAGCCTCCTTATACAAGCGAGGCACAGTTTCTAAGTTGTGATTCATGACATCCGGTAAGCCTAATACTCCCTGCTTGCCTAGCACCTCTAAGGCAAATTCAAGCCTCCCCCGAAAATCGGGCACAAGGACTTCTACTTTGGTATTTGGCGAAAGAACTTTAGTTTGATAAATACAATCAACAAAATGTTTAGCTCCCCCATCTCTTAAGTCATCTCGATCAACACTCGTTATCACAACATAGTTGAGTTTTAATGCGGCAATTGTCCTGGCTAAATTCGCGGGTTCCTTATCATCTAAAGGATCTGGCCGACCATGCCCGACATCACAAAATGGACAACGGCGCGTACATTTCTCACCCATAATCATAAAAGTAGCTGTGCCTTTACCAAAGCACTCTCCTATATTAGGACAGCTAGCCTCTTCACATACCGTTACTAACTGATTCTCACGCAAAATTTGCTTTATTTCATTAAAACGCGTATTCCCAGAGGAAGCTTTAACCCTTATCCAATCAGGCTTTTTTAAAACTTCGCTGATTGGGATTATTTTGATAGGAATACGTGAAGTCTTCTCTCCTGCTTTTTGTTTTTTATTTGGATCGTAAAGAGAGGGGGATGATTTTATATTTTCTGTCATGATGAAATTTACATTTCTACCCGTAGTTTAATTCTTATTGGTAGTTAAGTTGTATTTTTATCTCATCAATTAAAATATCTTCAATCTCACTTATCTGCCTATCAACTCCTAATGTGTACAAGTCGGTCGTTTTCAAGCCTGAATAGCCACATGGATTGATACTCATAAAAGGCAATAGGTCCATTTTGACGTTAAGGGCAAACCCATGATAGCAACAATGTTTTGATACTTTAAGGCCTAAGGCCGCGACTTTTATTAATTCATCAGAATCCGAGGCTATTTTCGAATTTTTAACATAAATTCCAGGGGAGCCTGATTTACGCTCTCCAATAATTCCCAATTTTTCCAATGTATTGATAATGATTTTCTCAAGCCTGAACACCAATTCTTTAACAAAGAATGGTTGCCGTCTAAGATCAAGCAAAAGGTAAACCAGGATTTGACCCGGTCCATGATAGGTGATTTGTCCACCTCGATCTACTCGGACAACGGGAATCTTATTACCAGGATCAATGAGATGATCAGAGTCACCGGCCAAACCAAGTGTAAAAATAGGAGGGTGCTGAACAATCCATATCTCATCAAGAGTTTGAGGTGTACGCGATTGGGTAAATTGCTGCATTTCATGATAGACCTTTAAATAATCTTGCAGACCAAGATGGCGCAAGTTGATTTTTAAAGGGCTCATTTTTATAAAACCACACTCACATAAGGGTGCGTAGAGAGCGTGCGATAAACCTCATCTAATTGCTCTCGATTCTTGACGTAAACATTTACCGTTAAACCCAAGTAGTTGCCCTTCTTTGAGAGTCTTTCTTCGATCGTATTGAAGTCAAAACTCGAATCAAACTGCTGACAAATATTTGTAATCACTTGCTTGAAATCATCCCTCATTTGCCCCATGACTTTGATAGGAAAATGGCAAGGGTACTCAATCAAAGATTTTGAATGATCATCTGACACGTGGTTGCCCCTCCCACGATCTTATAACGATGTCTCTAATACAGTGTAATTTCCGATGAAAAAAATGATCTGCTTCTGGTATGACACTTACAGCTAACTCTTGCGGAGCGGCCCAATCGAAAACGCTCTTTAACAGAATAGTTTCATCTCTTTCTCCATGAATCAAAATAGTATTTGCCGGCACTTTTGGCAAAGTCCATTTAGAAGTCGCTGATCCTACCAACACTAATCGCTCAACGTCTTGACCTTCGTCTAATAATCTTTTACACACCAGACTACTCACATAAGTCCCAAATGAAAAACCCGCTAGGACCAAAGGTAAATCTCTTACAGTTTTAAGCCAGGGGTACCCTCTTAATTCCTCATGAGAAGCCCATGAATCAGGGTTTCTCATCCATTCAACAACTTCATATATATCCGAAGACTCTCCAAGACCATCATCATGAGTGCCTGTGGTTTCGCCAATCCCTCTAAAGTTTGGACGAAGACTGATATAGCCCAGTTGATTTAAAGCCCTAGCAAGCGTTTGGACGACCTTATTGTCCTTTGTACCTCCCATGAGAGGATTAGGGTGAGCTACTAGAGCTAAGCCTCTAATCTTATATTCTGGATTACTTAAAAGCTCTATAGGTAAATCTAGAGAACTTTCAACTTGCCCAATACTTGCGGGAATTATTATTTTTAAAGTTCGACTATTCATTAATCAGTAATCTATCCACCATAGTGCCGCGTAAAAAATGACTTTGAATAATCTCATCAACATCTGCTTTGTCCACCATGGTGTACCAAACACCCTCTGGATAAACGACCATCACTGGGCCATTTTCGCAGCGATCTAAACAGCCTGCTCGGTTAACTCTAACTTGTTTTTCTCCATTAATTCCCAAAATCTTACATTGCTCTTTAGCATAATTAAACAACTCTGTAGCGCCCTGTTGTTCGCAACAAGATGCTCCATTAGATCGTTCATTTAAACAAAAAAATGCGTGGTATTTATAGTGGCTCATTAGTAAAAATTATATCGATTAAACGTTTAATGGTTTGAAATGTCTGTTTGCTTCTGCATTAGGCACAATATTGCCCATATTGGCCATATCCAAGATAGCCATTGAAATAGTACATTGAAGTGAGTAATTCGACCTTGCGGCAACATCTGATGGTGAGAGAGAAAAAATGGATTAAGTGGCATGATATTGACCACTATCACTAAAAGAATAAGTCCATATATTGCAATCAATCGTTGGGTTTCTTTTGTTAATTTTCTAACACTCAACAGAATAACTACGCCTAATAAAAGGCCTAAGTACGAGGATACACTTATCACATTCATCGCTTCAAATAATCCTAATTGAAAATAACTTATAAATATTTTGATGCCAATAGTGGCTATAAATAACAAGCTTAAAATTTGAATTTGAACTTTTTTGACTTGCGTAGCATATAGAAATACAGTCCCAACAATAATGGTCGCTAAAAAAGTAGCGAAAATTTCTTGGCTAAAATTTTTAATGGGCAAACTCCAATATGGGCTAATACGCGTTACCTTGAGGCCTAAATCTCCCATTCCCATCCATGCATTTTGAGGATAGATTTGTGCCCAAGGGAATAGTAAAAATAACAAGAAAAATCTTTGTTGCCCGCCAAAAATAGAATGCCTAACCCTTTCTGCAACGTTTCCTGAGAGTAAAGCAGGGCTTAGCGGCAACGCAAAAAGACCACCAATTAATGCACCCAAGATATTTGCATACCAATCGACTGAACTTGATATTCTTGTCATTAGATAAGTTTGTGCTGATTCCAGAATTCCGGAAAAAAGCACACTCACCAATAGACTAAAAAGTAATGCCTGCCATTTTCTATATTTGGGGTAGGCTGCAAATACTAAGATAAATCCTAGTGGGATGTATCCCAAAATATTCATAACAACATCAAAAAGAGGGATATATCTTGGAATTGGGGCTGTAATCCAATCTAACAACTGTGCGGAATCTTTGGTATCTATGTCAAATGGCGTTAATGAGACAAAGGCAATTAATAAAAAAAGCCCTGTCGCACTTAACCTTGCTAAAGGATATGTGTTACCTCGAACAGCTGATTTCGGAGGGGGTTCAATTATTTTTGTCATATTTTCTAATCTGTTTCTACAATAGCATGATGAACATAAATTGGCAGTTTGAACAGGTTGAAGTTACCTCCTCTACAAATACAGATTTGTTAGACAGGCTTCGACTTGGTGAAATCACTCAACCAATTTCGAGGATGGCTCTGGTGCAAACTTCAGGTAAGGGTAGGCGGGGCAGAAAATGGATATCTGAGCCAAGGCGATCACTCACTTTTTCCTTAGCCTACCCTTTTAACCATCCTGACGGCATTAAACATCTCTCTGGACTGAGTTTGGCCTGTGGGATGGCCTTAATTCATGGTTTAAGCCGTTTTTATGGTGTATCTGATGCCACACTATTTGATAAGGGACTGCGGTTAAAGTGGCCTAACGATGTATTGATAAACAATGAGAAGGTTGCAGGAGTTCTGATCGAAGGTTCTCAAAATTCTAAAAATGGGGTGGCGTGGATGGTGATAGGCATTGGGATCAACCTTTACCCACTTGAAAAAATCGATGCCGACTATCGCTCTAGCTCCCTTGATGAACTAATTCCATTGCCACTTAATCATACAAATGAAGACCTTTGGCGAGGCTTAAGTGCCTCACTATGGGAAAATTGTTGTCATTTTAATATCCATGGCTTTAAAGATCTTAAGGAATCATGGAACAAGTGGCATGCGTTTCAAGGAAAAGTAGTTGAAATTAAAGAAAACTCCCAAACTCAAGTTCGTGGAACTTGTATTGGCGTTACAGAAAATGGTGCTTTAATGATTGATACTGACTCTGGAATTCAAACAATATACTCCGGTGATGTCTCTTTAAGGTTAATGAATGAATAAGTTAAGCTCTCCTTTTTTGTTGTTACTCGATATCGGTAACACTAGAACAAAGTGGGGCACATCTCAAGCTATTTCTTTAGCAAATACTGATCGCTATTTAAAGAACGAGTTGAATGGAACAGTGAGCCATGCCGATCAATCTCAATTTGAGCAATTCGTAGAAAAAAATATCCCTATACCAGACCAAATTATTTTTGTATGCGTAGCTAGTAATGCCGTCAAACTTCACTGGCTTGAACATTTAAAAAAACGCTGGCCACAGGTATCTCTCATTGAGGTTTCTGGTAAAAAACTAATACCGGGACTCATAAATGGCTATGATAATTCCAACCAACTTGGAGCAGATCGCTGGGTATCCCTTATTGGAGCTAGGTATACCTTTCCTGGAGTGGCTGCGCTCGTCGTGAACTCTGGTACAGCAACTACGATAGATGCCATAAACGCCGAAGGTATTCATCAGGGGGGATGGATCATCCCTGGCTTTTCGTTAATGTTTAACTCTCTAAAGTCTGGAACTGCGCAATTACCTTTATCCCCTCCGATAGAAGATTTTTCAACAACTTTTTCTTTTGGCAAAAATACTCACTTAGGAATTCAGAACGGGGTTTTAAATGCTCAGGTTGGAGCTATTTTAAGAGCCACTCAACTTTTCCCTCAAGCAGAAAAAATAATTTTAACGGGTGGTAACTCACCGCCACTTGAAGCTTCTCTAAAAAATAATCCTGGATTTCCAACTACTTTGTACGAGCCTGACTTAACTCTTAAAGGCTTATACTTTTATTCAATACATTCTTTAACTGCTAAATAAAAATGCGTGTGATCAATTTATTCATTGGGCTATTCATAATCCTTAACCTAGCATTAGGCATGGCATTAATTTTTCTTCCTCGCGAGACAGCCAAGCTTATAGAAAAGACTTTGGTCACCCAAACTGAGCCTGTACGTGATACAAAACTTCAAAAAATTCAACTGGAGGGCACAGTTGATGGTCGAATTAGGTTTAACAGGACGTCTAATTAACCTCTTATTTTATGAAGTAATTTGGAAGTTGAACTATGGTAAATGAATGGAATAGCAAAGGCCTTCCCACCCCAAGTTTTGACTAATTTTGTTTCTTCCAATGTATCAATTTCATAATCACCCCCTTTTACATAAATATCTGGCCGAAGTTGGTTAATGAGATTAACTGGCGTTTGCTCTTCAAAGCAAATCACTAGATCTACAGAGGCTAATGCGGCAATTAATGCCATTCTGTCATTCTGACTATTAATTGGACGGTCATCACCTTTGCCAAGCGATTTGACAGATTGATCTGAATTAATCCCTACAATTAAGCTTGAGCCTAGGGACTTAGCTTGCTCTAAATAGGTCACATGCCCACGGTGCAATATATCAAAAACTCCATTTGTAAAAACAATAGGGGCTTTTAAAGCTTTGAGATAATTTTTTATAGCGTCTTCACTTTGAGGAGAAGAAACAATCTTTAGTTCAAACTTAGGGCTTTCATATTGCAATTTTTTCATATATTAATTCTAACGGCATTTCTGAAAACTTTTGATAAATGCCTTAGACTCTAATCTTTGAGACTATTTGCTTAGCTATATTTATAGGAACTACTATGCGCAATGTTTATCGCCTCATCCTTATCTGTATATTGGCATTCCCATTTCTAACTAGCGCTCAGACTTGCCCAAGTTCACTGAACTATACATTTTTAAGACTGCAAGATGAAATCCCACAAAACCTTTGCCAGTACCAAGGAAAAGTTGTTTTGATAGTCAATACCGCTAGCTATTGTGGCTTTACTGGTCAGTATGAGGGGCTTGAAAAACTCTACTCTGATTTACGCTCTAAAGGCCTTGTTGTTTTAGGGTTTCCTTCTAATGACTTTGGGCAACAAGAACCAGGTAGCAACAAAGAAATTGCTGACTTTTGTAAAAATACTTACGATGTTAAATTCCCAATGTTTGCCAAAAGTATTGTTAGCGGAAAAGATGCAAACCCACTATTTAAAATGCTTGCAGAAAAGACCCACTCTACGCCTAAATGGAACTTTCACAAATATCTCATCGATAAAAATGGTAATGTAGTTACTGCATATAGTAGTCTGACAACCCCACAAAATAAATCATTAATGGCTAAGATTGAAAAGCTTCTATCTGAAAATAACTAATGCGTAATAAAAAAAGAATTGCAATTATTGGCTCTGGCATCTCCGGACTTGGCTGTGCGTATAACTTGGCTAAATTAGGTCATTTTGAAATAACTATTTTTGAAAAAGAATCTCGGATTGGCGGTCATAGTCACACTATCAATTTTTCCCCCCACTCTTCTTCTAAAACCTTTGGTATCGATACCGGTTTTCTAGTTTTTAATGAATGGACTTATCCTCGTTTAATTTCTTTTTTTAAAGAGCTACAAGTCCCAACAACCAAATCTGATATGTCTTTTTCTGTATCTGTTCCACAAGAAGATGGCCATAATTTAGAGTGGGCAGGGACTAACCTCAATAGCGTTTTTTCCCAACGAAAAAATATTTTTAGTCTCCGTTTTTTAAGAATGTTATTTGATGTTTTTCGTTTTAATATCCTCTCTAAGAACTTAGTCAAAAATACTAATGTTTCATCTGTATCCGCCCATGTAACTGTTAAAGAATTTTTAAAAACTCATCACTTTAATGAAAACTTTCAAAATTGGTATTTACTACCAATGATTGGCGCCATTTGGTCCTGCCCTATTTCTGAAATGTTAGAATTTCCTTTCCTGACGTTAGCTACTTTTTGTGAAAATCATGGCTTGTTAAATATTATCAATAGACCTCAATGGCATACTGTCACATCTGGCTCTAGAGAGTATGTTAATCGGATTGTTAATTTTTTAAAGACTAAAGATACACAAATTTTTCATGAAAGCGTTACATCCGTAATCCGACAAAATTCAGAGCACGAGAACATTTCTCTTCAGACGAACTCAGGGCAAACTCATACTTTTGATGAGCTAATTTTTGCCTGCCATAGTAACGAAGCCCTAGAAATTCTTAAAGATCCTAGTACAAGTGAAATTTCTTTGCTCACCTCTATCCCTTATCAAAAGAATACGGCTTACGTTCATGAAGATGCCAGTCTTTTGCCGCACAATAAAAATACCTGGGCTGCTTGGAACTATTCTGCAAGCCTTAATCATTCGCAGGTATGTGTGCATTATTTGATCAATAAATTACAACCATTACCGGTGAATCTTAATGAAACTCCGGTTATTGTTAGCTTAAATCCACATCAAATCCCATCTCCTTTACTCACGCATCAAATTATTGAATATTCTCACCCTCTATTTAATTCTCTTTCTGTAACACAACAACAATTACTACCCAAAATGCAAGGGCAACAACACACTTGGTTTTGTGGTGCTTGGACTGGATATGGCTTTCATGAAGACGGTCTTCGTTCTGGAGAGATAGTCGCCGAACTGCTAAATAACCTTGGAAACTATGCATCTGCTTAATCAAGCTTCACTTTGCTTTGGTAAGGTCATACACAAGCGGTTTCCAATAGCAACGAATTCCTTTTCCTATGGGGTTTATTTCTTAAGAATACCTATGCGCTCTAGAGCACTGGATGATAGCTTACTCAGCTCACATGGCATAGGAGACAATCACTTTTCGTTACTTTCTTTTTATGACAAAGATCACGGGGAAGGCAATGCCAATTCGATAGAATGGCTTGACTCAATTCTTAAAAATTCACATATTACGGATGTGGATGGAGAGGTTTGGCTTCATACTTTTCCTAGAGTATTTGGCTTCGTTTTCAATCCTGTCAGCTTTTGGTTTTGTCATCATTCTTCGGGTGATTTACGAGCAATTATCGCTGAAGTTAATAACACGTTTGGAGAAAGACATTGTTACCTTATAGCTAATGAAAATGGTAGTCCTTTGCATTGGGGGCAGGAACATACAGCACCCAAAAGTTTTCATGTTTCGCCATTTTTTGACGTAAAGGGTCATTATTTATTTCGTTTTATGCGGCAACAAAGTAACGGAACCAAGCCACGCTCAGTCAGTCGAATTGAGTACTTTGAAGATGAAAAGCTGTCATTAATAACGAGTATAAGTGGGCAAGAATATCCTTTATCCTTTCAAATTAAATACAAAGCTCTACTTTTATATCCACTGCTAACTTTTGGAATTGCCTTTAAAATACACTGGCAAGCTTTAAAGCTCTGGATAAAAGGAGCTAAATTTAGAAAAAAACCAGCTCCACCAACCGTAAAGATTACTTAGTTTATGTTTAGCTTTTCTCAATCGATTATTTTTGCTTGCCTAGGAAAAATTCAAGGCGGGCAAATATTGCTTAAGCTACCCGATGGTTCATCACATATCTTTGGCACCCTAGATAAGCTTGAGCCTCATTCCATTGAAGTCACTATTTTTGACACAAAAGTCTTTCAGTGGATTCTTTCTAAAGGAGATATTGGTATTGCAGAAGGTTTTTTTAAGGGGCTGTGGGATACCAATGACCTTGAGGAATTACTCATTCTTGCATTAAAAAACAGATCTGCTCTAGAGAACCTTATTTATGGCTCATGGTTTGGCTCTCTTATTTATAAAATCAAGCACTTTTTCAATAAAAATACAAAGGCGGGAAGTAAACGTAATATTCAAGCTCATTATGACCTTGGTAATAAATTTTATGAGTTGTGGCTTGACCCTTCTATGATTTATTCGAGTGCCACTTTTGGAGACTCTGGTCAAAAGTCACTTCAACAAGCTCAACAAGATAAGTGTCAAAGAATTCTAGAGTTACTACAAAATAAACCCGGTGAATCAATTTTAGAAATTGGCTGTGGATGGGGTGGTTTTATGAAAGAGGCTCTTTCTAAAGATCTAAACGTCGACGGAATTACGATTTCTCAAGAGCAATTCAATTACGTAAGCCAATCACTAGCTTTGACTGCCAGCAATACCGATAAGAATCAAGGTCAAGTACTTCTTCAAGACTACCGAGAATGCTCAAAACAATATGATGGAATTGCTTCAATTGAGATGTTTGAGGCGGTTGGTGAAGCCTATTGGCCTTCATATTTCGCTTCAATTTATAGATGCTTAAAACCTGGAAAGCGAGCAGTCATCCAGAGCATAGTGATTGATGACCTATTATTTTATAAGTACCGAACAAACACTGACTTCATCCAACAATATGTATTCCCAGGCGGTATGCTCCCCTCAGTTTCTGTTTTTGAAAAGCATGCGGTCGATGTGGGGTTAAAAATTAAAGATAAGTTCTTTTTTGGAAATGACTACTCCACAACTCTACGGATTTGGGCAGATTCATTTAATGACAAAGTTAAAGACATAAAGGCTCTCGGATTTAAAGACGAATTCATTCGCCTATGGAATTTTTATTTAATGTACTGCTCAGCTGGCTTTACTGGAAAAACAATTGATGTCGTTCAATTTACGCTTGAAAAACCTATCGATGCCACTTAATATACCAATAGCTGATTTCAACAATAAAAATGTTTGGATTATTGGAGCCTCCTCAGGTATTGGTGAGGCCTGCGCTCAATGGATGGTTCATCGGGGTGCGAATGTATTTATTTCAGCTCGGCGTGAAGAACTTCTTCATTTGCTTGTGAGTAAATTAAAACCACTCAACAATACGGCCTCTATACATTGTCTTAGTTTAGATGTTACTGATGAAAACTCTGTTCATAAAGCTGTGGGCCATGTCCTAGAGGTTTGGGATCATATAGATGTCGTTTTATTTGTCTCAGGTATTTATACCCCTATTCGCGCTGAGAACTTTGATTATCAAATTTCAAAGAAGATGGTTCAAACGAACTTATTAGGTCCAATGCTAGTTGTATCTTCACTGATGCCTCAATTATTAAAGCAACAATTTGGTCATATCGCTCTTGTTGGAAGCGTAGCTGGATATAGTGGTTTGCCTCAATCTTTAGTATATGGGCCCACTAAAGCAGCTCTCCTCAATTTCTCAGAAAGTCTATATTACGATTTAAAGCCGCATGGCATTAGCGTTCATATCATCTCTCCTGGCTTTGTGAAAACTCCCGCAACAGATCAAAATGATTTCCATATGCCAGCACTAATTTCGGCGCAAGATGCGGCGAATGCAATCGGCCAAGGGCTTTCTAAAGGTGAATTTGATATTCATTTCCCTAAACGATTCTCTCTATTTTTGAAGTTTTTACGAATACTACCTTACGGTCTTTATTTTTGGTTAATTAAAAAATTTCTGAAGGTATAAATGTCCGATCAAGTTCTTACCTTTGAAAATTCTCTTGAAAGTTTAAAGAATGCATATGAAACTCTTAATGAAGAGTCATTATCTATTCTATTAGACCTTTATGCGAATAATGCGCGCTTCAAAGATCCATTTCAGGAAGTATATGGACGTGAAAAAATTTCACACGTATTTCTTAAAATGTTTGAACAGCTTTCAGACCCGCATTTTGTAATAAAAAATATCATTTCTAAACAGCCCTCAGCTGTTTTTCTTTGGGAATTTCACTTCAAATTAAAACGCTGGAATAAAGATCCTATTTCTTTTTCTGGTGTGAGCTGGCTTGAATTTAATTCCGCTAATTTAGTGGTATCTCATCAGGACTTTTGGGATCCTTCTGAAGGCATTTATGAACACCTTCCAATAATAGGCCCCTTGATGCGTGGGCTTAAAAAACTAGCCTAAAAATCTGCTCATTATTTTGGCTCGAGACGAGCCTTAGCTACTAAAAATTCCATAGTCTTTATCGTTCGCTCTTTTCCATTAGCAATTGATGGCGAAGTAATATATTTCCCCTGAATTGCTACTGTAGGTACGCCACTAATGCGATAGGCAGAGCCCATTTGGTTGGCCGCTTTGGCCATAGTGGTGACTGAAAATGATTTATAAGCTGCTTTAAAGCCTTTACCATCCAGGCCTTGCTGCGAATCTACCCATGCAAATATTTCATCTTCTTTTAACAACTGTTTACGGTCTTTGTGTATCGCGTCCATGACTTTAGTGTTAAATGCATCACCTTTACCCATTGCTTCAAGGGCATAAAAAATTTGGCTGTGGGGTAAAAAGTCTTCTCTAAATGCGATAGGAACTCTTTTAAACACTACATCTTTTCCTTGCCGCTTTACCCAAGCTTCTAATTCAGGATTGAAGTCATAACAATGAGGGCAGGCATACCAAAAGAACTCAATTACCTCAATCTTTCCTTTGGACTCTGGAGTTTGTGGCATCTGTAAAGTTTGATAATCAACCCCTTCAAGAATGGCATTTGATGCGCTAGAGGGTTGACCCAATGAGCTAGGTGTTGGACTAGGAGATGATTTGGAAGATGATGGCGGCAACAATTGTGCATTTGACATTAATAAAAATGTTAGGCCAAGTGTTACTAGCGCATATTTACTCAGAGTTTTTGTCATGATTTACTTGCTTTAATAATTGTGTAAGAAATTCCTGCGTCCTCTAACTTCTTTTTACTATCCTGTATTTCTTGTTGGGTGCTAAATGGGCCTAACCTTACACGCCATACAATATTATTGTCTCGCTGAAGCTCTGAAACCTTAGCTTGTAAGCCTTGCATTGCGAGCATACCTTTCTGACTCTCTGCAGCTGACTTCTCTGCATAAGCTCCAAGTTGAAGCCAATAAACCACATCAACAGCACTCTGTGATTTATCAATAGTGGCGCTATCTGACGTCGTTTGTTGAGCCAAGGTATTGGGGTTTGGTACTTCAGAGGTCGTACTATTGGTGTCGCCACTCTTTCTCCCTCTCAGGGGTGAGTTAATATCCCTTGACTCTCCGATTGACCCATCCGGCATAATTTTAGGAACAATAGGAACCTGTGGCGCACTTACATTAGCCCTTTCTGTCGGTGCGTGACGATTAATAAGATAAGCCACACCCAAAGCAATCCCTAAGCCAAGAATTAAGCCAATCATTAAGCCGATAAAGGTATTTCCAGCCTGGTTAGAACTTATCAATAGATTGTTTTTTGATTCTTTCATTCAATTATCTTAACTGTTTAGACCTATCGTCGCAATTCACATTTTTTCAGGGGAACTCACCCCTAGAATTTTTAACCCATTCCTTAGAACTTGCCTTGTGGCTTCAAGTAAAGCTAATCTTGCTAATTTTAATGATTCATTATCAACCAAGACCCTGTCTGAATTATAAAAAGAGTGGAAATCTGCGGCGAGGTCACGTAGATAAAAAGCAACAGCATGTGGTGCCAGATCGTTAGCTGCGTCTTGTAACAGATTTGGATATTCGGCTAGTCGTCTCATTAAGTCATCGGCTGCACGTCCCTCCAGAAGTTCAATAGGAGCATTAATCAGTGCCGAAGATAAACCTCCCCACTGCCTAATAATTGAACAAATTCTTGCATGGGCATACTGAACATAAAAAACTGGGTTCTCGTCGTTTTCTTTTAACGCCAAATCCACATCAAAAACAAACTCTGTATCTGCCTTGCGTGATATCAGAAAAAATCTGACCGCATCTCTCCCTTTTTTCAATGCAATTTCTTTTTCCTGTTGGCTCATCGTTTCTAAAATACCGCCACTCCAATCGACAAGATCCCTCAAAGTAACGTAGGATCCTGCGCGCTTAGATATTTTGACCTCTACACCATTCATCATGACTGTCACCATCTTGTGAAGAACATAATCAGGATAGTTTTTAGGTATGTCTAATCCTCGTTTTTGAGAAACGCCTTGAATTCCTGAGCGAACCCTAGCTATGGTGCCATGATGATCGCTTCCCTGAATATTAATCACCCGGTGATAACCGCGCTCCCATTTGCTAATGTGATACGCGATATCTGGCACAAAATAAGTAAATGTACCATCTGTTTTTTGCATAACTCTGTCTTTATCATCGCCATCATCAGTCGTTTTTAACCAGAGCGCTGAGTCCAAGGAGTAAGTTTTACCAATTTCAGTGAGATCATTCACTATATGTGTAACTTTGCCAGTAGCATATAGCGAAGACTCTAGATAATATTCATCAAAATGTATTCCAAATATCTTCAGATCAATATCTTGTTCATTTCGTAAGTAAGCCACTGCAAACTGCTGAATATTTTTTAAATTTTCCGAATCACCAGATGCCTCAACAGTCTGCGTATCAGCAGCTTTTACCGAAGACTTGGCCATATATGCGTTAGCAATATCTAATATATATGTGCCATTATAAGCCTGCTCAGGCCACCCAGGGCCCTTAGGTTCTAAACCTCTGATTCTTGCTTGTACAGAAATGGCTAAATTATTAATTTGAACCCCTGCATCGTTATAGTAAAACTCCCGATGCACTTCTTTTCCTTGGCTCATCAATAGATTAGATAAGCAGTCCCCAAGTGCAGCCTGTCTTCCATGGCCGACGTGCAAAGGTCCAGTAGGATTTGCTGACACAAATTCTAATAACACTTTGTCATTCTTATGGGATGGTTTTATGCCGAAAGTATACTTTTCCTCTAAGACGATAGGAACAACGGATTGCTTGGCGCTTTGACTTAAGTAAATATTAATGAAGCCTGGACCAGCAATTTCTATTTTTTTAATTAACTGAGAATCCTGACTTACTAAACTAATTTCTTCAATCAAAGATTGAGCTAAGTCTTTTGGATTCATCCCCCATGGTTTTGCAATTTGCATGCAAATATTGGTGGCAAGATCTCCATGCTCAATACTTTTCGGACGATCGAACTTGACCATCCTTAATTGTGATGTATCTTTTTGATTTTTACTTGCGATTTGCTCTAAAGCAAGTGCAAATAATTGTTTGAGGTTTTCATTTATAACTGGCAGCATGACATCAGTGTATCAGGTGGTGTATTCTTAAAATATGATCTATAAATTTCACTCAAAAAATTTGCCGAACTGCATCATGCTTAAAGACCTTACTTTAAGAATTTTTGACATCCTTGGCAAAGATTTGGAAGATAAGGGTATTTTACTCGCGCAGGACTTAGATCACTTAATACTCAAGCTAGAACTTGCTATTGCCAATGATTCTGAAATGCGCAAATCTTCTCAGTCTGGTCAAATCCAAGGCTTAGACCGTTTAGGTCAAAGAGCATTTCCATTCTTACAACTTTTACAATCTGCCCAAAAGAATAAGGCCTATATTGTTTGGGGAGATTAGTCATTTAGGAACTAATTGCTTTCGTAGTTATTTCCTAATCCCCGAGCTACATCTTCTGACAGCCTGCCAGACCTTTGAGCTAAGTCATTAATCTGGTCTAAACCAATCGGTCCCACGTTAAAGTATTGCGCTTTCGCATTAGCCATAAAAAATCCAGAAACACTTGAAGCAGGATTCATTGCCAAGGATTCAGTTAATTCCATGCCAATTTCAGTAGCCTTTAAGACATCAAACATCATTGATTTAACTCTATGTTCTGGACATGCGGGATAACCTGGCGCAGGCCGAATCCCCTCATATTTTTCTGCAATGAGGTCTTCATTGCTTAAATCTTCTTTGGGTACATACCCCCATAAATCAGTTCTTACCCGGTGGTGCATACATTCCGTAAAAGCTTCTGCTAAACGATCTGCAATCGCTTTGAGGAGAATCGCTTGATAATCATCGTGTTTATTTTGGAACTCAATTACTTTTTTATCGACACCATGGCCAGTTGTTACTGCAAACATGCCAATGTAATCTTTTTTATTGACTGATTTTGGAGCAACATAATCTGCTAAACAACGATTCGGCCTTTTAACACCATCTACAACTGGCCGATCTGTTTGCTGTCTTAAACAATTCCATGTTAATAACGCCTCATCTCTATTTTCATTAGAGTACAACTCAATATCATCGCCCTGGCTATTCGCAGGGTATAAACCAATAACAGCATGGGCTTGTATCCAACGCCCTTGGATAATTTTCTCAAGCATTTCTAAGCCATCTCTATACACTTCACGCGCAGAGTCCCCTACAACTTCATCTTGTAGAATATCGGGGAATTTTCCAGCCAAATCCCAGGTTTGGAAAAATGGTGCCCAATCAATATATTTGGAGATCTCTCGCAAATCGAAATTTTCAAATACTCTTCTGCCAATAAATTTTGGAGTAGCCATACTGAAATTTGACCAATCTATTTTTTCGTGATTGTTACGCGCATTTTCTAATGTAATGAGTGGCGTTGCTTTTTTATTGGCATGAGCAACTCTGATGCGTTCATATTCAGTTTTAATTCCAGAAATATATTTCTTTGCAGATTCATCAGAAAGTAAACTTGATGCCACTGATACTGATCTTGAAGCATCCGGCACATAAATCACTGGTCCATCATAATGCGGAGAGATTTTTACTGCAGTATGAACCCGAGATGTAGTAGCTCCACCAATCATTAGTGGCGTTGCCCTAGATCTAAAGTACTCATCTCGTTGCATTTCTTGCGCAACATAAGTCATCTCTTCTAAGGAGGGTGTGATTAGTCCTGATAGTCCAATAATATCTGCTTTTTCTTCTTTGGCTTTTTCTAAAATCTGATTACAAGGCACCATCACTCCCATATTCACCACATCGAAGTTGTTACATTGCAAAACAACTGTAACAATATTTTTCCCAATATCGTGAACGTCTCCTTTTACGGTTGCCATAATGATCTTACCTTTAGAGCGAACGTCTTTTCCAGCCGCTTCATATTGACGTTTTTCTTCTTCTATATAGGGTATGAGATGAGCAACTGCTTGCTTCATCACACGAGCACTTTTGACGACCTGCGGTAGAAACATCTTTCCCGCACCGAACAATTCACCAACAATATTCATGCCGTCCATCAGTGGCCCTTCAATCACTTCTATTGGGCGCCCACCTGAGTTTGCAATTTCAGCACGAATTTCTTCTGTATCTTCTACGATGAAATTAGTGATGCCATGTACTAAAGCATGCGAAAGTCTTTTTCTAACAGGATCTTCCCGCCAAAGAAGAGTCTCCACCTGTTTGACACCGCCGCCCTTGAAATTATCGGCTATCTCCAACAATCTTTCCGTTGGCGTCTTACCTTCTTTTTCTTTAAAGCGATTTAAAACAACATCCTCTACTCGTTCTCTCAATTCAGTGTCTAAATCTGCATAGACACCTAATTGACCTGCATTGACGATTCCCATATCCATGCCAGCTTTAATAGCGTGATATAAGAAAACTGTATGTATTGCCTCCCTAACCACGTCATTTCCCCTAAAGGAGAAGCTAACATTAGAAACACCTCCACTAATTTTTGCGCCCGGTAGGTTGTCTTTAATCCAACGAGTCGCATTAATGAAATCAACAGCATAGTTATCATGTTCTTCGATACCTGTTGCAATTGCAAAAATATTTGGATCAAAAATAATATCCTCAGCAGGAAATCCTAACTCTTTAACAAGAAGGTCATATGACCTTTGACAAATTTCAGTCTTTCGTTGATAGGTATCTGCTTGTCCTTTTTCATCAAACGCCATGACCACGGTCGCTGCTCCGTAGCGTTTAAGTAATTTAGCTTGATGAAAAAATGGTTCAATGCCTTCTTTTAAGGAAATGGAGTTAACAATAGCTTTCCCTTGAACGCACCTCAATCCAGCTTCTATCACGTTCCATTTTGATGAGTCAATCATGATAGGTACCCTAGCAATATCTGGCTCAGAAGCAATGAGATTCAAAAACCTGACCATTGCTGACTCAGAGTCAAGCATTGCTTCATCCATATTAATATCAATAACTTGAGCGCCATTTTCAACTTGTTGTCTAGCCACTTGTAACGCATCATCAAATAGATTATTCAGAATTAATCTTGAAAAAGCTTTAGAACCGGTGACATTAGTTCTTTCGCCAATATTAACGAATCCAACATGAGGCGAAACATTAAATGACTCGAGGCCAGATAGTTTGAGTGGTGGTAACAGTGCCATTATTTAATCTGTCTCTCGGTAAGTTTGCCACATATTTTTCCAAATTCTTGGCTTATATTTTGCAACTGCAGCTGCTATAGAAGCAATATGTTCAGGCGTAGTGCCGCAACAACCTCCCACCAGATTAACTAATCCATCTTTCGAGAACTCTTCCAAAAATCGAGAAGTCATCTCTGGCGTTTCATCAAATCCTGTTTCACTCATTGGGTTAGGCAAACCTGCATTTGGATAGCATGAGATTGCTGTGTCACATATTTTCGAAAGCTCTGCAATATAGGGTCGCATCAGTGTTGCCCCTAAAGCACAATTCAGACCAAATAATAACGGTTTGGCATGTCTTAAGCTGTTCCAAAAGGCCTCTACGGTTTGCCCTGATAATATTCGCCCGGATGCATCAGTAACAGTTCCAGATATCATGAGAGGCAATCGCTCACCACTATTTTCAAAGAACTCATCAATTGCAAATAAGGCTGCTTTTGCATTCAGTGTGTCAAATACTGTTTCAACAAGCAATAAATCAACCCCGCCTTCCACGAGCGCTTCTACCTGCTCATAGTATGCTTTCCTTAACTGCTCAAAACTAACATTTCTCGCACCTGGGTCGTTCACATCTGGAGATATGCTTGCTGTTTTAGGTGTTGGCCCTAAGGCCCCAGCAACAAATCTTGGCTTAGTAATACTACTAAACTTGTCACATGCATTCCTTGCCAATTTTGCGGAAGCTAAATTCATCTCCCTCGCCATAAATCCTAATTGATAGTCATCTTGTGCAACCGATGTCGCACCAAATGTATTAGTTTCAATAATGTCAGAACCTGCCGTCAAATAAGCTTCATGTACCTCAGTAATAATGTGGGCCTGTGTCACTGACAATAATTCATTATTACCTTTTAAATCGATAGGGTGATCCTTGAAGCGGTGACTATTCTTAACACCTCTAAAATCTTCTTCCGACAGCTTATAACGCTGGAGCATTGTCCCCATCGCGCCATCTAAAATAAGAATCCTTGACTCTAAGAGCTTAGGCAGCTCTTCACCACGAGTATACGATTGCCCACTCTTAATGTTATTTAAGTTTTTTTTGACTTCACTTATTGGCATTTTAATTAGCAACTCGCTTCATAAACACTCCACATAACAAAAAAAAGCTTTGATGTGTGCTTATGTGCCCACCAACCCAAACTTTTTTGGTTAGTGAGCGCCGTTGCTAAGACCTTGAGGGCCCCCTCTAAGCCTGGGGAACTCTAAACTATGTAGAATTCCTCGCAACGCTCCTTAAAGGTTAATTTTCATTATAAACTGCCTAAATTTTTATGTGTAAATCTCGATCTTAGTGTTTGGAATAAAGGTTGATTTATTAACCAAATTCTTTTATCTTAGATTGACTAACCCTCACTCTTTTTGGAGAAAAAATGTTTTCAGCAACCCCAGACTTTAATCAAAGTATCGAAATGATGAAAAATATGTGGGCCAATGCTTCCAAAGGAATTGATGGAGGGTTTCCCAATATGGGATTTCCGGGGGCGTCTAACCCCTTTGGCATCCCAAGTATGGATATTGATGAGCTTGAGAAGAAGATTAAAGATTTAAAAAGTGTTGAAGCTTGGCTTACGTTAAATTTAAACATCTTACAAAGCACCATTAACGGCCTAGAAGTCCAAAAATCTACCTTAGAGGCACTGCAAGGTATAGCACAAACGATGAAAGCCTCAATGAACCCAGATGAGAAAAAGACCACTGCCTCACCTTCAGACTCTGGATTTATGGGCTCTGGCGGGGCTGTTGCCAAAGAAATAATGGATTACATGGCCCAGTCGATGAACTCAATGGTTTCTTCATTTACTTCACCAACGACAGAGTCTAGCAAAGCATCTGCTAAAAAAGCCGCACCAAGAAAAAAAGCTGCAACCAATCCTTCTAAACCTACTGTGAAAACCTCAAAATCCCGTCGCTCCCCATCTGGCGCTTAAGCTTTCCGCTATGCCATAAGAAATTTAAATGCGCAATCGCTTCGCCCAGGGCAAAGGAAAGTTGGTGATTATCAAGTTTCCTTAAAAACAGAATAGGGACAATTTGGAACGCAGTTTGAGGTTCACGGCATGCTTCCATAGTCTCTGCTAATCTTGCTTGATGATGGAGATGAAGTTCATTGATACGATAATGTAGGCCTTGAAAAGGCTTTCCATGAGAAGGAAGAACTAGCGTTTGTTCATCTAATGGTAGAAACTTATTGATAGAGTTTAAAAATAACTTCAGAGGATCTGCATCAGGTTCTGCGCCATAGACGCTAATATTTGTTGATATTTTTGGCAGTACCATATCTCCAGAAATCAATAAACTATCATCTACACATGACAGTGCTATATGTTCTGGAGAGTGGCCATAACCACTGATGAGTTTCCATTGTCTATTACCGATTTCAATCATATCGCCATCCATTAATCGACGATATTGTGAGGGAACATTTGGAACTAATCGAGTGTAATAGTCATGACGAGATCTTATTTTCTCTAAATCCTCTTCATTCGCAAGTCCATGACGTTGGTAGTGATCCGCCATACCAACTCCACCTGCAACTGAGGCAACTTGAGTGCCTCCCTCAGGGCCACTTAACCATCTTGCCATCAAGTAATCTGTCATCGATATCCATAATGGCAATTGCCACTTCTCACAGAGCCAATGAGCAAGTCCGATATGATCGGGGTGCATATGTGTTGCTAATACTCTAATCACTGGCAAGCCCATTAACTCATTTTGGAAAATACTTTCCCAAGCCAGCTTTGTCTCTGGATTATTAATCCCACAATCGATAATTGTCCAACCTTCTTTGCCTTCAATACAATCTCTTAATAACCATAAATTAATATGATCCAGAGCAAAGGGTAGGCTCATCCTTAACCAAAAAACTCCCTGTGCCACTTCTATTAATTTTGATATTTCAGGTAGTTTATCGCCCAACGGGTAATGTATTTTTTCCATAATAGGTTGTTTTTTCTCCAAGTCACTACTTTAATATAGTTTTGACAATTACTCTCAAAGCTTGCTTAACCCCCATGAATCACTTCTGCGAGAATTTGAACTAATACCCCACTTAGTTTTGAGGAAAAGCTTTAAAAATAACACTCATCCCCTCTTTATGAATTAATATATCTATATATATTTAAATTGTGCACCATGTCCAATCCATACGTACTGCAAGAGCTTTTTGAGAATAATAAAAATTGGGTCGAATCCGTAACCCAAGAGGATCCTGATTTTTTTAACCGGCTTTCAGATCAACAATCCCCAGATTATCTATGGATTGGCTGTTCAGATTCCCGAGTTCCGGCCAATCAAATTACAGGTTTAGCTCCTGGTGAAATATTTGTTCATCGCAATATTGCCAATGTCATTGCACATACAGATCTGAATGCTCTTTCCGTTATTCAATTTGCAATTGACCTACTCAAGGTAAAACATATTATTGTTGTCGGACACTATGGCTGCTCTGGCGTGAGAGCCTCTCTAGAAAATATTAGGGTTGGTTTAGCCGATAATTGGATTAGACATATCACTGATGTGAAAGAAAAACATGGCAAGTACCTTGGGAAAATTTTAGAGCACCAAGCTTGCTTTAACGCCTTATGTGAGCTCAACGTCATCGAACAAGTTGTTAATGTTTGTCAAACAACCATGGTGCAAGATGCTTGGATTAAAGGCCAAGAACTCACTGTACATGGCTGGGTATATGGATTAAATGATGGTATGGTCAGGGATCTAGATGTCAGCATTCGAAGCTCCGACGAATTATCACTTCACTATAACTCCGTCATTCAGAAGCGTTATTCCTAATTTCTCTTAACCTATATTAGAGAGTAGATAGGGATAGCAGTCCTAAAGGGCTAACCTCACTCAGCTCATTAATTTCTTTTAAGTTCTTATTGTGATTCTGCACCGCAATAAGTGTTAATAGAGCTACAGTAAAGCAAACTAATATAGTTAGTCGATACCGAAGTCTCAATTGAAGGCCCAAAAAGCTCCCCAAAAATTGGACTTGGGGTGAATCCGGCTTTTGTTTAGATATCTTTTTTAAGATTCTATCCTCTAGACTTGAATCCAGATGAGGTGTCTCAATTTTTAGAAGCAATCGTTTTAATTTCTGATCATCCATCACACATGTTCCCCACTAAAGATTATTTTTAAATTTTGCTTGGCTCGATAGAGAAGCTGGTCTACCGAATTTTTATTCATCTCCAAAATTTTTGCAATTTCTTCAGAGGTATTGTCATGATAGGCCCAAAGAATAAGTGCAAATCTCTGCTTTACAGGTAACTTCTCAAGTGACGCTTTTATTTGTTGTTGATTTTCTAACAAATTTTCATCAATTGGTAAGCTTTCAAAGAGGTTTTCATCAAACACTGCATCCTCAATAGAAATCCCTTTTTGTTTTCTTTTTAAATCCAAACACAGGCGACTGACAATTGTATAGAAATACGTTCTTAATTTTGACTCGCCTGAAAACTGATGCCCATGCTCCCAAAGTTTGATGAAAGCTTCTTGAAGTAATTCTTCAGCATCTGTAATTGAACTTGTCATACGCCAAGCAATTCCAAATCCATCCTGACTCAACATCTTAATCACCTGTTTTACTGCTAACACCTCTCCAGACAAGGCCTTATCTAATAGGATTTTATCTTCTTTCCAAGTCGTCCTATCGATTGGATTGATCATTTTCATGGTCAAAAAAATAATTCTTTATTTATCACCACTAAATTTTTCTTTCCATTTTTTTCTTTCGTCTTCCGGCATATTTCGAAGCCATTTTTTTCTTTCTTTTAAAATTTCTTCTTTTTCATTGGGCGTCAAAAATTGCAACATAGCTTGACGCTGAGCTTTAATAATATCCTTTTGAGCATTAGTCAAGCTATCCCAATTTGCACGCATCTTCTGGTGAAGTTCTTTACGTTCTTGAGGCTCCAAATCTTCAAATTTCTGCCGAAGCTTTTGACGATAAGCGCTTCGCTCATCAACAGTCGCTTTTTGCATTTTCTCTAATAAATCTTTTGAGTTTTTAATTCTATCTTCAAAGGAGAACTCCGCAACAACTCTTGGATCTAAGGGTTCTGGTAAGCTCGCGATTGACAATTGCGCCGTAAATAAGGCAACACAAAAAAGCACTATTTGGAAGGAATATTGCATGAGATCCTTTTTCTTAATTTAATTTTTAGACGAATCTTCCTATCTATACTTATGCCACTATTTTTATATGGTCGGTAACTTGTAATCTTTAAACAATTCTCTCAGTTTGAGTTTTTGCATCTTTCCCGTCGCTGTAAGCGGAATTTTATCAACAAAAACAACATCATCAGGCATCCACATTTTAGATACTTTTCCTTGTAGAAACTCTAAAATATCGATTTTGAGCTGATCCTGTGAAAGTTGAGAGTTTGGCTTTCTTTCTATAACCAACAAAGGTCGTTCGTCCCATTTGGGGTGAAAAGCTGCTATACATGCAGCCATTCCAACCTCTGGGTGTCCAGCGACTACATTTTCAATATCAATAGATGAAATCCATTCCCCGCCAGACTTAATCACATCTTTACTTCTGTCTGTGATTTGCATATTGCCTTCAGAATCTATGTTTGATACATCGCCCGTTGGAAACCAACCATCAATTAAGGCGGATTCCTCTGCCTTAAAGTATTTATCGATAATCCATGCCCCTTTGACATGCAAATCGCCAAATGCCACACCATCATGGGGCAATGAATTGCCCTGGCTATCAACTATCTTCATATCAACTCCAAATAAAACACGCCCCTGCTTTTGGAGAACTTCTTGTTGTTGTTCTTTAGTCTTACTTAAATCCTTCACATTGAGGCGCGCTACCGTCCCTAAAGGAGACATTTCTGTCATTCCCCAAGCATGAATCACTTCGATGTTCATATTTTGCAATGTTTTCATCATGGCCGGTGGACAAGCTGAGCCTCCAATAACCGTGCTCTTAAATGTGCTGAATTTTAAATTATTAGTTTGAACATAGTTAATAAGTCCAGCCCAAATAGTTGGGACACCGGCAGACATCGTTACTTTTTCTGTTTCAAATAACTCATAGAGTGACTGGCCGTCTAATTTTGCTCCCGGAAACACCAGTCTAGCTCCCACGATGAGTGCAGCATATGGGATTCCCCAAGCATTGACATGAAACATGGGTACTACAGGCATGATTGAATCAAGCGCCGAAAGATTTAACGCATTGGGCAGCGCTGAGGCATAAGAATGCAATAAGGTTGTTCTATGACTGTAGAGGGCACCCTTTGGATTTCCAGTAGTACCGGAGGTATAACAAAGACTTGAAGCAGCATTTTCATCAAAAATTGGCCAAATATACTGGCCTGACTCTGCCTTAATTAGACGCTCATAATTTAATAAACTCACCTTATCAGAAACAGGCATTTGATCTTCATCTATTAAGCAAATCCAGTGTTTAACATTTGGACATTGCGGTGCTAATCCCTCTACTAATGATAAAAATGTTGTATCAAAAAATATAGCTTCATCATTTGCATGATTAATGATGTAAACAATTTGGTCCGCAAACAATCTAGGATTAATGGTGTGGCAAATCATGCCACTTCCAGAAACTCCATAATAAATTTCTAAATGACGATACCCATTCCACGCTAAAGTTCCTATTCTAGAACTTGGCTTTAATCCAAGATTCTCTAGGGATTGCGCTAATTGTTTAGATCGTTTTGCACATTCCTGATAACTATATCGATGAACATCTCCTTCTGTTCTCCTCGAAATAATTTCTGTATCAGAATAGTGCTTCTCGGCATAGTCAAGAATTGACGATATAAGTAATGGGAATTGCATCATTTGCCCCAACATCAATCCCTCAAGTTTTTTTGGCTCTACTTGTGTCATAAACTGTCTCCGATGGTCAAATAACCTAATTTATATGAATATATTCTAGACGATTGTTTTCACAATCCAATCTAATTTTTGTGATTAAATTTAACATAGACTTGGGGCAGATAAAGAATCGGCTAGCCCTGTTGATGCTCACTCCACCGTAACACTTTTGGCAAGGTTTCTTGGCTTATCCACATCAGTTCCTAGGGTTAGGGCAGTATGGTATGCCAATAACTGCAACGGAATTACATGGATGATGGGGGATAAGTTCCCGTAGTTTTCTGGCATACGAATAACATAAATACCAGGCGTGGATTTGATGTTTGATCCAGCATCTGCAAAAACATACAACTCTCCACCTCGAGCCTTCACTTCTTCCATATTTGATTTGAGCTTTTCTAAGAGTTCATCATTTGGTGCAACTGTGACTACCGGCATTGACTCATCAACTAAAGCTAATGGTCCATGTTTAAGCTCGCCCGCCGGATAGGCTTCCGCATGAATATATGAAATCTCTTTTAACTTTAATGCCCCTTCTAGTGCTATAGGGTAATGCATTCCTCGACCCAAAAAAAGTGCATTCTTATGTTTTGAAAAACGCTCGGCCCAAGAAATAATCTGTGGCTCTAAAGCCAAAACAGAATGAATAGCTAAGGGTAAATGTCTTAATGCATTAATCTCCCTTTTTTCAATAGCCTGTGGCAACCTTTGATTTAACTTAGCTAAAGTAAGTGTTAATAAATAAAGGCTTGCTAATTGTGTGGTGAAAGCTTTTGTGGAGGCAACGCCAATTTCAACGCCAGCTCTTGTCTGAAATTGCCACGCCGTCTCTCGCATCATCGCACTTGTGGCAACATTACTAATCGCTAGAGTTTTACTATGACCTAGGTTTTTAGCATGTCTTAAGGCGGCTAAAGTATCGGCCGTTTCTCCGGACTGAGATACAACGACTACCAATGCAAGAGGATTAGGTACTGAGGTTCTATAACGATATTCGCTAGCAATTTCTACCTGAACAGAAATGCCAGCCATACTCTCAATCCAATACTTTGCTACGCAAGAGGAATAATAGCTCGTGCCGCACGCCAAAATCAGAATGGAATTTATGCCAAGCCAGTCATTTTGATTAGCTCCAAAAATTTCAGGGCCAATCGTCTCTATATTGCCAAGAGTGTTTGAGATGGCTATTGGCTGTTCAAAAATTTCTTTTTGCATATAGTGCTGATAGGGGTGTAGCTCAACAGATGCAGCAAGTTCAGGTACGGGACGAATTTCTCGTTCAACTAATTTGCCATGTGAATTAAAAATTCTTACTTCATTTTCAGAAATTTCAGCGATATCACCTTCTTCTAAAAAGGTCATTTGACTAGAGTATTTAGCGACAGCCAATGCATCTGACGCTAGAAAATTTTCATGATCACCATAGGCAACTACCAGAGGGGATCCGACACGCGCGCCAATAAGTATATTCGGTTGATCGCTTGCAATCACTCCTATTGCGTACGCTCCATGCAACAAAGGTAATGAGTCTTGGATGGCCAATAAGAGATGGCGTGAATCTTGTCTAATATAATTTTTGTGGATTAGATGAGCAATAACTTCAGAATCTGTCTGGGAAGTAAACACATAGCCATCTTGTTTCAATTGTTCACGAAGCTCTTCATAATTTTCAATAATACCGTTATGAACTACTCCAATTAGGTTTGCAGAAAAATGCGGGTGTGCATTGTCAGTATTGGGTTTGCCGTGTGTGGCCCAACGCGTGTGTGCAATCCCAATCCGCCCACTCATCTTGGAAGATTGCTGTAATAAATCATTAACCCTTTGTGTTGTTCTACTACGAGTTAATTGACCATGTTCAATAATAGCTAGCCCACAGGAATCATATCCTCTATATTCAAGACGGCGTAACCCTTCTACTAATTCAGGAACTATATTTTTACTTGAAACCGCGCCAACAATCCCACACATACTATTAACCTTTTGATTTATTTTTTTGAGGTCTCACCCAGTTGACTGAAATTTGCTTTGCACGGCTTACTGTCAACATATTTGCGGGAGCATCTTTTGTTAAAGTTGTACCTGCACCTAGCGTAGCACCTTGACCAACTGTAACTGGAGCGATGAGTTGTGTATCAGAACCAATAAAGACATCATCCTCAATAATGGTGCGGTGTTTATTCACCCCATCATAGTTACACGTAATTGTCCCAGCGCCAATGTTAACCCCTTTACCTACTGTAGCATCCCCTACATAAGATAAGTGATTAACCTTACTCCCTTTTCCAATCTGAGAATTTTTGATTTCGACGAAGTTGCCAATATGAACATCCTGCATTAATTCTGTTCCAGGGCGTAGCCGTGCATATGGACCAATAACAGAATTTTCACCAACTACAGATTGCTCTAGATTTGAAAATGCTTTGACTTGAGTGTTCGGCTTAATCTCACAGTTTTTAAGAACACAATACGGTCCTATGGTCACACCTTTGCCCAAGGTAACTTGCCCCTCAAAAACACATCCTATGTCAATAAAAACATCTGTCTCACAGATAAGGTTACCGCGAATGTCTATACGTGAGGGATCAACAATACTCACTCCATCGTCCATTAATCTTTTAGCAAGTGTCACTTGCCATTCCCGCTCTAATAAAGACAACTGTTCTCTTGTATTAACACCTATTGTTTCCCAAAGATACTGCGGGTGCGTTGATCGTACTGGTACACCATCATCTGCTGCAAGAGATACTATATCTGTTAGGTAATACTCAGATTGAGCGTTATTAGTTCCAATGCGAGATAGCCAATTAGATAATTCTTTGGTTGGGCAAGCCAAAATACCCGTATTAATTTCTTTTATAGACTTAGTCAAAAGATTTGCATCTTTCTCTTCAATAATTGCAATGATTTCACTTTGCTGATTTCTTACAATTCGACCGTAACCTGTGGGATCAACCATTATCTGAGTCAAAATGGCTAATGCGCCATCTTGTGCTAAAGCTAATAGTTGTTGTAATGTTTTAGCCTGTATTAAAGGAACATCACCATACAAGACAAGGGTAATATCGTTTATCTCAAGATGTGGCAAAGATTGCAAAACAGCATGCCCTGTTCCACGTTGATCACTCTGAAGGGCAGTAGTTACATCAGAATAATTCTGCTCTAGGAATGTTTTAACAGATTCAGCACCATGGCCAACGACAATACATATTTTATTGGCCTCAGAGATTGTTTTCACAGTTTCTAATACGTGACCCAACATGGGTCTGCCTGCAATTGGGTGCAAAACCTTTGGCAAATCCGACTTCATTCGCTTCCCCTGACCTGCCGCAAGTATGACTATGTTCATTTTTAGCTTAATATCCGAGAAGAATTTAGGTTTTACAGATTAAAGTGTATTACATCTGAAGATTTGTGCGAAAAATCAAAGCGCCCCTCATCAATTGCAAAATCTCCCCCAACATCAGAGCCAATAGACGGTGCTAATTGATTAAAATCAAATAATGTTTTATCCATCAAATGTGATGGAGAAATACTAAACATCGACCTGAACAAATTTTCTACTCGGCCAGGATGTTTTTTTTCCCACTCTCTTAGTAATTGCTTCATGGCATTTCTTTGTAAATTTTCCTGGCTACCGCATAAATTACATGGAATGATAGGAAATGCTTGATCTATAGCGTATTGCTCTAAATATTTTTCAGCAACATAAGCCAGTGGTCTAATCACAATATGCTTGCCATTGTCTGAACGAAGTTTAGGTGACATTGCTTTAAGCTTGCCTCCATAGAACATATTCAGAAGTAAGGTCTCAAGAATATCATCACGGTGATGTCCAAGAGCAATTTTAGTAGCCCCTAATTCATCTGCAACTCGGTAAAGAATCCCTCTTCGCAATCTCGAACACAAACTACATGTCGTTTTGCCCTCTGGAATTAGCCTTTTAACAATGCTATAGGTGTCTTGTTGCTCTATATGAAAATCTACACCTAGAGCCTTTAGATAATTTGGCAACACCTCTTCTGGAAATCCTGGCTGTTTTTGGTCGAGATTTACTGCAACCAAATCAAATGATATTGGAGCTCTCTCTTTTAATTTGATAAGGATATCTAATAAGGCATAACTATCTTTCCCCCCAGACAAGCAAACCATGATGCGATCGCCATTTTCTATCATGTGATAATCGCCAATTGCTTGGCCCATCAATCTGCATAGACGCTTTGATAGCTTATTTTCCTCAAATACTTTTTTTCGGATATCCTGGCTCATTGATATTATTTTTTTTGTTTAAAGACCTCTACTCCAACACTCTTGGAATCGGGATAGACATCTGGTTTTTCAGTTGAAACTTTTACAGCAAATACTGAAGGATGTAACAACATTTTTTCTACAATCTCATCACATAAAGTTTCTTGCAAATGAATATGTCCTTTACTAACAATCTCGATAATTGTGTTGCGCATAAAGTCATAGTCCACCACCTCTTCGAGGCTATCGTGTTTAGGCGAATTCAATTCAAACGGGACATATAGTTCTATATTAATAATAATTCTTTGTTCTGCTAATTTTTCAAAGTCATGAACTCCAATATTTATTGGAATATCATAATCTTTCAAAAACAGCCTACGACAATTCATCAGGCTTGGTACTAAATCATTAGGTTTCATAAATCCTTTATTAATTCGATGTTAAAAACATGACATCTCTTTTTGAAGGTGTTAAATGTTGACCCCCGTCCACAAAAAGTGTGATGCCTGTTACAGCTTTAGCATTAGCCAAGTATATAACCCCTTCCGCTATGTCATTTGGTGATGAAGACTTGCCAAGAGGTGTCAATTTATGCGCCTCTTCAAAACCTTTGTCAGTTTGTTCCCCTGATGTCAACGTTATCCCTGGCGCTATTGCCACAACTCTCAAAATTGGGGCATAAGCTTGTGCCATCATCACCGTTGCCATCTCTAAAGCACCTTTTGAAAGCGTATATGAAAAGAAATCTGGGTTTAAGTTTTCTATTTTTTGATCAAGCAACTGTATTAAAACACCTGATAGAACATTCGATTGAGAGCCTTTTAATAAAAGTTTGTAGTAGTCACGCGCAATAATTAATGGCGCGGACAAATTCACTTTGAAATGATTTTCAACATTTTTGTAATTCACCGTTTTAGGATCATCATATTCAAACAGTGAGGCATTATTTATAATACAACTCGGGACACCTAACTTTTTAAGGCATTCTGGCAATAATGCCTCAACCTCCTGCTCATTTGATAGATCGGCCTGTAAAGCAATAGCTTTTCTTCCCTTAGCTTTTATTTCTTGAATTGTTTGTGATGCTTCTTCTTTTGATTTACCATAATGAATTGCAATATCCCAGCCTGCATCAGCCATACTTAAGGCTATTTCTTTCCCGATACGTTTAGCAGCGCCAGTTATTAATACAATTTTATTTTCTTTACTCATTCTTAACTCGATCTTTTATGGAATTACAACCATCCCCAGAAGCCATTGCACATAGTATGCAATTATCCAACCTAATTGAGAATGAGGTTAAAAATAATCAAGGTTCTATCCCTTTTGCTCGTTTTATGGACCTAGCTCTGTATTTGCCTAAATATGGGTACTATTCTGGTGGCTTAACCAAACTTGGCGCATCGGGAGACTTTATAACAGCCCCTGAAATCAGCAAATGGTTTGGAGCCACTGTTTGTATGACACTTTTACCTATTTTGCATTACTTTTCTAACAGTCAAAAAAAGACCCAAATACTTGAGATTGGTGCTGGAACGGGTGCTTTAGCTCAAAGCATCCTTCTCCAACTTCAACAATCTAATCATTTGCCAGATTTTTATTACATTCTTGAAATATCACCCGAATTAAGGGATCGACAAAAAAATCAGCTGGCAATTTTCTGCCAATCTCATCAAATTTCCACAAACATAATTTGGCTAGACGATTTCCCTAATAACTTTGAAGGTATTATTCTTGCCAATGAAGTTCTAGATGCGATACCTATTGATCTAATTATTAAGCGTGTCGATAGTTGGTACTATCGACATGTTCAAAGGCTAAATTCATCCTCTGTTTCTCCGACCTTACCCTACTGGGAGTTTATTGACGGCCACAAAGTGGCTAAGGAAGATCTCCCTAAATCTTTATCAGCTATTGAAAACACACTTCCAGTTGGTTACCAAACTGAAATTCACCCCCAATCTAATGCTTGGATCAAGCGGATTGCAGAATGTCTGCAAGAAGGCATCTTTCTAACTTTCGATTACGGTTTCCCAGCACGAGAATACTATCATTTGCAACGCTGCGAAGGTACGCTCATGGCACATTTTCGTCATCAAAATTTCCCCAATGTACTTTCCTATCCAGGGGTTTGTGATATCACATCCCACGTTGAATGGACCACCTTAAACGAAACTGCCCTAGCATCTGGACTTACACTTCATGGATACACCAGTCAAGGAGCCTATCTTTTAGATGCTGGCATTGGTGATTTACTTCTATCTGAGTTAGATCCTCAGGACTCTGAAGTTTTTATCCCCCAAGCAAATGGCATACAAAAATTAATTTCAGAAGCAGAAATGGGGGAATTATTTAAAGCAATTCTATGGGCTAAGTTTCCAGAAAAAAATGATCTCATGAACTCGCAAGAGAAGGTACTTCCAGGCTTTAGAGGCAGGCTTCGATCGCTTTAAGTCTAGCCAATTTAACAGCCCGTCCAATCGCAGATCCTTCAGCATGTGTCATATTCTTGGCTATTTCACCAGCAGATACATTTCTGGACACTTCGAAAACTTTTTCCCATACGGTCATATCGTGATGAAAGAACTTTGCCAAAGAAAATATCTCATTCAGTCTTAGTGGCTTTCTCCAAGCATCCGCTTGATTTAAAAATTCTAAATACAAACTTGCATTCCTGAGATCCTTAGTTTGACTTACTACACACCAGTTTTTATACAGTAGGCTAAAAGCCTTCAATTCTTCAGAAATTTTTAATCGCTCAAACCAGTTCTCAGCAACTTGATTGCCTACCTTATTCATAAGAATCGCACACCGTGAAAATAGTTCTAAATTAGCATTAGCCGCTAAATCAAGTTCAGATTTGGTAATTTTTAAAATTTCTGTCTCTAAAAAATCTTTTGGGAAAATCACTTTAAGGGCATCAATTTTTTCAAAAACATCTAACATTCGAGATGGTTTAGCGCCCATCAATCCTCTGAGAATTTCTTGGGAGATTCGCTCAGCGACCAAATGATCTAATTCTCCTTCTTTAACCATTTTTTTCGCAAGAATATAAGTCTCATCAGCTACTTCAAAATCTGTCAGCTTAGTTGCAAACCTAGCTAACCTTAAAATACGTAATGGGTCCTCAGAAAATGCTGGGCTTAAATGACGTATTAGTTTTCTTTGAATATCCTTTTGCCCCTCATACGGATCGATTAATGCTCCTATCCACTCACCATTCGAATTTACTTCACGAGCTATAGCATTCATAGTGAAGTCTCTTCGTATTAGATCTTCTTCTAAAGTCACATCCGGGGAGGTGTAAAAAGTAAACCCCTTATAGCCTTGACCCGATTTTTTCTCTGTCCGCGCTAATGCATATTCTTCTTTAGTGATCGGATGCAGAAAGACAGGAAAATCTTTTCCTACTGGAACATATTTAAGAGCAATCATCTCTTCAGGGGTTGATCCAATAACGACATAATCACGATCAACGGACTTGAGTCCTAACAGATCGTCTCTTAAAGCACCTCCGACGACATATACTCTCAATTGAGTAAGCTTTCCAATGGAGTTGGAATGATTCCAAATTCTGTCTCAATGACTTGAGGAGCATTAGGAGAAAGAATGTTATCTATCTTCATTGAATCCAGGTTATCTCTAGACATCAAAGGTATTCCAGGCATTAGCTCCATCATCAAGGCCTGGATATATCCTAACCATGCAGGTAAAGGCAGTATTGATCGAGAAACTTTCCTTCTCTGTCCTGCGAATTTAACAATTTCTGAAAATGTATACACCTTAGGACCCGCTAGATCATAAGTATGCTTGATAGTTTTTGAATCTGAAATCGACTGTGTAAAAATTTTAGCTACATCATCAACACTGACGGGTTGAAACAAAACGCTTGCTCCAGCTAACGGGACAAATGGAGCATATTTTTGAATATCTCCAAATAAATTAATGAACTTGTCATCAGAGCCAAAAATCACTGATGGTCTAAAAATTGTGAAATCAAGATTTGATGTATTTATAAATTGTTCCGCATCACCCTTACTTCTTAAATACATCGATGGGCCAGAGGAGCTAGCACCCAGTGCACTCATATGAATATAACGCTTAATACCTTGCTTATTCATCGCAGCAATAAGTCGCTTGGGTAAATCAACATGTGTTTCTTTAAATCCTGGGCCATAGGGTTGCCCTTGTCGATCATGAAGAATGCCTGCGAGATTAATCACTACGTCTTGGCCCCCTAAGTAAGACATCAATCTATCGATTTGATCACTTGAATATTCTTTTACCTGTATTAACTTTACCTCAGGATGATTAGACATTGCTGAAGTAATATCTTTTCTTCGCGTTGGCATGATGACTTGATAGGATTGAACTAGTTCATGCAACAAGTGTTGTCCAACATAACCACTTCCACCAATAAGCAATATTTGAGGCATTGTTTTCCTTCGATCTAAGGCAGATTTGAACTCGTGTATGCGGCAGGCTGCACTGTTCCAAGCTTCTCTTTCAATGAGTGGCTTTTCCCAGTACTGATAATTTCATAGTAATTAGCATTCGATAAAACATTCTTTACATATCCTCGCGTCTCATTGAAAGGAATGATTTCTGCAAAGATAGCCCCTTCTACAGGCTTTGAAAGACTTTGTCTCCAAGATTTTGGTCTTCCAGGACCGGCATTATAAGCTGCAGAAGCAAGCCCCCAAGATCCTCCTAAATCATCCAACACCATTCCTAAATAACTAGTACCTATGAGTAAATTGGTTTGAAGCTCGGTAAGATCTGATGCTTTGAAATTACTAAGCCCTATTTTTTTCGCGACAAACTGGCCCGTTGCTGGCATCACTTGCATCAAACCAGATGCCCCCACACCCGATCTAGCATTCATAATAAATCTAGATTCTTGGCGGATAAGTCCATATACCCAATTGATATTAACTTTTAACTTACTTGAAATGGGTAATAATTTATCAGCAAATGGTGTTGGATATCTCAAACTAAAATCATGTTCTGTTTTTGTTCTATCTGCAGTATTTACCGCTCTATCTAATAACCCTATATTTTTTCCGTACTCTGCTATGGCAATCAATTCTCTATCTGAGGCACCTCTTAACTCCCAATTCCACTCTCGATTACCCTCAGTTCTTAGGTTCATCCCGTATAGTTTGGCTGCTTTTAGAAAGGCGGGATTCTTTGCTGGCGCACTTAATTCTGCATCAGTCAGAGATATTGATGGAGGTATTGTAATTACTTGACCAAGCTCTTCTAGCGCAAGCTGTCCATAAAAATTATATTGCTGACTTATCTGAGAAAAATATTCACTCGCTTTTTTTTCCTTTAGCTCTTTAAGTGATTTTGCATACCAATATGTCCAAGCTGGGTCTCTTAACCTTAAAGCTTCAGGCATAGCTTCAATTGATGCCTTCACCAGACGCCAGTCCTTCTCCTTTAAAGCGGCCCTAACTTTCCACTCCATATTTTCTGTCGACAAATATTGATTAAAGCCAATCTCATTTTGCTTTCGAAAGGCCTCTATAGCATTGGGGTCTTGTTTCTTTGCAAGCAACTCTCCAATGTATGCCAGTACGGGTGATCTTAACTCACCTAGTCCATTAAATTGAATACTTTCAAGTGATTTATATACTGCACTGGGATTGGCCCTTACCTTTTTGAGGATATCGGAGATAGGATCATCTCCACTCATTTTCTTTGCGGCGGAGTCAAAGTTCATTTCAAGAGCCCCACGCCCAAAAGTTTGACCCTCAGATACACTAAGACCATTGACTTGCAATAGCGCCTGAATTAAATCAGGACAGGCATCACCATAATATTTTGGGTCCAAAAGAGTAGCTTTTGCCATCTGCCCAACCTCTTTGGGATTTTCTCCATGCGCTAATCTTGACATCATCGCATAACACTTCACTTGAGTATCATCATCTAAAACAAATTTGGCATACTCTCGATCAAAAATAATCCAGTCTTTTCTTTTGCCAAGATTTAATAGCCAATCATTTCTCATTCGATCGGCAAGAGCTGTCCCAGTATATTTTTTTAAGAAAAGTTCAACCTCTTTATGTGCGTCAGTATCTACTTTTGGCTTCCCGGATGAATCATAAAGCTTAGGTCTTATTCGAAAATATTCAACATAGTCAGCAATGTCGTAATGAGATAATTTATTTGCCAAAAGATTTGCTTTGTTCGCATCATTTTTAAAGGCTGCACTTCGTAACTCGATAAAAAGATCATCTAACTCTGTCATTTCAAGAGGATCTTGAGGTTTATAGTTGTTATCTTGTTTTACCGCCTTAGTCTTTGATGAAACGAGGTCAAATTTATTATTTGTCTCTTTAGAAAAGGTCTGGGTAGATACAAGCAAAGCTAAAAAAATCACTATTACAATGTTTCTTGTATTTTTAAAAACTGTCGTCTGATGATGTAGCATATATTTAATCCGGATTTTAGGATACGTTTGGGTGTAAATTAAGGGATCATTAAATAGGTATTTATCTTATTACCAAATCTTATGCTTGATCAACTTCGTAAAAATCTTATTCATAAACGGATTGAGTTTGTAGCTCAATCTACTCCTTTAGACACAATTGTAGGACAGCTCTATGACCAGATTTTAATCGCTATTAATAAAATTAGCTCTGAAAGTAAGTCTGACATCAATACTATTGCTTTTTATTGGCCCATCCAGCATGAACCTGACTTAAGAAGTTTTCTTATAGAGTGGCGCCAGCAATCTCCAAATCATCGCCTTTGCCTACCAGTGGTAACTAAAAATTTACCTCTCAAATTTTATGAATGGGTTCCCCATGAAACGATCTTAGTGGAATCCTTTAATTCAATCATGGAACCAACTAATTCCACTGAATTGTCCCCTGATCTAATTATTGCTCCTTGCGTGGGATGGCAAGACTCAAATGCAAAGCTGTGGCGTATAGGCTTTGGTGGGGGGTATTACGATAGAACCCTTGGAAACCTTCATTTAAGGGGATTATTTCCATGGCATATCGGAATTGCTTTTGATTGCCAAGAAGTCGTCTTATCCGACTGGCAACCTCAATCGCTCGATCAACCCCTAGATGCATTAGTCACTGAATCTAGATGTCTCTTCAACCTCAACTCCAAAAGGTTCTAATGCGTCTTATTCAGTCGATGAGTCGACGCTTTGCTTTTATTAAACTCTTGGGTGCAATAGGAATTTATTCCTTTAATAAAACTTTAGCGTTTGCAGCCTCTGATTTTTATATTCCTTCCTACTTAATCAATTTTTTTATTGATCAACATTCACCTATCGTCAAAGAGTGGTTAATTTTTAAACTCACGCTAAATAACTTAAATTTACTTTGTATTCCCGAATCACAACGCCTCCAATTAAATGGCATCATTCAAATCTCTAGCGTTAATAACCTTAAGCTTACTGGTCAATTTCGCTGTAGCTCCTCATTTATTTATGATCCTATTAATTATCAATTTCTTTTAAATGACCCTTTTATTGATAATCTTGTTTTTGATCAATTGAATGATCAAAATAACGCTCTACTTTTACAAAGCAATACTCTTCTAATCAAACTTTTAGATCAATATCCCATTTATCAACTTAGAGAAGAAGACTTGAAGTTATTTACCCTACCACCCACTCAATTTTTAGTTGAGAAAAATGGGTTAAGAGTTTATTTTAGGAAATAGCTCTTTTAAGTTATTCACGATAGTCATCGTAGGTTGAGCCTGGTTTAAAGAGTAAAAGTGTAGCCCAGGGGCCCCGCCTTGAAGAAGCTGATCGCATAGATCTGTTACGACTTCTATGCCATATGCCTTAATTGAAGCTGTATCATCACCATAGGCCTCCAATCTTTTCCTTAACCAGCGTGGGATCTCTGCCCCACACCCGTCAGAAAATCTCATTAATTGAGTACTGCTCGTGATCGGCATAATGCCAGGCACTATAGGAACATCAACGCCTAATTTATTAGCATCATCTACGAAATGAAAATAGGCATCCGAATTAAAAAAATATTGGGTAATAGCTGAATCCGCTCCCGATTTTATTTTTCTTGCGAAGTTTTCTAAATCAGCTTTTGAAGAAGATGCCTGAGGGTGAACCTCAGGGTATGCAGCTACTTCTATATGAAACCAATCTGGCATGGATTGTCGAATAAAGGTAACGAGTTCATTCGCATGATGGAACTCACCATACTGCCCCATACCAGAAGGTAAATCTCCTCTTAACGCGACAATTCGTTTAACGCCCATTTCCTTATAAATACTCAGAAGCTTTAGAATATTTTCTCGCGAACTACCCACACAAGATAAATGAGGAGCAGCTTGATATCCTGCCTCATGAATTGCTCTGACCGTGTGGATTGTGCCTTCTTGAGTTGATCCCCCCGCTCCAAAAGTGACCGAATAAAAATTTGGCCTTAGTTCAGATGCGAACTGCTCCTGAACACCTTTTAATTTCAAGGCTCCCTCTGGTGACTTTGGGGGGAAAAACTCAATACTTAGTTCCATTCAAATTCCAATCGTTTCTTAATAACGGTAGTGGTCAGCCTTAAATGGACCAACTTTACTAACTCCAATGTAATCTGCTTGCTGATCTGTAAGCTGAGTGAGTTCTGCATTAAGTGACTTTAACTGCAAAATGGCCACTTTCTCATCTAGATGTTTTGGCAACGTATAAACACCAATTGGATAATCATTTGTTGATGCCTTTGTCCACAACTCTATCTGAGCAATTGTTTGGTTGGCAAAAGATGAACTCATAACAAATGAAGGATGACCTGTTCCACAACCTAAGTTAACTAATCTTCCCTTTGCAAGCAAGATAATTCTTTTTTCTGGCTGCCCATTTATTGCTGGGAAAATAATATGGTCGACTTGTGGCTTGATCTCTTCCCACTGATATTTTTCTATGCCTGCTACATCGATTTCATTATCAAAGTGGCCAATATTACATACGATCGCCTGGTTTTTCATTTTGACCATGTGGTCATGTGTAATGACGTGATAGTTTCCTGTTGCAGTTACAAAAATATCTGCTTTATCTGCTGCATAATCCATTGTCACGACGCGATAGCCTTCCATAGCAGCTTGCAGAGCGCAGATTGGATCAACTTCAGTAACCCAAACTTGTGCAGATAATGCTCTTAACGCTTGAGCAGAACCCTTCCCGACATCTCCATAACCTGCAACTACAGCAACTTTCCCTGCAATCATCACGTCTGTTGCACGCTTGATTGCATCTACTAAAGATTCACGACAACCGTAAAGGTTATCAAACTTACTCTTTGTAACTGAATCATTCACATTAATTGCCGGGAACTTGAGGTCACCTTTTTTAAACATCTGATACAAGCGGTGAACTCCAGTTGTTGTTTCTTCTGTAACGCCTTTTACTTTATCAAGTCTTACAGAATACCAAGTTGGATCTATTTTAATTTTTGCTTTAATAGCCGCGTATAAGAGTGTTTCTTCTTCACTCGTTGGGTTGTTAAGAATACTTTGGTCTTTTTCTGCGCGCGCGCCTAAATGCAACAGTAAGGTTGCATCACCGCCGTCATCTAGAATCATATTTGTGTAACCACCATCTGACCATTCAAAAATGCGATGTGTGAAGTCCCAATATTGCTCTAAGGTCTCGCCCTTAATCGCAAATACCGGTGTGCCATTAGCAACGATTGCAGCAGCAGCATGGTCTTGGGTTGAATAAATATTACAGGATGCCCAACGAACCTGTGCACCTAGCGCCTCTAAGGTTTCAATCAGAACAGCTGTTTGAATAGTCATATGAAGGGACCCCGTAATACGCGCCCCTTTGAGCGGTTGGCTCAGTTGATATTCTTTACGAATTGACATGAGCCCAGGCATTTCTGTTTCAGCGATAGCAATTTCTTTACGCCCAAAATCTGCAAGGCTGATATCAGCGATCACGTAATCTTTTAATACATTTAAGTCTTTTGCTTGATTCATAAACACTCCACATGCACATAGAAATTTGTTGGAGGTTTGTATGAAGCCCACCAACCAATCTTTGGTTAGTGAGCGCCGTTGCAAAGGCTTTTGGCCCCCTCTAAGCCTGGGAAACCCAGTAAATTGGGTTCCTCGCAACGCTCCTTAGAGGTAATAAATGATTATAAACCGGCTGCAGATTTCAGTGCAGTGACACGATCTTTTGCTTCCCAAGTAAACTCCGGCTCCTCTCGACCAAAGTGGCCATAGGCTGCAGTTTTATTATAAATTGGCCTTAATAAATTTAACATTTGAATTATACCTCTTGGCCTTAAATCAAAGTGAGCGTTTACTAACTCAGATATTTTCTCATCTGAAATGACGCCAGTTCCATAGGTGCTTACCATCACTGAGGTTGGTTTTGCAACTCCAATAGCATATGAAACTTGCACAAGACACTTGGTAGCTAATCCTGCCGCGACTACGTTTTTAGCAACATAGCGAGCCGCATAGGCTGCTGAACGATCTACTTTAGATGGATCCTTTCCAGAAAATGCACCGCCTCCATGGGGCGCAGCACCACCGTATGTATCAACAATAATTTTTCTTCCCGTTAAACCACAATCTCCTTGTGGTCCACCAATAACAAATCGTCCAGTCGGATTCACTAAATACTTAATATTTCCCTTAATCAATTCTTTGGGTAATACTGGTTTAATAATCTCCTCAATAACAGCTTCCCGTAATTTTTCTAAAGAGATGTCTGGTGAATGTTGCGTTGACAAAACTACGGTGTCAATAGAATGGGGCTTGCCGTCTACGTAGTGCAAAGTTACTTGAGACTTTGCATCTGGTCGCAACCAATTTAAACGCCCATCACGTCTTAATTGTGATTGTCTCTCAACAAGGCGATGCGACAAGTGAATTGGCATAGGCATTAACTCAGGGGTTTCATCGACTGCATAGCCAAACATTAAACCTTGGTCACCAGCACCTTGGTCTAATGGGTCATCTTCTGCTTTATCAACGCCCTGTTTAATATCTGCACTTTGTTTGTCATAGGCCACCAAGACAGCACAACCTCTGTAATCAATACCGTAATCAGTATTGTCGTATCCAATTTCTCGTAAAGTTTCACGCGCAACTTTAATGTAGTCAACATTCGCATGAGTGGTAATCTCTCCTGCCAAAACCACTAACCCTGTATTACAGAGCGTTTCAGCTGCTACGCGGGCTTTTGGGTCTTGCTCAAGAATGGCGTCAAGAATGGCGTCAGAGATTTGATCGGCAACCTTATCAGGGTGGCCTTCAGAAACAGATTCAGAAGTAAAAAAATATTCGTTCGACATAAGGATTCCTTTAACAGTTATTGACAACTCGTGCCAGGTAACCCTTACGGCGACGATTTAGCAGAATTTGTAGTCGCCCTGCAAGTTGTCTTTAACTCGGCGATGTTACTTTGAACAATTAGTATAACTAATGTTTAAGTTTTTATCAAATTGAACAGATTATTCCAATATCATATAGAAAATGAAACTAATTGTTAAGCTTTTAAGCTATTTGCCTCTATCAATACTTCAGATACTGGGAAGCGGTCTAGGCCTCCTCGCCTACTGCCTTTCTCAAAGAGATCGACAGTTATTACGTCATAACTTATTAAATGCCTCAAAAATTCACGGTTTTAAATTCGACCCAATCGCAGTTGCGAAGTCATCAGGAATGATGCTCACAGATAGTCTGTGGATTTGGCATCATCCTCAAAAAGCATTAGCATTAACTGAAATTAAAGATTGGGATTTAGTTAAAAAATCGATTGCACAAGGTAGAGGGCTTTTAATGTTAACTCCACATCTTGGCGCATTTGAAATGATTCCACGAATATTGGCAGAACACTTTCCGGCTACAATTATTTATAAGCCAGCTAAACAAATTTGGCTCAATGAGATCATTGAGAAAGGGCGCGCTCATCCTAAAATGAATTTTGTTCCAGCAAATATCCAAGGGGTACGCCAAATTGTTAGAGCACTTCAGCGCGGCGAAGCTGTAGGCATATTGCCCGATCAAGTGCCTAGCGTAGGAGAGGGTGTATGGTCTAAATTTTTTGGTCAATACGCATACACAGCTGTTTTGCCAGCCAAAATCGCCCAAAAGAATAATGTACCAACTATTGTGTTTGCAGCTCTTAGAAAGCCTTTAGGACAGGGCTGGGAAATCCGTGCACACCTCATAGAGCAAAGCTTTGATCTCGATCCTAATATGGCTGCAGCCCAGTTGAATATGGCTCTTGAAAAAGCAATATTGATTAAACCAAATCAATATTTATGGGGCTACAACCGTTATAAACATCCTGCAGGAGCTCCACTGCCTCCAGAAAACGGCCATTAGTGATGTTGAACCTTGCGCTCAATTATTCTTTACTTGGCTTGCTATATTTTTTATCAGCCCTACCCCTGGTAGTCGCGCATTGGATTGGTGACTGCCTAGGAGTAATTGCTTCGAAACTACCTATTGAAAGAAGCCGCGTCGTTCGCATTAACATAAATCTATGTTTCCCAGAACTATCTGAAGTAGGCCGTAAAAAGCTTGCCCTTAAGCATTGGAAACTTCTATGTAGAAGCTTTGTTGAGCGAGGTTATTTTTGGTTAGGCAATAAAGATAAAATCAAGCAACTTGTCCAAATTGAAAGTGAGGTAGACCTTACTGATAAGAAACCTCGTCTATATGTTGGCATGCATATGGTTGGAATTGAAGCTGGACTTATTGGCCTATCACTTCACCTCCAAGAATTAGGTGTCATCCAACCTATCACTTTATATATTCAAATGAAGAATCACTTTTTCGATACGAGAATTAAATTTTGGCGGGAACGGTTTGGCTCTCAAATGATGTTGCGGCAAGAGAACATCAGGAATTTTATTCGTGCAATTAAAAATGGTCAATTTCTACTTCTTTCTCCAGACATGGATTTAGGCCTTAAAGATTCTATTTTTGTTCCTTTTTTTAAGATCCCTACCTGCACTGTCACTTCTATATCTAGACTAGCCTTTCTTTCTCAAGCAGAAGTTTGTGCTGTTGTAACTACATTAAATCCAGATGGCAAAAGCTATACCTGTAAAATAAGTAGGCCCTGGGAAAGTTTCCCATCAAAAGATGAAGTCGTTGATACTTTAAAATTAAACCAATTTTTTGAAAGCCAGATTCAACCACGGCCTGCTGAGTATTATTGGGTTCATAAGCGTTTTAAAAACCGTCCCGATGGACAACCGAGGTTCTATTAATGTTACTTCGTTTTAGCAAAATGCATGGTGCTGGTAACGACTTTATCGTTCTTAATGGCATCGAACAAGACTTATCCTCATTGCAAAAGGAGGACTGGATACGACTCGCCGACAGAAAATTTGGTATTGGCGCAGATCAAATCTTACTTATAGAAAGATCTATCCTACCTCAAGTAGATTTTCGTTATCGGATCATTAATCATGACGGCACAGAAGTAGAGCAGTGCGGTAACGGCTCTCGTTGCTTTGTTCGCTATGTTCAGGATAAGGGTCTTACTTCAAAGAAAAAAATATCGGTTGAAGTTTCACACGCAATCCTAACACTAGAAGATAAAGGTGAGGGGTTAGTTGAAGTAGATATGGGATGCCCAATCATTGACTTTGAGAAAATTCCGTTTCTGCCTAAGAACCTTACATTCAAAGACAATGGTGACACAACACTATTTAATTTGCCTATATTAAATTCAACTCTACCAATCTCCGTTGTTTCTATGGGCAACCCACATGCCGTTCACTTTACAGATGATTTAGATTTGTTAGATATTACTCAAATTGGCCCTATGATTGAAAACGATCTTCACTTTCCTAATAAAGTGAATGCTGGCTTTGCCCAAATTATCAACTCTCATGAAATCAAACTTAGAGTATTTGAAAGAGGCAGTGGTGAAACACTATCTTGTGGCACTGGAGCCTGCGCTGCTGTAGTTCAAGGTATTCGTTTAAAAAAACTGCAATCACCTGTTATTGTAAATACGAGAGGAGGCAGCTTAAACATCTCTTGGGACTTTAAGAGCCTTGGCATTCAAGCTCATGTAATGATGACTGGTCCAGCTGTCACAGTTTTTGATGGTGAAATTAACCTATAACACCGTATGTATTTCGGTATACAGCAACATCATCTAAATATTTTTTTAACTCCGTATTTGCGCTTGTTTGTAAATAGTTAAAAAGATCATTAAGGGTTGCTATCGCAACCACTGGAATTCCAAATTCTTGCGAAACATCTTGAACTGCTGAGTATTTTCCTATTTCTATATCCGTTCCAGATTTTTCCATCCTGTCTAATGCTATAAGAACAGCACAAGGATTAGCTCCTGCATCTTTAATGATATTGACAGACTCTCTTACGGATGTTCCTGCAGAAATCACGTCGTCAATAATGACCACATTTCCTGCTAACTTGGCACCAACCAAATTGCCGCCTTCACCATGATCTTTTGCTTCTTTACGGTTATACGAAAAAGGAATATTAACGCCATCCTGAGCTAAAGCAATGGCACAGGATGCTGCAAGAGTGATACCTTTATACGCTGGGCCAAAAAGCATATCAAAGCTTATCCCGGAATTGATTAAGGCCTGAGAATAGTATTTACCAAGTTCCCCTAAACAAAAGCCATCATTAAATTCTCCGGCATTAAAAAAATAGGGCGATAATCTTCCTGCTTTAGTCTTAAACTTACCAAATGATAAAACTTTTGCCTCTAGAGCAAACTCGATAAATTTTTCTGGATTGGATGTTATGTTAAGAGTCATAAGTGTTAATTTAAACGGTATTCGTGCCGCTGCCAAGAAAGGATTATTTTTATGGTTGCAAAAAACCGCTCCTGATTTAGTCTGTTTGCAAGAAATAAAAGCCCAGGAGGCTGATTTATCAGAGGATTTTCTCAACCCAAGTCCTTTAAAAGGATATTTTCATTATGCCGTAAAGAAAGGCTACAGTGGAACAGGCGTTTACTCTAAACATACTCCCGACGAAATACAGACGGGGTTTGGTGTGCCTGAGTTTGATGATGAAGGGCGCTATACCGCACTTAGATTTGGGAAGTTGTGGGTGATCTCCGCTTACTTTCCATCGGGTTCAAGCTCAGAAGAGCGGCAAGAAGCAAAATTTCGTTTCTTAGATGCATTCTTACCCTATTTGGCAAAACTTAAAAGCTCTCAATATGAAATTTTACTTTGTGGTGATATCAACATTGCACATCAGGAAATTGATTTAAAAAATTGGAAGGGTAATTTAAAAAATTCAGGATTTTTACCCGCTGAGAGAAGTTGGCTTACTCAACTTTTTTCAGAGCTTGGTTACTGCGATGTCTACAGAAGACTTCATCCAGAAGCTACTGATAATTCTTATACATGGTGGAGTCAGAGAGGGCAGGCTTACAACAATAATGTAGGTTGGCGCATTGACTATCAGATAGCCACTCCAGAAATTGCCAAGCTAGCAAGGTCTTTTGAGATTTATAAATCAGAACGATTTTCTGACCATGCGCCTTTAATCGTTGACTATGAATACTCTCTGTGAGAATAGCTTACTCAGTTGCAGTTGCTGGTTCTGTCATTGGGACAAACTTTCCAACTAGCCACACTAGAATAAGAACCGGCAAACCAATAACTGCCGTCGAGATAAAGAATGCTTGATAGCCGTAATGATCAACATATACTCCTGAAAAACCGGCCATCCATTTAGGAATAAGTAACATCATTGAACTAAATAATGCATATTGTGTGGCCGAATAAGTAATATTTGTTAAAGAAGATAGGTAGGCAATAAAAGCAGCAGAAGCTATACCTGAACTGAGATTATCTGCAGAGATCACAAAAATTAGTCCATGCAAATCATGCCCACGGCCACCTAACCAAGCAAATAATAAGTTACTTGTCGCAGACATGACCGCCCCAATCATGAGTATCTTTAAGACGCCGTAACGCAGGGTTAGTCCACCTCCAACAAAAGCACCTAGCAATGTCATTATGACGCCAAATACTTTGGTCACAGCTGCAACCTCATCTTTGGTGTAACCCATATCAACGTAAAATGGATTGGCCATAATACCCATGACAACATCACTAATCCGGTATACAGCAATTAGAGCTAATATTAAAAAGGCTTGATAGTGATAACGCTGGATAAAGTCTTTGAATGGATATAGAAAGACTTCTTGTAGCCAAATGTCTGGTCGTCGTCGTTGTCTTATAACAGATATCTGCTGAGACTCTTTAGAGAGCAATACGGTCAAAACACCTATCCCCATAGAGCAAGCCATACACACGTATGCAAATTGCCAACCATGCGAATCATATGGGGTATTAATATTTTCGGTTCGAGCTGCAATCCATAATACGCCAGCTCCTGCCCAGATCATTGCTAAACGATATCCCGTTTGGTAAGCAGCAGCTAGGGCACCTTGTTCTTTCGTTTGTGCTGATTCGATTCTGAAAGCATCTAAAGCAATATCTTGTGTCGCCGATCCAAATGCCACGAATAATGCGCATAAAACAATGGCTCTCATTGAAGTTGCTGGATCAAATCGTGACATACCTAGGAGCCCAACAATCACGATCATTTGAGCCACTAATAACCAAGCTCTTCTCCTACCAAAGGTCTTTGTAAGAATAGGAATCGGAACTTGATCAATGAATGGCGCCCACAACCACTTAAATCCGTAAATGAGTCCCACCCAAGATAAAAAACCAATGGTAGATCGATCAATCCCTGCTTCCCTGAGCCAAAATCCTAGGGTTCCCAAAACCAGTAGCAGTGGTAATCCAGCTGAAAATCCCAAAAAAAGCATACGTAGCGTAGTCCACTTCGAGTACAACTGAACTATTTCTAATACGCTATCGGAAAATTTTTTCTTCGGTACGGCGCCTGTTACTCCCAACGGATTATTCATTGAGAAGCACAAACCCTATAAATCGCTAGGCTACCAAATATATTTTTACCCCACTTGATTTCTTTACCTTCGTGCAGAACAACTCGACCAAGAATATTCAATCCAATTTGACTAGCAAGGGCTTCAAAATCAGCAATCGTTAATACCCTTACATTTGGGGTGTTATACCAGTCAAAAGGAAGAGACTTAGAAACAGGCATACGTCCACACAGCACCGATAAGCGATGGGACCAATGAGCAAAGTTAGGAAAGGAAACGACACATTGCTTTCCAACACGCACAATCTCTCCTAAAATCGCCTCTGTTTCATGAATGGTTTGCAGTGTTTGAGATAACACTACCGTATCAAAGCTACGGTCTTTAAAGAGTGCCAGTCCCCCTTCAAGATCTTGCTGAATTACATTGATACCTTTCTGAATACATGCTTGTACGCTTGTATCAGATATTTCTACCCCATAAGCCTGCACAGGTTTAATCGATTGAACATATTCCAAAAATTCGCCATCGCCACAACCAAGATCAAGTAAGGAGGTATTTGGATCAATCCATCGGGCAATAGCCGAGAAATCTGAACGAATGATCTGTTTCATATTCGTTCTATATCCCTGAGGATGCCGTCCATATAGGATCTGACAACTCCGTGGTATCTCATATCGTCTAATAAAAACGCATCATGCCCATGAGGCGCATCAATCTCCGCATAGCTTACTGGGTGTTTGTTATCTAATAATGCTTTGACAATTTCTCGACTTCGCTCTGGAGCAAATCGCCAATCAGTTGAAAAACTGACCACCAAAAATTTAGCTAATATTTTTTCGAAAGCTTTCGATAAATCACCGCCGCAGCTTTTGGCCGGATCAAAGTAATCTAACGCACGAGTAATGAGTAGATAAGTATTGGCATCAAAATAATCCGCAAATTTATCACCCTGGTACCTTAAATAACTTTCTACTTCAAACTCAGTTTCAAAACTATATAAGTAATCTTTAGACAAGCCAGTTGCGCGGCGTAATTCCCGTCCAAACTTTTCTGCCATATCATCGTCAGACAAATAAGTAATATGCCCAACCATTCTTGCAACGCGAAGTCCCCGCCTTGGAATTACATTGAACTCATAAAAGTCACCCTTATGAAAATCAGGGTCGCTCATAATGGCATTTCGAGCTACTTCATTAAATGCGATATTTTGTGCGGAAAGATTTGCCGATGAAGCTATAACTATGCAATTCAAGACTCGCTCTGGAAATAATAATCCCCAGGCAATGCTTTGCATACCGCCTAAACTCCCGCCCATTACAGCTGCAAAGGCGTTAATTCCAAAACGATCCGCAACTCTAGCTTGAGTCCTTACCCAATCTTCAACTGTAACTACAGGAAAGGTACTGCCATAGGGTTTGTTGGTTTCGGGGTTAATGCTCATTGGTCCTGTCGAACCAAAGCAAGAGCCTAAGTTATTTATTCCAATAACAAAAAATTGGTTCGTATCAACCGGTTTTCCCGGCCCCACCATATTGTCCCACCAACCAATATCTTCAGAATCGGGAGAAACTCCAGCGACATGATGGGAGGCATTAAGTGCATGGCAAATTAAAATTGCATTTGATTTACTTGCATTTAACTCGCCGTAGGTTTCTACTAATAGCTGATAGTGAGAAAGAGATTTCCCACTGCTCAGAGACAAAGGTTCAGTAAATTCGAAAGATTGTGTCTTTGTGTTGAGGAGTGTCATGCAGACAATAGAATATTCATGGATACAGCAGAATTCTCAAGAGGTGACTTTGTAAACCCGCTCCTCGCAAAACGATGCCAACGTCCCACAACATATGCCATCATTAAACCTGAGCGCTGGCTCACATCTTCAGACGTCCAATTTATATTTTGCTGTGTTTGCATAATTCTAAATGACTGTTTCAGTGAAGCTTCAACGCGCTCTAAAACTTGATTAATTCTTTCTTGCAAGCGCGCATCTTCTTGAAATAATGAATCTCCAAGAAGCACCCGGGTCATTCCAGGATTGCGTTCAGAAAAAGCGAGCAACATCGTTGCTATCTCATTAATTTGGGATCTACCCATCTCTTCTTTAGCTACAATTTGATTGATTAACCCAAATATTGTTTGCTCAATAAATACAATTAGCCCGTCAAACATTTGAGCCTTACTCGCAAAGTGGCGGTATAAAGCAGCCTCAGAAACTTGAATTTTGGCGGCAAGGGCTGCTGTTGTAACTCTCTCTCCTTGTGGCTTCTCTAGCATCTCAGCCAAAGCCTGAAGGATTTGGATTCGTCTCTCTCCAGGTTTTGGTCGCTTACGGCCCGCCTTCAGGTCTTCAGTTGCAGAAGCGTCGCTCTGTTTAATTGGTTGTTCGTTAAATGTCATAAGATTTAATGCGACCTAATCATTGTTCCAAAAGCCTGCTCTGTAAGAATCTCTAATAATAGTGAGTGCTCAATTCTGCCATCAATGATGTGAACAGAACTCACTCCACTTCTTGCCGCATCTAATGCAGATGATATCTTTGGAAGCATACCACCAGATATGGTGCCATCTGCAAATAAAGCATCTATTTCTTTAGCGGACAAATTAGTAAGCAACTCCCCATCTCGATTCATCACACCTGGAATATTAGTCATCATGACTAACTTTTCTGCATGAAGAATTTCAGCCATTTTCCCAGCAACTAGGTCAGCATTAATGTTGTATGCGCGACCATCTTCTCCAAATCCAATTGGAGAAATCACTGGAATAAAAGCATCGTCTTGCAATGCTTTTACAACAGCTGGGTTAATTGAACTAATCTCCCCCACAAAGCCAATATCAATCTTTTTTGTTGGATCTTCTTTATCAGTCATCCACAATTTTCGAGCTTTTATAAGCCCTCCATCTTTTCCAGTTAAACCTACGGCTTGACCGCCGAACTGATTAATCATCATCACAATATCTTGTTGAACCTCACCGCCTAAGACCCATTCAACCACTTCCATCGTCTCATCATCAGTTACTCGCATTCCTTGAATAAAAGTCCCTGATTTGCCAACCTTCTTTAATGCCTCATCAATTTGTGGGCCACCACCATGAACCACCACCGGATTCATGCCGACTAATTTTAATAAAATGACATCACGAGCAAAGCCCTCTTTGAGGCGCTCCTCAGTCATTGCGTTGCCCCCATATTTAATGACAATAGTTTTGCCATGATATTGCCGAATGTAAGGCAACGCTTCAGCCAAGATTTCTGCTTTTAACGTTGGTGCAATATCTCCGAGGGTCAGTGCTTTTAGATCCATGATTTATTTATAAAGGTAATACACTACATGATAAGAGAAGTACAAGATGATTCATAAAAAAACTATTTTCCGATGTTACCTAATATACACTTCAATTAGAACGAAATTATTTCATATTTAGTGTTAAATTACCTATATATATAGTTTTTGAAACCTATGCACAGCGCAAACAAAGCTTTTTTTAAAGTCATCCTTTTAATTTTTGCCATGTTCTTGTTGCAGATGAACGGGTTTAACCATGCCATCACACATGCTAACTATAACAATAATGCCAGCTTAAGTAATTTTACTGGCACCAATTCTGAGAATAACCCAAAGTACTTAGCTAAAGAAGCTATCCTAAATAACCATCATTGTGTAGCCTTTGATGGGGTCAGTTTAGCAATTGGCTTTGTTTCTCTGATCTTAGATCTGCCTCAAAGCGTAGATTCATACTCTAAAGCCACCTATTTATCGATTTTTAATTTACATTGCTTTTCTTTTCAATGCTTTATTGCAAGAGCTCCTCCTTTTCTCCATTGAAATCTTAAAAAGAGACCTCCTTGTGGAGGCTTCTGATTTTTTCTTGGAGATACAAATTGAATTTATTAAAGCATCGGTTTTTATTGATTGTTTTACTAGCAAACCCAGCGGTGACTCCTTGCGGTTTTTCAGAGGAAGTTTTACCCGACTTAGTCATTGAAGGTGAGTCAACTAAATCTTCCATTACAGGTCCGTCACTATCTGGCAACGCTCTATTTTATAAAGCGGGCTCAACTCTAGGGGACTCTCTATCCAACGAACTAGGAATGAGCTCTTCTGCTTTTGGGGCCTCCGCTAATCGACCTATCATTCGAGGGATGTCAGGTTCAAGGGCCCCCATTCTTGAAAATGGATTATCTTCTGGAGATGTCTCATCGATCTCAAATGACCACGCCGTAACAAGTGATCCTCTTTTTACTCAGAAATTAGAGATTCTGAGGGGCTCTGAAGCACTCCGGTTCGCTTCTGGTTCGCCCAATGGCCTTATTAATATCACGAATGCTCGTATTCCTGAACAGGCTATTTCAACCCCAGAGGCACAATTCGTTAGTGAATATGGAAGTAATAACCAGAGCTATACCTTAGGTTTGATGACTGAGCAGTCTATTGGTAAATGGGCACTTCACTTAGATGCCAGTCATCGTGATGCGAATAATTACACCCTGCCCAGTGGAGTTCACTTACCATTTTCATTTGGAAGCAATTCAGATATGGGTTTTGGAGCCAGTTTCCAACGTTCTAATGGCTATACTGGATTTTCAATTGGACAATACAGCAATTACTATGGCATACCAAGCATCAATGGCTCTAAGATTGATCTGACTCAAAATCGCTATGAGCTAAAAGATTTTGAAAGAAATCCTATGAATGGCATCGAGAAAATAGAAACAAAATTGGGCTATACCAATTATCACCACACCGAAATATCTCCATCAAATATTCCACAATCCATCTTTAATAATAGCTCCTTTGACGCGCGAATTGAACTTTTCCATGAGCCATTTTATGGGTGGAAAGGGTCTTACGGACTACAACTATCTAGCGGCACATTTGCCGCATTTGATTTAACAAATCCCATATTTTCATCGGCCGTTATCCCAGAAACAAAAAGTAATTCCATTGCAACTTTCATTAGCGAAAGTAAATCTATCCAAGAGGTTGATATCCAACTCGGCGGCCGCCTTGAAAAAATAGTGCGGTCACCTAATTCTTCCATCCCTTATACAGACTCTCCTAATTTCATAACCCCATCTAATTCATTCGCACCAAGCGCCCCGTTAGTCGCAGGTTCTCAATTCAGCTTATTTTCTGTATCGTCAAGTGCATTTTGGAATTACACGCCCTCGTACGCTCTTGGCCTAAGCTATTCGATCACTAGTCGCGCACCTTCAATTGATGAACTTTACTCCTATGGAAACCATGACGCCACTGGAACGTTTGATGTTGGTAATAGCCAATTAAGTCCAGAAACCTCTTATCAATTTGAGCTGGGCTGGAAAAAGACTAGGGGCTCAATGAGGAGTCAAGTCAATATTTTCCAAAGTACCGTCTCAAATTATATTTATGCGCTCTATACCGGGGCTAGTGACACTTTTACAAATTATCCCGTGAGACAATTTTTACAATCGAATGCAACTATTCGTGGTGCTGAAGGTGAACTTTCATATCACCCTGAAAGCTCAAATTGGTCTGGTAGAATTTTTGCGGACGGTTCAGGAGGCAACTTAAGCTCAGGGGGTAATTTACCCTTACAACCGGCTATTCGTGTGGGTTCAAGCGTTAATTTTATCCGTGGTCCTTGGGAAAGCACCTTAACCTGGGTTCATGCCATGGGCCAAAATCGGTTAGCTTCTTTTGAGACTTACCCAACTCCAGCATATGACCGTTTAGATTTTAGGTTTGCTTATTTTCTAAACCCGATCGGCAGCTTTAAACCTAGGGTGTACTTTAAGGCAAATAACCTTCTTAACCAAGAAATTCGTTATTCAACTACAGTCGAGGATTTAAGAATCAACGCCCCTTTACCAGGAAGAAGCTTCATTCTCGGCTTAAGGGTTGATTATTAATAATAGCTATAAGCGACCTTTAGTCTCCAAAGAGCTTTTGACGAAGTTCTCTTCTTTCTTGCGCTTCAAGTGACAGATTGGCCGTTGGTCTAGCTAAAAGTCTAGATACTCCTATAGGCTCTCCAGTTTCTTCACACCATCCATAGTCGCCGGAATCGATGCGTGAAATTGCTTGTTCTACCTTCTTCAACAACTTGCGCTCACGATCGCGGGTTCGCAACTCTAATGCATGCTCTTCTTCTATTGTCGCGCGGTCTGCAGGATCTGGAACTAACACGTTTTCCCGTAAATGTTCAGTGGTCTCACTTGCATTTTTAAGAAGGTCGTCTTTTAATTTTTGAAGACGCTCTCTAAAAAATTCTAATTGCGCCTGATTCATATACTCTTTATCTGACATCTTTAACAACGCTGACTCGGAAATGACTTCTGTTACTTTTTGTTTAGACGGCATAGTTTCTTTGGTATTCTTTGTTTTGTTAGATGAAACTGTTTCAACAACAACTTCCTTTGCTGGACTTTTCTTAACAGCAGGTTTTAAGGTGGCTGATTTTGCAGATACTTTTGTGCTTGTTTTTTTTGCTGCAGCTGTCATTTTATTGTCCTATATGTTGATGCTGTTTTTTTAATGTCTAATTCATCTTTATGGTAAAGACTACACTAAACAGCCTTCTAGTCCCATTAATAAAGTGTCTTTTGGTAAATCAATCCCAATAAATACCATCTTGGTTTGCTTTTTCTCGTTACCCCAAGGCCCCGCCATATCGCTACCCATCATTTCATGAACTCCTTGTAAAACCACTTTACGATTAGACCCTTTTATAAATAAAACACCCTTATATCGTAACAATTTTTGGCCAAACACTGAGAGGATGCCTCCTAAGAAATCCTCTAATTTTTTATGGTCAAAGGGTCTGTCACTTCTAAAAACACACGACTGAATTTTGTCGGTATGCCCATGATGATTGTGATGATTATGCTCATGGCCATGGTCGTGTCCACAATCTGCGTGATCATGATCTTCAGATTCTAAGAAATGTGGGTCAATCTCTAATTTTGAATTTAAATTAAATCCGTGAAGATCAAAAAACTCATCAATTAAGATTACCCCTTGTTGAATTTCCTTGATCGGCGCTTTAGGATTCATATGCATTAAACGATCTTTAAGCTTCGTAACTTCTCCGGAATCAGCCACATCGGTTTTTGTTATGAAAATCCTATCGGCAAAGCCGACTTGGCGTTGCGCTTCTTCATGCTCGCTCAACTGAGCTGGACCATGTTTTGCGTCTACCAATGTGACTACCGCATCTAATACATAATGTTCTGCGACATCATCATCCATAAAAAATGTTTGTGCAACGGGCCCGGGGTTTGCTATGCCTGTTGTCTCAATGACAACACGGTCAAACTGAATTGTCTTAGCTTTTCTTTGCGCCCATAACTGATTAAGCGCTTCTACCAAATCCCCGCGAATTGTGCAACAAACACAACCATTACTCATTTGAACGATTTGCTCATTGCTATCTTGAACCAATATTTCGTTATCAATGTTTTCTTCGCCAAATTCATTTTCAATCACGGCTATTTTTTTGCCATGCGGCTCATTCAAAATGTGCTTGAGCAATGTGGTTTTGCCACTACCGAGAAATCCCGTCAATATTGTTACAGGTATTAAAGCCATACAACTCCTTCAGCTAACGATTTATCCTCTAGTCAATAGAATTTGTCACTTTGACTAAAGCGTGCATTTTACATGAAATAATGCCGAAAATTGCTTTATTTCTCTAATTTTGCCCTTGGATGGGCTAAATCATAAGCTTGAGCAAGATGCTGGAAGTCTAAGGATGTATATATTTGGGTACTTGCAATACTAGCGTGCCCTAACATTTCTTGTACAGCCCTTAAATCATGGGAAGACTGCAACAAATGGCTAGCAAAGCTGTGTCGCAACATGTGAGGATGGACGTGTAAAGGTAATTCTGCTCTGATAGCTAAGGCTTTTAATCTAGCCTGAACAGTTCTAGAAGAAAGTCTTTGCAAATGCTCATTAATAAACAGTGGTGAATTTTCTGCTGAGTTTAATAGCAATAATTGTTCTTTCCAAATAGATAATGCTTCCATAGCCTTGGTTCCTATTGGAACAACTCTTCTTTTAGCCCCCTTACCAAAAACATTTACTTCTGCAACATCCCAATCAATCCAGCCTAATTCATCATCAACTTTTTTGGTCGATGGATATAGATTAATGCCTAATATTTCTGAAAGGCGAAGCCCTGAAGAGTAGAACAATTCAAGAAGTGCATGATCTCTTCTCCTATTCCACTGTGGATTTTTTATGTTTATATTCGAAGCCAACTCTTCTTTTGAGTCTTTTTCAGCCTGAGCTATCAGCACAAAGATATGTTCTACGCTCAATGCTTTTGGTAAAGCCTTTCCTTTTTTAGGAGACTTAATATCATCTAATGGGTTAACTTGAATCAGTGGACCAAGCAAACTACTTTTGCTTTGTATTAACCATTCAAAAAAAGTCCTCCATGCTGATAGTCTTCTGGCTATAGAGCGTGGGGCCAATCCTTTTGAATGCAATCGGCTAACCCAACTTCGAGTGTGTTTAGATTGGACTTCATGTAACTTTAGGTTAAGCTCGTTCATACACTCTTCTAAAATTTTTAAATCATGAAGATATGCTTTGAGTGTATGCACTGACAATTTACGAACACTCTGCAAATTATCAATAAATTGACTAATGGCTTCCTGAATAGATGTGTCGGAATTCATCAACCATTAAAACGACTAATTGCTGCTGTAGCAAGTTTACCTATTTGTTCCAAATATGTAGCGCCACTTGCCAAAGAATATTTCTGTGAGTCAGCACTAATAAAACACAAGGCCCCAAAACATTTATCAGATTCTCTTAAAAGAACTGTTGCAAAACTCCCTCCTGAGGGATCAATAGCACCATTTAAATTTAATGAGGCTTTTGCGCATTCCCCTTGTACAACATTTAATTTAAGCTGGATTAATTCTTCACTAGTAATATCTGTGATGTTTATATATTTAACCTCCCCAACTTCAAATAGCTGATTTAAGCCATCTGTAATTTCTTGAATTGTACTTTCCAAATCTGGCGTTTTTAAAAGTCTCCCTAACCAATTCACCATTAAGTTTTGAGTTCTGTCGTTCTCAGTGCCAAAGCGAAACATTTCACTGAGCCGATGATTTAAGTCGCGATTTTGATTTCTTAAAATAGCCATTTGTTTTTCTTGTAAAGAAACAACCTTGTCACTATTGGCATCTTTAAGCTGGATTTGTGCAAGCAAACTAGCATGTCTTTCAAAAAAACCAGGGGTGGCAAGCAACCAATCTGCTACAAGCTGTTCTCTTTCTTTTTGGGTCTCATCATTATCTGCATATTTCATGAGTCTTTAATCTCCAGTAAGTTTTTGTTTTAACAGAGTATTGACTTGTGCTGGGTTTGCTTTTCCTTTAGTCGCTTTCATAATCTGCCCAACTAAGGAATTAAAGGCCTTTTCTTTTCCCGCCCGATACTCTTCAACGGATTTTTCTTGCTCAACTAAAACTTGATCTATGATTTTTTCTATTTCTTGACTATCACTGATTTGTCTCAATCCTTGTTTGTCAATGATCTCATCAACAGCTCCATGGGTAGATAAGGCAGAAGTCTTTCCAATTTCCCATAGTTGACTAAAGATTTCTTTTGCAATTTTGTTTGAAATTGTCCCATCCTGAATTCTTTTTAAAAGATCCGCTAAGTGATTTGGCTTTAGTGGCGATTGTTCAGCACTTAAACCATCTCTATTTAAAGCAGAGGCAAAGTCTCCAGCCATTAAGTTTGCGGCCTGCTTGGCTTGGCTATCCTCAATCAGTAGCAATAAATTTATAAAAAAGTCTGCAGTTTTCTTTTCTTGAGTCAACAGAAATGTGTCATAGGAACTTAATCCATATTTTTCTTGCCACTCTACTTGTAAGTCTTTTGGTAACACTGGCATCAAGATTTTTATTTGCTCGACCCACTCTCTACTGATTTCTAATGGAAGCAAGTCTGGATCAGGAAAATATCTATAATCCTGAGCGTCTTCCTTGCTTCGCATGCTTCTAGTTTCTTGAAGATCAGGATCATAAAGCCTTGTTTCTTGTTTTATAACTCCACCATCTTCAATTAAATCGATCTGTCTACGAACTTCGTATTGAATGGCCTCTTCCAAAAATTTAAAAGAGTTTAAATTTTTAATTTCGCAACGAGTTCCGAACTTCTCTTGCCCCAAAGGTCTTACTGACACGTTTGCATCACACCGAAATGACCCCTCTTGCATATTGCCATCACAAATACCCAACCAAACAACCAATGAGTGAAGACTCTTTGCATACTCAACTGCTTCTGCTGCGCTACGCATGACTGGCTCTGTTACTATTTCTAAGAGGGGGGTTCCAGCTCGATTGAGATCTATGCCACTTGATTTTTCTCCATGAAGCCCTTCAAAATCATCATGCAAAGACTTACCAGCATCTTCTTCTAAATGGGCTCGAGTTAGTTGGATTTCTTTAACCTGTCCATTGAACTCAATGGGTACTGTTCCTCCAACAACGACTGGCAATTCAAACTGGCTAATTTGGTATCCTTTAGGCAAATCGGGGTAAAAGTAGTTTTTCCTTGCAAAAATACTAATGGGTGCAATCTGCGCTCCAACCGCCAAGCCAAAACGAATGGCATGATTAACCGCCTCCTTATTTAGAACTGGCAAAGTTCCAGGTAGCGCCATATCTACTGCACATGCTTGTTCATTTGGGCTTGCGCCAAATGAAATACTTGCTCCACTAAAAATTTTCGACTGGGTCATCAATTGCGTATGAGTCTCTAACCCAATAACAACCTCCCAATTTTTAACGGTCATTGTTTTCTCCTAGTACATCACTATTTGAAATTTCTGACATGATCTTATGCCAAGAAGTCGTTTGCTGAAAAGTATCTGCAAGCTGTAACATTTGCGCTTCGTTAAAATAATTTCCAATGAGTTGCATACCAATTGGTAATTGACTCTTGCTCATTCCGCAGGGAATACTCATCGCAGGTAAACCTGCGAGGTTCGCAGAAAGCGTGTAGATGTCTTCTAAATACATTTGGGTTGGATCTTTAGATTTTTCACCCATTTGCCATGCAACATTTGGTGCGACTGGGCCCAATATCACGTCGCATTCCCTAAATGCTACTTGAAAATCATTTGCAATGATTCTTCTAATTTTTTGGGCCTGTAAGTAATATGCATCGTAATACCCTTGGGATAATACATAAGACCCAATTAAAATACGCCGCTTAACCTCTTTGCCAAATCCTTCTGTCCTTGAACGCTCGTACATTTGAGCCAGATTTTTATATTCTTTAGCCCTATATCCATATCTCACGCCGTCATATCGACTAAGGTTGCTCGAAGCCTCTGCGGGCGCAAGCACATAATAAACTGGGATTGATAATTTAGTTTTAGGTAGCGTGACCTGTTTAAGTTCCGCCCCTAAACCTTCTAATATTTGTATTGCCACACGGATAGACATTTCCACTTCTTTATCTAACCCTTCTGCAAAGAATTCTATCGGTAATCCTATCCTTAACCCTTTCAAAGGTTGGCTAGCCGCACTAGTGTCACCTTGCCAAGGAAGGCCTATTAATCTAGAAAAGTCTTCGTTTGGTTTAGCTAAACTCGTAGAATCCTTAGGATCATGTCCAGCTATCGCATTCATGATCAGAGCACAGTCGCTAGCTGATTTAGCCATGGGTCCAGCCTGATCTAGTGAAGATGCATATGCAATCATGCCGTACCTAGAAACACGGCCATAGGTTGGCTTTAATCCTGTCAGTCCACAAAAAGAAGATGGCTGACGTATTGAGCCCCCCGTATCGGTTCCTGTAGCTACCGGAGCCAATCCAGCAGCCACCGATATTGCAGAACCACCAGAGGAGCCGCCTGGAACACATTTATCATTCCAAGGATTTTTTGCGGGACCAAAAGCTGAATTTTCATTTGAAGAACCCATTGCAAACTCATCCATATTGGTTTTGCCAAGGCAAACCATACCCGCACCTTGTGGCCCAAGATGTTCCACCACAGTGGCATCAAAAGGGCTTAAATAGTTTTTTAATATATTTGAGCCTGCTGTTGAATGCCACCCTTTTGTTACAAATACGTCTTTATGCGCAATTGGAATACCAGTTAAAGGACCTTTTTGGCCAGATTGGATTAATTTGTCTGCATGAAACGCTTGCTCCAGAGATAATTCTGGATTAACGTCAACAAAAGCATTAAGTTCAGATAAGCTATTGATTCTATTTAAGAAATATCTAGTCAGCGCCTCGCTGGTGACACTTCCTTCCGCTAAGGCTTTTCCTAGCTCTGTGAGTGATTTTTGATGCCACTTCATTCGATCACCTTGGGCACTAAAAATAACCCACTCTGTTGTGCGGGTGCAGACTTCATATTTTGTTCACGAGAATTAGATTCCGTTACGCAGTCCTGTCTTAAAGGCTGAGACAGTGCCATGATCATTTGTATAGGATGAAAGAGCGGCTCCATTCCTTCAGTATCGACGGCCTGAAGCTCATCAACCATTGAGATAATGGCATCGAGTTCTTGAGTAAGAAAATCCAGCTCAGAATCACTAATCTCAAGGCTAGATAGCTTTGCTAAATGTTTAATTTCTTGTGTGTTCATAACTTGCTTGCAGTATCATTACATTATCTTCTAAAACTCGTATATATTAATTAATTATCTATTTTCCCACTAAGAACATGTTCGGTCTTTTTCGCAATTACTTCTCCAATGACTTAGCTATCGATCTCGGTACTGCTAATACCCTTATATATATGCGCGATCGAGGCATTGTCCTTGATGAACCATCTGTAGTTGCAATTAGGCAAGATGGCGTTAGCGGCAAAAAAACTATTTTAGCTGTAGGGCATGAGGCTAAAGCCATGTTGGGGCGTGTTCCAGGGAATATTCAGGCGATCCGCCCGATGAAAGATGGCGTGATTGCCGACTTCACAATTACTGAACAAATGCTTAAGCAGTTTATTAAGATGGTTCATGAGTCTAAATTTTTAAAGCCTAGTCCTCGAATTATCATCTGCGTTCCTTGTGGCTCAACTCAAGTTGAGCGCAGAGCCATTAGAGAGTCCGCACTTGGCGCTGGTGCATCTCAAGTCTTTTTGATTGAAGAGCCGATGGCTGCAGCTATAGGTGCAGGCCTTCCTGTTACCGAAGCTTATGGCTCAATGGTTATCGATATTGGTGGAGGGACAACAGAAGTTGGCGTAATGTCACTCGGTGGAATGGTCTATAAGTGGTCTGTTAGGGTGGGCGGAGATAAGTTTGATGACGCCATCATTAACTACATACGTCGAAATTACGGCATGTTAATTGGCGAACAGACTGCAGAGTTAGTTAAAAAAACTATCGGTTCTGCTTTCCCTGGTACTGAAGTTCGCGAAATGGAAATTAAAGGACGCAATCTTTCAGAAGGTATCCCAAGGAGCTTTACGGTAACTAGTAACGAAATATTAGAAGCATTGAGTGACCCTTTAAATCAAATTGTAATCGCTGTTAAATCGGCGCTAGAGCAAACACCACCTGAGCTTGCATCAGACATTGCCGAAAGGGGCATGATGTTAACGGGTGGTGGTGCACTGTTACGAGATCTAGATAGGCTACTTCTTGAAGAAACCGGTCTTCCAGTGCATGTCGCTGAAGATCCGCTGACCTGCGTTGCTCGAGGCTCAGGGCTTGCCCTAGAACGTATGGATAAACTGAGCAGCATTTTCTCTCAAGAATAACTGACGATATTTGTCGAGTGAGATTCCATCTTGTTTAGGAGTCCCCCAACACTATTTAATCAAAGCGCACCTTTTCTTCGGTTCGCTTTTTTTGTCATCCTATCTTTTGCTTTCATTTTTTCTGACCATCAATTGCATGCAACTGAAAGTATCAGAAGCTTTGTTCAAAAAGTCTTAGCCCCTATTCAGCTTATCATTAATACACCTTCTCAATGGTTGGCATCTGGCGCTGAAAATATCCAGTCTATGTCATCGATGAAAGATTTGATCAATAAACAAACTGAACAAATTAAAGACCTCACTCTAATAGCTAATCACGCTGAGAATCTTAATGCAGAAAATTCCAGTCTACGCAAGCTCCTAAGTCTTCAACAACAGACTCAATTTAAAACCTTGTCTGCTGAAATCATTTTTAACCCCAATAACCCAGCTTCACAAAAATTAGTGGTTAACCGCGGAGCACTTCATGGTCTTAAATTAGGGATGCCTGTTGCGAGTGATGCAGGGATCATGGGGCAAGTGACTCGCGTTTTTGAAAATTCTTCTGAAGTGACTCTGCTTGAAGAAAAAGATTTCACTATCCCCATTCAAGTGGCTCGAAATGGCTTGAGAGGTGCTTTATTTGGTGCCGGTAGAGCGCAACCCCTAGAGTTGAGATATATCAGCGCTTTAGGTGAGCTTGATGTTGGAGATTATTTAACCACCTCAGGAATAGACGGCACATATCCCCCAGGTTTTCCTGTCGCAATGATTTCTAAAATTGATCGGTCACCCGATAATTCTGGAGCTATTGTCATTTGTCTACCATTAGCAAATTTAAATCGCGATAGACACTTAATAATTCTTTTGTATCAGCCACAGACTGAAGCTCCACAACCTTTGGTTCCTGACCCAATCATAGGTAAACGAGTTCTGCGAAAAAAGGAGGCTGAATCAAATGTTAAAAAATAATTTTAACTCTGGGGCGCCTTTAAGTGTTTACTCCACACTATTGATAGCTTTTCTATTGAATGTCTTGCCTTTAGGAAACCATCCCTGGGTCCCTGATTTTTTGATGATCGTCATGGCTTATTGGCTTTTATTTTCACCGCAAAAAATTAGTCTTGCCCTAGCATTCTTTTTAGGCCTGGTTATGGACGTACAAACTTCCAGTTACCTTGGTATGCATGGATTTTCTTATGTGCTTCTAACCTTTTTAATCATCTTTTGGCACCGTCGTCTTTCGTCCCTACCCCCTTTCGGACAAATGCTCCAGATGTTTCCAATCTTATTAGCTGTACATTTTTCTTTAATCACCCTTTATTGGGTCATTTTTTCTCATTGGTACTTTTCTTTTGCATATATTATTTTTCCGAGTCTTGTAGAACTTTTGATCCTCACGTGTTTAAGAGGTCTATTAAAAAATCCCAGCTCGACTTCATATAATCGTGCTTAAAATCAGTTCATTATTTAGCGTATATGTCATATAAGTCACCTTTAGAAGACTTTAAAAGGCGCATTCAAATTTCATTGTGGTTTGTTATCTTCTGCCTATTTGTTTTATTCCTTAGATTTTTTTGGCTCCAGGTCATTAAGCACACAAAATACTCAACTGCTTCGGAAAACAATCGTATCGCTATCATTACTAACCCAGCATCAAGGGGTCTCATTTATGACCGCAACGGCATTGTAATAGCCCAAAATTACCCAAGCTATTCTTTAGAAATCACACCTGCTGGCATTGATATGCCCATTGAAAATCTATTAGATTCGCTCAATGAACTTATCCTGATTCCTAATAAAGATAGACAACAATTTCTCAAGGGATTGCCAACTGCGAAGAAAACAGAAAGTATTGCTATTAAAAACTTTCTTTCTGACGAAGAAATAGCAAGGTTTCTTTCACAACGCTTTAGATATCCCGGAGTCGAGGTTCAAGTACGGTATTTTAGAGACTACCCCTATAAATCATTAGCTTCTCATTTACTAGGTTATACAGGGAAAGTTTCAGTTAAAGATAGGGAAACCTTAGCTGCAGAATTTGAAGAAAATTCTGATGACTTTACTACCGAAGAAGCGCGCGCTCTGCGAGTCAAAGGTATCCAATATATGGGTAAGATAGGTATTGAACAGAGCTATGAAAAGCATCTTCGTGGTTTGCCAGGTTTTAATCAGGTTGAAATCACTGCTGGTGGGCGCGTTGTTAGAAATCTTTCTTCCACTCCATCAACTCCAGGTAATGATCTTACCTTAGCAGTAGATATAAAACTTCAATATATTATTGAACAACTTTATGGCAATAGGCGAGGTGCTGCGGTTGTAATTGAACCTGCCACTGGGGATGTTTTAGCCTTTGTTTCTATGCCTACATTTAATCCCAATTCTTTTACTGATGGCATTGATGCAGACTTATGGAAAAAATTAAATGATTCTCCTGAAAAACCCCTTTTTAATAGACCTCTTAGAGGAACATATCCACCAGGCTCAACCTATAAACCATTTATGGCCTTAGCTGCTTTAGAGGGTCATTTCAGAACTCCTACTCAAGGAATTAATGATCCAGGATTTTTTAAATTTGGAAATAGTGTCTTTAGAGATGATGCTAAAGGTGGTCATGGCTTTGTGGATATGCGAACATCTATCGCCATGTCCTGTGATACCTACTACTATATGTTAGCTAAAGATATGGGCGTTAATGCAATGCATAATTTCATGAAGCCTTTAGGCTTTGGTCAACTTACAGGCATAGATATTAATGGTGAAGTAAGAGGCATATTACCATCAACTGATTGGAAAAAATCTTACTATAAAGATCCCGCTAAGGGCAAATGGATCGAGGGTGAAACAATTTCTTTGGGAATTGGACAAGGATATAACAGCTTTACTATCCTTCAGTTAGCCCAAGCAACAGCAATTCTTGCGAATAAGGGTATTGTCATGAAGCCCCACCTCGTTAAAAATATAGAAGATCCCATCTCACATGAAAAAATTCTAACGGTCCCATCTGAAAGCGCTCGACTTCAATTAAAGCAAGAAAATTTAGATGTTATTACACAAGGTATGATCGACGTTAATCGCATTGGTACCGGTCGGGTGCCATTTGATGGTGTGCAATATACTGTTGCAGGAAAAACGGGCACCGCTCAAGTTTTTAGCCTTGGAAGTAAAGATTACAATGCCATGAATGTCACTGAGTTTAAGCGGGATCATGCCCTATATATAGCTTTTGCACCGGCTGAAAATCCCAAATATGCAATAGCTCTTGTTGTAGAAAATGCTGGATTTGGGGCATCTTCAGCCGCGCCAATAGCCCGGCAGGCTCTCGATTATTTAATGCTTAAAGTATGGCCTTCTGGAGTTCCTGAATGGAAAAACGCACATTAATTTATCGCCTCTCCTTTTTATGGAATGGATTTGATCCTACTTTAGCTCTTATCTTATTTGGCTTAGTGGTTGTGGGAAGTATCACATTTCTTTCAGCAAGCAGTGGCACTGTCATTTCTTGGGTTGAGCAAGCTCGAAATGTGTCTATGGCCTGTGGAATACTTTGGCTCACTTCTCGCATTCCTCCCAAGTGGCTAGAAAAAATTTCTTTATGGGTTTACCTTATCGGTATTGCACTCCTTCTTGGGGTTGCTTCATTTGGACTGATCAAAAAGGGAGCGCGACGTTGGTTAAATATTGGCATAGTCATTCAACCATCTGAAGTAATGAAAATTGGTATGCCTATGATGCTTGCTTGGTATTTTCAAAAAAGAGAAGGTTTCATCAAGCAGTGGGACTTCCTCGTTGCACTACTTTTTTTAATATTACCCACCGTCCTCATCGCTAGGCAACCCGATTTAGGAACGGCTATTCTAGTATTTGCTGCCGGCCTTTATGTGATCATTCTCGCTGGCCTTCCTTGGAAGTTCATATTGCCGTTTCTAATATTAGGACTTTTAGGAATATGTCTTATCGTTATTTTTGGAGATAGTTTTTGTGCTAAAGGTGTCAGCTGGCCGATACTCCAAAGTTACCAACAACATCGTATTTGCACATTATTAGATCCAAGCTCGGACCCCCTCGGTAAAGGTTTTCATACGCTTCAATCTATGATAGCCATTGGATCAGGAGGATTTATGGGCAAAGGTTGGATGCAGGGGACGCAAACTCATCTTGAATTTATTCCTGAAAAACATACAGATTTTATATTTGCCGTTTATTCGGAAGAGTTTGGTCTTATTGGAAATATTATTTTACTTATTCTTTTCTTTTTACTCATTAAACGAGGGCTTCAAATTGCTGCATCGGCTCCAAATTTATTCACTCGACTTCTCGGCGGTTCCGTAACACTCATATTTTTTACTTACGCCTTTGTCAATATGGCGATGGTTAGTGGCATGCTTCCAGTGGTTGGCGTTCCACTACCATTTATTAGTTATGGAGGAACTGCGTTAGTAACTCTTGGATTAGGTGCGGGAATACTAATGAGCATTCACCGCCATAGGCGCCTAGTTCAAACTTGATATTCGCCAGTTCAATGCGAAATTTTTTTAATTTTTTCTTATTCAATAAAAAAAGCCCAAATAAATTTGGGCTTTTTTAAGTTTTTTAAAGATTACTTCTTACGCTTATTAACGCTATCTTTAAATGCTTTTCCAGCTGAAAACTTAACTGTCTTAGAAGCTGCAATCTTAATAGCTTCTCCAGTTTTAGGATTGCGGCCAACACGAGCTGCGCGCTTTCCTGAACTGAATGTTCCAAAGCCGATTAACTGTACGTTATCGCCTTTAGTCACTGCTTTTTTAATTGTATCCAAAGCTGCATTTAATGCATGCTCAGCTTTAGCCTTAGACAACTCTGATTCGCCAGCAATTGCTGCAACGAGTTCTGCTTTATTCAAATTATGCTCCTTGATGATATTTAACCGAAAAGACGTAATGTTTAATTGCGTTAAATTAACGCTTCAGTCATTTTAACCATATTATTATTCGTATGGCTAGTACTTATTTATATAAAGTCCTTATTTTTACAGCTTCTTAGGGTTTATATTTAGAAAATTCAAAAGTCAACCTTTCACGTAAATCTTGATTGTTCAATTAAGCTTTATCTATTGACCATTCCCATTCGAATTTAAGCCAGGTATCCCCGTTGGATCATTCACCGTCTTAACAGCTTTGACGTAATATTCCGTTTCTGCAAAGCAGCTAGTGGGAACCCCAACATGCTGGTCATAGTCTATTTCAACTCTTTTGCCTATGTTCTTACCGATTTCATTAGCCAAGTCTTCTCCACGAACCGAAAATTGGAATTTTTCCTGATTACCCAGCATGGCCCCTGTCACCAATTCCCCTTCCCAAGTTTTACATATCCAACCTTTTTTAGAAAACTTTTGTAAAAATCCTGCTCGCTTTCCTGTGGCATAGCTATAGCTCAAAGTAATCCATGCATAAAGCGCAAAAAGTGCGGCTAAAACACAAAGAAAGAGAAAAATCTTAAATTTCCAATGACTTTTTTTCGCTTGTATGGCTTCCATATTTTTTCCTTTAATTTTATATATCAACTATACCAATAATGGTATGAGATTTTCACTTTGCATTTATATCATTCATAATAGATATTTTAATGGCATGAAAAGTCAAAGCCTCTTATGTTAAACACTCGATATATCTCTCTATCCGTCGGGGTTGTTAGTGTACTTTGTTTAACTGTAGCTATTTTTCTTCAGCATATCGGTATGTCAGGGGTATTTTATCCCCCTTGTCCATTATGCATATTGCAACGCTGTGCCTTTTTAGGTATAGCAATATTTTCTCTAGTTTATTATTTTTCTTCCAAAAAATTATTTTTAATACTCGCCTTCCTTAGCTCCATTACCGGGGTTACGATCGCGATTAGACATGCTTGGGTGATTATTCACCCTGAAACCTCATGTGGCATTGACCCTTTAGAAGTGTTGATTAATAACTTCCATCTAGCCTCATTACTTCCCTGGTTTTTTAAGGCAGACGGATTTTGCTCTGCCTCACTCCCACCTGTCATTGGTCTATCTGTCCCCGAATGGTCGCTACTTTTTTTTATTACACTTAGCATCATCATTTTTATAAACGTCGTAGTTTGGTCAAGACGCTACAAACGTGTTGCTTGAAAGTTTTCTTGTTAGTACTGGCGTTGTTACTTTCGCTGAGATGGGAGATAAGACTCAACTTCTTGCTTTTTTACTCGCGGCTAAATTTAAAAAACCAATACCTATTGTTTTAGGTATTTTTATCGCAACAATCCTTAATCATGGGCTTGCTGGTGCTTTAGGGTTTTGGATCACACATGTTCTTAACCCTGATATTTTGAGATGGGTACTTAGTATCTCATTCATAGCCATGGCTGCTTGGACATTAAAGCCCGATAAAATTGATGACTCGCAGAGCCCCTTTGCAAAGAAATACGGTGTATTTGGGGCGACTTTAGTCACCTTTTTTTTAGCTGAAATGGGAGATAAAACGCAACTGGCCACAGTCGCTATGGCAGCTCATTATTCAACGCCAATCCTAGTCGTAGCAGGAACTACTTTAGGTATGATGATCGCCGATATTCCAGCGGTTTTTATTGGCAATTCTTTTGCTAGCAAATTGCCAATGAAACTAATCCACTCTATCGCAGCGGGCATTTTTGCCCTGATGGGTGTTTTAACTTTATTAAAAGTAGATCAACTTTTAAAATAGCTTCATTATCAAAAAAATGGGCTCTTTACCATCATAGTCCTACTGTTTTCTTTTTTCAAAAAACTTCCGTCATTTTTTTGTTTATTTAAAACTTAACCTTGCTCAGTAAGCTCCCTCTTCTACCTTGCTTTAGTAGAAGTTTATCATGCAGTACGACTTAATTTAAGGATGATAATCACCTTGAAAACAATGCCTAGTTTCATGACCCAAGGTATGCATTTTTAAATTTTTTTCAGTAATAATCAAGCAAGTTTTACCATCCCAAAATGAACAGGCTTCAACTTGATTGGAAAACCATTCATACCCCTTCTTTTACTTTCTTTTGTACATTCTTTATTAATGTTTTTCACTTGTTTCCAGGTAATTGTGCTTGTAGTCGTAAAATTTTTTTAGCTGAAAAAAAAGCCTTTGGATCATCGGCAAAATAAACTGCAGAAGAGTTTCTGAACATCAGCATCAAGCACATTGCGCATAAGTACCTCATGACCTTCTTCCCCAATCAACTTTAAATTGTGTTTTTGTTAGCTTTATGAATGCCCCTTATAATGATAAGTTATGTTTCAAGCTGACCTGAATCATAATTTTGATTCTAGGTCTCATATTTAATACCTTCTTAGATTGCCCAGCATGACTGCTTCATCAGACGCGTCCCTAATAGGACTAGAGGTTGCTCGAAGACGAAGCTTCGCAATCATTTCTCATCCAGATGCAGGTAAAACCACATTGACTGAAAAACTGCTTCTATATGCTGGAGCAATTCAGATTGCGGGAAGCGTAAAAGCTCGCAAAGCGAGTCGTCACGCAACATCAGATTGGATGGAAATTGAAAAACAACGTGGTATTTCAGTCGCAAGCTCTGTCATGCAGATGGAATACCGGAATTGTATTATTAATCTCTTAGATACCCCAGGACATCAAGACTTTTCCGAGGATACTTATAGAGTATTAACAGCTGTCGATTCGGCATTAATGGTAATTGATGCGGCAAATGGGGTTGAAGCACAAACAAGACGTTTAATTGAGGTATGTCGTGCACGAAATACCCCCCTTGTTACTTTCATTAATAAGATGGATCGAGAGGTAAAACCACCTCTCGATCTCATGGATGAAATTGAACAAGCCTTAGGGATGTCAGTTGTTCCAATGACTTGGCCCGTAGGTATGGGAAGATCGTTTGCAGGCGTTATTGACATCGCTAAATCTCAAATGCGCATGTTCAAAGCCGGGGAAGATCGAGTAGGGCATCAAGAGGATCAATTAGTTAATATTAATGATCCAAAGCTTCAGGATTTGCTAGGAGAAGACTTACAAACTGCACTTACAGAGGTCGAATTAATTCGAGGGGCTATGCCTGGATTTGATCTTGAAGAGTTCTTAAACGGCAAACAATCTCCAGTCTTTTTTGGTTCAGCTATTAATAATTTTGGCGTCAAAGAAATCCTCAATACGCTCGTTGAACTTGCGCCGCCCCCCAAGTCTCGAATGACGCTTCAAAGAGAAATTCTGCCATCAGAAAAGAATTTTTCTGGTGTGGTTTTTAAAATACAAGCAAACATGGATCCCGCCCACCGAGACCGTGTTGCTTTTTTAAGAATTTGTTCAGGACATTTCGAGCGAGGTATGCGACTTAAAATTTCACGAAACGGTAAAGAGATTAGAACAAATAATGCTTTGTCTTTCCTTTCGCAGCGTCGTGATATTTTGGATGAGGCTTTTCCTGGAGATATTATTGGGATTCCAAATCATGGTCTTTTACAGTTGGGTGACACATTAACAGAAGGTGAGAAATTACAATTTACTGGCCTACCTTTTTTTGCTCCAGAAATTTTTAAACTAGTTGAAACCGCCGACCCTCTAAGAACTAAACAATTAAGAGATGGCTTACTCCAACTCGGAGAAGAGGGAGCTATTCAAGTTTTTAGACCTTTACTAGGAGGTCCCATGCTACTCGGAGCCTTTGGTCAATTACAGTTTGAAGTGGTTGCTCATCGCCTGAAAAGTGAATATAACGCGGAAGTGCGTCTTCTGCCCGCAAAATACTCTTTATCAAGATGGGTGAGTTCTACGGATCCTATAGCTCTTAAGAAATTTATTAAAGAGAACTCACACAGAATGAGTGAAGATGTTGTTGGAGCGCCAGTATTCTTGGCGGCCCACCGGTCTGAATTAGATGTAGCAAAACAACTTTCAAAAGAAATAGAGTTCCACTCTTTACGAGAACATGCGGGATTAATTTACCAGAAGGATTTCATTGCCTAAATGAACGGAATATTCTGCTTTGGTTTTCCACATCAGATCTCGTCAATTTTGCTAAATTTTTATCACCGAAGTTTCATTAGATTATTATTGCCTATATAGCTTATTTTTATCTTTATTGAAGATTCCAAATAACAAAAACCTTATTGAGGAAAAATTATGGCCATTTTATATAGAAGAAATTTCCCAGGAATTCTTTTTATCAACTGGGTTTCGTATCTTTTCATTGCGATTTTCTCAAGCTATATATCTGCTCAATCTGAATATCCTAATAAACCAATAAAAATTATTGCCCCAGTTGCACCAGGAGGAGGGGTTGATTTAGTCGCACGAACTATTGGTGATAAGTTATCTACAGCTTTAGGACAAAGTTTTATTGTTGATAACCAAAGTGGGGGGGGTGGCATCATTGCTTCCCAAGCTACGGCTAGAGCCGCCAATGATGGCTACACTTTAATGATTGGATACGTTGGTACTCACGGAACAAACCCTGCTGTAAGAAAGCTACCTTATGATGCCATTAAAGATTTCACCCACATCGCTATGGTAGGTGGAACGCCAAACGTTTTGGTCATTAATAATGATTTGCCCATAAAGAATTTACAAGAGTTTATTGACTACGCAAAGAAAAATGTGGGAAAAATGAGTTATGGATCCGCTGGACAGGGAACCCTAACTCACTTAGCAATGGAGCAATTTAAAATTCAAGGTCAATTTTTTAGCACCCATGTACCTTATCGTGGGATTGGTCCAGCATTTACAGATGTCATGGGTGGACAAACCCTATCAATGTTCCCAGGTCTTGCAGCAGCTTTGCCTCACCTAAAGAATGGAAAGCTGAGGGCCATTGCAGTGACTGGAACAAAAAGACACGTGTTGATACCTGATATTCCTACTTTTAAAGAATTGGGCTTCGAAGGCTTTGAGGGGGTCCAGTGGTATGGCGTGATGGGTCCAGCGAATCTCCCTGAAAAAATAACTTCTAAATTAAATACAGAGATAAATAAAGCAATTCAATCGCCCGAACTTAAAGAACGATTATCTTCCGAGGCGCTGCAACCCATGCCGATGTCCTCAGAGCAATTTACTAAATATGTTAAGGATGATATTGCTCGGTGGAGCAAAGTAGCAAAAGAACGAAATATTCAACTCGATTAGAAAGCAGATTCATGGCACGAAATACTCAAGTTTTAGCAGATCATAATGCTCCTCCAATAACTCAAATTCTTGCAGAATATATCTCGAATCACCCTTCAAAAGGTTGGGATAACTCCGTAGATCATGAAGCACATCGAACTTTCTTTAACTGGCTTGGCTGCGCAATTGGAGCTGCTCAGCATGAAAGTGTCATAGCAAGTATCGCAGCACTTCAAGAGTTTTCTCCAAGTGCTCAATCTTCAATTTTAGGTAGAAATGAGAAATTAGATATGGCAGGCGCCGCCTTAGTCAATGGGATAAGTTCACATACCTTTGACTTCGATGACACTCATCTAAAAACGATTATTCACCCAGCTGGTCCAATAGCATCTGCACTACTAGCATTAGCGGAGCACCTAAAATCTTCTGGCAGAGATCTCATTGATGCTTTAGTGATTGGTATTGATGTTTCATGTAGGATCGGAAACTGTATGTACCCAGACCATTATGATCGTGGATGGCATATTACAGGATCGACAGGAACGGTTGGCGCGGCAGCTGCGTGCGCTCGATTACTTGGCTTAAACGCCCATCAAACTTCTATGGCCATTGGTATAGCAGCCTCACAACCGATAGGTTTTCGTGAGCAGTTTGGGACCATGACCAAACCGTTTCATCCAGGTGGAGCCGCTAAAGCAGGATTGACATCAGCTCTTTTAGCCAAGCATGGCTTTACTGCTAGCCTAAAAGCGTTAGAAGCTCCTCGAGGAATGATTCAATCAATTTCAACAAAATGCAATTGGAATGAAATCACCGATGAACTTGGTAGTCGTTTCGAAATTTCTTTTAATAGTTATAAACCTTTTGCTTGCGGGATTGTGATCCACCCAAGTATTGACGCTTGTGTACAACTAAAACAGCAAGGTGTAACTCCTGAAAACTTAGACCATATTGAGCTTCGCGTTCACTCCCTTGTACTTGAGTTAACAGGCAAAAAAACTCCTAAGGATGGTCTAGAAAGTAAGTTTAGCGTTTATCACGGTTGCGCCGCGGGACTTGTATTTGGTCGTGCTGGAGAAGATGAGTTTAGTGATGAAATTGTTAATCGAGCAGATATGGTTGCATTACGCGCCAAAGTGGTTGCAACCGTTGATAATGAAATACACGAAGCATCCGTTGATGTTCGCGCTTTTCTTAAGGATGGTACCGAAAAGCACGTCTATGTTAAGAATGCGATTGGTTCCATTGAGTGTCCTATGACCGACGAAAATCTTAATGAGAAATTTAAAGACTTAGTCCATCCTATTATTGGAACTTCTCAGGCTGCACTATTAATTAGCGAATGTTGGAAACTTGGACAATTAAATCAACTGGATAGTTTAATTCAATTGTCCAGAAAAATTAGTTAAGCGGGTCTAGGCCTGTTGCTCTAATCTTATCCGCATGCAAAGGTGACGAGATATACTTTAAAAAATCACCAGCTTCTTTAGGGATCTTGCTAGTTTGAACCACTGCTGCCGAAAAGATAGTATTCAGTTGTACTTCTTTTGGCAGTAACCCAACCATGTCAATCCCTTTGACGGCCATGATTTCGCTTCTCTGTTGACAACCAAATTCTGCATCCCCGTTAGCAACAATCTCTCCAACAGGTGTAGCTGGTATTTTTCTAGCTTTACCTTGCATTTGATCAAAGATACCTAATTTATTTAATAATTGTATCTTGATATATTCCCCACTTGCGCTATCCGAATAGGCAAATGATTTGACCTCTAAAAGAGTTTTCCTTAAATTATCTACAGTACTAATATCATATTTTTTTGTGCCGGATTTAACCGCACAAGCGATTGGCGAATTGGCCAACAAAACTTTGCTACCAGCAACTAATTGCCCCTGCATCATTAAGTTATCTAAAGCATCTCCCACCATGATGACGACATCCAAATTTTCACCGCGTTTTAATCTTAGAGGGATAGCATTTTTAGTTTCACCCATGGAAGGCCCCCAATTTGAAACAAGTTTATTGCTACTATCTTTTTCATAATCGTGTGCTAATTCTTTGTAGGCCTCAGCAAAACCTCCAGAACTGACCACTTGAATCTCAACTGCATTTCCTGCAAACGTAACGCTCGCTAGAAACACAGTGCACAAGAGTTGCATAAAATTTTGCCCTGCATTAGAAATATATATCATCTCTTGCCTTTTATTGTTGACTTAAAATTACATGCCCTATTTTTGATCCTAATTCAACAGCCTCATGCGCTTTTATTATTTCTGTAAATTTAAATTTATTCGCAATTGCAAATTTCGGATTACCTGTTTTTGCCCAACGCTCAATATCATTGATTGCTTGTTGTTTAGCTATATTACTCATCGTATAAACAAATACATGATGGACAGATAAGTTTTTAAACATAGCAGCATAAAACGGGTATGTCGGAGTGGGCGACCCCATAGAAGCATAGCTCGAAATGCATCCCCCAGACTTAATTATTTCTAAACTAATTGGAAAGTTCTTTCCAAAATCAACATCAATAATCCGATCAACTCCCTCTTCGCCAACAATACTCTTCACCTCTTTTATTACATCTTGGTTCTTATAGTTGATCACATAGTCAGCACCCGCCTGTTTAGCATGAGCTGCCTTTTGATCTGAGCTTACAGTTGTTAATACTGTAGCGCCAGCCCATTTGGCTAACTGAATGGCATAGTGCCCAACGACCCCAGCACCACCCGTAACAAGTATCGTTTCACCTTGTTTAGGTACTCCGCCTACATAAATGGATCTATGCGCCGTCATTACAGGGATACCTAAACATGCGCCTTCATCAAAACCTAAACCATCGGGTAATCGTGGGGCAGTTTCGCTGGGAACAACAGTCCACTCAGCTGAAGTTCCTAAGGGACGCATAAACGCAGCATTAAAAATCCATACTTTTTCACCAATTCGTGAAGTTGCAACTCCATCGCCCACCGCATCAATAACTCCGGCTCCATCACTATGCGGAATTTGCCAACTTGCAGTCATTGGTCTGCCCTTACCGGCTCGAGTCTTAACATCTGACGGGTTAACGCCTGAACTCATCATCCGCACGCGAACTTGTCCCTTTGCTGGTTCGGGTTTTTCAAGTTCCTCAATAACTAATACATCCTTTGCTGGTCCTAAACGATGGTACAGTCCTGCTTGCATTTATATTTCCTTCATGATTAATTTGTGGCTTTTAAATTTGCAGCTTTACTAATTTTGTTAGCTACTTCCATTTCGTTTTTAATAAAAACGTTAAATCCTTCTGAGCTCATGGAGTAAGAGTCCGCCCCTAGCTTTGCAAAGCGCTCTTTAACTTCTGGATTTGCTTGGGCTTTAATGACCTCATCATTCAATTTTTTTACGACTGACGGTGGAATATTTGTCGGAGCAATCAATCCAACCCAAAGTATGTAATCAGAATTTGGATATCCCGCTTCTATCGTTGTTGGTAGAGAGGGTAATGCTGAACTTCTTTTTGGTGTACTAATGGCTAATGCCTGAAGTTGTCCACTTTTAATTAAAGGTAGCGCAGAGGCAAGCGGGGAAAAGAACCAATCGATTCTTCCGCCAATGACTTCAGAAATTGCCTCCGGAGTTCCCTTATAAGGCACATGAGTTGCTTTAATCCCTGCGACTAAGTTAAATTTCTCTGCATTCATGTGTGTGGCGCTCCCGATACCGGCCGATCCGTAATTCATTTGATCTGGATTAGCCTTAACTGCGGCGACCATATCAGCAAGATTTTTCCAACCTTTATTGGGATTAACGACTAAGACATTTGGAATTGCTGCCAAAGGAGTGATGCCAGTGAGATCCTTTAAAGTATCGTAAGGTAAGTTAGGATAGATTGAAGGATTAAGAGCATGCCCGGAAGAATGAACCAACAAGGTATACCCATCTGGATCCGATTTGGCAACTTGAGTTGCCGCAATTGTGCCCCCAGCGCCAAGCTTGTTTTCAATAATGATGGGCTGCCCAAGATCTTTGCTCATTACATCACTTAAGGCTCTTGCAATAATGTCAGTCACACTCCCGGCTGAAAAAGGAACAATCATTTTAATTGTTTTAGTCGGGTAGGTTTGCGCAAATCCCGACAAAGATGCCAATGTAAAAGTTATCATTCCAATACAGCATATTTTTGAAATCACTCCTCTAAAAGCTAGTTTATTTATTTTCATATGTGACTGTCCTATCCTTTTTTTATATCAGATTGCTTTGTTATGAAGCCTCTAATCCATCACTAATTTTTTTATTTTCTGAAATGAGCTCTAAACCCGCATCCTTTGCCATCTCTTGAATCAATATGGAGAAATCAACATCTTTATATCCTCTTCCTACCATTCTTCCAATAGACTCTCTTGTAGCAGCAGCAGCTGGCATAACTACACCATGAGCTTTCGCAGCCGCCATCCCTAGGTCCATATCTTTTAATAGTAACTCAGGGGTAAATGTCACTTGTTCAAATGTTAAGTTAGTTAAAACTGGGGTTTTATAGCGGGTGTACATTGAGCCTAAAACAGAATCATTAATACTTTCTAAAAATAAGTGCCTTGGAATGCCAGCCTTCTCAGCTAACACTGTAATCTCACATAGGTTCTGAATAACCACTCCAAACATTGTGTTGTGTGCAATTTTCCATACCCTAGCTAATTCGCCCTCTCCTATCCACATACATTTACGTGCTATTGCCTGGAAATAGGGCTCTACTAGCTCATATTGACTTTTTGGTCCAGAAGCAACCATTAAAAGCTTTCCTGCTTTTGCAACTTTCGCATTACCAGATACGGGTGCGCACAAATAAGCAACTCCTAACGCTTCTAATTGCTGACGAACTTCTGCTGACCCTTCTTGAGATATGGACGAACTATCCACGACTAATTTTGGAAGTTTCTTTGTGGTAACTAGTCCCCCAGCGCCGAATAATACTTGCTTTAAGTCCTTTGTTGTAGAAACCATTGTGACCACAACTTCGCATCCTGCCAAATCTAAAATATGATCCACTACGGTTGCACCATATTCTGCTAATGGCTCTGCTTTACTTCGAGTACGATTCCACACATCAACGCCATGGCCCGCTTTGGTAAGTCTTTTAACCATTGCCTCACCCATACGACCTAAACCAATCCAACCTAATTTTTGAGCCATGCTCTTTCTCCACTTTACAAATTAAAAAAATAATTCTCTAAGCTACTCTCCAAGTGCAACTTGTCTTTCTAAAACTCTAATGATCGTCGCATAATCGGACATCCCTTCACCTTCTATTACCGCTTTTTCCATCAAATTCTTTGTCATCTCTGTTTGGAGTAACTTTGCTCCTAACTGATCAGCAGCACTTGTAATAAGAGAAATATCTTTAAGCATTTGATGAACTGTAAATGTTGGTGAAAAATCTCTTTCTCCAAGAGGTTTGCCCAGTTGTTGCGCCTTAGCTTTCATTATGGGGGAACCCACCGCACTACTGGTCAGAACTTGCCACATCGTCTCCCAATCTAGACCACCTAAACGTCCCAGTGTGAGGCCCTCCGCTAACATTGCGCTGGTTTGAGCAATCAATAAATTAACCACTAATTTCATTAAGCGCGCCTGCTCTGCTTCTCCTAAGTAAAAAACATGGGGTCCCCAATTTTTTATGAGTGGTTGCGCCTTATCAAAGTAATCTTTAGGGCCTGAGCAAAGCATTGTTAGAGTAGCTAACTCAGCCATATGGTTATTTCCTGAAACTGCCACTCTTAAATAAGCAGCTCCAGTAGGCCCTATTAAATTTAAAACTTCTTCAGATGCTTTTAATGAGACAGTACTTGTATCGATGTAGCAGGCTGAAGAATTCATATGCAACTGGAGTAATTTCGCTACTTGAAGCAAAACATCATCATTTGGCAAGGAAGAAATGATCCAGTCAGCTTGCTTGATATCTTGTGTAATTTCCTTTGAGACTTTGATTCCCTCAACCTGCGCTAATGACAAACGACTTGTATCTGGGTCTGACACCTGCACTGAAAAGCCTTGAGCATGCAAATGTCTAGCCATTGGCAAACCCATTTTTCCAATTCCTATAAAGAGAATATTCTGTGATTGTTTTTGCAAGGCTTTGTCTCTAATTATTTTGTTTTGATTATTTTAACCCTTCATCTTCAAAATACGCACCTTTTTAGCTGTTATATTAATATTTTAGTTTGAACTGCATATTGCAATAGTTAAGAATAATTATTCCCTGGAGATTCCATGAGTACTAACGATAACAACCCCCTTCTTGAAAGATTAAAAGTTAGAGAATTAGTCGAAAACTGGGCTTTATGGCGAGACGCCGGCGACTGGGAGCGTTTTCACACGGTTTGGCACGATGATGGGGTGATGATGGCGACTTGGTTTCAAGGCCACTTTGAGGAGTTCATCAAAGTGACTATTGATGGCTGGAATAAAGGTGTGAGCATATTACATTTTTTAGGTGGAAATAGCGTTGATATATCTGGTCATAGAGCAATTTCACAAACAAAAATGACAATTTCACAGCGTGGCTTAGTTGACGGGATATTGTGTGATGTTGTATGTACTGGTCGTTTCTATGATTTTATTGAGAAAAGAGGTGATAAATGGGGCTTTGTTTTAAGGCAACCTATTTATGAAAAAGATCGTATCGACCCCGTCGATCCTTCAAGCATATTAAAGATTGATCAGAACATTCTTTCTCAATATCCTGAGGGTTATCGCCATTTGGCTTATATTCAAACCAAGTTGGGTTTTTCAGTTAAAAGGGATATGCCTATGCTCAAAGGCCCCGAGGTCGATTCTCTCTATAAACGTGGGTCAAAATGGCTCGCAGAAGGAAAGTCATCTCAATGAAAAACTCTCTCCAATTTTGTTTATTCTGCGTATACAGTTTATTGTTCATAACCACTCCCCAGACCTTCGCCGAGAATCCTCTTTTTCCGGACAAACCAATCAAAGTTATTGTTCCACAACCGCCTGGTGGTGGTTTTGATTTTGTAGGAAGAGTCATGTCAGATAAGCTATCCTCAACTATTGGGCAAGCTCTGGTTGTTGATAATAAGATAGGGTCCGGTACTCTTATCGGTACTGATTTTGTTGCAAAGGCCTCTGCTGATGGTTATACCGTTTTGGTAGGGTCTGTTTCTAATATTGTGATGAACTCTGGTCTTTATAAAAATCTTCCCTATGATCCTATAAAAGATTTTGAACCCATCGGTCTAAGTGTGAGTTACAGCTACACCTTAGTAGGCAGAAAAGATCTACCTTTTAAAACTTTAAAGGAGTTGATTCAATACGCTAAAGACAATCCCAATAAATTGTCCTATGCTTCTAGTGGTAATGGTTCTGGGCAACATGTCCTTGCCGCAGCCCTATGGCACAATACCGGTGTTCAGCTAATGCATATCCCCTACAGGGGAGCTCAAGCAGCTTACACCGATATCCTTGGTGGACGAGTTGATCTATTTTTTGATATTGCACCAACAGCTAAACCTCACGTTGAGGCCGGCAGCTTAATTGCATTAGCTACATCTGGGGCTCAAAGAAATCCTAATCACCCCAACGTACCCACGATTATTGAAACGGGCGTAGATAATTTATCACTAGAATCTTGGTTTGGCTTCTTTGCGCCATCCAAAACCCCGAAAGATGTTTTAGATAAGTGGCGCATTGAATTCCAAAAAGCAGCGACAACCCCTGAGGTGAGAGATCGTTTTGAGAAAGCAGGAGGTAAACCCATCTCCCCTAATTTGATCGAGACAAAATTAATGATCAAGAATGATACTGATCGCTGGGTAAAACTAATTAAAGATGCAAACATTAAATCTGATTAAGCGCTTAAGTTAATCTTCGCCCCATGACTTTTTCTAATACCCCTAATGGGCTCATGTCGGGATTATATTGAGCCGAGGCAGGTAAATGTAATGTCTGTTCCATCATAAATTGTCCAGACATGGCAGCATGAGCAGTTTGGTCAGAAAAACATACCCACACTTCACCCGGTAAAAATTCAACTTGCTTTTGTGCTGAGCTAGCTTGATAGCTCGTATCGGCCTTCATTAAGTCATGTAAATTCAACATCATATGGTCGTATTCACTTCGATAGGACTTGGTTATTCCTAAGCTATTTAGAATTTTTGCCTTAAGCGGAGAATATGGTGAAATATCCGATTTAAAACGCTGCACAATTTCCTCGAATGGCTCACCTACTCTCCAAACCCTACTCACCCCAGCGGGATTTAAATTGATAAAAACTCGTAATATTCTCTCGCCATAGTTTGGGCGACTAGGAAATGCATCAACATGTAATCTTCGATCATCCGCTCGCCAAGACTGTATTCTGGTTTCTACTAGATTAGGCCGAAAGCTTGTTGGGGCAACTTTAAGAGAATCAACATATTTAGGAAAAGATGTCCGAATGAGCTCTACCGACAGTTCTCTAAAACGCTGAATCAAACGTTTAGCGTTCTGCTGTATCACTCTATCTCCCACAACCCCCTTCAGAAGCCCTTCAGCATTAAAACTAATGTTTCTGACTTTTGGATCAATCCTATCAGGGGTTAACAATTCAATTTCTTCTGGGAGCAATTTAAATGGTAAATTTTTATAGCGTAATACTTGCCCAATCTCTAAGGCCTTTACAGCCTCCATATTTGCCTGATTGCTTGTCCAATCATTTTGCGTTTGCTCAATTATGGGGTCTATGTGAAGGGTCTTCATCTTATTAAAATGGGCTGTTAGGATCAATTCCCTTCAGTCTACATCATCTTCTTATCAATTTAATCTGGTTCAGACTTTCTAAACTTTCGTCTTTTACGTTTTTAATTGAAAAATATACCGTACTAAACTAAGTTTTATCGGCTATTTGCCGTTAAACACAATATGGCTAAATGTAGTTGTCTATAAATGGGTCTTTTTTGAGGTTTATTAGTGTCACTTAATTTATTTAGCGGATATAGTCTTTTTCCATCGACTAATCCTTATCAGAAAAATGGGCTATTTCCCGCCCATGGAACTCCCTCGTCCCTATCAACCCTAAATCCGTCGGCTATCAGCTTTTTAAGTCCTGCTCAGCTCACCCCGATTGATCCTATGCAATTTTTAGCTCTGACTTCAGCTCAAGTGGCGGGCTTTACAAAAAATCAAGGGGCTGGCTTAACCGCTACCCAAATGAGCAACTTAGCTGGGCAAATCTCTTCTCTAAACCCTTCTATCTTTTCAACATTTCCGACAGCTCAAATTTCTAAATTAGATACAAACTTTATTTCGCAACTAACTCCAAATCAATTGTCAGGATTTAATTCGGCACAGTTTCAAGCGCTGACTTTTCCCCAATTTAATTCACTTACGGCAACTCAACTTGCAAGCGTGCCAATTAGTAATTTTCAAACTGTTTCTACAGGAAAACTGACCTCTATAACAGCTGCTCAAATGGTAGGTATTTCCGGCGCTCAATTAAACGCGATTGGATCAAAAATATCCTCTATTAACTCTAAAGTCATGAGCAGATTGTCTAATTCAGAAATTCCTAATCTAAGCGTAAGTCAAATTACTCATTTAACTAATAATCAAATAAGCAATTTATCTACAGATCAAATACAAGCACTTACTTCACAGCAATTTTCAGCTTTATCCAATAGCCAACTCAATTCATTGACTGGATTAGGTGGGCTCTCATACTCGCAGCTGACACAAATTAGTCCCACTTCTTTAGCCAGTATGTCAAATAAACAGTTAAGTACATTGAACGCAGTTCAAATACAGTCTTTATCTGCAGCCCAATATAACGCATTTTCTCCTACACAACTTAACCTCTTCAGTTCCAGTGTTTTACCGTTTACATCCTCTCAAATTGGATCATTCTATTATGAACAATTAAATTCTTTAGCGACTGGGGGCTCTGTCCCCCTCATTCAGCCAACGTTGATTTCAAATATCCCCGCTAGCGTCATTCCAAATCTAAGCACAACATTTATTGAGGCCTTAAGCCCGGCTCAAATCAGTAATTTAACCTCTACTCAAGTGGGCGCGTTAACGACAACACAAGTTAGCGTATTGAGTAGCGCACAAATGGCCGCAATCTCTGTGAATGGAATTAAATCAATGACGACAGCGCAACTCCAGGCGCTAAACATTTTGCAATTCAACTCTTTATCTTTGACACAGTACTCGGCACTATCCAACAGTCAATTAACGGCAATCCAAACTCCACCTTCTAATCTAGCTGGACTCGTTAACCCTATTTCTGCTTTAGATTTTTCAACCTATACTGCTTCACAAATTAATGCGCTAGGCAACTCCGGCGCACTAATTAATGTACCAGCTCCAATTTTTCAAAATTTAGATGCCGCTGTTATTCCATCATTGACGACTTCAACAATTGAGACTTTGCTTCCTAGTCAATTAAGTAACCTCAATGCAACCCAAGTAGCTGCCTTTACATTAAGTCAATTTACTCATTTTTCTTCAGCTCAAATCGCAGCTTTACCGGCCAGCGATATGCAATCTTTATCTACATCAGAAATTGTCTCTCTAAGTAACTCGCAAATATCAGGTCTATCTGTTGCTCAAATTAATGCAATGAACTCTAGTCAAGTCGGTCTCTTAAATACCTTTGGTTCCACGGGTTTATCCACAACTCAAAAAAATGCTATTACAGCCTATCTAAACTCTAGTTCCTAATATAAAGAAATAAATTCTGCTGCTGTTTTAACAAACTCACCTTCTATGCCCTCAAATCCGTGATGAGACAGTGCCCCACAAACGTCGCCTGAACTCGTTCCACCGTGAAGCAGTACCAACTTCGATATTTGATTTGTGGGTCTATTTTCAAATATGTTTTTTGATCGACTCACTGGGGTGCTGATGCAACTATCCTCTTCATGATGAATAATAAGCAAGGGTAACTCAACATCTTTTTTTATAGTTACTGCTTTAAAAGTGCCTGCTAAAATAATCCCAGCTAACAACTGTTGATGCTCTTTTTCTTGGTTGACAAACTCAGACGCGCTCACTGTGCCCATGCTATGACCAAATAACCAGATGGGTAAATTGAGCTTATCTTTGTAGAACTGAACCATATTCTCTACTCTTTGTTGGTGATCTGAAATCCGTCGTATATTCCTATCACCCGAAAGTAAATCGTATGGGGTATCGACTAATACAGCACTAATCCCGTATTTTGCCCACTCGTTCTTTGACCTCACAAAGGTATGCGTATTATTCGTCTTACCATCATCCTTCAGCCTTAACATCCCGCCTCCTCCGGGAAATAGTAAAACAACTGCCTTTGCATTCTCGGCAGGTAACAACAATGTTCTATTAGGTGCATCTGTTTTATAGGGGATATCAAATACCTGCGGATAAATAGAAAAGCTCAAACATAACAGCATTGGTAATAATATCTTTTTAACAATATTCATTAATTACCCACCTTTTTTCGAATGTTTTTTCAATATACCTTATTATGAGTTTAGGCTTACACTGAATTCAAAAGCTCTAAAACAATAATTGATTGATTCTTACGGTCAACATAATTCATTAAAATAACTAATATGACCACAAAAAAACTATTCAATAAAGATCTTATCCTTCTAATTCTATGTCAAGGGATTTTCTTAACCAATAACGTGACCTTTATTGCTATTAATGGTTTGGTTGGATTCTCACTGACCCCAGAACTATGGATGGCCACAATCCCAGTCATGGGATATGTTGTTGGAGGAGCTCTTTCTACATCAATTGTTGCAAGAACTCAAAAACAATTCGGCCGAAAAGTTTCATTTCAACTTGGCCTTTTTGTTGGCATTATTTCTTCTCTCATTTGCGCCTACGCTACTTACTCTCATGATTTTTGGCTACTTACTTTTGGTACTGTGGTCGCCGGATACTATAGTGCCAATGGTCAACTGTATCGCTTTGCCGCTGCTGAACTGACAGACATATCTCTTCGAGATAAAGCTATCTCTTGGGTGCTTGCAGGGGGCTTATTAGGAGCTATCATTGGTCCCAACCTTGCTACGTGGACACATCATTTGTTTTCTACTCCATTTTTAGGGGCTTACTTATCTCTTGCTATAGCTGCTATTTTTGGTCTTTTATTAATGCAATTCATCAAGTTCCCCCCCATTCAAGTCATATTGAATCCTCTACCAGGTCGTTCTGTTATTGAACTTTTAAAACAACCTGTTTTTTTAGTTGCTGTCATTGGGGCATCTTTAGGTTATGGCGTCATGAATTTATTAATGGCAGCAACACCTCTAGCAATGCAAGTATGCAAACTTCCCTTTTCAGATACCGCCTTAGTTCTTGAATGGCATGTTATTGGCATGTTTGCCCCTGGTTTTTTTACGGGATCATTAATTAAACGTTTTGGTGCCCTCAAAATTATGGGAGTTGGCGTTGCACTCAATTTTTTATGCATTTTTATTGCATTATCAGGTACTGATTTGAAAGAATTTTTAGTGGCACTTTGTATATTGGGAATAGGTTGGAATTTCTTATTTACAGGATCGACAAGCCTTGCAATAAAGGCTTACAGACCTGAAGAAAAAGATAAAGCCCAAGCTACGATAAACTTCTTTGTATTTAGTGTCATGGCCGTTAGTTCTTTTAGTTCGGGGGCGCTCTTAACTTCACAAGGGTGGAACTGGCTTAATTGGGGATCAGTTTTCCCGCTTATACTTATTTTTGTAGCATTGGTTTGGCTTGGACTGAAAACCACTTTCCAGAAAACAGCCTAAGATATCGTCATTGGTTCAGCAATAATGATTAAACTGAGCATAGTTAAAGCTACCATCATCACAGTTAGCGGTGCAGTCAAATAAATTAATTCTTTTTTAGATTTTGTAATTTGACTTGCTATTAAATGGCCAATCCATAAGGCTAATACATGCCCAATAACTATTGCACTAATCGCCAAATACCACACAAAACCGGCTTCTATTATGGCGATATTTGGCCTAAAGTCTTTAGACCCCAATAAATTCCATCCCATATTAAATGGGTCTGATATCAAGAAAATTATATTTTGATTTTGAATGACAAAACTAGAAAAGTTGTGCGCGATTAAATACGCAATCGCTATCGGGACTAAACTACTTGCAAAGTGATTTGCTAAGTCTAATTTTACTTTAACACCTGATATCTTTTTAGATAAATAACAACTCAACCGATATAACCCTAAAAAAATACCCCAGGTCAACAGTAGCCCTATCGTTCCAGTGAAGTATCCATTTACATCAATGAGTGTCTCAAAGTGCTTTGCTAAATACCGCTCAAATATAAGCCATATTTGGTTTCCATGAAGCCCATCAAACAAGACCGTTGATAACATTGCAATAACAAAGCCTGCCAAGCCCCTATCCTTATCTCCTTGGTGGATATCTCGAACTAGTCCAATGCCCGGCCAATTGAGTTCTAGCGAGTCTTTTAAGGGGTTATATTTAAAGATCCCAAATTTACCTAACCATGAAAAGTAAATACTGAAAACATCCCCACTCTGCAACCATACCTCAGCGCCATATATAAACATCGCTATTAAGTTGATTACAGTCCATGCCAGGATTAAATTTCCAACTCTAAATGGAACAAATGCGACTGGGTATACAACTTCAAGCCAACTCCAGATAAGTAAAAATATGGTTGCTACCCAGACTCCCCATTTCTGTTGATTCAACTTATTAAGAATTGGTCTGCTGATCCCAAAAACTCTTTCAATTATTTTCCATAAGATGAGCCATGGGTTGAATATTGGCCAAAAATTCCCAACAATTGCAATAAGTATTGAAAATCCTAACCACCAACTAATCCATATAAGGTTAGGGGCTAAGTTCTGTAAGGGGTTAGAGTCGCCAAAATAACATGCCCCTAGAATGATGAAAAACATCATCAATGAAATGCATTTAATGATTAGCAAAACGGTCTTAAAGAAAACATGCCGCTTTAAATCTTTAACAATTTCTATTGGATGTATTTTTAGAAATTTTGTTGGAATAGTAAAAAAAATAATTCCAAATGAAATAAGTACAATCAACCCGCTTCCAAAAACAAATATGTTTAACGGTAAAGGTAAATCGTAGCGCTCGTCAAAGCTATGCGCCCATCCCTGATGTGGCAATGAAAGTATTTGTATTAATAATAAAACTAAAAATACTTTAATACTTTTCACTTTTATTGGGGAAAGACTTCTAACGTAGCTAGAGGCTCTTTATGATGCATTTGCTTTGAGTTATTTACTTTATTGGGATGCCACTCAAAGGTAAAACGACCTGTAGCAAAAGCTTTGAAGCTGACATCTTTTACTTCATTTTCACTGACTTTTATTTCTAATTGATAGGCATGTAAATGTAATTCACCTGACTCATTACTCTTGACCTTCAAATAAATTACATCATCCTTTTTCGCCTTAATCAATTGCTGTCCCGCAGAAGCGAGTCCACTCGTCAAGTTAAGGTTTGCATTAATTTGGGCCGCATTTACGTGCACATAACTAAAACCCATGATACTTAAAGACACAAGGTTTTTAATCATCTTCATTATTTTTCAGCAGCGCCCCAGTTTGCAATTTGACGAGCTGAGCCAGTCAATGACAGAATATGCATTCCCGTATTCGCACGATCAACAATGTATACATAGCCTCTTTCGTCAACTTCTACATTGTTTGTCTGAATTGCTTTTTTATCAGAAGCAGCTGTAAATGGCAATTTGCTTGCCTTCCCACCAGCTGGTGTTTCTAAGACCACAGTGTTCTTATTCATTGCGGGGATAAAGTAAGCAATTTCTTTAGGGTTAAACGGATCACGAATATCTAATGCTCTTACACCAGCATTGAAATGCGAGAAAAACATGATTTTTTTGAAATAAACATCCGTCATATTTTCGTTCGAAGAATGCGTGCCAAATCGTCCACCTTTGGAACAAAAATTTCCACTTTTCTCAGGCACTGTCCAACTAGAAACACCGAAAGGTTTGCTTTCATTTGTTGAATCGACTATCCAGACCATTTGACGGCCTTCCAAACATTCCTTTTGGATTGCCTCATCAGTGACTACAATAAAATCTCGTTTGTGCCCAAGTAAGTTTTTAGAAAATTCAGGAACTTCTACATCTGAAATAGGAAATGTTGTGTGGGCACCATGCATTGCAGGCAAATCTAAACGCACCACTTGTGGATAGAGTAAATTTTCTGGGGTTGGTTCTTTAGGGCCATTAAGTAATTTATCGCGATCAACAATTTGAATAATTCCTTCATTATTTGTACCATATCCAAAATAAACTCGATTACCCTTTACGCCAGAGGACATAACACCATGTAATTGCGTTGGCACCGCTCCACCTGCACCAGGTTGCTGACCAACTAATCCAAAATCTCTAATGAAAACTGGTTTAGTTGGATCAGATAAATCAAATATTTGAGTCATCCGAGTAGTTCTCCATTGAGGATTACCCGACACTAAATACGCAATACCAGTATCACATTCCCAAAAACTCTTATGGGTATCTTTAAGGCCTTTAATAATTGTTGTTAATAATGTAGGAGCTTCTGGGGCTGTAACATCCCAAATCTCATGAGCTTGGTTCCCAAAAACTCGGAGCATATAAAACTTACTCTTATCAGCTTTTGGCAAAATTGCACCGCTACAAACTCGCACCATTTGAGCCCCACCTTGCTCTGCTTTTCCTTCTTGACCCGGAAGGTGATAGAGATACACGGGTTTCTTAGGGTTAGTGACATCAATAATTGAAGTGCCGTTATCTTCCATTTTCCCATTAAGGGTGTTGAGTTTCTTATCCCCGTGATGGCCAATATAGGCAATCCACCGGTCACCTTGTTTTTGGATTGTAGGTTGATAAGCTGTTCTTCCTTGTAAATCGCTATAACCTTCAAGTTTCATATTTTTAGAAGCTTCAACACCTTGTGCTAAAACTTGCTGGGACATGAACAAAGTACCGAAAATCAGCGTTGCAGTTATTTTCGAAAATTCAGTCAAGCGTTTTAATACTATTTTTAATTGTTTCATGATTGTCCCTTTATGAAAAAAATGGCTTTTTGGGTAAGCTCTTCCTATTACTAAACTATACACAATTCTATACTTTAAAGTCTGTTTTTCTTCTTTTTTACAACTTATATAGTCTTGTGATGGCCTCTTCGAGTGTTTTTTCTTGCTTTGCAAAACAAAACCGAATGACCCCAGATTCTTGCCCTTTAGTATAAAAAGCCGAAAGTGGTATTGCGGCCACCCCTATTTCTGACGTAAGCCAACAGCAAAAGTCTGATTCATTTAATTTTGCCTCAGGAATATTTAGCCCGGTATAGTCAGCGCATTGAAAATAAGTACCCTCTGACGGCAATAGTTGAAATCGTGTTTTTCTTAACCCTAGTTGAAAAAAATTTCTTTTTTTCTCGTAGAAATTTGAAAGCCCCAAATAATGTTTTTGTTCTTTCAAATAATTAGACAATCCATACTGAACTGGTGTATTGACTGTAAACACATTAAATTGGTGAACTTTTCGAAACTCACTCGTCATACTTTTTGGAGCCGCAACATATCCTACCTTCCATCCAGTGACATGATATGTTTTTCCAAAACTTGAAATCACAAAACTTCTTTCAACTAATTCAGGATGACTAGAGACGCTTTCGTGGACCTTCTGGTCATAAACCATGTGTTCATAGACTTCATCACTAAGAACTAAAATTTCTGTCCCATGCACAATATCAGCTAGATGGTTTAAGTCTTCTTTTTTCCAAATCATACCAGTCGGATTATGTGGAGAATTAATCATAATCAAGCGCGTTTTTTCTGTTATTGCGCCCTCTATTTTTTTCCATGGAATTTGATAACTCTCGACTTTTCCAAGAGCATCTCTTTTAACTTCTAAGGCTACTCTAATGGGTACCCCCTGTGCCATTTGAATAGCCGGAATATAACTGTCATAAGCTGGCTCAATCACAATCACCTCATCTCCGGGGCTAACACAACACATAACAGCAGTAAATATTCCTTGCGTTCCTCCAGCAGTTACAGTAATTTCATCAACTGGATCATATTGATAGCGATAAATGCTTTTAATCTTGTGTGCGATTTCTTGCCTCAATTCTGAGACCCCAGCCATTGGAGGGTATTGATTTTGATCTTGATGCATTGCTTCATTAACCATTTCAAGTAGCTGCCTGTCGCAAGAAAAATCTGGGAACCCTTGCCCAAGATTAATTGCTTTTTTTTCAGATGCTAATGCAGACATCACTGTAAAAATTGTGGTGCCTACATCTGGCAATCTTGAAGTAAATGTTGGTATTTTCTTTTTATCCACTTTTGCCTCTTTGATCTTTAAATTTTAAATAGGGCTTTGCAATCTACGCCCATTTCTACTAACTTATCTTTCCCCTTGAGTTCTGATAGTTCTAACACCACGAGTGCCCCAGCTACCTCACCCCCGGCTTTACGTACTAGCCTACTCGCTGCAACCAAGGTCCCACCTGTTGCTAATACATCATCTATGATTAATACCCTAGCATGAGCGGGGAAGATATTTTTCTGAATTTGTAAGGTATCAACACCATACTCTAGACCGTATTGTTGAGAGATCACTTCGGTAGGGAGTTTATTAGGCTTGCGGGCTAAAATCAGCCCGGTCTTTGCTAATTGGGCTAGAGCTGCACCAAAAATAAATCCTCTTGATTCAATCGCTAGAAGATAATCATATTGACAAAACATACTTAGTTCATATAGCTGGCTTATGGCTATTGAAAAAGCCTCATGGTTTGCCAGTAAAGGGGATATGTCTTTGAACATAACCCCAGGCTTTGGGAAATTTGGTACAGTTGGAATAAGATTTAATAGGTCCATTTAATGAAAAATTCTTTAATTATTATTGCCGCTCTAGAATCAGAAATTAATTCTAATTCTTTATTTCACCACATCCCAATTATTTATTCTGGGATAGGAAAGATTAATGCTACTTTAGCTACAGTTAAGGCTATCGCTCAATTTAATCCCTCCTTAATCATTAACTATGGCACTGCTGGAAAGATTAATCCAACTATATCAGGTCTCGTAAAAATAAATCGCGTATTACAGCGAGATATGCAAGCTCAACCTTTAGCTCCTAGAGGTACTGTTCCATTTTCTACAAAACCCAATGTCTATATTTCTAACTCTTTAGGCCATACCTGTGCAACAGGCGATAGTTTTGTAACCCAACATGACGAATGGCTAATCGAACACAACGTTGATCTTGTAGATATGGAATTATTCGCTATCGCAGCAGTCGCTCACGAATATAACTTACCATGGCTTTCTTTTAAGCACATCTCCGATGATGCTAATCAAGACTCTGGGAAAGAATGGAGCAATCGTGTGCACCTAGGCGAAGAGGCTTTCTGGAATGAATTGAAAGCACTTTAAAACATATTGAAAAAGCCGCCTTTTTATGAGGCGGCTTTGTGTTGTAAATCTAACTTTGAGAACCTAGTAGAACTATTAATACTCTATGGTTTGACCTTCAGTCATAGGGATAATTTTGATAGAACTACCCTTCATAGCAGATTCAAACTCAGCCAATGTTCCTTTTGCTAACGGATTTGAGTTGTAATGAATTGGTATAACTGCTTTAGGCTTAATCATGTTTTTAATGGCATAAGCAGCATCTTCTGGGTTCATTGTAAAATTCCCACCGATTGGAATCATGACCAAATCTGGTTTGTAATATTTGGCGATAAACTCCATGTCTCCAAATAGGCCCGTATCTCCCATATGCCATATTTTTAAACCATTTTCTAATTGGATAATGTACCCGACCGCTTCACCTGCTGGATGGGATTCGTTTTTTCCTGTCGCTGGATTATTCCATACGATAAGAGAAGAGTGCTCGGCTTTAACTGATGTAACTTTAATATTTGGAGCTGGCGTGACATAACCAGATTTATTAAATCTAAACCCAAGATTTGCTGGTATTATCCCCAGCGTTATGAGTGGTGTAACCATATCAGCTGGGCCATACAATATAGCTTCATTTAACTTAGCTAACGCAGGAGCATCACCCAAGTGGTCAACGTGACCATGCGTTACAAGAACAAAATCTAGTTTACCTAGTGCAGATAAATCGTTTTTATAAATAGCCGGGGCTTTTGGCCCTCCCGCAATCCAAGGATCAACAACAAACTGCTTGCCCCCAGGGGACTTAATTTTAAAACCCGCTTGACCAAGCCATTGGATCTCCGTTTTAGATGACATTGTTTGTGCAACGCACAAGTTGCTAACCAATACAAAGCTAAGGCATATGCCGACAAATGCGTTTATTAATTTTTTTATATAGGGCATGAATATCTCCAAGTTAAATGGGGGGTTAATTATTACTGGTAAACTTTTATCGATGGGTGATTTTTTAATTTAATTACATTAATAATACAACTTTATTGTTTCGTCTGGATACCTCGACAATATAAAAAATGATTACATTGTTGAAGCGCACTCTACTTGTCCTTGGTATTTCAAGATTAATAATTAACCTAGAATTTTACATGCGCCCTATTATTGCCCTCATTTTTCTATGCTTACTTTCTCCGCTTTATAGTGCCTCTGAAATTATATCTATCCCAAGCAACTATGGTGATACTCAAACCGCATATTGGCCTTCCTCCAATTCAAAGGCTGTCCTCCTTTTAATTCCTGGAGGAGAAGGAAATTTTGATATAGCAAGAAAAAATCCTCCTAAGCCAAATTGGGTACTTTCTATCCTTTACAACAAAAGTCAAAAACACCTTGGTGTTGACCTGGTTTTTTTCGATAGCCCATATTCACTTGGGTGGATAGGTGGCAATATTGCACCTCGATATACTAAAGACCATTTGGGTCGTCTTTTAAGTGTTATTAATTTTTTTAAAGCTAAAACTTCTAAGCCCATTTATCTTATTGGACATAGCAACGGGACAATTAGCGTCTCAGAATTCTTAAACCAATCCTCTGAAAATCAAGCACTTTTAGCGGGTGCAATATTAAGTGCTAGCCGCAATGAGACAAAATTAAACCCACCTCTCAATGTGCCCATACTTTTTTTGCATCATGAAGATGATGCCAATGGACGATGGACATCCTATGGTACCGCACAAAAATTGTACGATAAGGCACTTATCTCCAACTCCTCTTCAACTCAATTCTTAACCGTGCATGGGGGAGACTCCGGTGGTAATCCCTCTATTAGCGGTCACCATATGTACGAGGGTTCATTAGAAGAGGCGGCAGGCTACCTCTGGGAATTTATTTTGAAAGAAAAAATGCCTTAATTTACTCTTTTTTCCATAATATTTGTATATCTTGGAATCATCGCAGTTTGCTATTGGTCATGATACTGATGCAACCACTTAGATAGTGTATCCATAGAGTAGAGTTACTCCCTATCCTTCAGTAATGATCTATTTGTTAAGCGTATTTATTCTTGAACTTACTCTCCCCAAATACTCCAGTCAAAAGACGGTGGTGAGGGCTGACTCCATGAGATAGGATATTTTTTAATCCCAAAGCCAAGTCGGCTCCAAATCCAGGCAACACTTGAAATAACTGTAATCCCTACTAATACGGTAAGTCCAATCTGCATAAAGCTGGCATGAGCTTGAACCATAATGATTGCATTGGCTCCTGCAGGTGGATGTACTGTTCTTGTCAAAAGCAATGCCGCAATGGTCAACACAACCGCTAACGCCATAACCCAAGGTGCATCCCCTAAAGAATGGTAAGCAATCACTCCAATGACACTACTGATGATATGCCCCCCAAAGACCGCTCTAGGCTGAGCGGCAGGGGCTGTTGTTAATCCAAACAGAAACAATGTTGTGCCGCCTAAAGACGCTAGTATTAATGGGGAGCTTACTTGTGTTGCAAATAATGCAAGTGTTATTGCAACCGCTGAACCTAATAAAACCCAGATTAATCGAAGAAGTAGAATGCGCATTCACAAATACTAACTGGTTTTTCTATTCCTAAAACTATATCTACTTTTTAAAGCACTTAGAGGTCAATTTTTATTCTTTAGAACCGTGATTTATTCCTATGATGACTATCGCTGCGCATACTTGTGCAATCACAAAACCCATGACATCAGCCGGTTCTATTCCCACGAATGTATTTGTTAAGCTACGCGCAAAAGTGACTGCCGGATTGGCAAAAAATGTTGATGAAGTGAACCAATATCCGGCTGTTACCGTAAGGGCCACTAACATTGGGGTTCTTGACTTTTCTCCACGTTCGCTTATGTTGATCACTGAAAGTAAAATTAATGTTGATATAAATTCACTGGCCCAAATGCCAAGGCCTGTCCTCACTTTTACCGACTCTTGAATAATTTCTAGGCCAAACATTAAATGTGTTGTCCAAACTCCAATCACTGCCCCTAAAAATTGAAAAAACCAATACCCAAGTAATTTAGAAAGTTCGAGCTTGCCATGCTTCCAAACCATTAAGCTTACAAGAGGATTGAAGTGAGCCCCAGAAATTGGACCTAAAAGAACAATCAGCGTATAAAGTGCCGCTCCTGTAGCGATACTATTTCCCAATAGAGCAACCGCGCCATTACCGTTGCTAAGAGAATCCCCCATAATTCCTGAGCCCGTCACGACTGCTAAAAGCAAAGCAGTTCCTACTAGCTCGCTGAGGTAACTCTTCATGCGTTTTTATGAATCTCTGCTAAGTGATGCTTAATAGAAATGCTATCTAAGGTTTCTAAAGGCAACTCTAAGAAGAATTCTATGCGATTCCTAAGACCTATTTCGACTTGCTCAAATGCATGGCGAATTTGCTCTTCAGAACCGACAACAGCTGCAGGGTCCGGAAATCCCCAGTGAGCTGTGGCTGGGTGACCCGGCCACACTGGACAGGACTCTCCTGCTGCGTCATCACAGACTGTAATAATAAAGTCCATTTGTGGGGCGTTTGGTGACGCAAACTCTTCCCAACTTTTATTGCGTAATTTTTCGCTAGAATAGCCTAATCGCTCGGCCAACTCCATTGCCAGTGGATGAATATCCGACTTAGGCTTAGAACCTGCAGAATAACCAATCAAACGGCCATGACTTATTGTTGAGGCTAATGCTTCGCCAATGATTGATCTACAAGAGTTACCAGTGCATAAAAAGAGTATGTTGTATGTTTTCATTTTGGTATATTAACAAACTCATATTACTACTTGAAGAAATTCTCTTATAAAAGAAATTTTATTTATTCTACTTTTTACTAATACCTATTAATGAATGACAAGTTAACTTTGCAAGCCCTAGTTGCTCTAGCAAATAGCCCTTTTACGCACAAACAATGCGATGGCTGTGTGGGGTTAATTTGTGATGGGTGGGAATCTATTCCAGCAACTTTTGATCGAAAACAGTTAGAACTCATCGGCAGCATGCGTTCAGATGACGCAATGGATAATTGGCGCGAATCACACCCTCTGGGGACCAACTCATGGTCCGTCAACGCACCAATCGCATTTGGCTATCATCCTTACAACAAATGCGACATCTATCAATGCATTTCATGCGCCCGGAAATACCTTCGGTACACAGAATATGGCGGTTATTATCTTGATGAACGGATTCGTTTTCTAAATCCAGCCCTAATTACTAATTCTTTTTCTTAAGCAACCAATAGAGCGTAAGTACTACAAATATCCCGAGGAATGTTCCTGGTGGAAGGTTACGTAAAAAACTATTTGTGTTATTAAGAACGGAATTGATAAATGATCCGCTTGCATCAGCCCCAAGGATGATCCCCAAACTAATGCAAATCAAAATAAAGATAAAGAGTACTTCAATAATGCGCCAGCCTGTTTTTATAAGAGTATCAATCATCTATTTATTGGGGGCTCGATTTCAAGAGCCCCCATCCTTGTGAGCTAGTTAAGAAGCTGAGCGGTTAGAAAAGATCCACATAATTATTCCAAGAACAATCAAGCCGACCAATCCATTACTACCAAGACCCTTAACTAAATCAATAAGGTTTGTTACGACACCACCAAAAAACGGCAGAGAACTACCTACAAGAACAGATGCGACAATTGCTAGGCCTAACAACATCAAGCCAATATCAGTAATTGCGCCTATCCATGTTTTTACTGTTGAAATTCCATTCATTAAAATCCCCTTATTTAGGTTATTAATAACTTCTTTTCGGACAGCGACATGCTAATACTTTACATGTCATCCCATTGACACAAAATCTTTGGGATGGCTCATCAAATCAACATATACGGCGTTAGTCAAACTTTTTTACGGATTTATGACAAATTCAAGGGTAAATACTTAAAATTTGTCCCCTAAAAGCCTCTATTTAAGCGATTTATAGCAACTACTTCAAGTTTTATTCGGATGTGTTTTCTTTGGGAAAGATAAATGCACCTGCAATTGTAACTATGCTAATTATTGCTAAAACCTGCAATAGTAGTTTGAAGCCCCCTTCGTTATAAAAATAAGAGACCAAACCAACTGATATACCAGCTGAAGTAAATCCTAAAAAATATCTTGCTGCATAAGCCCTTCCCCGCCATTCGTCCGCAGTATATTTTCCTAACATGGTGTCATTCACAGTTATTTGCCCAAAAATGCAAATAATAATAAAGACGACTATTGCTACTAGCCAATAATCTGTGCTTATAGCTGCTAAATAGAGTGCGGGAACAATTCCTACTGCTAATGGAATAAACACGTACTTCAGAGGATACTTATCTAGTAAATTACCAATGATGTATTGAGCCAAGGCGCCAAACAGGTAGACTAAAAAAGTGATTACACCTAAGGTGGCCGTATTTGTTGTAATGTTCAGCAAGCGTTCTTGGAATAATTTTGGTAAAGCTACAGTGATTCCATTAAATGCTGTAGAGCTAGAAATAACTGTGATGATTAAAGAGGCAACAACCCATAACATGGCATTTTTGGAAATTCTTGCTGTATGAGTTAAGGATTTTCTCTCTTTTTTATCAATCACACTTGGTATTTGTTTTAAAAATAAGAAGCCTATTGTCAGTGATAGAATTGCTGGCAGAATAAACGCAGTTCGCCAACCAAAATATTCATTAATTAGTCCTGTTACTAATGCCGAGGATGCAACCCCTACATTTCCCCAAACACCATTAAGACCCATTTCTTTCCCCAATTTTTCAGCATGGGTAGCGAGCATAGCCGTTCCTACTGGGTGGTAAATAGACCCCATTAAACCTGCAACAAAAAGCATGACACTCAGCTGCAAAGCATTCTGAACAGCGGCGGTACCTAGTAACGACAGTCCCATCCCCAAGAAAAAGACTGCCATCATGTTTCTTCGGCTCCACTTGTCACCTAGCCAACCGGTTATCAATGCGCCTGCCCCAAAAGCAACAAACCCTGGGGTTGCATAAGGAAGTAGTTCCCCATATGTCATGTTAAAAGCCGGCGCCATAACAATCACGGCGGCAACAAAAATTAACATGCAATAGTGATCTATGAAGTGGCCAATATTAATATAGGTAATTATTTTTTTTGTTTGATTCATTAACCACTTCCAAAAAGGCCTACTATTTTGTTTAATAAAACTAGCTCTATGTTATGTCTATCCCGGAACGTAATCAAATATGAAACATGTTACAGAGCAGTGCGCATAAAGCTTTCCATCAACTCCCATTAACCGACCTTCAGCCGTGGCCATTCTAGAGCCCATATGTATGATCTTTCCCTCCGCCCTCACCAACTCCACTTTTGTTGTTATAGGCCTTACAAAATTTACTTTCAACTCAGCTGTTGTATATACTTTACCAACAGGTAATAGCGAATGAACAGCGCAGCTTGCACACGAATCTAATAATGTTGATATCCAGCCACCGTGAACGGTCCCTATAGGGTTATAGTGATCGAGTTTGGGGGTTCCTTGAAAAACGGCGCGCCCCTCCTGAGCTTCTATCAAAATAAAATCAAATGTTTTACCTATTGGACCAAACGATAGCTTGCCATCAAGACATTCTTTTAAAAAATCAATCCCTCTTAAAGAGGAAACTGTTTTTAAAGGACTTACTCCAGCTAAGAGTGCTTTTGATCTTATCTGTACCTCTTCCTCTTTCCAAATCGTAAGTCGGTCTTTAACAGCATTTTCTAGATTGTTCATTGGACTTTAATAATAAGGATAAAAAAATTATTGTATAGGTTTCTTTTGAGACACTGATTCTTACTTGTTCATTAATTTTTCGCTAAATTTCTACTGCTACACACCACAATACGTCATTAAAGACCCTTCATGTATAAAAAGTCTAAACGCTTGCTAATACCATTCCCCAGTGTGGATCTGCCTTTTGAACTAAGTTAATATTTTCATCTTTATATGCTCGTAAAGCGCTGCATGTTGTGCTGAGTATGTTCAAAAGCACCGGCTTTCCAAACTCTTTTTCCAAAATGGGGACTGCGTGGATAGCAAACCATAAACCTCCTGGCATGAGAAGAGCTTGGGCATCAGGCGCTTCACTAAGAACTTCTCTTCCCAATGCTAGAGCTAACTCATGATCAGCCAACGCGCTTGCCGCTTTATTTTGAGATAGTGAGCGTCCACGAGATTTGCACGCTAAAACCTCTATTCCCGCGTGAGCTAAATAAGCAATTAGTCCCGTATTGACTGCATCTGACCAACGAGAAGCAATTGCGATTTTATTAATCCCTAAATGTTTTAATGTCGCAATATGCGCCTCAGCGTCTGTGTCGCATTCTATTCCGGTCCTTACTTTAGCTTCTTCCATTAAAGCTAGCATCCTCTTTCTACCTAATGCTGCTGCAACTGGAACGCCGCTTAAAGAAATTCTATCTACAGGCTTCTTAGATAAGAGCTCAAGTGCAGAGTAAAACGCAGGCATTTGAGATTCAACAGATTCAAGTGTATATTCTGCCAAATCGAGTCCTGTCGTTACAAGAAGCATGCCCTCAGGAGCTACTCGATAAAACTGATAAGCATCTAAATCAGTATAACGATGGGGAATAATGTACCCCAATTGCAACCAAGGAGCCACTGGAATTACTCCGCCTTCAATCCCGCACTCTTTATGACCTTCGACCATTTAATTATCTCCTTTGCAATATAGTTGTTCAAAGCCTCTGGTGTTGTTCCAATGGGCTCAATGCCATTTGTATTTAACATCTCTTTAAAGGTGGGGTCCTTTAAAGTCTGCAATAACTCTTTATTAATACGCATAATGATTTCACGCGAGGTATTCGGTGGCGCAAGTACACCATACCAAACGGTTGATTCGTATCCAATGACGCCCGCTTCAGCAATCGTTGGGACATTAGGTAAGCCGGGTAGTCGCTTACTTCCTGTTACTGCTAGCGGTCGCAAACGCCCAGACAAAATATGCTGCATAGAACTTACAGGCGGAGTAAACAACACCTTTACATGGCCGGCGAGGACATCTGCCATTGCTGGGCCACCGCCTTTATAAGGAATATGTGTCATGGAGATGCCAGTCATGCTAATGAGCAGCTCTGCAGCCATATGCGCTCCGCTGCCACTACCTGATGTTGCATAGGCTAGTTTCCCATTTTCAGATTTAGCCATAGCCAAGAACTCTTTTAGCGTGTTAACAGGCAATGAAGGATTAACTACCAAGACATAGGGTGCTTCTGCAATTAAAGAAATTGGTAAGAAATCTTTAATGGGGTCGTAAGGAATTTTTTCATATAAGCTGCCATTAACCGCCAATTGTGGAGTAAGCGCTAAAAGCAGGGTATATCCATCTGCTGGAGCTCTGGCAACATATTCCATTCCAATACTTCCTCCGGCACCTCCACGATTATCAACAATCACCGGTTGACCTAATCGCGTTGCTAGCTGTAGCGCAAGGGGTCTAGCAATTGAGTCTGTTCCACCTGCTGCTGGATATGGCACAACGAGTCTAATGGGTTTATTAGGATAAGCATCTACTGCATATACAAATGACATAATTGATGTTGCTGCTAGCAAACAGATAAAACGATAAATAGCTTTAAACATAACTTCCTGTAGTAATTTTATTTTTTAACTCTACAACATATCCACATCATATCTTCTCGAAGCAAGTGTGGGCAACAACTCCTTTTATTCTTTTTTACCTAAAAATTTGTGGATTTGAAATCACACCCCAGCTCCCGATCCTGATTGACTATTAATTGGAAGAACGGCAGTAGCTGAGAGATTGAAATATGGTCCCACCCAAACAAATCCTGGATTAATAGAGCCAGTTACTTGCCCATTACATAGTCCAGTAATACATGTTTGCATAGGAAATTCCACAACTGCCACTACGCTATTCCAAGGTTCACCCCAACCAGTTCGCATCACATGTTTATCTAGGTATAAAAAACTATACTGAAGAGTAAATCCCCAATTAAATGCTTTTGGTTGATTTTGATCCGTTGAAATTTGATAGCCTAAAACTCCAGTTATAGCTGCTGGTTTGAGCAGCTTCATAGACGGGGGTAGGTCTCCAAAGCCTTTGGCATAAAAAACTGTTGGTGTATAGCTTGTGTAGCTAGGATTGCCAACGCCTCCAGTTCCTCCAATTTGCCCCGTTAATCCTAAAGTAATTGCATATTCATGAACATCATTAATAGTGATTTCTTTTTTTACGGCATAGTAGAGGTTATCAAATCCAACTGCTTGTGGATCAAGATTGCTATTTGGACTCATGTACAAACCATCTACAGCAATACCAAAACCATCGGCAAGCTCAATGCCGCCACCAATCCTCAAGATATTTCCTGATGTGGTATTAGTATTGTTAAATCCAACATTAGAAATTCTTCCGACAACCGTATGAGCCTCATCAGCCGCATAGGGATCTTCAACACTAATAGTAGGTGGAAAATAACGATCACCTGCAATGCCATGAGCAAAGCAACTATTTGAGAAATAAACTAGACCTAAAATCTGGCATAGTTTGAAGGTAATTTTTTTAATAGTCACTTATTTCGTTCAATCTTGTAAATATATTCAATATCTTGTTTAGCTTACCGGCTATAGAGCTTTTCAATATCCTGTAGACTCAGCCAACGCCATTGACCTTCTAACAAATCTGCTGGCATCTGATAATTTCCAATAGCACTGCGATGAAGTTCTATGACATGATTGCCCACTGCAGCTAGCATCCTTTTAACTTGGTGATATCGTCCTTCAACAATAGTCATTACGATTTGATGCTCAGCCTCTTGAGAACATTGAGTGGCAAAGCAAGGTTTAGGATCATCATCCAAAATTACACCATTGAGTAACTGTTCAATCTGTGCTGATGTAATTAGCTCCGCTGTTTGGATTTTATAGACTTTACCTATATTTTTTTTCGGGGTAGTCATTTGATGAATAAACTGCCCATCATCTGACATTAGGAGTAACCCCGTAGTGTCTTGATCAAGTCTACCCACACACTGAATTTCTCTTTCTACGAGAGGGGGTGGTAATAATGTAAACACACTTGGATGATGCTTTGTTTTGTGTGAACATTCATAGTGCATTGGTTTATGAAATGTAACATACGCTTTTTCTTGATATGCCCACTCGACTCCCTCGACCTCTAATATTAAGTCTTCAAGTGCAATCAATAGTTCAGGGTTATCTATTAGGGCTCCATTCACCTTCACACGCTCAGCAAACACTAAATTACTACAGTGTCTTCTAGTTCCAAAGCCCTGGCTGAATAGAATTTTATCTAGTGGGAGAGGCTTGATTTTTTTGACAGACATAAAAGAATGAATAAATTATTTTGTAATTATCTAATTTATGATTATCGCTTAAAGAAGTTTATAAATTTTTTATTAGTTTATTTTGATTTGGTTTACTTACATTTATTTAGCTACAATTTGCTTATCACGTTGAATTAAACAGGATTAAGATATTTCATGAAAAATCTACTGGTCAGTTGTCTTTTGTTCTTCACGCATCTATGCTTTGGTGGAGTAACTTTGGGAGAAAAAGCTCCTGAAATAGGCGGAAAACTTCTAGATAAAAGTTTATTTTCCACAAAAGATTATGTTGGAAAAGTAATACTGATTAACTTTTGGGCTAGTTGGTGCGAGCCTTGTAAAGAAGAAATGCCCCTAATCGAAAAATTTTATAATGCACATAAAAAGGATGGTTTTGAGGTTTTAACCATTAGTCTTGACATTGAAAAAGATCTGCCTCAAGCCAAATTTATATTGAAAAATTTTTCCTTTTTATCCTCTTATAAATCTGATATTGACTATTCAAAATATGGTCGTATTTGGAGAATTCCATCTACTTTTGTGATTGACAGAAAAGGGGTGCTCATAAAAAATGGTTTAACTGGTAACCCAAAAGTAGATGAGGAAGTACTTCAAAATATAGTACTTCCTGCAATTTTAAAAATTAATTAAAACTAAATCTAGCGCCAACAGAAAAAATGTACTGCGGTATTAACTGAATGCCATTTACATTTTGATAAATTGGAATTTGTATATTTGAATAAATTGTGGTTTTTTGCCCCACAGGAAATATAGCTCCTGGCGTTAAATAAATTAATGTGCCACCTGTTGCGTAGCTATCCGCCGCATCTCCTGAATCGGCTTTAACAACACGAGAATTAATCTGCAGTGTAGGCATGATCCAATCATAATTTTCATACCTCACACCAACATTAAGGTTTAAGCTATTTCCTGGTTTATAGGAACCAGCAGCCATTGTTGATAAGTTTAAAGCTGTCTGGTAAAGCACTTGGCCGAAATACCCCCAGTTATCGTTCCAGTTATTATGATAGTAAGCACCTAAGATTAAATCGGTCGTTCCAGTCCCAATTTGTAGTCCTGGGTCAACAACCGAAACCCCATCATTTGCGAGTTGGTTTGTTTTACCAGTTGGCAATTTAAATCCAAGTTGTACCCCAAAATTCTTTTGCTCTAAAAGTCCGTAGTACCGACCTATTATTCTTATATCACCCATTCCAGTTGCTTGGGAGTCATATGATGTTGTTGGTCCTGCACTATAACCATCCAGAGAATCTGTTCCTAAAGTACTATGGCTGCGGTTTATATAGGGGACTACCAAACTAACGCCCCAACTCTCACCATCGTTGTAATCAAGTGTTGAGGTTAAGGTTTGTGTTTTGGTGAATTTTTCAACTTCTGCCGATGAGTTGGTTTGCGTATTCATTGTATTTAAGGCTGCCCGCGGTGAAATCTTTCCTGTGCCAGACCATAATTGGTTTTGATTCAAATAATCGTATCTTTCATCAAGACTCCATCCCGCTTGAGTCGACAATCCTTGCGTGCCCCAATCTGAATTTAAACTGCAACCGCAACTAGCACAAGCCATTGTTCTAAAGCTCATCACTAATGCCCATAGCATTAGTGCTATTTTTAATCTTCTCATTTCGCTCTCACTTTTATATATATCGGTAAATATCAATGATTCACACGATAAAATTTTTTTTACATCTTAAGCTTGAGAGATTTTAGGTGGGCCTCTAGATGGTTTTTTTAACCAACTAAAAATGTGTTTTGGCGATTGATAAATCGGTATTGGAAGAAAAATACTTATTTGAGATTGGGAAAAATCCAATGTTGCAGGAAGCGATAAGATGTATACAGCATTTGTTAAACAATAAGGACAGTGCTGGTTTTTAAAATTAGATGGCTCTTTACCTCCGGCATCTAACTCGACCATCTTTATTCCCATAACCGTACAAACCTCTGTAGTTATAGTTTTATTACTATTTACATTGGCTTGACTCATTAATGGCGCTAAAGAGCCAAATGCTATCGCAAAAATAGCAAGCCAATGTACTACCTTCTTTTTGGACCAATTAAACATATTTTTTATTTTAACTTATTACCATTAATGGCTAATCCATGCCTAATTTCAGTACTCTTTTATTCTTCTTTCAAGTACTTATTTTTGCTTACTCGCAGTATTGTGCGATAAGATCTTTCTCTGAAATAAATCTGCAATTTTTCCTGATGTTTTTTTCTGTGTACAAACGCAATACCCATCAGCGCAACTCCGATGACTAACCCAACATGACCAACAACATCTCCCAAATAGGGTTTTAATTTAAACCCTATGAATGCGGGTATCGCAAATAATATGGCTAAAAATAATACGTCAAGAATAGCGATTAAAGACTCATACGCTGCATAAATTCCAATAAATACGGCTTCGCGAATTATTTTTTTTGATTTTGAATTCATATTTTGTTGGTATTGTTCATTTCTTATAACCCTAACTTTTATTCAATTTTAGTTTGTGGTTGACTTAACCCTGCTGGACTAATCCAAATTGCCATTAAAAGAAATGCTGTAATTGCACAAGCTCCAGAAAATAAAAATGCGTACAGTGGGGCAATCGATTCATATATCCATCCAAAAATAAAGGACGCGGGTAATAGCATTATTCCAGTGATTAAATTAAACCAACCAAATGCCGTACCTAGCAACCCTTTTGGTGCCAAATCTGCTACCAATGCTTTTTCTACGCCCTCCGTCGCAGCCTTAAATAATCCATAAATACAAAATAGTCCAAATATTTGATTGACCGAAATTCCTGGCACTCCCATAGCAATGTAAAAAAAGGCAAACGCAACCCACGCGCATAATATAAATCGCTTGCGTCCATAGGTGTCCGACAATGCCGATAAGGGAGTTCCAAAAACTGTAGTAATCAAAGATATTACCGCCCATAATAAAGGAATATGTTCTAGAGGAACGCCCGCCTCTCTTGCACGTAATAACAGAAACATATCGGAAGAGTTTCCCAATGCAAATATTCCTGCCACTACAAGATATCTTTTAAATTGACTTGGCATTCCCTCTAAAGACCATTTAAATTTGGATTCCTTAGACTCTATTTGCTGCTTTGGTTCTCTTATGGATAAGGCCAAACAAACTGTGATAACACTAGGAATGATTGTCCATATGAAAATTTCTTTTATCGGGACTCCTAGCGATAGAAATAATGCAGCCAATAATGGTCCAACAATAGCCCCCGCATTATCCATCGAGCGATGTAGGCCAAATGCAATCCCCCTTTGATTTTCACTTATACTTTGCGCTAACAAGGCATCTCGTGGAGAACTTCTCAGGCCTTTAGCTAGCCTATCTGTAAACCGAATGGTTACAACCCAGAGCCAGGAATTAGCTATTGCCAACAAAGGTCTACCAATGCCCCCAATTACATAACCTAAAACAATCCAAGGCTTTGTTTTGTTGGTTTTATCAACAATCACACCTGATACTAATTTAAAAATACTCGAGGCTGCTTCTGCAATACCTTCAATAACTCCCAAAGCTCTTGGGCCAACCATCATTACGGATGATAGATAAAGGGGCATTAGTGGATACAACATTTCGCTCGCAGAATCATTCATTAAACTAATTAGGCCAATAAGCCACACAGTTCGGGGGAGAGCAATAATTGTCTTAAACATAACTTATTGAGGTTAACATCTTCACTTAATTTTGTCTTCCCCCCTTTACTATCGTTTTTTAGTGATGCTGTTATAGGTCATGACTACTCTGACTTAGAGGTCTAAATTCTAAATATACTAAAATATTCATTAGCCTACTCTCATTGATCAAAGTTCTACTTCGTATTAGAATCTACTTGGTTAATCTCCAAGAACGAGGACTTTAATATTTAGACTTTATTTATATTTTCAATCAGGATTAACTAGGGGGATTCTCGCCATGCTTAAAAACTCTATCAGACGTCATCATTTTTTACCTAGAATACTTTTTTTCATCTCATGTTTCGCATTAATTCCCCTTAATGGCCTATGTGAGACCTACCCTTCTAAACCTATTACATTTATTGTCCCCTACAGCGCAGGTGGCGGGGCCGATAGTAGGAGTAGACAAGTTGCACTATATCTGACTAAGGCATTGGGGCAACCAGTAATCGTTGACAACAGAGCAGGGGCTGGAGGAAATATTGGTACTGAAGCTATTGCAAAAGCTAACCCAGATGGATATACCATTGGCATGGGTAACTTTGCGCCTCTTGCTGTTAATAAAGCTTTGTTTGGTAATTTACGATTTGATCCCCAAAATGACCTTGTTCCCGTTATACAGATTGAACAAGGCCCTTTAGTATTAAGCGTTTCAGAAAAGTCCCCCTTTAAAACAGTTAAAGATATTATTACTGCAGCTAAATCTGACCCTGGAAAACTTACTTTTGCCTCTGGAGGGATTGGCGGTTCTCACCATTTGTCTGGCGCATTATTTCAACAAAGTGCAGGCATTGAACTAATACATGTCCCCTATAAAAGTGGCGCAGCTGGACTTACCGACTTAATTTCGGGAAATGTAAACATGATGTTTGAGCAGATGTATTCCGCTATGCCTAATATAAAAGGTGGAAAACTTAGAGCAATAGCGATCACCAGCAAAAAAAGAGACCCTCAACTTCCCGACGTTCCATCTTTTACCGAGCTTGGCTTTCCACAAGTTGTAGTTTTAAATTGGCAAGGAGTTATTGCTCCCAAAGGCACCCCTAAAGAAATCATCGTTAAGTTAAATGATGCCGTAAACCAAATGTTAAAAGAACCTGATGTGAAAAAATCAATTTTTGATCAAGGAAATATCCCTGTAGGTGGAACTCCAGAAGAATTTGTGGCTTATATCAAATCAGAAAGTGAGAAGTGGTCTAACGTTGTCCGAGTTGGAAATATAAAGCCATAATTTAAAGCTACAGTTCCATAGCCTATATCTTTATCAACCTTGGCTAATTTTTAAACTTAGTCAAATTAGTTTAATTCCAAACTACTGGAAAAATATAGCTTCTGCTTTAAGGTAAAGCAAGTATATGACTTTATTCATATTTTCGACTTATGCATTAGAAGGAATTTTTATTCCCCCAGAAATAGGTGTAATTCAATACCAACTTAAGGTATTGTTTAGGGGGATGATCTCAATTTTTGTTGACCTTGTCCAATAAAGAATCGTGTTATTCCGCCTTTACCATGAGCTGCTAAGCCAAGGAAAAAACTAAACGTGCTGCAATCTTTGATCTGTAAATATGTGAGCGTTGCCTTACTATCGTGCATTATGTTTTTAGCCCCTACTGCTATGGTCTATGCACAATCGAACTCAAAGGATTACCCCAATCGCCAAATTACTCTATATGTCCCATTTCCACCTGGAGGAGCAACTGATTTAATGGCCCGAACTATTGGGCAGCGTATTTTTAAAAAATGGGGCTACAGTGTTGTTATAGAAAACAAGCCCGGCGCAGGAGGTATGTTGGCCGCGTCCCAAGTAGCCAAAGCTTTACCTGATGGCTATGCTTTATTTTTTGGATCATCTGCACAGCTTGCGGTAAATCAAAGCATCTATCCAAAAATGCCCTATGACACACAAAAAGATTTTGCACCAATAATTCTGGTGGGCGGAGTTCCTAACATCTTAGTTGCAAACCCAAATGCCCCATTTAGAAATCTATCTGAACTAATTCAATATGCCCAGGCAAATCCAGGCAAACTTAATTACGCTTCACCCGGATCAGGCTCAACCGCCCATTTAACCGCAGAATTATTTAAAACTCAATCTGGAATTGATATCGTGCACATTCCTTATAAAGGGGCCGCTGGGGGAGTTACTGATGTTATTGGAGGGCAGGTACCACTCATGTTTGTCAGTATGCCCTCCGTGATGGAACATATCAAAGCTGGTAAATTAATTGGTCTGGCAGTTGCTGGTGGAGTGAGATCAAGTGTTCTACCCGATGTCCCAACCTTTGCAGAAACTCTTCCTAGTTTTGAATCAACTAGTTGGTATGGCGTGGTTGCGCCTGCTTTGACACCATCATCAATTATTACCCTTTTAAATAATGAAATTAATTTAATGCTGACTAGCCCTGAAGTAAAAAAGATATTTGATGATCAAGGAATCCGAATATACGGTGGAAGTCCAAATCAGTTTTCTGCACACATCAAATCTGAATCTTCTAAATGGGCAAAAGTAGTTGAAAAAGCCAACGTTAAAGTGGATTAAATATCAACCCAAGCATTTCTAAAATAGAAAACTTATCTTTAAATGACTACAACTAAAATAGTGCGCGTATTTTCTGGACCTGACCATCGATCTCATTTTGAAGATATTCAATTAGAAATGAATGAATTTAGACTTGGGTCTCTTTTCTCTTTAAAGTCGCAGTTAGTCCCTGTTGAAGGAGTCGTGTTTCGCGAAAATCCTTTAGAAGGAAATCAAGACTTTCATTGCCCACCACGCAAGCAATTTGTCATTACGCTTTTTGGCGCGGTAGAAATTTCAGTTGGCGATGGGTCGTATCGAATTTTTGGGCCTGGTGATATTCTTTATGCAGAGGACTTAGAAGGCGAGGGGCATAAAGCACGAGAATTGATTGGCCCCAGAAAAAGCCTTATTCTGCCCGTTGCAAATAGCTTTAATATTTTAGATTGGAAGTAATCAAAATGGATGATAAAAATGTTAACCCTGCACTCCTTACTCCAGGATTAAAGTTCTCTGGAACAGTTGCCCATTTGGTCGCGGAATGTTTGAGACGCCACGGGGTAGAAGTTTTATTCGGACAAAGTCTTCCATCTATGCTGCACTTAGCATGTGAGCAGATAGGCTTGAAACAGATTGCTTATCGCTCTGAAAATGCTGGCGGTTACATGGCAGATGGATATGCTCGTATTTCGAATTTACCTGGAATTGTGACAGCACAAAATGGCCCTGCTGCCACTCTGCTGGTAGCGCCTTTAGCTGAAGCTCTAAAAGCTTCGATTCCACTCATTGCTTTAGTGCAAGATGTCAATCGCTCAGAGACAGATCGAAATGCTTTTCAAGAGTTTGATCACATTGCACTTTTTTCTTCCTGCACAAAGTGGGTTCGTCGTGTCACCGAAGCAAGTCGAATTGAAGATTATATTGATCAAGCCTTTGTTGCAGCATGCTCCGGCGTTCCCGGTCCAGTTGCGCTCATGTTGCCAGCAGACTTGCTCTTAGAGCAAGCGCCAAAGTCAAAACGTTTAACTTCACTTGGATTTTTCCCTCTAGATCGAACAGTACCCATTCTTAGCGAGTTAAGAATTGCTGCAGATCTGTTAGCAAAAGCCAAAAATCCATTAGTCATTGTTGGCGGAGGAATTCATCTATCTGGCGCACAAGATGCGCTAGCCCAGCTACAAGAAAAAATTCATTTACCTGTAGCTACGACTGTTATGGGAAAAGGAGCTGTCGATGAAAGACATCCTTTATCAATCGGTGTAATTGGTTACTTTATGGGCCCTAATGGGAATACTCATTTTCAAAAAGAATTAGTTTCACAGGCTGATGTCATTGTCTTAATTGGAACTCGGACTAATCAAAATGGTACAGATTCATGGAAGCTCTATCCACCTACAGCGAAATATATTCATATTGATTTCAATGGAAATGAGGTTGGAAGAAACTATGAAGCAAGTCGCTTAGTGGGAGATGCTCGTGAAACTATATTGGCTCTAACTGAAGAGTTGTTAAGTCTGAATCTTAAGGAGCGCCGAGCATTGCGCCCCAACCTAGAAGAAACAATCAACAAGGGACGTATCGCTTATTTAAAGCAATCAAAATCTATTAGAGAATCGAATCTGGTCCCCATCCGTCCTGAACGTGTAATGGATGAGTTAAACCAAGTATTAACACCCAATAGCATCGTTGTTTCGGATGCAAGTTATGCCTCAGTATGGACTGCAAACTATCTAACTTCCTTATTTGCGGGAATGCGCTTTTTGGCTCCTCGTGGTTTAGCTGGTATTGGCTGGGGCTTCCCTATGGCTCTAGGTGCAAAAGTGGCAAGACCAAAGGCTGATGTCTATTGTGTAGTTGGTGATGGTGGATTTGCTCATGTTTGGTCGGAGCAAGAAACTGCTGTTCGAATGAATCTAAAAATTGTTTTAATTGTTTTAAATAATGGCATTCTTGGGTTTCAAAAACATGCTGAAAATATTAAATACGGGGTACATACAAGTGCCGTTCATTTTGCCCCAGTTGATCACGCTGCAATTGCTAGAGCATGTGGATGTCAAGGTATTACAGTCACTAAGCCTGAGGAATTTTCTCAAGCCTTAGCGCTTGCAAAAACCTCTAAAATGACAACAGTTATTGATGTCATTTGTGATGAGAATGCCTTCCCACCTCTTTCTTTATATCATCCTTAAGAGAACAATTCGTGCAAATTTAAATCATATCTAAATGAAGCATTTTCCAAATGCGTTTTTACTCTTTCTTAGAAACCCAACTGTGAGTTGAGTCAAGAAGTTTAATGCGACCTATCCAAGCTCTGACTCTCTAAAAGCATCTCTCATATAAACAGGTAGATCTATAGAGGGAGGTTTAAATCCAGACTGATAAAACATATCTGCTAAATGCCCACGATGAAAAGTTTTGTGATTACAAATATGTATCAACATATCACCTCTAGTCATTTCTCCAGAGCCACCATCAACAAAAGAAAATTTTATTTTTTCGTTTAAAAGTGCTTCACTCATTGTGTCTGCATAGTGGACGTACCATTCATCCATTTCCTGGATTTTGTACGAAAGTGTTTCTAGATCACCCGGAGTCTCAGAGGTGCGCGAACTAAACCCATGCTCTTTCCCTAATAGATGCCCTCGCCATATTTGATCAACTATATCAATATGAGCTAAGGTAAAAGTCATCCCCCCTAATGCTGCGGGACGTCTTTTAACAAATTCTTCTGTGGGCAACCCTGAAATAGCTACTAACATCATGTCATTTGCCCATTTGCTATAGCGCATAAGCATTTTAATGTTTCGAATCGCAGACATATAATCTTCCTTTATAAGTAGTCATATTCTAACAAACAGGAAATAGCTTTGATCTACAAAAAATTGTGGGGATGCGTTAACTACTAAGTACCCAGTGAACAAAAAATATATGCAAGAAAGTACTTCAACCGTCTCAATTGAAATTAATAAAATGACCACCAAGTGACTGATGTAAATCTACACGATTTCTAAGTCGATCTGCAGAAATTTTAATCAAATTACTTGTTGTGTTTGATAACATAATCTCTTGTTGTAAGACTTGGAACTGATCAGTCTTGCCAACTCTAAATTTTTGCTTTTCATAATCTACTGACTTATTCATATTGCGAGTTTGCGCTGCCAAAGCTGTTTGACGAGTCTTTAGCTTGATATCATTATCTAAGGCGCTTTCCACTTCATTAAAAGCTGTAAGTGATACTTTGCCATAGTTAGCTAATACTTCACTTTGCTTAGCAGTCTTGATGTCTTGTTGAGCGAGTAACTGACCGCCCATGAAAAGCGGTATGAGCAATGAACCAGTCAAGCTACTAATGGGATTGCTAATACCATTCGTGAGTAAAATCGCAGAGTCTTGAATATAGCCAACACCACCGGTAATCTTTATAGAAGGTAATCGAGCACGCTTAGCTTCTTCAACATCATAAAAAGATGCGTTATATCTTTGTTGTGCTGCTTGAATATCGGGTCTCCTAGCGATCATTTCTGAAGGAATGCCTACCGGCATTTCTGTAATTGGAGAAGGGAAAGTACTACTTACATCAATTTGTGCTGATGGATAGCGGCCTAGCAAAATTTCCATTGAACGCTTCGCTTGATTAAGTTGATATTGATAGGCAATCAATTGATTTTGATACATATCAACAGAAGCTGCATTTTGAATCACATCTTGAGTCGAGTTTCTCCCAACACGCTCACCAATAAGCAAAAACTGATTTTGTTTTTTGGCATCATCTAACATTTGTTGACTTATAGCAACCTGCTGTTTACATTCAGTTATAGCAATCCAAGCTTTAATGACGCTGGCAGACAACATTTGTTGCGTATAAATGCGATCGAGTGCCGAGGCATTGACACG
>CAIJNI010000087.1 GCA_903821995.1 uncultured beta proteobacterium
TGGCGAATGTAGTTCAAGTAATCAGTGGCTTGCTGACTACCTTGGATCATGGTCCAAATTAACTGGTCAAGATCTGCATCGGTACATGTATCCGTCATCGATTGTCCTCATCGTTAAAATTGTTAATCAAGTGTATTAGTCAATAACCGCGCCTATTTGTTGCAACTCTAGGAATCGATCTGCGGTCAACTCGTCCATAGCGAGATTTGTGCGCTTTTTTTAAAAACCTCAGTTGTAAACGGTGCACTCCAAATATAAGCCCTCCAATGAAAGTAAAAATCAAAACCATTTCTAAGGGTGAATCACGAAACGCCAAAACAGTGATTTGAAACAACTTGTAAAAACCGTAAAGGCAAAAGAAGATGATTCCCAAGGTCAATTGAAACAAGGTCGTAATAAAAGCTCGACCGTACTTGTAGAGAAAAAATCCAACAATAAGGTTTTGCATTCAATGTCTCTAAGCTCTGTAGAGACTTGATCTTATTTTTTGAGAGGCTCAAAACATGAGCTTTAAGGGATAAATCGCTATAAATTTTGCGATGATTAGAATTACTTTGTATTCACTTTTATGCAAAATAAGCCAAGTTGATAGATAAGTGGTCAATGACCAATTAAATTCGATAAATGATCAATTTTGCTGACTTATGGCTCGGTAAGCTCAAGAGGTGATATTGATATCTCGTGAATCAAACAAATTCTTTTCTGAGCTCCTTTTGACCTTTTAATATAAAATGAAATTCACACAAGGAAATGATCGGTGCTGAGTGGCTTTTGAACCGATAAATCATTTCAACCGTTTTGGGTAGAAATCGTGAAAATTGCAGGGACTTACGATTTTTAATGTATGGGAAGCACAACGACGGGAATTGGGGCCGTTTTCAATGAACAAGATGACTGGTCAAACACAGTAATTGGCTCTTCACGTGCAAATAAGCGATTCGGCATGGATGATGATTCATTTTGAATTTACTGCTTAATTTCCCTGCATCCGTTAAAAAACACGATTAAATTTAAAAAATATTATGACTAAAAACAATCAGTCAAAAGAAATAACTGCAGAACAATTCATTGATCAATACTTTAAAAAGATTGGTATAGGTGGCTCTGTTAAGCCGGAGCAATTTTGGAGACTGCTTACTAAAAAATTTGGCAAATTGGCCGACGAATTTGGTGACTGTGTAGAGGCTCGGGAAAATGGTCAAAAAGTAGACCCTTACGTCCTGAAAAATCAAACAGTTGAATTTGCTAATGCAATCGCAGCACAGTTTGATGTTGCAAAATTACGATCGACGGCACTTTGGTTTCTCCGGGAGCAATTCCAATTGAATGACAAGAAGGTTCTGGAGGTCGGCTGCGACAATGGCATCCTGCTTTGCATGATCGCAACCCTTTTTCCTGATACTAAATTCACAGGAATCGATCCATGTGAGCCAGCGATAAAAATCGCACGAGAGCGCGCTAAATATTTAGAACTTACTAATATTGAATTTCAAGTTGCAACTCTTGACACATTCATTGAAGAATCGAATCAAACTGTTTTTGATTTGATTTTGTCGGTTACAGTTTTTCATGAGCTGTTGGCTGATGGTCTCTTTGACTCATCCAAAACAATAATGAGCTATTCAAATTCAACCTTTTCAATTGAAGATGCTGACAATGAATTCATCCCTAAATGCGTTGAGATATATGATTTAAAAGTTTTGACGCTGTTATTATCTGTCGATGGAAAATTTATATCGGTCGATCGTTGGGGAACGCAGTACGACCTATTGAAATGGATTCGACTAAATGAAAAAGTAGGATTGTGTTGCTCCATAGCAAGCAGCAACATGATTAGATTTAAAGGTAGTTCTGGCCAACCTGAAATATTGCCACTAACGGTTTTTTATAAAGACTCTAAAGCCCCACTGTTGGCGTGTGATGTGCTTTCATTCAAGGCTTACCCTGGGTTTGTCGATGTAACTGCATACCATTTAATCGAAGATATGATGGTCGCTGAGATGATATATGGCGCCCTCGCGAAAGAAGAAATATATTTTCATGAGTGTGTCTATAACGACGGGTCTGGAACTGAGAGGCTAACGATGGGTGTTGCGAATGGTTTGGGTTATGTGTACACAACCGCCACAACTGGTTTTCGTAGGTTGGTTCTGATCCCGAGCGCTGTTCTGTATGAAAAAGCCCATGAAATGGATGAAGCCAGAGGGCATGCAGTAAATGTTGCATCAGTGAAACATCACTGGGGTGATCCAAATCTTCTTTCGCGCTTAAACATTCCATTAAATTAGTGGTTGCTTGGTCCAAATGCATAGGCACACGCACAGGTTGACATGAAAAGAACACAGATTTTTGATTTCGAAATCATGGGCTCAGTTAGTTCGTGGGCGGTTAACGTCGCTTTATCGCGTAGCAGGAAGTCTGGCCTTAGGACGCTCTACTTCAATTACGTTGACCCTGAGGCTCGTACGTTTGAAAAGCACTGTGCCGAAACTCCAAGTGAATTTCGTTCAATAGCTGAGGAGCGCTATATGAATATAGATGCCTTTTGCCAGGCCTCATTTCACGATTATTCTTAAATAGCCAATGGTCATTGCGGGTCAGAACTGAAGGTATACAGCTGGTTGACAGACTGGTATCTTGGGAAACCCTCAAACACGCAGAAGTAGCACCCAAGCTATTTTGGGGTCACTTGACTATTACGGATGGATCAAAAATAGTTGAATAATAGAGACGGCATTCCTCATACAGTCCGTCCTGGCTATGTTGCCCCTGCATATCCTGAACAATTGCCAAGCATGCATTCCCACAAATAAAGCTAGTCAAGTAGCCATAAAATTGGAATCGTCCTTTTTCAAAACGAATTGTACGCATGTATCAAAATACAACTTTATTTGCACCATTAATCGTTAATCTTGAAAAATTTCAATTAATATTCAAGGCAATCTATCATTCATCACGGTTTTTAGGTTGAACTGAAATATTCATAGGAGTTCTCTATGCCCATTAAAATGTATCTCTCATTGTCAATATTATTTTTTTCTAGTATTTCAATGGTTTTCGCTCAAACTCAGACGTGGCCCGAAAAAGCCGTTCGAATTGTTTTGACATTTCCCCCCGCTGGGGTGACTGACATTGCGGCTAGACTGATCGCAGAGCAGATGAACAATGAATTAAAACAAACCTTTGTCGTTGATCCTCGTGGCGGGAGTGGCGGAAATATAGGTGCAGATATTGTTGCGAAAGCACGTCCCGACGGATATACCATCGGTATCACTACCGACACGCTCTTCACTATAAATCCTCAGATATATGAAAGAATGTCATTTGACCCCACAAAGGATCTCATTCCGATCGTCACCTTGGCATCATTTGCACAAGTTCTTGTTTGTCACCCATCATTACCAATCAAAAATATACAAGAACTTGTCTCCTTGGCAAAGCAACGCAACTTAAGTTATTCCTCCGGTGGCATTGGTGTTCCAGGTCATCTGGCCATGGAACTTCTCCTGTTTCGCTCAAGTGTAACAATGACTCATGTGCCCTATCGTGGTGCAGTTCCTGCAACGACAGATATTCTTGGACATCAGGTTGACTGTGGTTTTCTACCAGGCCCGACTGTACTGCCACACGTTGCAACGGGTAAGCTGATCGCACTCGCTGTCTCATCGGCCAAGCGCTCTCCCCTTGCCCCTCAAATACCAACCGTTGGCGAATCTGGTCTTCAAGGATTTGACGCCTCTTTCAAATTGATTCTTTTTGCCCCGTCAGGATTACCCTCTAAAATCATGGAAACTTTGGCCAAAGAGGCCTCAGCGGCCGTTATGAGCCCGGAAGTTGCCGCAAAATTAAGGAGCAATGATTTGCTACCTATCGGCGTGGGAGTAGAGGCCACTCGTAAATTGCTCGCTGATGACGTTCAAATCTGGATGCCCGTTATTAGAAAAATAGATCTCAAAGCAGAATGAACACAGTAACACAAGGGGGTGATCACAGCCTTTTGATGATTCTTCAAGTACCAGAAGCAATCCGTCAACAATACGAAGATGGTTTGCGTCAAGCATTTCCCTATCTAGACATCAACGTGGTCGATGATGCCAAAAAAGTAGATCCATATCTATCTAAAACCACGGTCATTGTGACGCACGGGCCTTATTTAGGTAGCATGGCTAGGCATATTTTCAGCCATTCTCCTCGTCTTCAATGGGTACAAGGCATAGGTGTTGGCATGGACAATATTGCCGATCACCCGTCCCTCTCTCCTGATGTCATGACGACCAATATCCACGGCACACAGGGTACCCCAATGACTGAGCTGGCGTTGTCCTTGATGCTTTCTCTTGCCCGCAAGTTACCAAGAACATATCAAAATAAAATTGATCATCGTTGGGATCGTTGGCCTTCAAAGCTTCTCAATGGCAAAACCATTGGTATTCTCGGCGTGGGATCTATTGCAGAAACTTTAGCACCAGCGTGCAAAGCTCTCGGAATGAGAGTTGTGGGTATCAGCGCTCGAGAAAAAGTTCCCTTTTTTGATCAAATGGTGCCTCGTTCAGATCTTCTTGAATCGGTTCCAAATTTTGATTATTTTCTTTTATTGCTCCCCTATTCTAAAGAGACTCATCACATCGTCAACAGACAAGTACTATCGGTGATGAAGAAAGAAGCATTTCTCATCAACATTGCTAGGGGAGGCGTATTGGATGAAGATGCACTTCTAGACATTCTTAATGAGAAAATAATTGCTGGTGCAGCGCTGGATGTCTTTATGAATGAGCCACTGGCACCTGATCATCCATTTTGGAGCCTTGATAATCTCATCATCACCTGCCACCAGGGGGTTGTTCACGAAGATGTCGCAAAAGTCAATGTACCCATCATTTGTGAAAACTTGAATCATTTCTTATCCAAGAACTGGAGCGAGATGAAACATGTGATTCACCCGGGAAATAAAACACTAAAAATATCCCCAACGACTTAAACAAATATGAAAATCATCAGTATCATCGACCTCCATGCTGACGCTGGCTGGCGCAATGTATCTTTTCTGAAGGTCACAACCGATGATGGTCTCATAGGCTGGTCGGAATTTGCCGAGGCCCGGTCAACGCCAGGTCTTACATCAGTGATTCGTCAACTATCTCAATATTTCATCGGGCAAGATCCATGCAATACGACTGTGATTCACGAATTATTAAGAACAATCACAAGACTCTCACCTGGCGGAATTTCCGCACAAGCTTGCGCAGCAATAGAGAACGCATGCCTAGATATTCGTGGAAAGGCTCAGTCCATGCCTGTACACGCTTTATTCGGAGGAGCGATGAGACTTGAATTACCACTTTACTGGTCTCACTGTGGTACGGCCCGAGTTCGCCACGGAAAGTTTCTTCCTGCTGATTTTGCTCAACCTCTTCGCACTTTAGACGATGTTGTCGCTCTAGGCAAACAAGTGCGAGAACTTGGCTATCAAGCACTCAAGACCAACATTATCTTATTTGAAGAAAATGGGCCTAGAGTTCACTCTCCAGGCTTATTTCAAAACCACAGTCATTGGCCTGACCGCTTGGTCGATAAAGCCATGCAAGAGGGTATCTGTGAGCATATCTCAGCTCTACGCGCTGGTGTTGGTGACGAGGCTGCAATCATGATTGACCTTAATTTTAACTTTCGCCCCTCTAGCATTCGAACTTTATGCCAAGTCCTTGAGCCATTGAAAATGGAATGGGTCGAAATCGATCTCCACGATGCCAGTGAATTGGCTGCAATTCGACAGTCGACAACCATCCCAATCGCGTCTCTTGAAACGATTTATGGAATGTCGGGATTTAGGCCTTACTTAGAAGCAAAGTCTGTCGATTTTGCGATCATTGATGTTCAATGGAATGGAATGGTGAACTCTGTCAAAATGGCTGCCTTGGCCGATTCTTATGACGTCACTGTCGCCGCACACAATTACCATGGCCACCTATCGACGATGATGGGCGCGCATTTGTGTGCGATTTTGCCAAACTTCAAAGCAATGGAATTTGTCGTCGATGAAGTTCCTTGGATGCAAGATTTTTTAACACACCCCTTACAGATCAAAAATGGAGTCATGCAAGTACCAACTCGACCGGGTTGGGGAACGGATATCAATGAAACCGCACTCCATGCCCATCCACCTCAATAACAAATGCAATCATGCAAATTGATATTTCGAAAGAATTAAAAAAATGGTTAACAACTCAAGAATGCTTTGAAGTTGTCATTGCGTTTATGGGCCATTTCGACCTTAGAGAATGGCAAAAAATGGAGGATTTTATAACGCAAGAAATCATCTGGGAACGACCTGATCAAACAATCTCGGGCATATCAAATCTTCGCACAGTTCTTCAATCAACACCAAAAGACACAAGAGTTCGCCACGTCATCAGCAATTTAAAATCGACATTTTTAAAAAATGGGAATGTGCAAATTACAAGCTACTTTACGGTATACCGTATTTTGAATATAAAAGAAGGCGATGATGCACCGTTTGAATTGAATGGCCCAGTGTCAATGGGAATGTATTTTGATGAACTCACACAAGTAAACAATAGTTGGCGAATTTTAAAAAAACAAACTCAATTGGATTTTCGAAAGTAAAAGAGGTTAAAAATTTAGCACTGAAGTTACTTCCCTCCACATTGGAGGCTTTTTTAAGCATGAAAATATTATCAAAATCCCAGGAATGTAGACCTTATCAAGCGGTGAGGTTTTCATGTAAAGCTTGTTTGTTACCAACCCAAAAGGAAACTACAGATGAAACTTCCAACACAGCTAGAGCTTCAAGCTCTAAGAAAAGGACTTCGAAAGCGCAAATTGCCCCGAGTTTTCGACGGCATGTGGTGCAGCGAGCCCGGAATTGGCGGCATTAAAGTGACGGCGAAAGGATCAGACTTTCATATTGAATGGGTTAGTTTCAATGGTGGCGTTAAATCAGAACTAAAGCACGCCGATTGGGACAGCTTGTGCTCTGATATTGACTTTGAGATTCAACGTTTTGAAATCGGTATAGTGGTTTCAGAGATACTTCTAGCCCAAGGGCAGAAGGTCATTGACTCAATTGGTCACCCAATTGATGCATTTAATGAAGCGAAGCCATACCGAGACGCAGCTGATGATTGGAAGCATTGGGCAATCGTTAAAGCCGGGCATATGCTTGGGCTTAATGCTAGTAAATAAAACGAGATGGATGTGCGTCGGTTAAGGCCTTACTTGCCATCGGTCTTAAAAAGCTCAGAATTTCTAAAGAAGAAATATTCTCAGCCCTTACTTAAAAGTCGAAATGAAAGCCTAAATTTTGATCAAATGATCTGGTGGAGACTGAAAGACAATGAAGTCGTGAATCCTTATAAGCTTCTGCCACCTACATTTGATGATATAGATAATGAGTCAATAGAAACATTAGAGCTGGATTCTGATCTGAATATATCTGAAGGAGGCTCAGCGACAATAGCTTATGGCAAACTTCAGTTTTCATATGTTCCAGTGGAAGAAAGAGCTGCAGTAGAAAATTCACTTTTTAGATATTGTGAATTAGATACTTTAGCCATGGTGATGATCTATGAAGCTTTTGAAAACTATTGAAAGCACAGAAAATGCAAACAAATAAAATTACTATACCGAATGAAATTATTCAATACTACGAAAAATGTATTGACGATGCAAGGTCAGAAGATTTAA
>CAIJNI010000088.1 GCA_903821995.1 uncultured beta proteobacterium
ACTTCAATATAAGTGTCACGGTAAGTGTCACGGTTTGACAGATGAGTAATATTTAGAGTTTTGAATACGGGCCGAGAGCCTTCTATTAATTGGTCGGGACGGAGTGATTCGAACACTCGACCCCTTGCACCCCATGCAAGTACGCTACCAGGCTGCGCTACGCCCCGACAAGAAACTATTGTATCAGTTTGAGTTTTTAGCTATTGAGCTTTAGATTTTGATCCGGCCAGAATGGTAAGAACAGCCTCTAGCTCTGTTCGAATTTGCCACTGCGCCTCTAACTCTTCTAAACGATTCTTAGCGCCATGTATCGTAAAGCCTTCGTTATAAAGTAACTCACGAATACGACGAATCAGTAAGACTTCATGGTGTTGATAGTAACGACGGTTCCCTCGACGCTTTTGTGGCTTTAATTGATTAAATTCCTGCTCCCAATAACGAAGCACATGTGGTTTAACCAGACATAAGTCTCCAACTTCACCAATTGTAAAATATCTTTTTGCAGGTATAGGAGGCAAAATGCGATTGGTCGCATTCTCTTCAACCTCTAAAAGAGAAAGATTTTCAGACAGCGACATCTTGATCTATCGCACTCTTTAGTTTCTGACTCGCATGAAAAGTAACCACGCGACGCGCACTAATTGGAATCAATTCACCAGTTTTTGGATTGCGCCCAGGTCTTTCAGATTTGCTACGTAAATGGAAATTTCCAAATCCCGAAATCTTAACGTCAACGCCTCTTTCTAAATAATGTCCTATGTTTTCAAAGAAAGCATCAATCATTTCTTTTGCTTCACGTTTATTTAATCCTACCGAATCAAAAATAGCTTCAGATAATTCGATTTTTGTAATCGTCGCTGTTGAATTATTGGTTTTAGTGGTCATGGCAAATTAATTAATCCTGTTATAAGTTATATATGCTAACGCAAATGCGCGGAAAATTGAACAAGAACTTGATCTAATAGGGTTTTTATGGATTCTTCTACCTGCGAATCCTGCAAAGTTTGCCCTTCATCGAGCAAAGTCACCCTAAATGCAAGACTCTTTTGGTCAGGATTTAGTCCACCCATCTGATCTTTTGACGGCCTAAACTCATCAAACAAAATAATGCTCTTAATTAAATGATCCCTTTTTTGAGCACGATCTTTAAAGATCTGTCGATACATTGCGTCCAAAATGTCTTGAGCAACAACCTCTTTATTGACTACGATTGCAAGATCTCTTTCGACTGCCTGAAACTTACTAACCTCTTGAGGTTTGGGGAGATGCTGGTCTTGAACTGCAAGCCAGTCAATTTCGAACATCATCGGTGCAAGCGGTAAATCATAATACTGTTGCCACTTAGGATGAAGTTCTCCCATCAAGCCAATAGCAGTAGCCTGACCAAGATCATCCACCACAAAAATATCTGCACAGCGACCTGGATGAAATGCAGGATGCATTTTATTTGACCTGGTTTCAATCTTCAGCGGAGAAAGCATATTTGCAATGTCGCTCTTCACATCAAAGAAGTCAATCGCCAGGGTCTTTTGCCCCCACTGCTCAGCAGCTTTCAGCCCATAAGCTAGACCACCTAAGCGAGTAGGCTGATTAATCCCTCGCAGTTGAAGCGGACCTTCCGTTGTTGTTTCTGACTTGAGGAAAACTCGACCTATTTCAAATAAACGAACTCGACTAACCTTACGATTGATATTTGTCTTCAAATTATTCAGTAATCCACCCAGCAATGAACTTCGCATCACGCCAAATTGTTCAGCTAAAGGATTAACAACAAGGATAGGATCTAAGTTATTTGAAATATTACTTTCAGTTGATCTATCAATAAACCCATAGTTCACAACTTCTTGATAATCTTGCGCTGCGACTTGATGACGCAATTGATGAATTGATCGCTTTGTCTCTGATTTCGATTGATAGCTTAAATCTGCCGATGGGACGACTTCGGGAATATTCTCAAAGCCGTATAACCTTGCAATTTCCTCAATCAAATCTTCTTCAATTTCTAAATCAAAGCGATAACTTGGCGCCTCCACCACAAAAGATTCATGAATTTCACCAGGATGCTGGCGTGTATATGAAAACTGACTGCGATCAAAGTATTCAGCAATTTGATTACCTGAGAACGCCACACCAATAATTTTTTCAACTCTAGAAACACGCAGTTTGATCTGCTTAGTCTTTGGCATATTAAGGAGTTGATCTGTGACCGGCCCGACTTGACCACCGCAAATATTTTGAATAAGTTCAACAACATAATCTAAACATTTAACAACCGACATGGGATCAACACCTCGCTCAAAGCGATAGGCTGCATCAGTTGAGAAATTAAGTTCTCGCGCACGTCCTTGAATTGCATTGGGCAACCAGTAAGCTGATTCAACAAAAATATCAGTAGTGTCTAAATTAACAGCAGTATGATCGCCGCCCATAATACCTGCCAAGCTTTCAATTTCATTCCCACTCGCAATGACGCCAATTTTTTGCTTTATGTCTGAAATTTGAATGGTTTGGCCATTTAAGAGTTTTACAGATTCGCCAGGATGACCCCAGCGTACAGTAATGTCCCCTTGAATTTTGTGCAAGTCAAAAACATGCGTTGGTTGACCCACTTCTAACATCACATAATTAGAAATATCCACAAGAGCTGAAATACTACGTTGACCTGCACTGGCTAAACGGCTGACCATCCATTGAGGAGTTGGTACTTTAGCATTAACGCCGCGCATCACACGACCAGAAAAACGACCACACAGTTCAGGCTCTTCCACACGAATCTTCAACTTATCATCAATCGTACTTTTAATAATAGAAGGCGAGTTTGGCATAAAAGCAGATCCTGTCACAGCGGACAGGTCTCTAGCAATCCCCATCACAGACAAACAGTCTGCTTTATTTGGGGTCAACTTAATCGTAAATAGTGTGTCATCTAAATTAAGGTATTCGCGGATATTTTTCCCCACTGGCGCATCAATCGGAAGTTCATATATCCCAGCATGATCATCACCTAAGCCTAGCTCTTTTCCGGAGCAAAGCATACCGAAGCTTTCAACGCCCCTTAACTTACCAATCTTAATGAGGAAAGGTTTGCCATCAGGCTCGCTTGGTGGCAACACTGCTCCCACCAAAGCACAGGGGATTTTAATCCCCACCCGGGCGTTCGGAGCACCACACACAATTTGAAGAGGGTTAATTACTCCATCAATTTCACCAACATTCACTTTACATACGCGAAGACGATCTGCATCGGGGTGTTGTGTTGCTTCTAGAATTTCAGCAATAACAATTTTGCTAAAAGGTGGAGCAAGCATTTTCATTTCTTCAACTTCAAGACCTGACATGGTTAGCGTATGCTCTAATTCCTCAGTAGATAGAGGAGGATTAACAAATTGCCTTAACCAGGATTCAGAAAATTGCATGTTCAGTTTTAACTCAAGTTATGCAGGAAACTGCGAAAGAAAGCGGGTGTCATTTTCAAAAAACAAACGTAAATCATCAACGCCATAACGAAGCATCGTAAGACGCTCTAGTCCCGAACCAAAAGCAAAACCAATAAACTCTTCAGGATCTAATCCCATATTGCGAATCACAGTAGGATGAACTTGACCAGAGCCAGAAATTTCTAACCAGCGACCAGCTAACTTTCCTGAAGGAAAGGCCACATCAATTTCTGCTGATGGTTCTGTAAACGGAAAATAAGAAGGTCTAAATCTGAGATTAAGTTCATTATTTTCAAAAAAAGCTTTGAGGAAATTTGTATAAATACCTTTTAAGGATGCAAAGGTGACATCCCTTCCAATCCATAATCCTTCAACTTGATGAAACATCGGAGAGTGCGTTGCATCACTATCCACCCGATAGGTTCTTCCTGGAGCTATCACACGAATCTCTGGAAAATGATCTAGATTTCCATGCTGCGCTAAATATTCTTTGACCTTATTACTTGCAAACCGAATTTGCATCGGGCTGGTATGCGTGCGAAGTAATAATTGCTTACCTAAGGTATCTTGTCCATCGATATAAAATGTATCTTGCATGGATCGTGCTGGATGATTCTCTGGACTATTGAGCGCTGTGAAATTAAACCAATCATTTTCTATTTCAGGCCCTTCTGCTACCTCAAACCCAATAGAATTAAAAATTTCTTCAATTCTCTGCCAAGTCCGCATGACGGGGTGAAGACTACCCACACCTCTTCCCCTTCCAGGCAAAGAAACATCAATGGCTTCTTGTGATAGTTTAGATTGCAAACTTGCCTCAGCAAGCGCATTTCTTTTGTCTTGTAATGCAGATTCAACTTGGGCACGAGCAATATTAATTCGTGCACCTTCAGTTTTACGCAACTCAACCTCTAGCTTGCCAAGACCTTTGAGCATTTCTGTCAAAAGTCCTGACTTACCTAGATACTTAGCTTTTGCGTCCTCGAGAGATACCGAGTCCTTTGCGTGAGCAAAGTCTCGCTTGGCATCCTCGACGAGTTGGTCGAGATCAACCATCTTTTAAGAATAGTTAAGCTGCAGCTTGAACAGTTTTAACCTGAGCTACTAAAGCAGCAAAGGCTGGCTTATCATGAATCGCCATATCTGATAAGACCTTACGATCTAAATCAATTGCTGCCTTCTTAAGGCCATTCATAAATACGCTGTAGCTCAAATCATGTTCACGCGCCGCAGCATTAATACGAGCAATCCATAAAGCACGGAATACCCTCTTTTTGTTGCGACGGTCACGATAGGCATATTGCCCAGCGCGCATGACAGCTTCTTTAGCAATTCTAAATACATTACTACGACGGCCGCGATAACCTTTGGCAGCGTCGGTAACTTTTTTGTGACGGGCACGTGCTGTGACCCCGCGTTTAACTCTTGGCATAAGATTCTCCTAGTTCAATTAAGCGTAAGGCAACATGGCACGAACTGACTTGACGTTAGATTCGTGAACTTCAGCTGAACCACGTAAATGGCGCTTACTCTTTGTTGTCTTCTTGGTTAGGATATGGCGCTTAAAGGCTTGTCCACGCTTAATCGATCCGCTTCCACGGACTTTAAAGCGCTTCGCTGCACCGCTTTTACTCTTCATCTTGGGCATGACTGCTCCCTTTTCACTAATTTGTGCGGATAAGGTGGTCATCTACCAATGATGACACTTCTAAAACCCAAACACACTTATATCGAGCTATCGCTCTTAACTACCACTTCGTATACAACTACTTCTTTTTGGTTGGTGATAAAACCATCACCATTTGCCGTCCCTCTAATTTAGGGAACTGCTCCACTGTTCCATAAGGCTCCAAATCAGCCTTTAATCTTTCTAATACGCGCGCACCAATCTCTTGGTGAGCCATTTCTCTTCCCCGAAAGCGCAAAGTAATCTTTGTTTTATCGCCTTCTTCTAAGAAACGAATCAGATTTCGCAACTTAACACCATAATCACCATCATCTGTACCAGGTCTAAACTTAACTTCCTTGACCTGGATTACCTTTTGCTTCAGCTTGGCCTCATGTGCTTTTTTAGCTTCTTGATACTTAAACTTGCCGTAATCCATCAATTTACATACTGGTGGTTCGGCCGTTGGAGCTATCTCAACTAAATCAATTTCTTGCTCTTCAGACATCTTGATGGCGTCAAATATTTTGACAACTCCAAGCGCCTGTCCTTCAATTCCAATCAATCGCACTTCAGGTACTGTGATTTCCCGGTTAATACGATGCAGTTTTTCTGTAGCGATACCTGCTTCCTTTCCTGTTTAAATCATTCAAACCGCGCTAGTCGAGGCAACAGGAGTGACGACTCTATGGAAAATATCCTCTTGAAGTCTCTCTGTGAAGGCATCGATGGTCATTACACCTAAATCAACACTTCCTCGACCACGCACGGCAACTAAATTGCCATTTGCTTCCTTATCTCCAACAACAAGAATATATGGATGCTTTTGTAGGGCATGGTCTCGTATTTTATACGTTATTTTCTCATTACGCAAATCACTTACCACTCTAAATCCTTGTTTTTTCAGCAATTGCTCAACTTTTAGTGCATATTGACCTGAATTCTCTGAAATATTTAAGACTGCTACCTGAACTGGAGCTAACCACACCGGCATCGCACCTGCATGATTTTCAATCAAAATTCCAATAAACCGCTCTAGCGAACCAACAATGGCACGGTGCAGCATAACGGGTGTTTTACGGCTATTGTCAACCGCAACGTATTCCGCCCCCAAACGACTTGGCATCGAAAAATCTACCTGAATCGTGCCACATTGCCATGAACGTCCGATCGAATCTTTGAGATGGTATTCGATCTTAGGGCCGTAAAAAGCTCCCTCCCCAGGCAACTCTTCCCATTCCTGCCCAGATGTTTTTAGGGCACCTCGCAGGGCAGTCTCTGCCTTATCCCAAATCGCATCGTCGCCAACACGCTTTTCTGGTCTTAAGGCAAGTTTGACCGCTACTTCAGTGAAGCCAAAATCTTGATACACACTTCTAACCACCTGATCAAAATCAGCAACTTCTGACTGAATCTGATCCTCTGTACAGAAAATATGACCATCATCTTGAGTAAAGCCACGAACACGCATGAGACCATGCAATGCGCCAGAGGGTTCATTGCGATGACACTGTCCAAACTCACCAAAACGCAACGGTAACTCACGATAACTGTGTAAGCCTGAGTTAAAAATTAAAATATGCCCAGGACAATTCATGGGCTTGAGCGCATACGCACGACTTTCAGATTCAGTCGTAAACATATTTTCTTTGTAATTTTCCCAATGCCCCGATTTTTCCCATAAGGAACGATCGATGATCTGCGGTGCTTTAACTTCTTGATAACCATGATCTTGATATATTTTTCTCATGTACTGCTCGACTTGCTGCCAAATGGCCCATCCACGGGGATGCCAGAAGATGAGGCCCGGTGCCTCTTCTTGAAAATGAAAGAGATCAAGTTGCTTACCTAATTTGCGATGGTCACGCTTTTCAGCTTCTTCCAACATATGTAAATGAGCATCTTGATCTTCTTTTTTAGCCCAGGCGGTTCCATAAATCCGCTGTAGCATCTCATTTTTACTATCACCACGCCAGTAAGCGCCTGCGACACGAAGTAATTTAAATACTTTGAGCTTACCAGTCGAAGGCACGTGTGGTCCACGACATAAATCAGTGAACTTACCTTCGGTATACAAGGAAACATCTTCACCCGCAGGAATACTTAAAATAATTTCTGACTTGTAATGCTCACCAATCGATTTGAAGTAAGCAACAGCTTCATTACGTGGGAGCACCTTACGCGTAATAACTTCATCTTTTTTAGCAAGTTCTGCCATACGACGCTCGATCGTCTCAAGATCCTCTGGTGTAAAAGGACGCTTATACGAGAAATCATAATAAAAGCCATTTCCGATGACAGGACCAATGGTAACTTGGGCTTCTGGAAAGAGCTCCTTGACAGCGTAAGCGAGTAAATGAGCTGTAGAGTGACGAATGACATCAACGCCATCTGCATCTTTGTCGGTAATAATGGCCAAATTGGCATCTTTATCAATCAGGTGACTGGTATCCACCAGGTTACCGTTAAGTTTTCCAGCCAAAGCGGCTTTCGCTAAACCCGAACCAATGCTCTGCGCAACTGCAGCCACTGTCAGAGGCTCTGGGTATTCTCTTTTCGATCCATCAGGTAAGGTAATGACAACCATCTAAACTCCATTGTTTAATTTACCCCTATTTTAAGAGGTCAATTAGTGTTCACTTGAATGTAAATAGGTATTGTAAAGAGTTTTATTAGGCTAGGAGAACTGATTGTGGCTAGGAACACTATGTTTCTGACCCAGTTTTCGATTTTTAATTCAGGGACTCTTGAGAATTCTTTCTGATTATTGGTGACAAGTAACAAATTCCTTGCTAGCGCATGAGCAGCGATCACGGTGTCTAAAAGCTTTATCTCTTCTCTCATTTGTAAATAAGGTTACACACGCTCAATCTAAAAATCCGTCTCCAGTAGATTAAGTGCAACTGAAATACTATCAAACAAACTTTTGTTTGATAGTCGTAAAACTCCACCAGCAAAATGCTGAATAGTAAGCTCTGAGTCATTAAATCGATATTCTTTAGGCAATCTCACCGCTTGACTCCTACCATTCATCAACGGTTGAGCTTTATCCATAAGACCTCAATAATAGCTAGGTCACCCACCCCACAATTTAATTTCGTCATTGATGCTCTCCTTTTTTCATATTTTTTATGGTATTGATGAATAGGCTCATCTATTGAGCTTTGTATCTGTCAAATTAATAAACAACATTAGGAGAAAAATATGACCGCACAAGCAGCTGAGTCCCTCATCTATAAGGGTACTGAATACTCTATGTTTACTGAACCTCTTGGGGGGTATTTAGCCCATCATCCAAGCATTCAATTTGAATCCTATTCAACTGCCTGTTGGAGGGGCTATATTGGGTCTTGGGAGGTAAAAGGCAGTCCTGAAAAAGGTTATGGACTTTATCTAATTGAGCTAACTGGTCATCTCCCCAATCAACAAAACGTTGGACTTGACTATTTGTTTCCCAATTCTCCTGGTGGGGTTTTTGCCCATTGGTTTAATGGTGAAATTCGTTGTCCATCTGGGGATCTCCTGAATTATGTGCATATGGGGTATGCCAGTACTTATGCAAAAGATCTGATTTTAGAGTTTCGTCTGGGTTTACTCATTGGCGAACAAATAGTGGATAACAGTCAATCACTGAGGGATGAAGAATGATCTGGATATCTAACTTCCTATCTGAACATTTCAATCTGATCATGATCTATCTCGTGATTGGGGTTGTAATTAGCGTTAAACCGCTCTCCTCCAATATAACGGAGTATTACGAACGAGCGAATAATGGGTTTATTCGCGGCATGTATGGCGAAATCCCGCTAAAAGAGAAACTTCTGATGCCTTTGGTGTTTGCTATCTCTTTTGTAGCGTTTGTTATTTTTTGGCCAATATTTAGAGTGTTCTTTATCAAAGACTTGATTCTTAAGAAGCAAGAAACTTTATTGGAGGAGAAAAAAGCCGAAGAAAGTCGTTTCTTATGCCTCCCTCAATACTTAGTCAAAAAGGTGCCGATTGCGGATGTTGAAGCAGATACCAAAAATTTTTATCACGACCCTCTAGGGATTACTCCTTCTATCCCATTTGGATATCTCAATGCAGCTTGGCTGGAATTTAGTTCGAACTTGAAAGATGGTGAAGGTTTATGGGAATTTTTTATTCCAGAGGGTTCTGAAATCAATTATAAATATCGTTCGATAGCGACTCTATCGATCAGGGGATACGCTAGGGTTCAAGATCAAAAGATTATTGGTGAATTTGTGGTGGATGGTGATGAGTGATGATTCAAGCCATTCCCGTTTTTAACTTGATTTTTAAAAGAATTTGTTGCTATTTGTAGCCAACTGATGGATCAGGTATGAGTGCCTAAGGTTGGAGGAGTTGATTCCTTTCATTAAAAACCATACCAGTTTGTACATCCTTTCCTTTCGAATTACCCTCTGGATGGGAGCAAACGGACAGCCAGGAAAGACTGGCATTTTTCTTATCTAAATCTCTAGTCTTGCCACAATCCCCATATTTTCCATGTGAATAACTCCATCATAAAATCTCACATTAATATATTCGATATTAGGTGGCACAAGAGCAAAGCGTTGTGCAAATTCAAAAGAGAGCAGCACAGTCCCCACCCAAATCCCCTTTGCATCACACATTTGTGTTGCATCTTCAACAGTTAATGTCATTTCATTCTGCGAAAAACTCAAGGACATTACTCCATTTAAATACTTAGTTCGCCCTTTACCCTTTGGGGCTAATTTTCTTAATTGTTTGATTGCCTCTATATAGTCAATCGTCTTGATTTGAAGTTTCATCATGATTACAAGCGACTCATTCTTGATAGGTTGTAGTTAACATATTCTTGAATAAATTTCTTTCTTCGAGAAAGGGGTTTGTCATCTGGATTCGGATCTCTTAGTACAAGTTCAGGGTTTAAATTCTCAATAGGCTCAATTCTGCGACTTCCACCGATACCTATGATCATTGCTGCATCCATCACAGCCTGTGCTACCCAATACGGTTTAACTAACTCATGTTGATGATCATGAACTAAAAGCTGATAGGGCATCCAAAAACTGAGGTAAAGATGAATGATCAGCATGTCTAGTTCTTAATCCAGAAAAAAAGCTATTACTTTAAAGTTAGTAGTTATATTTATCATTTTCATATTCCACTGGCTCAATAAATGAGCTAGGATGTACCAAATGTAACAAAAATAATAAATTCATTGGGGGCTTGATATGAGCGACATGGAACGTTTACATAAAATCATCTATATGATTCAAAAACGAGGCTATGTTCCTCAACAAGATTTTCTAGAAGAATTAGAAATATCTCCAGCCACATTTAAACGAGATTTAGCTTATCTTCGCGATCGCGTTCGAGTTCCTATTGAATATGATCGATTCAATAATGGCTATGGAATACCATTGGGCACTAAGAATCCCTTAAAGGAAATACCAGGGCTATGGTTCTCACAAAGCGAAGCTACTGCGCTTGCTCTCATGGAGCACCTCTTATCCTCCTTAGATAAATCAGGATTACTCGGCCCTCATATTGAACCTTTAAGAAATGTAATTGACAGCATCCTGGGTCAAGATGCCCCCTCTAAGGAGTTAAGAAAAAGAATTAAAGTCATTGGAATCTTTAACCGACAAGCTTCAATCGATTGTTTCGGAGAAGTCGGAACCGCATTACTTAAAAGATACCGTTTAGATATGACTTATTACTCTAAGGGTACAAATGAAACAACTCAACGTCAAATTTCACCACAACGTTTAATTTATTATCGCGATAACTGGTACTTAGACTCTTATTGCCATTTAAGAGAGGGACTACGCAGCTTTGCTGTTGATGGCATCCGTGAAGTAGAAGTTTTAGATAAAATCAAAGCGATTGAAATTACCCAGACCGAATTACAAACCTTCTTTACAGAAAGTTACGGGATATTCTCTGGTAAGGCAATCCAAAAAGCAAAGTTAAAGTTCTCACCAACAAGAGCTAGATGGGTATCTAGCGAGAAATGGCATCCGGAACAAGTTGGAACAACCCAAGCTGATGGTTCCTATTTCTTAGAATTCCCCTTTAATCAAGATCCAGAACTCATCATGGATATTCTTAAGCATGGTTCAGAGGTTGAAGTCATCGAACCAAAATCATTAAGAGATAAAGTTATTTCAGAACTCAAGAAATCACTTAAAAAGTACTAATGCAACATCTCTTTTACCTGATCAACTGTATTTTTTTGATTAGCAACAAGATATTTTTTTGACTCTAGAACTTCGAGAATATATGCTTCGAAATCTTTTTCTCCAGAATTTTCTTGATTATTAATATGAGCCATACTAAAGATAAGATCATCTGCATCAGCCCCATGAACATATACCCTATTCCCATCATCATGGTCTACGATCCTAAATCCCCTAACGAAATCTCGATTATCATAACCAGAGGACCAATTTAAATCCAGTCGATCAATGTCGAAACGCTTTGTACGATAAATGTTCGTAATCCCAAAACGTCCTGCATCTAAGTAAGTGTAATCGCGCATATTGGCATCCTTTCTTTTATATCAATTTTAAAAAAGGACTAGCTCAAATATTGAGCCACAATCATAAGAAAACTCTATATTTACTTTTATATTTTTTTATAGCTATTTTTTAACCTACAGCATTAACCACCTCTACAAAATCTAATCATTAAATTCAATGATTGATTTGAAAACTTCTCGATCATTTATTCCGTTAAAAGATTCTAACCATAGCCGAAACCGGTCGCAACTGATCTCAGATAAAACACCCCCAAACTTAGTAGTCGATTACTCACTGTTCATTAATACAGTAGCTCACGCAATGATCTTACACAAGCAAAGAATGACTTCCTGGAAGATTTATTGCCAATCAAAACAAACACAGACTTAAGACCTTAAGTTCGTGTATTTAAAACCTTTTGATTTCAATTGAATTCCTTTTTAATCACTAAAAAGAGCATAAATGAATAACAAAGAAATAAGCTTATTAGCGAATTTATTAATAGAGGTACAAAGATCTACTTCCGAGAATCTTCCCATAGGACATTCTTTTATCCCCTACTACATCCTAATCACTGTATTACAGCACTTTACAAACGAAGATGAGTTAACAGTTAAGAATTTATTTAACAGCGGAGCCTATAGCGAAATGGGCAATCGATATCACTTCAAAAGATTGATTGAAAGAAATTGGATTCATCTTCAAACACACCCAGATGATTCAAGATTGCGATTAATTTTACCCTCAGAGAAATTATTAAAAGCATTTGAAAAAATTTCTACTGAAATACAAACTGAGTTATTGAACTTTGGAAAAAAAAGAGAACAACCTACTACCTCTCCTAAAACCAGAACCAACTTAGAAAACAATTCCCCCTAGCTTTCGTAGTCAATAAACCTAGCTTTACCAGTCGTATTACTCAACAATAAATGAATCAATCAAGGAGATTTAAAATGAAGAAAAAATTAATAGTTGCCACTTTATTATCGTGTGTTGCTGCAAGCGCAATTGCCCAAGTCAATACAACTAAAGAGTCTGGGGTTTATGTAGAGCTTGGTGTGATTCAAGCCAATTACAACGAGCCTACGTTCCAATTTAACAATGCTATGGGGGCATTAAAAGCCGGATATAACTTCAATAAAAACTTTGCAGTAGAAGGAATGTACGCAGGTAATTTAAATAGCGCTAATGGGTATAGTGGTGTAGTAAGCGTAACTGCACAGGTTCAAAGTGCTTATGGTGCTTATGGTAAAGCTAGCCTAGATATTAATGATATGTTTTCTATCTATGCAAAAGCTGGCGCAACAAATGGGACTGTTAGTGCTACTGCCACGTATGGTGGCGCTTGGGCAAGCGCTTGGGCGAGTGGAACAAGCCCGTCATTTGGAGTAGGAGTTCAAGCAAAGATTAACAATGACATTTATACCTCACTCGACTATATGTCTTACTACAACCGCAATGGAGTCAGTATTGCTGGACCTAGCGTTAGTGTTGGCTATAAGTTCTGATTTAAATAGAATGAAAATGCCAGTTATTCTGGCATTTTCTAATCAAGGAGTTTTTTAATGTTTAGAAAATTGATGTTTTGCGCTCTTATCTTAGGAGCCCTTACTTCAGGATGTGCCTATCAAGGTGCTGTTAAAACTGTTTCTGCTACAAATATATATAGCGACAATGACAAAAGAATTCCAGGTAAATTCTCTTATAACGTCGATCAAACCAGCCTATCAAAACTTAAAGTTAATGATACTGTTAGTGGATATATGTGCTCTGCTCATCATTTTCCGATTGATGCCATGTACGCATTCGAGCAATCATTTCCGACAATGCTACAACAAGTGTTTGATGATATTACCCCTGGCGATTCAAATTCAAATAATTTGAATTCTATAAATTTATTATTTAGAGTCGAGCGCTTTGATCCAAAGCTTAAATTTAGTAAGAAATTTTTTGGCGCAGATGCAGAGGCTACGGTTGATTTAAGTGTCTCCGTGACTGGAACAAAGAGTAATAATAGAGTCTTTGGAACCACTGTCGAAACTCAAAGAACAAGCTCTGGTGACGGTGGCTCATTCTGCGGTGGCGGTCCTGCAGTTCTGGGAGCAGCGATAGAAAAAGCTGCTAAAGACATCTTAGAGAAGCTCGGTGAAAGAATGGCTAATAGCCAGAGTCTTAGAAACCAATCTTCTGTAAAGAATTAAATAAAACCAAAATTCTTAGCTATTTGAAAAGTCTTTTTTCTACTTAGTTTTGGATGCTGTAGAAGACAACTATCTATAGCATCCGAGACAAACTTTGCACTAGCTAAAACCCAATAAAAAATGCGAAGACTATTTAAAGTCTTCGCATCATGTGTTTGGTAGGCTCGACTGAATTCGAATCAGCGACCCCTACCATGTCAAGGTAGTGCTCTAACCAACTGAGCTACGAGCCTAAAGACTATATTCTATCACTTTCTATAGACAAGAGTCACCCCTTTAACTTCCTCTAAACTCTTCTGAGCGATCTGCAATGCATTTAACTGGGGAACCTCTACTGTAAACTGCATCTTGGCAATCCCCCTTTTAGATATGGTATTTACCCCAGTGACATTTATTTTTATTTTAGAAAATACCTCTGAAATATCCCTAAGTAAGCCCTGGCGATCAATTGCCTCGACATATACCTCCGCTGGAAATACAGATTTATTTGGCGATAATTGGCCAGCACTCAAACCATCATCCCAAGACGTCAATATCACCCGCTCAGGAGCTCGAACAATTAATTGCTTAAGTGTCTGACAATCCTTCCGATGGATCGATACTCCACGACCTTTAGTAATGAACCCCCTAATCTCATCAGGCGGAATCGGTCGACAGCATTTGGACAATTGCGTCATCAACGAATCAACCCCGACAACTAAGATATCACCCTTGTGAGATTGACGTTGACTCGGTTTAAGAATCATCTCATGAACCGGAATCTCCTCAACAATTTCAGCCTTTTCTTTAAGGAGCTCCTTCGTACTTTCTTTCGTGGACTCACTCTCGCCATCCAGCGCATTAAACCAGGCTCGTACCTTGCTTTTTGCCCGGTGCGTTGCTAAATAATGTCGACTTGGCATTAGCCAATCACGGGAAGGCCCACCTTCTTTGACCGTAATAATCTCAACGGTTTGGCCATTTTTTAATACCGTATCCAAGGGTACCATCACACTATCCACACGAGCACCTCGGCAGCGATGTCCTAGGTTGGTGTGAACTGAGTAAGCAAAATCAAGAGGCGTTGCCCCAGGTTCAAGTGAGATTAATCTTCCTAAAGGAGTCATGACATAAATATTGTCATCAATCGTCTGCCCCTTTAATTGATCCCAAGTATCGTTTTTCCAAGCAATCAATTGCCTAGCCCAAGCAATCTTCTGCTCGTATTGAGCGTTGGCAGAAATCGTATTAGCAAATGCCCCCTCTTTGTATCGCCAATGCGCTGCTACACCATACTCAGATTGGTGATGCATCTCTTGGGTCCTAATTTGAATTTCAAAAGGGACATCAAGCTCATCCATCACAACCGTATGAAGCGACTGATAACCGTTGGGCTTAGGTCTTGCAATATAGTCGTCGAATTCTTTCGGAATGGGTCTCCAAATGTGGTGCACTAAGCCCAATACGGTGTAACAGGCTTTGATGTCTTTCACAATAATCCGAAATGCACGAACATCGTATAAATCGGCAAAATCTAATGCTTTACCTTGCATTTTTTTCCAAATACTATAAATATGCTTTGGACGACCTTGTATGTCAGCTTCTATGGCAGTCCCACTCACCGATGAGCTCAGTTCTAATTGAAGCTTTTCAATAATGTTTTCAACAAATTTCTGCCGTGCTTGCCTTTTAGAATCCAGTAATCGTGCGATCTGACGATACGCCGTTGGCTCTAGATTTCTAAATGCTAAATCTTCCATTTCCCACTTGATCTGCCAAACACCTAAACGATTCGCCAAACTTGCATCAATATCCAAGATCTCCTGAAAAATTTCTTGATCTAGAATTAATTGTTGTGCTGTAATCCACCTTAAGGTTTGAAGCCGAGATGCCAAATAGATAATGACCACACGTAAATCTTGCGAAAATGCGAGTAGCATTTTTCTTAAAATCTCTGACTGGCCCTGAGATACTTTATCTCTCGTCTCTACAAGAGCACGATACCCTTTAATCATCAGGGTTGATTCTTCACCAATTTCCTTAGCGAGAAGCTCTAAGCTTTTCGAACTCACCAAGTGACTTATAGCTAACTGTGTCGCTTCATCTATGCTTAAGGCCTGCAAGATTGCAAGCATGCCATCTAAATGCGATTGATTCTCTTCACCTAACCAAGCAAGTGGTGTTTTGGAATTAGCTTTAGAAGTCTCTATTTCAGGAGTCATGACTCAAATGTAAACCAAGTTAAAAACACTGTTTAAGACAGGGAAAAGAATTCGCGAGCAATTTCAATCTGACTTGGCAAAATAAAGGCTGGTGCGTGACCTGCATCTGGCACCACAACGCTGCGTGCAAAAGAGTTTCTAGAACACATTTCAGCTACCGTGGCCTCGGTTAATAAATCTGACTGCGAACCTCGAACAATCAGAGTGTCTATCTTAATCTTGTCAAAACTATCCCAAAGAGCAGCCTCACCTGCGGCAATGGTCAGCGGATTTTGAGCAATAAATGGCATCGCTATTTGTGGATCATAGTGCATCCCCCACCGACCACCTTGCCCCTTAATTTGAGGCCTATTTAATTGGCGTAACTGTTCTGCTGAGTGCCTGCCAAATGTCGCAGTGAGGGTGTTTGCATATTCCAAAGCTTCTTCTTCTGTTTGAAAATAAATGGGTTTACCCAAGTAGGTCTGTAAGCGATTTAAAAAACTCACATTAATTCGTGGACCAACATCATTCAGTAATAAGCGATGGATCGGTTGATTCTCAAGTCCCGCAATCACCATACCGATTAACCCACCCATCGATGTTCCAAACCAGTCTAGCTGCTGAGGTCTTAAGCGGGCAATCAAGGTCATCATGTCACTAACGTACTGAGGCACACCATAGAGTAATGGATTCTTTAAATACTCAGAGTCCCCACGACCCACAACATCAGGACACACTACAAAGTAATCTTTTGAGAAAGCTTTTGCCAATGCGAAAAAATCAGAGCCTCTTCTGGTTAAGCCATGCACACACAATAAAACTTTGGGATTAGACGAGTCACCCCAGGTGTGATACGCCATTTTATGTAGTCCAGAGGGACTGATGCACTGAACATAGTCAGGTGATACTGATGAGATGATTGGATGAGACTTTAGAGTTGGCCGCGCGCCTAAAGAAACATGGGCATCTGAAGTCTTACTAGAAAAATAAGCCTTGAGTTTATTAATCCAAAAAGGTTGTTGCATTTAAGCTCCCCATAAGATCACGCTAGCTTAGAACTTTAATATCCCAAGATGAGTTAATGCGAACCGCTAACTTCCGGTTGAAGAGTGACGTGATCAATACCGTGCTCTTCAAGAAGCATATGCTTAATTCTTTCCATCACGAGTGGCCAATGAGATAAGTCACTGATTTCAATATGACCAATCAAAGCAGGATAACCAGGCGTCATTTCCCACACATGTAAATCATGGATCTCATTGACACCTTCAATACTTGAGATATCTTTACCTACTTGAATGTAGTCAATGTCTATAGGCACTCCTTTCATGAGGAAATGATAGGACTCCTTCAAAACACCCCATGTGGAATTAATGAGTAACAAACACACCACAATCGATAAGAGCGGATCAATTTGCATCCAACCAGTATATTGAATAACTACTCCAGCAATAAGAGCAGCAATTGAGCCCAACATATCGCCCATGACATGAACCAAGGCTGCCTTGGTGTTAACACTTTTATTGTCGCGAGACAAAATCCAAGCCACAATCACATTGATCGCTAAACCAATGATGGCAACTATAGTGACTGTTCCCCCGGCAACTTGATGAGGATCTTTAAATCGAGAAAATGCCTCATAACCAATCCAGAGGACTAACACCAGCATCGCTACCCCATTAAAGAAAGCAGCTAAAGCTTCTGCCCTACCTAAACCAAAGGAGTACCTAGAAGAAGGTGGACGCTTTGAAATAATTTGTGCAACTACCGCTAAAAACAGAGCAGCAGCATCTGTCACCATATGACCCGCATCAGAAATGAGCGCCAAAGAATTAGCGAAAAATCCGGCGACGGCTTCAATCCCAGCAAAGCCCAGAGTAAAAACAAGCGCAATGATTAAAACTCGTTGACTTGTCGACTCTTTAAAGTGGGAGTGTTTTGCATCCCCAGCTTTATGGGCATGCCACATCTCACCTTCACTCACATCAGAATCTGAGTGAGTTTTTTTTGAAGGTTCGTGGGAATGCAATACTGACATTAAGTAAGTGCGACCTCTAATTTTGCTTCTGTTTTAGCAATAACTTCTTCAGTCGTAACTCCAGGAGCTAACTCAACTAACTTTAACCCCGTTGGCGTAACATCAATCACCGCTAAGTCAGTAATGATACGGTTAACAACTTTTAAACCGGTATAAGGAAGATTACATTCTTTAAGAATCTTTAAATCTTCTGTGCCATCTTTTTTCTTAGCAACATGCTCCATCAGAACAATCACACGCTTAACGCCCGCCACTAAATCCATAGCGCCGCCCATACCTTTAACCATTTTTCCAGGAATCATCCAGTTCGACAAATCGCCCTTTTCGCTCACCTGCATCGCGCCAAGAATAGCAATATTGATTTTTCCTGCACGAATCATCCCAAAAGAATCTGCAGATGAGAAGATAGATGAACCCGGTAAAGTCGTGACCGTCTGCTTACCAGCATTAATCATATCCGCATCAAGTTCTTTTTCTGTTGGAAATGGTCCTATGCCTAATAATCCATTTTCGGATTGCAACCAAACTTCCATATGCTTTGGAACATGATTAGCCACCAAGGTGGGTAATCCAATTCCTAAATTGACATAAAAGCCATCTTGTAATTCACCAGCTGCTTTTGCAGCCATTTCGTCTCTAGTCCAAGCCATGATCTTTCCTTATTCTCTGTATATTTTTAATGTGCTGTTATTGTGTTTTCGTGATGTTTAAGAAGGACGTATTGTTCTTTGCTCAATACGTTTTTCTGGATTTTTATTAAGAACTATTCCATGTACATAAATTCCAGGAGTATGAATCTGATCTGGAGGTAATTCACCGTTCTCAACAATTTCTTCAACTTCTACAATGGTTTTCTTACCGGCCATTGCACACATTGGATTGAAATTTCTCGCAGTCAAGCGATACACCAAATTTCCTGATTTGTCAGCTTTCCATGCTTTAACCAAAGCCAAGTCAGGCACTAGAGCGTGCTCTAATAAATAAGTCTCACCATCAAATACTTTTGTTTCTTTTCCTTCTGCAACAAGAGTGCCCACACCTGTTTTAGTATAAAAACCTGGGATGCCACATCCGCCCGCTCTGAGCTTTTCAGCTAGCGTGCCTTGTGGTGTAAATTCCAATTGCAATTCGCCAGCTAAAAACTGACGCTCAAACTCTTTGTTTTCTCCAACATAAGAAGAAATCATTTTCTTGATTTGTCTTGATTCTAAAAGAAGACCTAAACCAAAGCCATCAACACCTGCATTGTTACTAATGCAGGTTAAATTTTTCGCCCCAGAATCACGTAAGGCTGCGATGAGCGCTTCAGGAATTCCGCATAGACCAAAACCACCGACTGCAATCGTTAAATTATCTTTCGCAATTCCCTTTAGAGCTTCTTGTGCTGAACCAAATACCTTATTCATGTTTCCCCCGTGCGTTTTGACGCTTTTAATTAATTAACTCCATAATGATACAGATGCTTGGTCCCTATTTTACGCAATTGCTAAACCGTCGTCTGCCGCAATAATCGATCCGTTGACAAATCCTGACTGCGAACTTACTAAAAGAAGCAACAAACCCTCGAGATCCTTTGTATTTCCAACCCTTTTTCTTGGCAGCATTTGTATCAACTTTTTACCACCATCGGTTTCCCAGTAAGCAGAATTGATTTCAGTTTCTATATACCCAGGACAAATGGCATTGACATTAATACCGTACCTGCCCCACTCAATGGCCATTGCCCTCGTCATATGAACAACTGCAGCCTTACTCATGCAATAGATCGAGATCTGACCTAAAGCTTTTAAACCCGCAACCGAAGCTATATTAATGATGCGCAAGGGGAGCTCTTGACCCGCTTTTTGAGCCACTTTAGCGCGCTCAACCATTCTTTTACCCACCGCTTGAGCTACAAAAAATGCCCCTTTGGTATTGGTATTAAAAACATAATCATAATCATTTGGAGTGACATCAATGATTCTCTGGGTAGTTGATACCCCTGAATTATTGACAAGAATATCAATAGGACCCGCTATTTCTTCTGCTATTTGGATGGCATGATCAATACTAGGGATATCAGTGACGTCCAAAGTCAACACAAATGCTTTACCGCCTTGGCTAGAAATCTCGTTTTTTATAGCCTCTAAACGATCCTCTCTCCTAGCTGCAAGAATGACCGTTGCCCCTGCAAGAGACAGTGACTTTGCAAATTGCACCCCTAAACCGCTAGATGCCCCCGTAACTAAGGCAACCTTACCTTGTAAACTAATTTCATAAGCCATATTTACCCCCAAGAGCTGATTTTTTCAATTTTAATCGGATTGGCTCACCAAACCAAAACTCTTTTAAAATAAGTCCTAATTACTAATCAATTCTTTTTTACTAGCGGCCTAAAATGATAACCACCCCTCCTCAAATGAATCCTGACTTTGTTACTGAGTTTGGCCCTAGAGAATCTATGGATTACGATGTCGTTATCGTTGGTGGCGGACCTGCTGGTCTATCTGCTGCTATTAGACTTAAACAACTCGCTACTGAAAAAAATCAAGAATTATCGGTCTGCATTTTAGAAAAAGGCTCTGAAATAGGCGCTCATATTCTGTCAGGTGCTGTCATGGACCCCATTGCAATTTCAGAACTTATCCCCAACTGGAAAGAACTCAACGCCCCGCTCACAACAGCAGTGACAGAAGATCGTTTTATGTTCCTCACACAAAATGGTGGATTAACCACCCCAGAGTGGATGCTGCCTGACTGCTTTAAAAATCATGGCAACTATATCGTCAGCCTATCGAATGTAACCCGCTGGTTAGGCGAACAAGCCGAAGCCCTTGGCGTAGAGATTTTTCCAGGTTTTCCTGCGGCTGAAATTCTGTTTGATGAAAATCAAGCAGTAATCGGCGTAGCTACTGGAAATCTAGGAGTTGGCAAAGATGGTAAGCCAACAGGAAACTTTCAATTAGGAATGGAATTAAAGGCTAAGTACACCTTATTTGCTGAAGGTGCTCGCGGTCATTTAGGCAAGCAACTGATCGAAAAATATAAGCTCGATGATGGTGTCGATCCTCAAAGCTATGGCATCGGCATAAAGGAGCTTTGGGAAATCGATCCGGCTCAGCACCAAGAAGGCCTTGTGATTCATACGGCAGGCTGGCCATTGCAAAACAGCACCTACGGCGGATCCTTTCTCTATCATCTCGAAAATAATCAAGTCGCCGTTGGCTTTGTTTTAGGACTGGCTTATAAAAATCCCTACCTCAGTCCATTTGAAGAGTTTCAACGCTATAAGACCCATCCTAAAATTAAACCATTTTTTGAAGGTGGAAAGCGTATTGGATATGGCGCAAGAGCAATTACTGCTGGTGGATTAAATAGTCTACCTAAAACCGTTTTTCCTGGTGGCGCTCTGATTGGTTGTGATGCGGGTTATTTGAATGCTTCACGTATTAAAGGCAGTCACGCCGCGATAAAGACCGGGATGCTCGCTGCAGAATCAGCTTTTGATGCTATCGCAAATCACCGCGCACATGATGAATTAACTTCTTATCCAAGCTCATTTAAAAATAGTTGGCTGCACCGTGAACTTCATCAAGCTAGAAACTTTAAAGCCTGGATGTCAAAAGGCCTTTACTTGGGTGCAACGATGGTTGGACTTGAACAAAAGTTACTCAAGGGAAATATTCCTTGGACAATCCATAACACACATACAGATCATGCGAGCCTTGATTTAGCTAAAGATCATGAACCGATTATTTATCCTAAACCCGATGGCAAAATTACCTTTGATCGCTTGTCATCTGTGTTTATTTCTAATACGAATCATGAAGAAAATCAACCGGCACACTTGACCCTAAAAAGCCAATCCATTCCGGTAGGCACAAATTTAGAACTATATGCTGGACCGGAGCAGCGTTACTGCCCCGCTGGTGTTTATGAGTTTATTAAAAAAGACGGTAAGGACGAGTTACAAATTAATGCTCAGAATTGTGTTCACTGTAAAACTTGCGATATCAAAGACCCTACACAAAATATTGTTTGGGTCACACCTGAAGGTGGTGGTGGTCCAAATTATTCAGGAATGTAATGCACCCGCTTAATAACGCGCTGGATTGATAAAAGACTGATAAAACAAGCACCTGCAGCCATAGCAAATACATGCTCTGGACCCAAGTGCTCCCAAACCCAACCCGCTGCAACTCCACCAATAGAGCCGCCTAAACCATAAGAGATGGTGGTATAGAGCGCCTGTCCTCTAGCTTGAGTTGAGCCTTTAAACCATTTTTGTAATATTTGAATACTAGCGCTGTGATGTGCTGCGAATGTGAACGCATGCAGCAGTTGCACAATTATCAAAGGCCAAAACTCAGGCAAATAAGCAACGATTAAAAAACGTATCATGCCAAAACCACACGCCCAACTAATAATCTGTTCAGCTCGTAACTTTCCATAAACCCATTTCTGGAAATAGAAAAATAAAACTTCAGCGCCAACACCAATCATCCAAAAAAATCCGATGACCTGCTTGCCATAACCTTTTTTTTCTAGATATAAAGAGAAAAAAACATATAAAGCAGCGTGTGCAAAAATCATCCAAAATGCAGAAGAAAAAAACCAGATGACTTCCTTCTTTTTCATAATCTGGCGAAGCTGACCACGTTCCATGGGCTGTGTAGTAATGGGCGGCTCCCACAAACACCAGGCACAAATAGCCACCGCCGTAATTAAGCCAAGTCCAACCCACGGCAAAGTTGATATCCCTTGATCCTCAAACCAAAATCCCCCAAGAAATACAGCCAACATAAACCCAATAGATCCCCAGAGTCGCAGGCGACCATAACGATTAACGAACTGATTATCTTGGTTTAATGCATGCAATGTTGCAGCTTCTCCAAGAGGCGTTAAGCTACTACTGAATGTATTTAACAAAAACATCCATATCAAAAAATAGGTAAATGAGTTAACCCAAAATATCCCTAAAAATAAGATAAGGCTCATTAAGGATGTCAACCTCATGATTTCTATTCGATTTTGTCGAAAGTCTGCTAACCAACCCCATGCAAAGGGACCAAGGATACGAGTGATCTGTAACATCGACATCAGAAGAGAGATCTGAATGGCCGTAAAGCCAATATGATCAAAATATAAACTGAGGTAAGGGCTAACAATCCCTAAAAAACCATAGTAAAAGAAGAAGAAGGTGGCAAAACGATAGTGCCCCCCAAAAGACAACTTCATTCGTAAATTAAGCCTTTTTTCCTGGAATCACTGGCGTGATAGAGCGCACATCAATTCCATATGCGCGTTGGCGAAGCGCGTGATCCATCATGACTAAAGCTAACATCGCTTCAGCAATTGGCGTAGCCCTTATACCGACGCAAGGATCATGCCGACCCGTAGTTTTAACAATGACGGGTTGTCCATGGACATCGATGGATTTCTTGGGAAGCAAAATACTAGAGGTGGGTTTGATCGCTAATGAGACCACAATATCTTGCCCCGTACTAATACCACCGAGCATTCCACCAGAATGGTTACTTAAAAATCCTTCAGGCGTGATTTCATCTCCATGCTCACTACCTCTTTGAACAATACTTCTAAACCCAGCACCAATTTCTACTCCTTTAACAGCATTAATCCCCATCATCGCGTGTGCAATATCAGCGTCTAACTTGTCGAAAAGAGGATCGCCAAGGCCTACGGGTACATTCGTAGCTTTGATCGTAAGACCTGCTCCACATGAATCCCCAGCCTTACGCAAAGCATCCATATAATTCTCAAGCTCAGCGATCTTGGATTGATTAGCCGCAAAAAAAGGATTATTGGGGATATGAGAAATATCTTCAAATGGAATTGAGAGTTCTCCTAATTGATACATATACCCACAAAAAGTAGTCTGATATTTCTCTCTTAACCACTTTTTGGCAATGGCAGCAGCCGCGACAACTGGGGCAGTCAAGCGCGCTGAAGACCTACCACCTCCGCGTGGATCACGAATGCCATATTTTTGCTGGTATGTGTAATCTGCGTGGCCAGGTCTAAAGGTGTCCACAATATCTTGATAATCTTGGCTTCGCTGATCCATATTTCGAATCAGTAAAGCAATCGGTGCGCCAGTTGTTTGACCTTGATAAACTCCTGAGAGAATTTCTACCTGATCAAGTTCTTTGCGCTGAGTCACATGTCTGGACGTACCAGGACGACGGCGGTCCAAATCCGGCTGAATATCTTCTAAAGAAAGTTCCAAACCTGGCGGGCACCCATCCACCACAGCACCTATTGCAGGTCCGTGAGATTCACCAAAAGTGGTGACGCGAAATAAGTGTCCTAATGTGCTTCCAGCCATAAATAGATTATCGCACTTTAGTCAGAGTCTTTACAAAAAGTACTTAGTTAACAAGCCTTAAGTCATTCGCTAACGTCCTGAGGCCAATCTCGAATATAGGCTTTTAGCATTGTATTTTCGAAATCTTGAGCATCCACGACGGCCTTTGCGACATCGTAAAAAGAAATGACGCCCATCAACATCTTCTTTTCAAGAACGGGTAAATATCTGGTGTGGCGATCAAGCATCATTCGTCTGACTTCATCTAAATCAGTTTCAGGCGTGCAAGTAAGCGGCATTTCATCCATAACTGAACCCACCGTCACCTGATCTAAACCTGCATGGTGATGCGCAAGCGTCCCAATCACCTCCCTAAAGGTTAACATCCCAACTAACTCGGAATATTGGATGACCACAACTGAACCAATATCATGGTCAGCCATCATATGAATCGCTGAATGCAAGTTGGTTTCGGGAGTCACTGAATATAGAGTGTTTCCTTTGAGTCGTAAAATATCGCTCACTTTCATATCATCTCCTCTACATTAATATCTTTTAGTCTATCTTCAGTTATTGCTGATGTAAATCAAAACTTCCCCTAATTTTTGGCAAACTTGCTGTTAATACAGCTCCAGACAAAGTGACCCACCAAGTTAAGTAAATCCACAATAGAAATAATGGTGCTATCGCAAAGGCGCCATAGAGTGTCTTGTATACGGGTACTTTTGAGATAAAGTACGTAAACCCATACTTAGCAGATTCAAAAATGATTGCAGCACATAATCCTCCCCAAAAAGCATCGTAAGCCCTTACACTGATATTTGGCCCAAAACGGTAAAGCAAAAAAAAGGTTAAAACTGTAATTGCAAATGGAAAAATCAAGCGCAGCAAGTGAAAATTTCCGGATAAATCTTTGGTTAAACCATCTGTTGTTGTCATAAATATAGATGTGAAATAGACGCTCATTCCTAGCAATACTGGACCAAATAGCGTAGCAAAAATATAAATGACTAATCTCCTTCTCCACGGTCTTGAACGTTTAATTTGCCAAACTTGATTAAAAGCTCTCTCTATCGTCGACAAAGTAAAAAAGGTAATAAGTAATATGGTGGTTAGGCCAAAAATGGTTAAGCCTTTTGCATGACTCGAAAATTGCGTCAAATAGAGTGCTACATTTCCTGATAACGCTCCTGGAATTAAGAAGGTTGCTAACCATTGATTTAGAGTTTCACGCCAGTTAATAAATTGAGGCAACTTCGCAATTAATACGGTCGCAAGGGATAGCATGGGTACTAAGGCTAATACAGTTGTATATGCCAAACTTGCTGCAACTTGATTAATTTGGGCATCATTAAATCGTCGACGCCAAAAGGTCACCACATTTTTGAATTTTTTAAAGCTGGTTTTTAGGGTTCGTGTCACAATAGGATTCTAACCATTTTCTTATCTTTATATGAAGTCTGAGGTCAATTTACTCGTTATCTACTATTCTAAACATGGTGCAACCCGCCATCTTGCGGAGTTGATTTGTGAGGGTGTAGAGAGCATTTCTGGAGCAAATGCTCTTTTAAGAACAGTTCCAAATATTTCTGCCGTTTCAGAAGCAGTCGAAAAACCAGTCCCTAGTGATGGCCCCCCCTATGCAGAATACACAGATTTTGAACTTTGTGATGGTCTTGCTTTAGGCTCCCCTACACGCTTTGGAAATATGGCAGCACCACTCAAATATTTTTTAGATGGGAGCTCATCGCAGTGGCTTGCAGGCACGCTTTCTGGAAAACCAGCCTGTGTTTTCACAAGCTCTGGAAGTCTTCATGGGGGCCAAGAAAGCACTTTGTTAACCATGATGATCCCCCTACTTCATCATGGCATGATGATTTTGGGCTTGCCATATTCCCTCAATGAACTCCACCATACTAAAACTGGAGGTACGCCCTATGGCGTATCTCATTTTTCGGATGGTCAAAACCAGTTATCAGTCTCTTCAGATGAATCAAAGTTAGCGCTTGCTCAAGGAAAAAGACTTGCTTTGACTGCGCTAAAATTAAAGTCATGATTCTTTTTAAAAAAGATCTTTCCGATTTACAAAAAGTTACTTTCATTACCGTTTTAATGTTGTGCATCCTGTGTATATGTTGGGAATGGTTTATTTCACCCCTTCGCCCGCACGGATCTTTAATGGTTCTCAAGGCTTTGCCTCTAGCATTATTACTGCCTGGCCTATATGCTGGGAATACAGATCGATTACAACTAACCACAATGGTAGTACTTCTCTATTTTTTTGAGGGTTTTGCTAGACTTTTTGAGTCGGGCTCTAATTTTGTGATGGCCGTACTAGAGCTATTGATGTGTGGCGTTATTTTTTACTGCGCTTTAAAGTATCTTGCACCAATAAAGAGATCGTCAAAACTAAAGAAGTCACTGCAAAATCATCAATAAATTGCAGCGACTTTAAAATAGGAACCCCACCTACATCCTTTTACTAATTGAATAAATTAGCTTAGTGATTAATTGCAGCAGACATACAACGTACTAAATCTCCAAAATAATTTAAGGCTTGTTCAGTTGGTTGTACAAATTTTTTGCGCGCGTCATTGTCTAAAACGTATTCAACAAACCCTTTATCGCGAAGATTTTTTAAGCGCGCATGGAGAGTAGCTGGAGAGCCAATTTTAGATAAGGAAATAACGTCACTCACTAATAACAAGTTCTTCTTATTCCAATTAACAGAAATCACTTCTAGTATTTCACGCTCCAGATTATCAATTCTAAAAAACTTAGATGATTGTTTCATTTCTTCAATTAGTTCAATATATTTAAAGAAATTCTCATACGATACTAAAAACTCAGTATTTTTAATTGATTCGGGGGGATTCATGTCCATTTTATATCTCTTATGTTAAAAAATTTAAGTTTCAATTCACAACAACCCATAACTATTACGGCAGTAATTTATGAAACTTAAATCTATTTAAA
>CAIJNI010000089.1 GCA_903821995.1 uncultured beta proteobacterium
GGCAACAATCGTCTAACTACACCTCTTTTTAATACCGCTCAATTTACAAAATCTTTAGAATCTGCTTACACTCAAATTATCAACAATCATTGCAAACAAAAACCTCTTGATCATGTGGTCGTCTCTTAATTCGCCATATTATCTCCATTGATAGAACATATAAATCTAGTTTAATGAACCCCAATAATCCTCAACTAAATCATTTATTAGAACAGGGCTATGCACTTCATCAGCAAGGGCAAATCATTCAAGCCAAAGAAATTTATGAAAAAATACTTCAAGTCGACCCAAAGCATTTTGATGCATTACATCTTTTGGCAATTATTTGCAATACGACTATGCACTACGATGAAGCAATTGAATTAATGAATGATGCAATCTTAATAAATCCTAATCACCCTCCTGCCCTACTAACACAAGGTAATCTTTTTAAATCAGTCAGCCAATTTAATTTAGCCTTAGTTAGTTATGAAAAAGCGATCTTACTTAAACCTGATTTTTCGGAGGCTCATTACAATAAAGGGACCATCCTTCAAGCATTAAATCAATTAGATCTTGCAATACAAAGTTACTGCAATGCTATTTCCTTAACACCTCATTTTGTACAAGCCTATTTTAATTGTGGTGTTATTTATCAGGAGCAGGGGAAATGGGACTTATCTATAGAAAATTATCAATTAGCGATTAGGTATCAACCAACCTACGCTCAAGCACATAATAATTTAGGAAATGCGTTTCACAAAAATAATAGCCCACATGAAGCTTTGGTTCATTATCGCCTCGCCATTGAATATCAACCCAACTTTTCAGAGGCTTATTTCAACCAGGCTGTCCTCTTTCAAGAACTTAATTCTTCCAATGAAGCAATTGAATCTTATCAAAACGCGATTATTTATAACCCTAGCTATGCCCAAGCCTATAACAACTTAGGACTCCTTTTTTTAGAAAAAAAAGATTTTAGCCAAGCAATTCTTAACCTCAATTTAGCTATTCAATACAAGTCTGATTATGCTGAGGCATTTAATAATGTCGGTAATGCCTATAGGGAATTGGGCAATATAGATCAGGCTTTATATCATTATGAACTCGCAATTGCTAATAATAAGGATTATGGAGATGCCATCTATAACAGAGGATTAATCTTTCAAGATTTAAAGAAATTTGATTTGGCAATTGCTGATTTCAAACAAGTAGTGAATCTCAAATTGAACTTAGACTACCTTCCAAGTATTATCATGCACGCTAAAATGCTCATGTGCGACTGGAATGATTTTACAAACTCCCTTCAACTTCTCATCAACAATACCAGACTCAAAGAAAAAGTACTACAGCCATTTCCTTCTTTAGGACTCGTGGATTCTTTAGAACTTCAGAGTCTATGTTCTGAGATTTTCACAACATCCCATTATCAACCCAATTATTTGCTAGGGGAACCTCAACCCGCTCCTCGGAAAGATAAAATTCGTATCGGTTATTTTTCTGCTGACTTTGGCAATCATCCCATTTCATTTTTAACTACCGAACTTTTCGAATTACATGACCGCAATCATTTCGAAGTATTCGCTTTTTCTCTAAAAGAACATCCTGAAGGTGAGATGCTTAGTCGGTTACAACAAGGGGTAGATAAATTTGTACGAGTTAACGAATTAGCCTCAATTGATATTGCTAAACTTTCACGAGATCTTCACATTGATATTGCAATTGATTTGGGTGGGTTTACTAGCAATCATAGAGCTGACGTATTTACGTATCGACCCGCACCTATCCAACTCAGTTATCTTGGATTTCTCGGAACTATGGGGCCCCATTTTATGGACTACATTATTGCCGATCAAACTATTATTCCTCAAGAGTCTCAACATTTCTACTCAGAAAAAATAATCTACTTACCTAGCTACCAAGTCAATGACTCTAAAAGAAAAATATCAGATCGCGCATTCTCGCGAAACGAACTTGGACTTCCAGAGACTGGTTTTGTTTTTTGTTGTTTTAATAATAATTTTAAAATTACTCCAAACACCTTCGATGGATGGATGCGAATCCTTCATGCCGTTCATGATAGTGTCCTGTTCTTATATGCAGAAAATCCATGGGCAGAGTCTAACCTTAAGCTTGAAGCCCAAAAAAGAGGCATCCTTCCTACTCGACTCATCTTTGGCCAAAGATTGGCTCGTGATGAATACTTAGCACGTTACCAAGTCTGTGACCTATTCTTAGACACACTTCCCTATAATGCCGGCACGACTGCTAGCGATGCTCTTTGGGCTGGACTACCTGTTCTAACACTCATGGGCGAATCTTTTGCTAGCCGAGTTGCAGCTAGTCTTCTGCAAGCTATTCATCTACCAGAGTTAATCACTACATCTCAATCTGATTATGAAGCTCTTGCTATTCACATTGGAAATCATCCGCAATTACTTCTTGAATTAAAAAAGAAGTTGGGCAACAATCGTCTAACTACACCTCTTTTTAATACCGCTCAATTTACAAAATCTTTAGAATCTGCTTACACTCAAATTATCAACAATCATTGCAAACAAAAACCTCTTGATCATGTGGTTATCAGCTTTTAAGGTTTAATGAATTTTAATATAAAGCCATCTTTTAATTGCGGAGGATCGGGTTGATTTTTATCTCGTGGGTCATCTTTATTCTCTAAAAAACTTCCGCGGCCAACATACTTAAATCCAATATTAACTATTTCATTTCTCAAAAACGATTCTTCTATCCGATGTGTTGTTTTGACTTCCGAAATACCAACGCCAGATTTAGCTGAATGATCAGAGATAATGTAAATCCCACCAGGTTTTAATGCCTCAAACACCGCCTTATTCAACTTGTCTCTATCTATTCCTTGATGTACCAAATCGTGATAATTAAAGACTAAGGTAACCAAGTCGACCTTGCCACCTTGCAATTCATTTGGCACGGGGTCATTAAAAGCCCTAATTACTGGGTATATATTTTTTAAATTCGATCGCAGTGAGCGTTCTTCTAAAGATTGCGCTGAAGTTAGCCTTCCCATAGGTAGTACTGGACTACCAGGAGGCCTTGGCGGACTTTGTCCATATACCTTTCCTTGGACTCCAACAGCACGCGCTAGTAACTCCGTTGTATATCCACCTCCCGCTGATAAGTCAAGAATGACCATCCCCGATGAAATACCAACAAAATTTAGAAATTCCACAGGTTTTCTAGTTAGATCATTAGTTTTATCTGCAGAGCTCCTTGAGGAGTCATTAACAAGTGTGATGATGTCCGAGGGGCTTAGCTGTTGCCGACTTAACCATACTGAAGGAGCAGTACAAGCACTCATTAAAAGACTAGAAATGATCAGACCAATCAATAAGTAACAACGAGATACTCTTGGAATAAATGACATATTTGTCTCCATCAGAAAGCACGCCTACTAAAATAGACCTAAATCTTGGTTATGGGATATAGTTTTTATATACGACCTGAGTCCCTTTACGTCCATAGCCTTTTGCAACAAGCTTGGTATAAAGTTGTTTTGCTAAAGTCACACTGGGTAAGTCAAGATTAAGCGCATTTGCTTCTTCAAGTGCAATACTTAAGTCTTTAATAAAGTGTTCCACAAAGAACCCCGGTTCAAAATCATCTTGAATCATCTTAGCGCCCAAGATATTGAGTTGAAAACCAGATGCAGCGCCTCCACCAATCGATTTCAGTACCGTCTCAGGATGAAGACCGCATTTTTTTGCATAAGCCAATCCTTCACTTACACCCATAATTGTTCCAGCAATAACAATTTGATTACACATTTTGGTGTGTTGGCCAGCTCCAGGACCACCCTGTAATACGATGTTTGCACCCATGAGTTGCAGTATTGGGAGAACAGCATCAAAATCAGCCTGATCAGCCCCGACCATAATAGAGAGCTTTGCATCTCTTGCTCCAATATCACCCCCAGATACGGGCGCATCAATCGAATGACATCCTCTTTTTTTGGCTTCTTGTGCAATTTTGACAGCTAAAGATGGACTAGATGTGGTCATGTCAATTAAGTAAGCATTCTTTGCATTGTCTAAAATATTGCCGGCATGCAAATAGACTTGCTCAACGTCAGAAGGAAAACCAACCATAGTGATAATGACATCAGATTCTGCTGCTAACGCACCCGGTGTATCAAACCATTTTGCCCCCTTAGCAACGAGGGCTTTTCCTTTTTCAGGTGATCGGTTATATACATTAACAGGATATCCGGCAGCCAAAATATGGCCAGCCATATTACTTCCCATAATGCCTAATCCAATAAAACCAATTCTTTGCTTAGTAGCTGCCTGATTCATTTTTGTCCTTTAAGTTAGCACTAAATAATATTAGCTACTAGTTTAGTGCAACTTAAAGTTTTACCTATAAATCATTTAGACCAAAAGGGGGTCTTTTTCTTGAAGATAACTTTTGGTATTTCTCCATAAATCATCAAAACATCATCCACAGCCTCTCCAACAATATAGTTCACAGAAATACTTGCAAGAGCATAAGCATCCTCTGCACTGAGACCTTTTTCAGATTTTAAGAAATTAATGGTTTCAATCACAGCTTCTTTCATCGCAATATTCAAATCACGATCCATTCCCATGACATAATAATTTTTAGCATCTTCTGCGCGAGGCCACTTCAATGAACTACCCTTGCCTTTATGCACAATAAACCTTAATACGGGCGTCAGTGAAGCCTCAATAGCTGTTCCATTAACTTCGCCATCACCTTGAACTGCATGCGAGTCTCCGGTGTAAAAAAGAGCGCCAGTTTGCTTAACAGGCAAATAGAGTGAGGAGCCAGCTGTTAAGCGTTTTAGATCCATATTGCCGCCATAGGATCCTGGTGGACGCGTGCTGGTAAGACTTTCCTCGGGTAACAAAGCCATCGTTCCCATAAATGGCGACAATGGGATTTCTATTCCAGGTGCAAAGAGAGCGACATTTCTTTTCAGATCTAAACGAATCACCTTAGGGTATGGCTTGCTATGGACCTCAGGAACTACACCGCCACCCTTGCCACTATTATTAACGCCATAAGGTACCCGAAATTTAAGATCAATGATCTGAACTTCAAGAACATCGCCAGGCTCTGCACCTTCTACAAAGATTGGACCTGTCATGACGTGCGCACCAGAACCTGGTGGATGAGGAACTTTTTCGTAAATTTCCATCGTTTCAGGTAAAAGCTCACTCTTACTCACCCCTTGGTCTGCAAAAAACTTAACGGGATCCACCCCATTAATGATGCCTTGATGAGTTAAGGTATCCATAGCCACAACTTGACCTGATTTAACTTTAGCAACTGGATTACGCCCACTGGGTAAATATCCCCAAGTAACTGTTTCCGGAGTTGACTTCACATAGGTATCTACCTGATAATTTTTCGTAGATGCTTGAGAAAATGCAAAGTCTGCACTTAATAAAGAAACTACAAAGCATAGGGGAGTTAAGTATTTCATAAAATTCCTTTTAAAATTTCTGCGTTTAATTTCTAATTAATTTATCTTCAAACCAATCCCACATATCAGCCACGACCAGCGTGAGGTAATCTCGTTGACAGTGCTGTGAACCACCTTCTTCAGCTGTGTAGACTCTGAGCGTTTTATCTTTTGATCCGCAAGCATCAAATTGCTTTTGGGCATCAGCTAACGGAATTTGCTCATCCTCTGCACCATGAACTAATAAAAACGGACATTCCATCTTCTGCATCACCCCATCTAATACATAAGGCTTTAAAGCTTCTAAAGCCTGATCTAAAGTATCAACTCCCAGTATCCAATTAATATGATGTCCTGGTACAGATAATGAGGTCTTAAAGTTCGCATCAATTCTTTGCTTCCACGTATCATAATAGCTCCACTGCGCGCCCCAGGCTATACAGGCTGCATACCTTTTATCCATCGCAGCACATCGTGGTGCATAGTAACCGCCCAAACTAATCGCTACAATTCCAATTTTCTTAGCGTCTACATCCTTTCGCGTCTCTAAATAGTCAATACAAGCGCTACCTGCGACTTCATAATCATGACGTAGGTGGTGCCCTCTGAGTCTTATAGCTTCTCCTGTTCCAGGGCCATCCATCACCAAAACAGAAATACCACGTTTGATGAGGTCAGGTACTCCTCTTACAAACTGAATTTCTTTTGTCACATCCAAACCATCAAAATAAACAGCGCAAGGTGTTTTATCTGACTGCTTATTTTGTGCGTGCACAAAATATCCCGGCAAACTACCATCGGGAAAAGGAACTTCAACTTTCTCAATCTTGATATCAGATAATTTGATGTAATGCTCAAAGCAATCAATCCCCGCCTTAAATGCATCTAGGGCCTTAGCATCCTTAGGCGTTCTAAAACGCTCAGCCATATGAAAGTAATTTGTTGCTCGTAAATAAGCATGTGCTGCTGAATGCCGATGCTTACCGGCCTCAAACTTTCTAGCGTGTGCTCTAACCCCTTCAGCAACAGTAGTTACAGCATCAAACCACGCTTCATCATCATCTGGCGCCTTGCCCTTGAGCTTAACACCAATTTTGTGTAATTCACCAATTTCAGATCCGCCGTAAGGGCCGGCGCTGATCATATTAATAAATGCAGCAGACCATCGATAGTTTCCAGGAAAATACATAAAGTAAGGTGGATCTTTTTTGTCGCTCATATTGTCTCCTTAAGTATTAATTCTTTTTTAATTATTCATGTATGTTAGCTTCTTTTGCAACTTTTGCCATCCTTAATCTTTCATTTTTTAAAAACTCAGCAAATTCTTCAGGTGAATCTGTTCTCGGCTCATGACCTTGGTCTAAAAATATTTTTTGATTTTCAGGTAAAGCTATCTGCTTTGATAAGATCTGATATATCTTTTGGACGATTTCTTTTGACGTTCCTGCTGGCGCTAATACACCATTCCAGTTATAACTCTGAAATCCTTTTAAACCTTGTTCCGCAAGAGTGGGTAAATCAGGAAGTAGCGCCGACCTCTTTTCTGAAGTGGCGCCAAGTGCGCGTAATTTTCCCTGTTTTAATAAAGGCTCGCAGGCTGCAAACTGAACAATGGCTAAGTCAATATGCCCCGCCAATAAATCATTAAGATACTGGGACGCCCCCTTATACGGGACATGATTCAATTTAATCCCAACATGCGTGGCAAACAACTCTACTCCAAGATGCCCAACTGTTCCATATCCCGGTGATCCGTAGTTCACCTTATTTGGATTTTGCTTTGCGTACTGAATAAATTCTTGTAAATTTTTCGCAGGAACTGAGGGGTGAATTGCTAAACAACTTGCACTTCTTGCAATCAACATGACCGGTACAAAATCTTTTAAAGTGTCATAAGGCATTTGGCTTTTTACAGCCGGTGCAACCGTTAAAGGCCCTGGATTTCCTGCAAGGAGCGTGTATCCATCTGGGACACTCTTTGCAACAAAATCGGACCCTGGAACACCTCCCCCTCCAGGTTTATTCTCAATAATAAATGCTTGTCCAAAAGCTTGATTGAGTTGCTGTGCAGCCCATCTCCCTTGATTATCCGTTGGACCCCCTGGAACAAAAGGCACAATGATATGTACTGGCTTATTGGGATAAGTGTCAGTTGCGGCAAGAACTGTTGTAACAAAAAATATCCCCGTCAGTAGTAATGCCCTAATCAATTGAGTTGCCTCTGGATCATTGAGTTAGTGGCCCAAATTGTGGTGGAGATATCCTGCGCTTAGAAGCTCCTTCATATGCCGACGCCACCTTAATCACGCGGTCTTCCATTCCTGGCTCTACCCGAAACACAAGTGAAAATGGCATGCCTGGAGATGCAAGTTGAGTAGGGGCATCTACAGACTTTCCAATATACTTTTTCTTATCCCCGGATAAGACATATTGCGCATCATAGGCAGTGCTTACATATCCAGCAGGTACTAAGATTTCTGTGAGTCCTGCATTAGGTCCATAAAGCATCTCATTTCGCAAAGCATTAATCTCCCCAGGTTCTTCTGGCCAACCTATTTTTGCGGGAGGCAACGGCGTATGAAGGCGCACTAAAACATCTAATTTATTTTCTAAAATCACCATCATATCCACTCGACGTAGTAACTCTCTGAGCATGATGCGCTCGTCAATACCTTGACGTCCTCCTAGAGGATTCCTGGGATCATTGGTCTCTTCCCAATTCTTAAATGCTGAGCGTTGATCATCACCCCAGAACTTAGATCGCTTATTTAATGTTGGCCAATCGATTAAAGATTCTTGATATCCTTTTACCTTCCAATCAACTGCTCTTCGAGATAGATACTGTTTGATATGAAACCTAAATGAATTTGCAAGTATTTGATGTTGAATAGTTGCGATATTAAAGTTTTTTGGTGGTTCAATATTTAAATCTGCAAGTTCTACAAAATAATCAATAGGCGCCATTTTTCCGCTACCAAATATTTTTCCTAGAGCAAATTCTGTTGGTATGATTTGATTTGCAAAGTCTTCAAATACGGGCCGACCAGCATCATTTAAACGAAACAAAATATCTGGCATAAATACTGGCAACAATCTGCAAAGTGCTTTAGTAAAGTCGATGCCCATTTGTTCGATAGCAGGATCTTTTTTCCACAAGGGGTGAGATGACTCAACTAATGTTGCCCCAAGATGTGAGCCTAAAATATCTTTAATCTCTTTTGTTGCTGCTGAAATAATAGGTTCTACAGCCTTAATTCCTGGGTTAACCATTGACTCTCGCACTACCCCAATTCGCGTTCCTTTCAATATCCCTTGCGTAGCATTTTTAGTAATGTGATCTTGATATCTCGTCTGCAACACAGAAGATCTAGGTACAGTTGTATAGGGATCGCGAGGATCATAATAACCTTGCTCATCATCTTTTAATGCATCTAGTATTTTCGAACAGTCCGTCAGTGTGCGGCAAAGAATTCCTGTGCGATCACAATAAATATCAGCGCCAATTGCACCACCATCGAATCCTAGCATCGCTTTATGCGGAAGTATTAACGCAAGCGAATTATGATTCGCAGGTCCTCGAGTAGACATCCGAGTCTCCTCACCTAAGCTAGCCATCACTAAATTAGCGCTAACAGAGACGCCTGAGCCCGAACTTGACCCTAAGGAAGCAGCTCGAGATGTGTCGTAAGGATTGGAGGGGTTGCCCCCCCATGTTGACCTTTGATAACCAAGTACTGAAGGTAATACTTGGTTAGGATGATTTTTACCACCCGGATCCCCAGCTCTGCCGTTGTATTCAGTCATAATTGCCTTTGCAAAAATGATCGCACCTTTTTTTCTTAACTGCTCAACCAGAAGATGGTCTCTAGCGGGGAAATCGATGTCATAAGCAGCATCAGCGCCACCCGTAGACCTCATATCTTTAGTATCAAAGGCATCCTTAAAAGAAAAAGTGACACCATATAAAGGCATTGCTTCAAAATCAGGATTTTTCCCAAATTGTTGATCTAATGCAGCGGCCTGTTCTAATGCGTCAGGATACTGACGAAACATCTCGCATACAGGTGGAGCACCCTTTGGCAAGGGCCCCAAAGAAGGATGCAAATCGTAATCACCCCGACAAGTTACAGAGCGCTCACCCCGAATATTAATTGTGGATAAGGCGTTGACCTGCCCTGCTTCTGGCTTACCCACGATCATTCCAAACTGCTGCATCACGCTCGGATCAGAAGCCGTAGCTTCCATACGCCCATTCTCTAGAGGTGGGCCTATATATTGATCTAAATGAGGTAACAGTTCACTGATCTTCATTGTCTTTTGATCAAACTGTATTGCTGCTCCCCCCCTTACAACCCCTTGAGTATTCTCAGATAGGTCATCCCCATCTTTTGTGACTAAAAGGCTCGATGGTCCATTATATTTTTTAATCCTGGCCAAATACTGCTCAACAATATCAACACAAGTAGTCCGCCCATCTTTTATAGCCTGATGAAGATCAGCAATGGTAGCTTCTTCAACTTGGAATCGGCTGTGTATATTTTTTTCTTGCAAGATAAACTCCTTAATTAATTCTTTAATTGTGAGATCTGTCCATGCGGATCAGAACAATATTCGCCACTTGTGTATTCTTCTACACATCCACTCTGAAGCCACTGACTTGTTGCGCGGTATAACAAGTGGCGAGCAGATTCAAATTGCATAAAGTGTGAAGAATGCCCTACTTTAATAAACATTTTTTGCTCACTACCTAATGCGTGCCAAGCCTCAATCCGTTTTTCATAATCATCAAATTCGCCTAGCAACATTAGGGTAGGTGCTTTTATTTTTTGCAAATTTGTTTTCCACCCAAAATTCATTCGATTGGGCGCGCGCATAATACCCAAACCTTCTCGCCCCCAGGTTGATCCTACAGGATCCTCAGACATCAACTCGCTCCAAAGTGCATTACACACCTCTGGATCTTCTAACTGATTCTCACCATGAACATGATCTCTCCAGCGATTGTTTAATAAAAAATCTCTTGTTTGCAATATAGTTGGAGATCCGCTTTCTGGCATTTGTTCTGGTGGTGTCTCACTGTCAAAAAATGGGGCGATACCGAACATGACCATTTTATCGACACGGTCTGGGTTTAACGCAGCATACCCTCCCGATCTTGGCGTCCCCGTGGACCAACCAACGAATGAAATCTTATCAACTTGTCGTAATTCACAAATATAGTTAACGATGGTGTCTAATTCATCCCATTCGGTTTGACTTGATACTAACTTATAGGGATATCGAGGTTTTACATAGTCACTCAGGATATGTGGAATAAGCTCTTTTTGATTTTCTTGTGCAACATTACAAGGGTCATCCATCATCGGGCGTGGCGATGGAGGATATCCGGTGTGCGAAAGCGCAAAGACATCAAACCCCTGTAATGCTAATGCATTCATAAAGCTATAGTCTTTGTACGCAAGATCATAAGCTACTAAACCTGGAGCAAAGCCCCCGTGGACCATCAACACTATTTTTTTAGTGTCTGCGCCTGCGGCCTTTGATAATACTTTTTCTCTTAAAAATAAACCGACAGGCTGCCCATAGTTTGCAGACACGGTGGATTTGTGCGTTACAAATCGATCCGTTGTCATAATGGAGTTTGATAGATTATTTTGTCTCATATATTATTTTTTTAGATATAAAACTATACTATTAAAGATAGTTATAAAATTAATTTTAATGCACAGGGGCGGATATGGGACAAACTAAATGGGGTATCTCACGTCGAGATTTTGTTTTGGGAGGTGTAGGTGCACTGACGAGCTCACTTCTAAAAGCGGATAACTACCCTAATAAACCCATTAAATTGATCGTACCAGTGCCTCCTGGGGGTGGTGCTGACGCTGTAGCTAGAGCTTACGCGCTGCAGATGACAAAATGGTTAGATCAGCAACAAATTGTGATTGACAACCGTGCTGGAGCGGCTGGAATAATCGCAATGGAAGCTCTAGCTCAGTCAGCTCCAGATGGTTACTCTATTATTCAAACAAATATCTCTACTGTGTCTATCAATCCTTTTATTTACAATAAACTTCCTTATGACGCTACCCACGATTTTGTACCGATTTCACTCACCTCATCTGACCCACTTATCTTGGTGGTTAACGCTAACCTACAAATTAAAAACTTAAAAGAACTCATTGCTTTAGCTAAACGAAAAAGTGATGGTCTGACTTATGGTTCATTAGGTAATGGCAGTATTCAGCATTTATGCGGCCATGTCTTTGGTTCTGAGGCGGGAATCAACCTACTACACGTTGCATATAAAGGGGCAGCTCCCGTTGCAGTTGACCTTTTAGCGGGACAAATTGATATGGCTTTTAGTGGTCCAGGGACTGTTGCCGGCCATATTAAATCCGGGAAATTAATCCCGATTGCGATCACTGGAAATAAGCGCGCAGCCCTTTTCCCTGAAATCCCATCAATGGCAGAAGATGGCTTTAAGAAAATGGACTTTATTTTATGGAATGGACTCTTGGCGCCCGCAGGTACCCCAAGTAGCATTATTAATCTTCTCAGCAATGCGACTCAGAAAGCATCTCAAACCCCTGAACTCATTAAAACGATGACCGGACAAAATATTCAGGCTGTGGCTAATTCTCCGCAAGACTTCGCTGCCTTAATTAAGCGCGAACAACTCCGATATTCGCAAATAGTTAAAGAATCGAACATCCGAGCCGATTAATCTTTCTCAATCAGTGGTATTCTCCATGGGTGCACTATCTCGTGCCCCCTATCAGGGAAGCATCCCTGCAAAGAGTAAATTCCCCGAGAGGATCCCCCATGGCAGTCGGTCGCAACCAAAAAAATCGCTTAAATGATTCTATGAAAACTAAAACGGGTAAGCCCAAATTAGGTCCACTGAACCTTGCGCAACTAACGAAGTTATCAGAAAATTCACAAAAGCCAAAAGAAAAAGCCAAAATTGCAAGGGCAATTTCTAAAATCACACTAAAAACTAAGATCGCTCCAGTTACAGCATAAAAACAGTACTGCTAAATAGTCAGTACTGAGTCATGGATCGTGAATTAGGCTAAAACCTCGCCATGCACACCTGCAGCGAGGGTTTTAGATTCCCAACGCTCCTTAGGAACCACCTCACAAACTGGGCCACCCGGTGCTCTAAACTTCACTGGCAAATGTCCAGGTTCAGTGAGAATTTGACCGCCAGTAGCAGCTATATTCTTAATAAAAGCTTCTAAATCATCAACTTCCATACCAATATGATGAATACATGGTGCTGGTCCAGCAAAATCAGCCTCATCAGCATCCGCTGATTCATAGTGAATCAGAGTTAAATCCATATAACCATCCGTCATATGACAAGAAATGTGGTCCCCCACTTTACCCTTGCGACGAACTGTATTTACATGCTTGTAACCAAAAACGTCTTCATAAAATTTCTTGGTTGGTTCAATCTCTAATACGCGCATTGCAATATGCTTAATTGGGTTTGGCATGTTATTTCTCCACAGATAGTCACTAATTTAAATGAAGCTATTAATATAACATCCCGCCTTAACTCTTCTATATTTAAGTCCTTTTTTCTGTACCACCCAATTGATACGACATCTCACTTAAGCAAATTGTTTACTTTTAATAGGAAGATCGCGAATCGGCTTGCCCATCGCTAAACTTAAAGCGTTAATAACAGCAGGGGCAACTACGCCAATCGTAGGCTCTCCTATGCCACCCCAAGCCCCACCTTTCGAATCAATATACGTCTCAACCTTTGGCATTTCTGCTAAACGTAAGACCCGGTAGTTGTGGAAATTCGTTTCAACAACTCGACCTTTCTGGATGGAACATTCACCCCATAAAGCAGCACTGAGGCCATAAACGATTGATCCTTGTACCTGCGCTTCAATTTGAGAAGGATTCACCGCATAACCGCAATCAAGAGCCAATACAACACGGTGAACTTTCACATCACCATTGGGCTTAACCGAAACCTCAGCCACAGCCGCACAATAGGTGCCGTAACTCATAAATTGAGCCACTCCCCTAAAAACACCTTTGGGTAACTGTTTTCCCCATCCAGATTTTTGGGCTGCTAATTCAAGTATTTGTAATTGGCGAGGGTTATTCTTCATGCAACTTTTTCTAAACTCGACCGAATCCATCTTTGCTGCCCTTGCAACTTCCTCCATAAAACATTCCATATAGAAGCTATTTTGTGGGACATTAACGCCGCGCCAAGTACCTACAGGAACATGGGTATTACGCATCGCATATTCAATTAAGAGATTGGGCGGTGCGTAACATAGGTTTTGATCAGTCTTTTCAGCAAACCATCCTTGCAGTTGAAAATCATCTTTATACCCCGTCAAATTAGCAGTAGGATTGCGCCAAGCGTAAATAGACTGCCCTGAAAGACGAACATGCATTCCTACTAAGCGGTTATTACTATCTAAGCCAGCTGTTAATTTACATTGAGAAATTGGACGGTATTGACCATGCGTCATATCCTCTTCCCGACTCCAAATCATCTTGATAGGAACACCTGGCATTTGTTTAGCAATTTGAACTGCGCGAATAACATAGTCTGAAACTCGACCTCTTCTACCAAATCCACCTCCTGGGTCAAATCGATTGACCAAGCATTTCTCAAGCGGCAGTCCTAAGGATTGTGAAATGGCGAGTTGTGCACCCTCTGGATCTTGAGTAGGTACCCAAACTTCTGCACCATCAGCACTCACCATCGCCGTACAATTCATAGGCTCCATCGTGGCATGCGCTAAGAATGGTGCGCTATAAGTCGCCTCAACTTTCTTTACGGCGCCAGTAATTACGCTTAATGCTTCGCCTTCTTTTCTAAAGGTGTACAAACCTTCTTGAGTTTCTAAGCCTGTTTTTAAATAAGCTGAAATCGTCGCATCAGAACGATGTGCAAAATCCCCTTCATCCCACTCAACTATCACTTTTTCGATGGCTTTTTTAGCGTGCCACCACGTATCAGCAATCACAGCATAAGCATCGCCCTCAACACGTACAACTTTCTTTACCCCTGGCATCAACATCGCTTGACTATCGTTTAAAGACTTGAGTTTTCCGCCAAATACTGGACAAGCTATTAATGCAGCACTGAGCATGCCTGGTAACTTCACATCAACTGCGTAAATCTGGGCGCCATTCAGTTTGCTTGCTGTATCAATTCTCTTTAAAGGCTTGCCAACAATTTTCCAATCTTTTGGATCCTTCAATACAAGAGACTTTGGATCAGGTGGACTGAGTTTAGAAGCAGCAGCAGCCAGTTTGCCGTAACTTATTTTTTTACCGCTTGGAATGTGGGTTATAACACCATTGGCTACTGAGAGTTCAGATACGGGCACCTTCCATTCATTAGCACAGGCTTGCAACAACATAGTTCTTGCGCTAGCACCAGCTCGACGCATTGCATCTTGCGAAAAACGAATTCCAAAACTACCCACTGTGAGCATCTGACCCCATACTTTATTTCGAGCATTATTAGCCTGAGGTGAAACGAGCTCCGTCGTCACACTTTTCCAATCACACTCAAGTTCTTCTGCTAATAACTGAGCTAAGCCAGTCCTAGTTCCCTGCCCCATCTCAGTTCTTGCTAGTCGAAAGACACAAGTATCATCTGGCTTAATCACAATCCAGGCATCTACCTCAGCCCCGCTGTTTAGAGTCTGCGCATTAGCATCTAATGCAGTTAAGGGTAAGTGGAATCCCAAAACCAAACTACCGCTAACAAATCCTGTGCTTTTAATAAATTCACGACGTTGAATACTTTTTGGAAGGTTTTTAATGTTTGTCATATCCCGCCCCCTTAAGCTTGTTTATTATCTGGTGTGTTGAGTTCGGCTTTAGCAAAACCAACGGCTTGGTGGACTGCTTCACGAATTCTTTGGTAAGTACCACACCTACAAATATTAGTCATAGCATCATCTATGTCTTGATCAGTAGGATTAGGCTTGTGCTTTAACAGCGCTGAAGCCGCCATAATTTGTCCAGACTGACAATAACCACACTGCGGAACATCAACTTCTGCCCATGCCTTTTGAACGGGATGTGAGCTCGTTGTAGAAAGCCCTTCAATCGTTACAATTTTGTCCGAAGCTTTAATTGAAGAGATAGGCACCACACAGGATCTCCAAACCTGTCCATTGATATGAACTGAACAAGCGCCGCACTGAGCTATACCGCAGCCAAATTTAGTCCCCGTTAACCCAATTTGTTCCCGAATCACCCAAAGTAACGGGGTATCAGCTTCCACATTAACTTCTTGTTCTTTACCGTTGATGTTTAGTGTCGTCATTTTTAATTACCCTTTACTATTGATTTGAGTTCTTGTAACTTGAGGATCCATCAAGCTCAGTTTTTATTGGTAGCCTAAGCATACGCTCTTGAGTCAACCAAACCATCTACCGAAGTAGTTCTTAACTTATCGGCTGGAACTGGACCATAATTTTTTGTTAACTGAGTGCGAATAAAATACTCTTTGGAAATATGCTCGGCATAAGAACTTAAAGTTATACTTAGCCCAACTAAACAAGAAGTAATGAACAAGAGTTGAGAAAACCCCGTGCACTTCTTAATAGATAGTTGCATCTTTTGTCTCCATTTTTATATTATTACTACAATCGTAATATATATTTGAATTTATTCAAGTTGCTTTACCTAAGAAATACCCTAGTTTATTAATAATTTAATTAAAAAGAATGAAATGACACTCGAATCTAAAAACATCAATGACCTCGTAACGCAACGCTATGCTCAAGCACTGCCAATCAATGCTTTATCAAATCCCATTATTGAGCATCTCTTAAAACATTACTCAGTACGAAATTACACATCTCAAGCCTTGCCTGAAAACGCACTTGAACTTATCGTTGCAGCAGCCTCAGCTGCACCAACCTCTTCAAACCTTCAAGTTTGGAGCGTGGTGGCTGTAGAGGATGCCCAAAGAAAAGAGCGTTTATCAATGCTTGCAGGTAATCAAGCTCATATTCGTGATTGTCCTATTTTTCTACTCTGGATAGCTGACTTAGCTCGACTAGAAAAACAAGGTGAGCTAAAAAATCTTCCCCACGCAGGGCTAGATTACTTCGAAATGTTTTTAACAGCATCTCTTGACGCAACACTCGCAGCGCAAAATGCAGCCTTAGCAGCAGAATCTCTAGGGCTTGGTATTGTTTATATTGGTGGCATAAGAAACAAACCAGAAGAAGTTGCAAAAGAATTAAATCTACCTTCAAATTCTTTTGCTGTATTCGGAATGTGTATTGGTTATTGTGACCCCGAAGTTCATCCTGAAATTAAACCTAGACTTCCACAATCTCTCATTCTGCATAAAGAACAGTATCAATTAAACACATCCGCTGACATCTTCAACGAATACTGTCAAAGTATGTCTGAATTTAATCAACGACAAAAAATGTCTAATAAAGTCGATTGGGTCTCGCAGTGTTTACATCGCGTCAGAGGTCCAGAGTCACTATCTGGAAGAGATCACCTTGTTGAAGCCCTTAAAAATTTAGGATTTAAATTAAAGTAATCACAGGAGAGAAGTATGCACACAGGAAGTTGTTTATGCGGTCAAATTAACTATACGATTGCAAGTGATTCCGGCCCTATTATTTATTGCCATTGCAAGCGTTGCCGCAAATCCTCTGGTTCGGCTTTTGTTACTTCAATGCAAATTGAAAGAGCTGACTTTAAAGTGACCTCAGGGCAAGACTTCATCAAGATCTTTCATCATGATGGTGGAGTTGATCGCGCTTTTTGTTCTAATTGTGGCTCTCAACTATTTAGCACAAGAGCTGCGACTCCAGACCTGATGCGCATTAGACTTGGAACCTTTGATTCAGAGGTGGATTCAAAAGTCTCATCACATATCTTCGTAGATTCCAAGGCTGAATGGCATGATATTCTAGATAACGCACCCCAACATGCTCAAAGGCCCTAAGCATAATTAATCCTTAGTTAATTTTTAGCACGGTTAACGCTCTGAACAATCCTCTCAAACGCGTCCACTGTTGCGATCATTTCTTCATAACTGACATGAGGTTTTTTATTGCCTTTGACAGCACCAACAAATGCTTCTAACTCTAAAAGTAAGGTGTCTACACTGTCATAGCTTGTTTTAACGGGAGGAACTCCCTTTAGTCTAACAACTAGCTCATTTTCGGCTAAGGCCTCAACTGACCCTTGGTCTCCAAAGACATGGATTCGCCAATAAAAAGGGGTGGATCTAATCGTAGCTAAGGTTCCACTTACTCCTGATTCAAACTCAAACATTGCAGTCACCGTATCTAATGGACTAGGTTGAGGCTGCAATGAAACAACTTGCGCATGCACATGCTTGACCGGTCCAGCAAAACTAATCAGTGCATCCAGCACATGTAATCCCGCTCCAGTTAATCCAGCTGCCGGAGCTTCATGAGCATGAGTGCGCCACTCAGAGAAATGTCTTCCTGTATTCTCATTACTGTAGTGCCCCTCAATATGAAGTAAGCGGCCAATAATTCCCGAATCAATAGCTAATCGTAACTCTCGCATGCATGGCCAAAAACGTTTGTTTGTGCCAAGACCTAATAGAATATTAGCTTTTACACATGCATCAATAGCCATTTGAGCATCTAATTTATTCATCGCTAAAGGTTTCTCACAAAACACTGGTTTACCAGCTTTAGCGCACGCAATTATTTGTTCTACATGGAGTGAATGAGGTGTTGCTAAAACAATTGCTTCAACCTCTGGATCACTCAATAAGTCTTCTATCTCAGTAGAGATTTTCAAATGATGCTCCATAGCATATTGCTCAACATCTCGAGGCTCTTTAGTGACAGCATGAATAAAAATAATATTCTCGTTTTTACCTTGGATCGAATGAACTAGCTTCTGCCCCCACCACCCCAAACCAACAATACCTAATTTCATATCAACATTTTCTCTTTAATTAATCCTGCAACATCTGAAAAATTTCTGCTGGAATAATTTCCTGATATTTTTTTAATACGGGTTGTACGGCCTTTCTAAATAATTCTCTTTCCTCATCAGTCAAATAAACGATGTCATTTTCTTTAAGGTCAATTTGTTTTAAAATATGCTCATCCTCCTGACTAGCTAACTTCCATTGATACTCAGTCGATTCTAACGCTGCATTCATAACAATTTCTTGTATCTTTTCAGGCCAACTCTGAAAAACTTTGGCATTACAAATAAATGCAGTACCTCCAAAAAAATGGCCCGATAAAGTAAAGTATCGGTGATAGTGATGAACGCCGAAGTTAAAAGTGTTCGTTAGGGGGTTATCCTGCGCATCAAAACGTGGCCCTGCTATTTCATCAACAAATACCTTCACATCAACTGGTATTGGTTTAAAGCCCATCATTCCTAAGGATTCAACATGAATATCACTCATTTGCGTGCGAATGCTTAACCCAGAACAATCATCGGGCGTCCTTATTGGTCTTACTTTATTAGTAATGTGCCTAAATCCATTATCCCAAATGCCCATCAGTTTAAAAGTTGTCTTATGCTCAAATTGCTCTTTAAAATAGGCTCCTAATTGCCCACGAAATGCTCTCTGAACCTGCGCTCTATCTTTTATCAAGAAAGGTAAATCTAAAATACTGATTTCAGGAACCCACTCTGTAAAACGAACGGTAGAAATATAACAACAGGTAAGCTCTCCACTCTCCACCATATTAGGAAGATCGCCTGAATTACGTCCTAAATTAAGTACATTTCCAATTAATTCAAAATCAAGATCATTCCCTAATTTCTCTTGAAGTATCTGACCAAAAAATACTGCAGCTTGATTATGAATTGAATTAGGATTTTGATACCCGCCAAATCTAATTTTTAATGTCGTCATATCTTTAGTCCACCTTAATATTTGCTTCGTGAATAATCTTTCCCCACCGAACAATATCATCGTCAATAATTTTGGCTAAGCCTTCGGGACTTGTGGGAGTGGCTTCATTGCCACTTTTTAATAATTTTTCTTTAACATCACTTCTATTTAAGGCCTTCACAACCTCTTGATTAATGATATTAATCACATTCTTCGGGGTTTTAGCGGGCGCAAACAAAGCGTAAAGCGTGAGGGCTTCATATCCAGGTAGACCGGATGATGCAACTGTAGGTAAATCTGGAAATAAAATACTCGGTTTATTACTTGTAACTGCAAGGGCTCTTAATTTACCAGTTTCAATTTGAGGTTTTACTGAAGCAGCTGTACCAAACATCAATTGCGTCTGATTACTCAATAAACCTAACAATGCGGCTCCACCACCTTTATAAGGAATTCTTTCAATTTTAGTTTTGGCCATTGAGTTAAATAATTCTGCAGCAAGGTGATTGGAAGCCCCAACAGAACCAGAACTGTAGTTAAGTTCACCCGGCTTCAGTTTTGCAAAATTGATGAGCTCTTGAACATTTTTTACAGACAAGGAAGGGTTAACAACGAGCACGTTAGGTTGTGTAATGACCAGAGATACAGGCGATAAATCTCGAATAGGATCCCAAGGTAAATTACTTTTCATGAGCTGCATTAGCCAAACCGGACTACCATAGAGTAATAAAGTATGCCCATCAGGAGCTGAATTAATAACGGTTTCAATTGCAGTAATGGAACCGCCACCTGATCGATTATCAATATAGACGGGTTGACCTAAACTAGCTGATAAGGTCGGCGCAATAAGTCTAGCGGCGATGTCTGCAGCGCCACCTGGATCAGTTGTAATAATCCGAATGGGATGGTTGGGAAATTTATTCTCTGAAGCGCTATATACAACCTGACTCGATAAAATAGCGATTACCGAAAAAATTAAAACTCTAGGGTGTATCTGTATATTAAAAATATTAATCACTGTCGTTATTTGATATTTGCCAAATCGTTGTAAAAAGAAATTACTGCAGAACTATCTCTATCACCATGCCCCTTAGAAATCTCTGAAGCAAGCACCTGAGCTGTAAAACTAGTTAATGGTAAGGGGCAATTTAAGGTTCCTCCATAACTCAGCATTGCCTTAACATCTTTATAGTGAGTCGTCATATGCCCTATTGGAGGGTAATATTCTAGGTTAACCATTCTGTAACCCTTTTGATCCATAGCCTTTGAGCCAGCGGCAGATTGTTTTAATATCTCAAGAGTTTGCAATGGGTCTAGGCCAGCTTTTTTAGCAAGTGTTAGCCCCTCTGCCAACCCCATACGGTTAATTGCCAAGACAAGATTGACCACCAACTTAATAGCAGCTCCTTTTCCATTAGATCCAAGATAAAAAGACGATCTTCCCATGGCTTTAAAAAGAGGCTCACATCGTTGATAAATAGATTGATTACCGCCCACCATGAAGATATTTTCTTTTTTAGCGCACATCTCACTCGTACCACTAACGGTAGCGTCAAGAAACTCTATTCCCTTTATTTTCAAATCTTGAGCAAGCGCTATCGATGCCTCAGGATCTGCAGTCGATGTGTCAATGACGATTAATCCGGTATGGTCACCGCTCGTTAATTTTAAAGTCTGATATATAACGTCAGCAACAATTTTGGAGTTGGGTAGCGATAAAACAATCGCCTCAACTTCACTCGCTAATTTTTCTACATTTCTAGTCTTTTTTGCCCCATAAGCTTGTAGAGCGTCACATTTTTTTTCATCAGTGTCATATACGATAACTTCAAAGCCATCTTTTAATAGATGCTGAACTAACCAATTTCCCATCAAGCCACATCCAATAAATCCAATTTTTTTCATCAGTCTTTCTTCTCTCACAAATAATTAATTTTAGTTTTAAGCCTATTATGAATTTTATCTTTAGATTATTGAGGTTCAATATTGGATATCTTAAATAGCTTGGCTTGTAACAACATATCTTCTGCGATGAATTTTTTAAATTCTTCTGAAGTCGACCCTACTGGCATCAAACCTAGTTCATCAAATTGCGTTCTAACTTCTGGGAGTTGCAACAGTTTATTAACTGCTTTTTGTACCTTTTCAATTCGCTCTGGAGGAGTTCCAGCTGTGAACCATAATCCGTACCAGCCGAATATGTCTTCCATAGGTTTATAGCCTTGCTCCGAAAATGTTGGCACCTTAGGAAATAGTGGCGATCTCATGGGACCTGTAATTGCCAGCGGGTTGACTCGCCCTGATTTAATAATTTGTACAGAGCCTACCGTCGAGACAAAGGTCGTATCGATTTGACCAGCCATCACTTCATTCAGCGCAGGGCCACTCCCTTTATATGGGATATGCAACATTTGTAAGTCAGCAGAATGGTTTAACAGCTCACCTGCTAAGTGGGTAATATTTCCCTGCCCTGCAGATCCATAAGACACTGCATTTGGCTTAGTTTTTGCAAGATAAATTAAATCTTTTAAGTTACTAACAGGTAACTCTTTTTTTGTTACCAGTATCAGTCCATAGGAACGTCCCAGTAATGTTATAGGAGCTAGATCTTTTATGGGGTCATACGGTAATTTCTTATATAAAGCTCGGTTACCTGTAAAAGACCCCGTAGCAATTAACATGGTATATCCATCTGGTACAGCTTTGGCAACGACATCCGTACCGATCATTCCATTCGCTCCGGCGCGGTTATCAACAATGACCGGAGTATTTAATTCTTCACTCAACTTTTGTCCAATTTTTCGAGCAAACACATCAAGTGAACCACCAGCTGAAAAAGGAATAATTAATTTAATGGGGCGTGTTGGCCAAGTCTCATTATTTATATTTTGGGCATGAGCAACCGAAAAAAATAAGCCTAATATGGCACTTAATAAACCTATGCTTAAGGATCGCTTCAAAGAACGATTAAATAAATATCTAATGAATAAATTGTTTGCCCCTAGTCTCACGTTGTCTCAATTATTATTTGGCCTTAACTAATTCTAATGACCTATATATTTCAGACTAGTCTATCACGACCTCTTGCCAATTTAAAAATTGATTTACGTCTATTGGGGCTGATTAATCGCTGGTTATGCCTGCCTTTTTGATCACTTTGCCATAACTAAGTAATTGACCTTTAATCGCTTGGGTTAATTCTTCTGGTGAGCTTCCAAGCGGCTTTAGACCTTGAATATTTAATTTCTCTCTGACACCGGGATCAGTTAATGCTTTACTAATTTCTTCATTAAGCTTTTGAATAACAAGCTTAGGCGTTCCTGCGGGTGCTACCATCGCAAACCATGCTTTAAATTCAAAACCAGGTACACCTGACTCTGCAATCGTTGGCGTATTAGGAAATTGAGGCATCCTCTGGGGTGTTGCAACAGCAATTAAGCGTAATTTACCTGATTCCGCTAATGATCTTAAAGAAGCCACGGCTAAAAATGCTGTCTGCACCTCACCACCAGCAACACCAAGCGCGGCTTGGGATACTCCCTTGTAGGGAACATGAGTCATCGTAACTCCGGTTTGTGATGCCATCAGTGCCATAGCGATATGCTGTGGACTCCCATTACCGCCAGATCCATAATTGATTTGACCTGGGTTTTTCTTTGCGGATGCAATGAGATCGGCTACAGTTTTCTCTGGTCTTGCAGGATTGACAACAAGGCCCCACTCAACCAACGCTGCCAAAGAAATTGGTTCAAAATCTTTAATTGGATCCCATGTCAATTTTGATTGCATATGGGGAACCATCGTCAGAATACTGTCGTTAAAGCCACCAAGGGTATAACCGTCTGGGGCAGATTTAGCCACCTTATCTGCGCCAATCGCACCTGCTGCGCCAGTCAGATTTTCTATCACAAAACTTTGCCCCATGTTCTCACCCATTTTTTGAGTAAGAATACGTACTGCATTATCAATGGCACTTCCAGCAGCCAACGGGACAATAATATGTATCGGTTTACTAGGATAATCATTCGCCGCAAATAAAGAAGTACTCATCAAGGTACTTGCTAATAGAAAACTACTGATAAAGATTCGTAACAAGACAAACTCCTTAATTAATTAAAACCGGTTCAAGTCCACGCTTGATCGCCAAAGATAACCCTGCAGGACTTTTTAAGAACTTGATCCATTGCAGCACTATATCTTCATTTTTAGTTAATACATGAATCCCAAAGCTAAATACTGTGAGCTTTTGAATTTCAGGTGGCAATGGCCCTGCATAGTCAATCCCTGGAACATCTAATATTTCCGGAACCTGTTGAAAGCCGATCTCTGCTTCACCCCTTTGTACCACTTCTCCTACAGGCTCACCCTGGATGATTTTTATTTTATCCTTGATTTGCTCTGAAATTCCAATCTTTCTAAACAAGTCAAGCAAGTAAACTCCACTTGGGCCTGTAGAGTACGCAATCGACTTGGCCTCCAAGAGACTCTTTTTAAAATTCTCTACACTGGATAAATCGGGTTTCAATGCTCCTCTTTGAACCCCTACCCCTATCACCGATTGAAGGTAGTTTGTTTTAGACTCAGGTTTTAAAACCTGACATTCAATTAAATCCTCAATACCACCTTGAGACATAATCACTAAATCTGCTGCTTCTCCGTTTTTTAATCGCGATGTCATTTCAACTGTAGGAAGCCACAATGTGTTCACCAAGAATCCTGTACTTTGCTCAAACAGGGGCAACATCTCTAAATATACAGATTTAAAAGCTATAGAAGATATGACCTTAATTTCACGTGAAGACATATATCGGTTCCCTATTTTTACTTTTTAATAAAATTAGATTCAAGACAATAAAAATTTAAATCTAATGACAATTATCTTATGAATTCAGAGATCCTTTAGTATTAACACAACATATTCATTTATAGGGGTCCTTATGCGTCCTAGAATCATCAAAAAGTGCGTTTTATTGTTGGGTCTTATCCTGATCGAAACTTTCATAAACTCTGCATTCGCACAAGAGACTGTCATCAGAATGATCGTAGCTTTTCCAGCAGGCGGTCCCGTTGATTTTGTAGCTAGAACGATATCTGAGCCCCTAGGCCATGAGTTAAATGCTAGAATTTTGATCGAAAACAAGCCCGGTGGTAATGGTACAGTTGCTGCCGAATATCTAGCTTCACAAGCTGCAGATGGTAAAACTTTATGGCTCTCCAGTGTCGGAGCAATCTCCATTAACCCTACGCTTTATAGTAAATTATCCTACGACCCACTTAAGGATCTCGCCCCTATTTCCCTCGTTGTGAATAATGTTGAGTTACTCGTTGTCAACCCTAACAATCCAGTAAATAATGGCGCAGAATTTGTGACTCAAGCTAAAACAAAAAGTCTTACTATGGCCTCAACAGGCAAAGGTGGGGTACCTCATTTAGCGATGGAGCAACTCGCCGAATCAACAAAGACTAATTTATTACATGTGCCCTATAAAGGCGCAGCTCCTGCAATTACAGATGTCATGGCCGGCCATGTGGACGGTTTTTTTGGCGATATTCCTGGGCTCATTGGATTTATTAAGTCCGGAAAACTCAAGCCCATTGCACTTGCCTCAAATAAACGTAGCTCAATTTTTCCTCAAGTTAAAACCTTTGCAGAACTTGGAATTGAAGGTGTTGATTCCAATAATTGGTATGGGCTCTTTGCCAAACAAGGAACAAAATCAGAAGATATTGTAAAGCTGAATAAAGCTATCTTTAATGTTTTAAATCAAACAGATATTAAAAATAAACTACTAGACTCCGGTACCGATCCTTCACCGTCATCACCTGAAAATCTCACTAAATTAGTAAAGAGTGATTTGAGTAAATGGGGGACTATTATTAAAAGTAAAAATATTAAAGAAGATTAACCTATTTTCTTGTTTAATTTGACTCTTACTCCCCTAGGCAGTCAAAAAAATAACAAATCATTTAATTTAATTTAAAATTAAACAAATGTTTATTAAATAACGGAGATCTCCCATGTCATTAACGCCACAAAAACCATTCACAGATATTATTTTTGAAGTCACTGATCAGGTGGCTTGGATTACGATTAATCGCCCCCGTGTTTTAAACGCATTTCGTGAGCAAACACTTGACGAAATGATTGAGGCTGTGAAGTTGACTCGTGAAGATCCTTCAATTGCATGTATCGTTTTTAAAGGCGCTGGAGATCGCGCTTTCTCAGCAGGTGGCGATTTCTACGCAATGAAACGCCTTACATTTACTAATGCCTCCATGTGGAATGACCGTATGCTCGGACTAGCCATGGCGATCCGTGGCGTCCCTATTCCAGCTATTGCAATGGTTAATGGTTGGTGCGTCGGTGGCGGTCATGAATTAGCCCTATGGTGCGATATTGTGATTGGCTCAGAAAAATCCGTGTTTGGTCAAACAGGAGCAAAAGTTGGAGCTTGCCCAACTGTCGGTGCAACCCAATATTTACCTCGTATTGTTGGAGAACGTATCGCCCGTGAAATGATCTTTTTAGCACGTCGCTTTGAAGCCGCTGAAGCTGTGGAAGTGGGTCTCATTAATAAGTGCGTCCCTGAGGCTGATCTTCTAAAAGAAACTTTAGCTTGGTGTGAAACTATTAAGAGTCATAGCGCACAAACTATTCGTATGACAAAGAAGAGTTTGAATTTCGAGTCAGACCAACTTTACGCCTCATGGCAGCATGGTATGGAATTATTAGCTTATGTTTGGGGCTCCGAGGAAAGTCTAGAGGGAATGAATGCCTTCCTTGAGGGTCGCAAACCTGATTTCCAAAAATTCCGCATGCAAAATAAAGCAGCACTTGATGATTACTTAGATGGATTTCATAAAAATCTCAATGCGCCACCCGATATGCGTAACCTGTAATTAAGGTAATGTCAGACTTCCATTCAACTGCAACAATAAACCAAGGTGCTCTAGCTGGTATTAAGGTCTTAGACCTGAGTCGTGTTCTGGCTGGACCTTGGTGTGGCACTCTACTTGGCGACCTAGGCGCTGAGGTTGTTAAAGTTGAATCTTTGCAGGGTGATGATACCCGTGGTTGGGGACCTCCTTTCTTAGAGGGGGAATCTGCTTACTACCTTGGATGTAATCGTAATAAGCAAGGGATTGCCATTGATTTTTCTAAATCGGTTGGCAAATCACTTTTAGCACAACTCATTCCAGAATTCGATGTAGTTCTCGAAAATTTCAAAAATGGCACCCTCGCTAAATGGGGATTTGATCCCGCATGGTTCGAAGAAAATGCACCTCATGTTGTCCATTGTTCAATTACTGGATACGGAACAACGGGGCCACTATCGAACTTACCTGGATACGATTTTATTTTGCAAGCCGAATCTGGACTCATGAGTATATGCGGTCCAACCGATGGAGATCCGACAAAGTACGGTGTAGCAATTGTTGATTTAACGACAGGTATGATGGCCGCAAATGCTATTCAAGCTGCTTTAATTGCTAGATTTAGAACTGGCAAAGGGCAAGCAGTAGAAGTGTCGTTATTTGATACATCCCTAGCGCTTCTTGCTAACGTTGGTTCAAGCCACCTCGCCACAGGAAAAGATGCCCGGCGATTTGGTAATGGTCATCCCACCATTGTTCCTTATACGACCTTTGCAACGGCCGATAGGATGGTTGCTCTTGCTGTTGGTAATGACAGTCAATTTGCTAAACTTGTAGAATTGCTGGGTCATCCGGAATGGGCCGAAGATCCTCGCTTTAAAACTAATACCGCACGAATAGAGCACCGCGATCTCGTCGATGGCCTGGTCACTGAGGCCTTTAAATCAAGAAATTCAAATGAATTAATTACTCTGCTAAGACAACATGGCATACCTATTGGAGCAGTCCACACAGTCAGTGAGGCGCTTTCTCAAGAACATACAACAGCGAAAAATATGGTGGTGAAAGTTCACCACTCCACCATTGGTGAGCTTAAAAGTTTAGGTACTCCGCTAAAGATGCATGGCACACCCACTGTAGAACCAAAAGCTCCACCTCAACTCGGTGAACATACGAAAGAGATTCTAGAAAAATATCTAAACCTCAATCCATTTGAAATTAACTCACTGTTTGAAAAGAAAATTGTTGGCTAACTCAATCAAGACTGAACTTGAACTGATGTTTTTTTCTCAACAGAACTAATAATCCCCTCAAATAAAGCAATGCAACTTGCCATTTCGCTAGTTGGTATCGGATAAGGAGTTGTAGTTTTTCCTGGCTGCGGAATAGCCATCGCAAAGGCTTCTAATTCAGCTTTAATAGAATCAACCGTTGGGTAAACGATTCGTTCTATTCTGCCGCCTTGGTAACGAATGACGACCTCGTTTTCATGCAAGGATTCGACTGAAGCCTTATCACCAAAAACATGGACACGCCAATAAATTGGCGTGGCCCTAATCATTGCAAAGTATCCTTGAATACCACTCTCAAATTGAACCATCACTGAAGTCGCATCACGAGGATCTTTACCGCCTCTTATGGCGCTCACCTTGGCACTAACTTCCTTGGCAGGCCCAGCAATGTTGACAAAAGCATCCACAATATGAATTCCTGTTCCCGTCAATCCCCCTGCAGGAGATTCATCCGGTGAAACACGCCAATCAGAGAAGAATTTAGTCGAGTGCTCATTACTATAGTGCCCCTCCACATGAAGAATTTCACCTAAAATACCACTCTTAACCACTTCTCTTAACTTAACCATGGAAGGCCAAAAGCGCTTATTTTGCCCCACCCCTAAAACCACATGATTTGCGGCGCACGCTGCAATGGCTCGCTTTGCATCAGCTAAGTTAAGCGTTAAAGGTTTTTCACAAAATACATGTTTTCCAGCTTCTGCGGCTTGTATGATTTGCTGTGCATGTAAAGAATGTGGGACTGCTAAAACCACAGCTTGTACATCTGGTCTTTTTAAGGCGTCTTCTAAGGAATTAGACAACTCCATACCAAGTTGCGAAGCAAACTGACGCGTCTCTTCAATTTCTTTAGTAACACCTAAAACAAATTGAAGCTCTGAGCTCTTTTTTTGAACTGCAGTGGCTAAATTCTTACCCCACCATCCCATACCAATCAATGCTGCATTTACCATGTGTCTCTTCTCTTATTTAGTTATTTGGTTTTCTTTAATGCATTGCGTGCAATAGCTTCAAAAATGATCGCATTATCAAGAAGCGATTCATCATTAGCTACACAATTCTGTAATAATTTTATATAAATTTCAGTCATAGGCAAATGTTGTTGAGCACCATTACCCAATTGCTGAATTAACCCAAAATCTTTCAAACTCTGATCTACCCGACTTTGAGGGTTTTCATATTGACGCTTGACCATTAAAGGTCCTTTTGTTTTCATAACACTAGATGCTGCAGCTGAGTTTTGAAGAATTGGTAGTAGTTTTTCAGGATCTAGTCCGATACTCTTTCCAAAATTTAAGCCTTCAGCCATCGCGCCGCGATGCAGTCCTAAGACCAGATTAATAGCTAGCTTCGCTCGACTTGCATCCCCCTGGGTTCCAACATGTACGCGCCTTGGACAGATAATATCGAGAACTGGAGTAAGTTCTTCACACAAGCTTTCAGATCCCCCCATCAATCCTAAACAGTCTCCCTGAACTACCTGTTTACTCGTACCTGAAATCGGTAACTCCAAAAAGAATGCGCCTAAATCATGACACCTTTTAGCAATATCTTTTATCGAGTCAGGATCACAGGTGCTAGTACAAATAAAATAAAGTGGGTTATCTAAAGAGTGCCGCGTCATTAATCCATCTTTACCAAAGATCGCTTCTTCAACTTGCTCAGTATTAAAGACTGACAAAATAATGACTGAACATGCTTTAGCGAGTGAAGATAGACTGTGGCTTACACGATGCTCTCCTAATTCCACGCATCTTTGTGGACTCAAATCAAAACCTAAAACGGGTTCAGAATCTTCATCTAACCGCTTAACAAATGCTTGCCCCATGAGGCCTAAACCAACTACTCCAACGGGTTTTGTTAACTGCACCATTTTTAATCTTTCGTGATTACTTCAACGGCAATAAGTTCATCAGTGGTTGATCTAAAGTAGCTTGCATCAATTGATCTGAACTAAAATCTTGATACTTTTCAATCTGTTTCTTAATGTCTTTAATAATTTCAGCACCGGGGTAGTTTTTACCCTCTAGATTTTTAATTAAAGCAGATTCAACATGAGCTACTCGACTACGCCAACGCTCTTGCTCTGTATCCGTTAAGCTAATAAAGCTAATGCCTGCCTTAACAAACTCTGCGCAAGCTTTAGCACCTGCTAGTCCATAAAAAATTTGCGCCCCAGCTTGGGCCATCGCACGCATCCAAGCGTTCAGTGTCAATTGTAAGTCTTTAGGTAATTGATTAAAAAAAGACTTAGACAAGCAATACTCTAGGTTAACACGTACTAAATTGGCTGAAGTTCGATACTTTGCAAATTTATACAACCCAACTGTATAAGCAGCGCTATCTGATATCGATATAGCAAAGACTTCACCAGACTCAAATTTTTGCTTTGCCTCTGGTGTGCTACAGCCGACTGGAACCGCACCTAAGGCTGAAAATAGGTCAGATTCCATGCCGTTACTACATGCAATTTTCTGATCTGCCATATCTTCTAGTGTGCGAATAGGTTCGCGACTAAATAGGTTGTACTCGCTCGTGGCGACCATTCTTCCCATATAAATGTCATGACACTCAATATCCCTCTTAAAATGCTTATCGTATAAATCTTCTGAGACAGCGGTAGCTAATTCAACACTAGGAAAGATAAAGGGCAAACTTAAACATTGAGCAGCTGGAAAAAGATTGGCGTCCCATGCTGAATAGACGGGGCACATATCTGTGATTCCTTTTTGCAATACCTCTATGCCGTCTCTTTCTTTATGCAGACTTCCACCCCAATGCTGCTCAACCTGGATCCGTCCATTCGTCATTTCTGCTAAACGTAAAAATCCTGGTACAAAAACATCCTGGACCGCAGGCGAAGCCCCAGGGATATGAGCACTTACTCGCATTGTAAATTCAGGAGCGCCATAAGTTTGAGGATTTTTAACATCAAGCCAGTTTCTTGCAACAGCAGTCTTTGCTAACACCTGGTCCACTGAATCATTTGAGTCAATTTGTTTTAAAGTCATGATTAACTTAATCCAAACATTTTTTTACCAGCAACAGGCATTCTTGCTTTAAGAATATCTCCCGACATAGATTCAGTAATATATAAATCTCTACCATCCGCGCCACCGAAACATAAGTTAGCAAGATGGTGATGATGCGGGTTCTCTGAATACACTAAATGTGTTGGCAACATATTATTATCGAAACGCCAAATACCTACGCCTAAGTGACAAACCAGTAGTCCATTTTCGGAATCCATCTCAATACCATCTGGCCCTGCAGCACCACCTGATAATTGAATAGCAACTCCGGTTTTTGAAACAGAACCATCAGCCATCAAAGGTAGGCGCCAAATTTGTTGCGAGCGCGTTGCTGCAACAAATACATGTTTTTCTTGGGTATTTAGTGTGATTCCATTTGGACTTGGAACATTAATAACGAGACGGTCTAATTTACCAGAGGCACTTAGACGAAACACTCTTCCTGTTGGATCAGCAATTCCAGTTTGACCTTGATCCGTAAAATATAGATCTCCATTAGATGCAAAGTGTAGGTCATTCAAACCTTTAAACGCCTCACTATACATAGTACCTAGGATAGTTTGAATTTTTCCTGTCTTTGTATCTAACTCAAGTAGTCCTGCTTTGTAGTCACAAATAAAAGCTCTGCCATCTTTATGAAACTTTAACCCATTTGGCCACCCGTCATATTGAGTCACTAAATCCCAATTACCTTTGGTATCTATTCGAAAGATACGACCATATGGGATATCAACAAACCAAAGGTTTCCTTCTCTATCAAACGAAGGCCCCTCTAAAAAACATTCAATTTCAGCACCTTGGCGATTGGGATCTGCCCAACCTGAGCGCTGTTTTTTCCGAAATTTAGCCGGCATGGTCATAAATACTTCAGCTTTGATTTTTTCGACGGGTTGAAACGGGTTATACATGTAATCTCCTGTTAATTTATTTTTTCAGATAAGTGGCTTAGGATAAACTAAAATTCATTGTATATTTACAGACAACTCAAAAAAAATTAAACACTCGATTAAATCCATTTGCCCAACAGACAAGGTAAAAAGTTAAAAAATGATTGAAACCTCAGGAAAAACCGTCACTGGGCCTATTATTCGCCTACACCTGTCCGATAACGTCGTAGTTGCTCGTATTGATGTCAATATAGGTACGCCAGTACCCAGTGAAAACTTTATCTCTAAAAGCCAAGTACCTGCAGGTTATAAGATTGCGGCTAAAAAGATCCTTAAAGGGGAGCCGATTCTTAAATACAACGTCACAATCGGCTTTGCGAACACGGATATTGAACCCGGAACTATGGTTCATAGTCACAATACTGAATTTCGTGAATTCGACCGTGACTACGCTTACGCCAGTGAATTTAAGCCTGTACAAATGGTTCCTGAAGCAGAACGAGCCACTTTTCAAGGTTATGTTCGTGCCGATGGCAGGGTCGGGACAAGAAATTTTATTGGAATTTTGTCGACGGTCAACTGTTCTGCCACGGTCGTGAATAAAATTGCAGAATGGTTTACCCCAGAGCGTCTAAAAGATTATCCAAATATTGATGGTGTAGTCGCGTTTTCACATTCCATCGGATGCGGTATGGAAATGACCGGCGAGCCGATGCAACTATTAAGAAGAACGATGGCGGGATACGCAACGCATGCTAATCTTGCGGCAGCACTTATTATTGGTTTGGGTTGCGAGCGTAATCAACTCCAGGGTTTGATGGATCAAGAAAAATTAAAGGCAGGATCGACTCTTCATACCTTCATCATGCAAGAATCGGGCGGGACCCGTCAAACAATCCAAGCAGGAATCGAGGTTGTTCAATCTCTGCTCGAAAAAGCAAATACGGTTAAAAGACAAACTGTTTCAGCAAGCCATTTAACTGTGGGGCTTCAATGTGGCGGATCTGATGGATTTTCTTCGATCACAGCTAACCCAGCTTTGGGAGCAGCTGTTGACATTTTGGCACGCCATGGTGGTACTGGAATTTTATCTGAAACACCTGAAATTTATGGTGTTGAACATACGCTGACTCGCCGCGCGGCGAGTCAAGAGATTGGAGAAAAACTGATCAGCCGAATTCGGTGGTGGAAAGACGAGTATTCTGTGGGCAGAGACGTACAAATCAATGGTCAAGTCAGCCCAGGAAATCAAGTTGGTGGGTTAGCTAATATCTTTGAAAAATCTCTAGGGTCTTCCATGAAAGGCGGAACTGGGCCTTTGATGGAGGTCTTCCGATATGCAGAACCTGTCAATACTAAAGGCTTTGTCTTTATGGATACGCCTGGGTTTGACCCTGTGTCAGCCACTGGACAAATCGCAGGTGGTGCCAATTTAATTGCTTTTACCACTGGTCGTGGCTCGATGTTCGGATCCAAACCTGCTCCATGTGTCAAACTTGCGACCAACTCACCGATGTATAAGCGCCTAACCGAAGATATGGACATTAATTGCGGTGAAATTTTAGACGGCACAGCAACTGTCCAAGAAATGGGTCAACGGATTTTTGAATTATTTCTTCGGGTCGCTTCAGGTGAGCCTTCTAAGAGTGAACTATTAGGACTGGGTGACTACGAATTTGTTCCTTGGCAAATCGGAATTATGAGCTAAACACGAAGAATGTTTATTCTTCGTGTTTTGTAACTCTTAAATCTGCTCAACACCTGATTCAGTCGCAAGCTTATTCAAGGCTTGACGAAGCTCAGCTGAAATTGGAATTCCTTCTGCTCTTCTCTTCGCCTCAGTCGCCGCAGACCCCACTCCCGGAATATGAATTTTTTCTACGCCCGGTAACTTTCTAGAATTCTCAATATCAGTCACGAGCTGAGTAACTTTTTCAAAAATAAATTGCGGGTCACCAAAGCAGGCAGGATTCAGAGCGATGACGAGTTGACCTGTATTGGTTTTAGATGCAAAGTCGGCATTAAAATCTATGGTTTCATTACCGGCAGCTCCACCATTTAGAGTGCCTGCAAGCAATGCCACCATTAAAGCTAATCCATATCCTTTATAGTCACCAATCGGCAGTAATGACCCTTCATTCGCACGCAACGGGTCAGTTAGAGGTTGCCCTTGCTGATCAATCATCCATCCCTCAGGGAGCTTCTTACCATTCATCGCTGCGAGTTTTATTTTTCCATAGGCTGCAACAGTTGTAGCCATATCTAAAACCACCATTGGACGTTGATGTGCGGGTATTGCTATAGCGATAGGATTGGTTGATAAAAGCAAATCAATACCGCCCCAAGGTGCCATATGGTTTGCATTACCTACCGCCATATAGATCCCAATGAGGCCTCGCTCTGCAAGCATCCGAACGTACACTGACGCGGCTCCTGAATGATTCCCATGATGGCTACCTACCCAAGCTACGCCATTTTCTTTTGCTTTAGCCGTTGCAATATCAACCGCTTTTTGCATGACTAAATGACCAAAACCATTGTCCCCATTGAGGAGTGCAGTCCCGCCAAACTCCCTCTCAATATGGATATTAGGGGCTAAATTCATACCGCCAGATTTAATGCGCTTGACATAGGAGGGGGTGCGAAAAATACCGTGTCCATCTGCTCCTGCCAAATCAGAACGAACCATTAAATCTCCAATGATTTTGGCATCTTGAATTGGCACTTGGTTGGCCACGAGTACTTTTGTAATAAAGTCTTGCGCTTGTGTTACTGAAATTTGGGTTGAATTTGACACGTCTCTTCTCTTTTTTAGGTTTTTTTGAATATATTAGTTTGCACTATAAAATAACATATCGTTCAAATTAATATTAATTCTTACTTTATAAAATAATTCTATTCATTAGAAAAGGGACATATGAGCAAAGTTGTCGTTATTGGTACCGGGATCATGGGCGTAGGTATTGCAGCTGGTTTTTTGGCTCATGGAGCACAAACCATCTTATTGGGCCGAGATAAATCAAAAGCAGAGGCTGTTTTCCCTAACATTGAAGCCTGCGCCAAAGCAATTAATCCTAACTTTAAGAGTAATCCAGATTTACTCATCGGTGGAAAAATTGCGGATTGGAATGACTGGTCCAACACTGATCTTATTATTGAAACTGTTTCTGAAAGAATGGATCTCAAAAAGGAATTATTCGCAGATCTAGATAAAAGAGTCCCAAGCCACATTCCAATAGGAAGTAACAGTTCAGGCTTCCCAATTAGTCAAATTGCACTTGGGCTTCCTACTGCAAATCGTATGTTTAATGCTCATTACTTTATGCCTGCTCATGTTGTCCCACTCGTTGAAGTTGTGTTGGGAGAAAAGTCTGACCCGGTCCTTGGTGAACAAGTCTGCGCATTTTATAGAGCGCACGGTAAAAAACCTGTCTTAGTTAAAAAAGATATCCCAGGATTTTTAGCAAACCGTATTCAGCATGCACTAATGCGTGAAGCGCTTCACATGCTTCAAGAAGGCATCGCCACGGCTGATGATATTGATACTGCCGTACGCTATAGCTTTGGCTTTAGATATGCTGCAGTTGGTCCGATGACTCAAAAAGAAATCTCTGGCTGGGAAGGTATGGCTCTTGCTGCTGAAATTATTTATCCCTCCTTATCTAACACGGATCGATTAGCACCCTGCGTTCAAGAACTTGTTCGTACTGGAAAAACAGGTATGTCAAAGGGCGAGGGATTTAAACCATGGCCAGCTGATGAAGCGGCAAAAGTTAAAAAGAACTATGACATTCGTCTCAAAGCAGCTTTTGATGTTCTTAACCTTGCCCCAGATGAAGGTTAAATAATTGATAACTCTTCACTGTGCTTAACTATATATGGATCCTAGTAATAACTCATTCTCACCCGGAGCCAAAACAAGCCTGCCAAATTTGGCAGGTCCCTGGCAGGTCGCTGGCAGGTCTATAACCCGCCCGGCTCATGGAGATACAGCTTTTACAATGCCGTTATTTGCAGACTAAATGAAACGAGTTATTAATCTAGACGAGTAATCATTTCAATTTAAAATACGCAATTTAATGATGCTGCACTATGCGGTTAGATAATTTCTCAAGGTCCGCACACTAGGTAACTGCTCTAGGTTGTATACAGTTTGGATCAGTTGTTTTGACTTTTCTCCACCCAGAATTGGCTCAATGAGATCAAGTGCTTTATCAACAACTTCTTGTTTTGTCATTGGATTTCGCGGCGTACCCCTCACTGCAGTCACACGCTCTGAGAACTTCATCCCATTATTTAACTCAATTTCTACAATGGCCACCCGAACTGGCAAAAATTGCGTTAAGCCTTCATCTGGTATTAAGTTAACTTTTGATCTCATTTGAAGAACTTCGGGACTTTTCATACGAGCCACATCATGCGCAGCTTTAAATGAGGCCGTCTTATCTAGAATCATGACAGCTGCCATATACTGCAAACAAATATCTGGGATATCACGATTGTTAACTACCTTAGCAACATCAGGTTCTAAATGCACATTGACTGACTTAACATCGCTTGACTCAAAAGCTTGCTTTTTTCGAATGAGCTCAATCGCATCCAGTGGACCTTGTATCGGTGAACCGACTGTCCATTTTTTAATGTCGGTTTGAATAATCTCAAATTGGCTTCCAAGCCCTTTGACCAAAATATCTTTTTTGGCCTCTGGTGCATATGCTAAAAAGAAATTGTCTGCGCCAGAAAAAACATCGTCTATTCCAGTCCATCCAGAATCTACCAAAAGTGCAGAAGTCACGCCATTTCTAGCTGGATTTCCTGCAAACACAAATGCTTTTTCAATATGATCTGGGTCTCTTCCCCATGCTGCAATCCCAGCAGATTGTTGTGATGTGTAATCCAGGATCCAACGCATTTGTTGCTGGTTTAATTTAGCAGCACAGGCAGCAGCAGCAGCAGATCCAAATACACCAGCAATACTGTGTGAGCTTTTGTGACTCTTATAACTAAATTCAGGGCCCCCCATTGCCATCATGACGCGCGTACCGATGTCATATCCTAAAGCAACTGACCTCAATAAATGTTCGCCTGATATGTTCCACTCTTCTCCAGCAGCAAGTGCAGCAGGGACAACTGAGCACCCCGGATGAGAGCGAGACCTACCGTGTGAGTCATCCGTCTCGTCAGCATGCGCCATCATTCCATTGGCAAGAGCTGCATCTGCAGAACTTGTTGTAGCACTTGATGCGATAACAGTTCTTGATCCACTACTGCCATGCATTTTTAAATACTTAAGAGCCGCTTGCCCAGGTAATAACTGCGAACCAGAAATACACGCCGCCAAAGTATCTAATAGATGATGCTTCGTATGTTCTATTGCTTCTTCAGGTAATTTTTTTAATGCCGCATTAGCCATATAACTACTAATCTGTTCCATCTCTGGACTAATTGTATTTTTTTGAGCAAATACACTATTGATTGGGAGCACGGATGATACTGCGGCCATAGCCGCAGTATTCATCGATCTCTTAAGAATAGAACGTCTATTCATACAACTTATGCTGCTGGTACGATTGGCAATAAAACACTAGACGGATGATCTGGACCTGTGTGCAGCGTTAGTTTTCCAGCACATAATGCAGGAGGACGATCTGTTTCATCATCATGCTCAAACGGACCACAACCTTTCATCGGATTTTTCATATTCGATAACACGGCTGCTTCTCCAGAGTATTCATAATCTTTACCGCGAACAGTAAAGACAACACGATAGCCTTTTGTAATCACGACACATGTTGGCCATACTTCAATATCTAATTCATACACTTGCCCTGGTGTAAGAGGTTGCTTTTCATCGTGAGTGTGATACGGGCGATATGGCAAGGATTTTGCAGGATCTAATTTGCGTTGTGAGGCTCTGAGCCATCCCTGAGCAATCGGCGTATGCGGATCTAAAGCCCCCTTAAATACAAGCTCTTCTCCTTTAGGGTCAAAAACCTGGACTACAAGGAAGATATCGGCTTCAGCTGTGGATGATGAAACAAATAATTTAGAAGAAATAGGGCCAGTCAGTTCTAATGAATCTGTCTCAACATTCATTGAAAACTGTAGTCCATCACCCATCATGTCAAATGTAGTTGATGTTGCCTTACTTGCTTTATCTAAAGATAATTTCATTCCTTCAGAGTGCAGGTAATAACGATTCCATTGTGTACGAGCGATAGGCCACTCATTTTCATAGCGAGGAACAAATTTTTCACCTGGATGGCGAACTTGTAGCAAAACTTTTGGCTGTTTATCCCAACCATTTTGTTCGTTTTTCAAGAAGTAGTTAAAGAAACGCTTCTGAAGATCTAATCCATAATCTGTATAGAAAGGTGCCCAATGAGATCCGCCATGGACTTCTAGCCATTTTTGAGTAGACGCTGCCCCTACATATCCTTCAATATTGCCTCTCAGATGTAGTCCCTGCCCACCCCAGTTAGCAGCAGACAGTAACGGGACCTTTACTTTAGATAAATCGGCTGAGCGCTCTTTGTAAAACTCTTCAGATAGTGGACGATGCAATACCTCTAACCACTGGTTCTCACGATTTTTTTCAAGCTCTTCTGTTGTTAGGGTTTCAGGTCCGCAGACTAATTCGCCAGTAACGACACTTTTAGCACCCTTTTCTCCAACGCCATGCTGAACAGTTTTAACTTGCATGTCTTGCCAATTTTTCCTAAAGGTTGAAACCATCCCGCCATGGCGACTCGCCTCGCGATAATTATCATTCCAACCTTCCCATACGCAGATCGCAGCCAAATGTGGGGGCTGAATTGAAGCAGCTCGCCACTGATTGCTTGCAAAATAAGAGATCCCATTCATACCAACTTTTCCTGTACTCCAGGGTTGGACCGCTGACCATTCAATGCACAAATAGATATCGCGCGTTTCGCGATGATTGTTGTGCTGCAAATAACCTGGGGAACGACCTGCGCCTCGAGAGTCAACGCGAATACAAATGTAGCCATCTGGAACCCATTTTTCAGGATCAACAACTTCCCAGTTTTGATATTTGTTTGAAGAACCAGCAACTGCATCTGGATAATCTTTAGCCATAATATCCCAGGCTGTTTTATACCCTTCTTGGAAAGATAGACCTTTACCATAGGGGCCGTAACTTAGTAAAACGGGGTATTTTTTATCGTCGTTCGGTCTAAAAATATCAGCCCGCAGAACTAAACCATCATCCATAGTGATCGGCACATCCCAATCAATTTTCATGCCGTCTCTTACTTCTGATTTCATTTGATGCATTTCTTTCTCCTTAAATTATTCGGCTTTAATATTTTTCTCTTTAATCACTTTAGACCAAATCTCACGCTCAGCGATCATCTCTTTTGTAAATTCTTCTGGTGTATTAGCAACCACTTCACTACCACCACTAATAACCCTTTCTTTAACTTCAGGCAAAGCCATAATTCTTGCGACCTCTGTACTTAATTTATTGGAGACTTCTGTCGACATTCCACCCGGCCCCAATAGCCCCAACCAAATATAGGCTGCCATATTTTTTAACCCAACTTCTCCAAGGGTTGGCACCTCGGGAACAGGCGTTAAACGTTTATCTGAAAATAAGGCTAAGCCACGCATCCTTCCGGCATTAACCATTGCTTGAGAGTTGCCCACGCTATCACAGAACATTTGAGTCTCGCCCGCCATTAATGCAGCCTGAGCAGGAACAGCGCCTTTATAGGGGACGTGTGAGATATTGGTGCCTGCAGCACTATTAAATAACTCGCATGCCAAATGCCCCCCACTACCAATGCCCACACTTGAATAATTAAGTTTCGTCGGATTAGCTTTGGCATAAGCAATTAATTCAGGGACAGTTTTAACAGGTAACCCTGGATTGATTAGTAAATACATTGGGTATTTAATCGCCACACTAATTGGTGTGAAATCTTTAACAGAATCATAAGGACGGGGATTTTTCAATAAGGTACTAATTAAATGCGCACTATTTGAAGTAAAAAGTAATGTGTAGCCATCTGGGGGCGATTGCAAGACAAGAGTATTACCAACGACTCCCGTCCCTCCCGGTCGATTATCAACAAGCACGGGCTGTCCCCAATGCTCTTGCATTTTTTGCGCTATGATTCTTGCGTAAATGTCAGTAGGACCTCCTGCTGTAAAAGGTACGATGATCTTAATTGGCTTTGAAGGAAATGTTGAACTTTGGGCAAAAGAGAAAGAGCCAAGGAAAATCCCGCACATCATAAAAAATATATTCACCACTATTTTTACTTGACTCATAACCCCTCCCAAAAACAATCTATTTAGCCGGAATAATCGGCAACAAAATACTACCTGCATCACCTTTACCAAGATGAAGCGTGACCTTCCCACTGAAAATTGCTGGTGGACGATCTGTTTCATCATCATGTACAAATGGCCCACAACCTTTCATCGGGTTTTTCATGTTGGAAAGAGTAGCTGCTGGCCCTTCCCATTCATAATCACGCCCTAATATCGATACAGCGATGGAATAACCAACTGGCACTACAACGCAGGTTGGCCAGACTTCTACATCAAGATCTACAGGTACACCTGGCGAGAGGAGTTGTGTCTCATCGTGCGCATGAAATGGGCGATAAGGCAATGTTCTTGCGACATCTAATTTACGTTGTGAGGCGCGCAACCAACCCTGTCCAATCGGAGAGTGAGGGTCCAATGCTCCTTGAAAAATCACCTCAACGCCTTGTGGATCAAATACCCGAAGCACTGCAAAGATATCTGCATCAACGGTCTCTGAGGCTAAAGTCAATTTAATTGCAGAGGGTCCCGTAATTTCTGTCGCCGTTAATAAAGGCTCAGATTTAAATGTTAACCCCTGCCCCATCGGTTCATACGTAATCGAAGTTGGCTTACTTAAAGGCTGTGTCGATAAACGCATCCCTTCTGGATCAAAATAAAATTTAGTCCACTGCGTCCTTGCAAGTGGCCATTCAGATTCATGACGCTCAACAAACTTTTCACCAATATGACGGACCTGCAAGCGAACCTTGGGTTCTTTATCCCATCCACTATCTTCACCTTTTAGAAAATGGTCAAAGAATTTTCTTTGCATATTGACACCATAGTCCGTATAAAACGGAGCCCAGTGTGAACCGCCGTGAACTTCAAGCCATTTTTGTGTCGATGCAGCACCCACAAATCCTTCAAAATTACCACGCGCATGAAGTCCATGCCCGCCCCAATTACCAGCTGATAATAGCGGGACTTTTACACGACTTAAGTCAGCAGAACGCTCTCTATAGTAGGGTTGATCAAGTTTTCTGGCCGCTAATTGCTCTGCCATATTTTCTCTGTTTTTGACTAATTCTTCTGGACTAAGAGTCGCTGGTCCGCATGCAAGTTCACCGGTGTTTGGATTAGTAAAGCCTCGCTCACCTACACCATGTTGCACAGTTTTAACCTGCATATCTTGCCAATTTTTTCTAAACGTACTCAGAATACCGCCCTGACGATTGCCATCTCTGTAATTGTCATGCCAGCCTTCCCAAACACAAATTGCGGCAAGGTGGGGTGGTTGAGTGGCTGCAGCGCGCCACTGATTTGCCGCAAAGTAAGATATACCATTTAAACCAACTTTACCGTTTGACCAATTTTGAATAGCAGCCCATTCGATACAATCGTGATAATCTTTTTGTTCACGATCGTTGTTGTGACATAGGTATCCTGGTGAGCGCCCCGCTCCCCTAGAGTCAACACGAATACACACATATCCGTGTGGAACCCATTTCTCAGGATCGACGACTTCCCAATTTTGATATTTATTCGATGTTCCAGAAACCGCGTCAGGATTTTCGCGACACATGATTTCCCAAGCAGTTTTATAACCCTCTTGAAAGGCGACACCCTTGGCATATGGTCCATAAGTCATCAGCACAGGATGCTTACCGCTTCCTACAGGACGAAAAATGTCAGCGCGCAACACAATCCCATCATTCATCTCAATAGGTACATCCCAATCAATTTGCATACCGTCTCGTACTTCACTTTTAAATTCCATACTTTGCATATTTTCTCTCTTAATCAGTTTTACTTATTCAAATTGTCAATCATTCCAATTACCTTACTGAGGTTTAATATTGGCAGCCTCACCAACTTTTTTCCACAACAACATTTCTTTTTTGACAATTGCACCAAACTCTTCTGGTGATTGTCCTCCTGTTTCAGCTCCTAATTCCGCAAATCTCTTCTGAATTTCAGGATCTTTTAAAACTGTTGCCACATCGCGATGTAATTTATTAATGATCTCTTTAGGCGTTCCTTTCGGAACAAAAAAGCCAAACCATGTACCAGCTTCAAACCCCGGTAATTCAGAAAGTGCTAATGGAGGAGCATCAGGAAATAAGGTTGAAGGTTTAGATGATGCCAAGCCCAACATTTTTACCCGCCCTGCTTTAATCTGTCCTTGTACGGAACTTATTGCAGCAATCCCAATAGGCACATGACCTCCTGCCACATCGGTCATCATCGGACCTGCCCCTTTATAAGACAATCCTTGCATATTTACTTTGGCAAGCATATTAAATAGGTGCCCTACGAACTCGGCACTCGAATCTGATGTCCCAAATGACACAGAACCAGGTTTACTCTTTTCTAAAGCAATTAATTCCTTAATTGTTTTAATGGGGTAATCTCCAGCAGCAACTATGGCGAAAGAAGTGATTGAAACATTCGTTACAGGAATAAGATCATTTTGCGGATCGTAGGGAAGTTTGCTATACATCGTGGGATTAACCACAAAAGCTGTAGAAGTTAAAAGTAAGGTGTACCCATCACCAGGAGATTTAGCGACAGCATCTGTCCCAATAATCGTATTTGCCCCAGGTTTTGTATCAACAATGACGGGTTGACCCCAAATGTCTTTCAGCTTGTCACTAATGATCCTTGCCGCAGTATCTGTACTACCGCCAGGTGCAAAAGGAATCACGATATGAATCGGCTTATTGGGAAAGGTTTGTGCCTGAACCAAAGGAAAATAGATCCCAAAGGTAACAATGAGACTACACAGGCTCATACGGATCATGAATTTCATACTTTGTCTCCAAGTCTTTCAGACTTTTTATAGGGGTTTTCGTAAAACCACCTTATTTTAATGATGGTATAAACATTATATGCACATTGAACTACTCTTTGTCTGCACCTTCTTTGTGCAGACAAAATAATCAACATTATTTTCACCCACTAGACTCGACATATGTCAATTCATGTCGCCCTTCGCCACGTTACGTCCTATGATTATGACAGGCTAATTACACTAGAGCCTCAAGTCGTAAGGCTAAGACCCGCTCCACATTGCCGAAGCAAAATCATTTCTTATTCCCTAAAAGTTGAACCAAGCGAACATTTTATTAATTGGCAACAAGATCCCTTTGCCAATTTTGAGGCTCGTTTAGTTTTTCCTAAAAAAACCAAAAAATTTAAGGTTAGTGTTGATCTTGTGACAGAAATGTCTGTTTACAATCCCTTTGACTTTTTTTTAGAGTCGCAAGCGCAAGAGTTTCCTTTTAAATATTCCCATGACTTAATAAAAGATTTGGCTCCCTATTTGGCTTGTGATGAGTCCTTAAATGCCACCCAAAGATATTACGCCTCTATTAACCAGACCCCACGAAGAACCATTGATTTTTTAGTCGATTTAAACCAAAAGTTACAAAAAGATATTGCTTATTTGATTCGACTTGAGCCTGGAGTCCAAACTCCGGATGAGACGCTCACCAAAAAAAGTGGCTCATGCCGCGACTCTGCTTGGCTCATGGTGCAACTTTTAAGACGATGTGGTCTAGCTGCCCGATTCGTATCAGGCTATTTAATTCAGCTAAAACCAGATGTAAAATCGCTCGACGGCCCCAGTGGGACTGATGTCGACTTTACAGATCTTCACGCATGGTGCGAGGTTTTCTTGCCTGGCGGTGGTTGGATTGGTTTTGATCCAACATCTGGGCTACTGGCTGGTGAAGGTCATATCCCTCTAGCATGTACCCCGACGCCCTCTAGTGCCGCTCCTATTGAGGGGTTAATTGAAAACTGTGAAGTGACATTTGGTCACGAAATGAGTATTTCAAGAATTTATGAATCCGCACGAGTCACTAAACCCTACACAGAAAATGAGTGGTCAGAGATCTTAAAGTTAGGAGATCAAGTCGACAAGAGATTAAAGAAAGGCGATGTCCGTTTAACCATGGGGGGAGAACCAACGTTTGTGGCAACCGACGGCAAAGATGAACCCGAGTGGAATATTGGTGCTTTAGGCCCCACAAAGAAAAAATATGCAAACGATTTATCAAAACTTTTTTATAAAAAATATGGCTCTGGTGGATTTATTCATCATGGTCAAGGTAAATGGTACCCCGGGGAGCAATTACCGCGGTGGGCCCTGAGCATCTGTTGGCCTACACAAGGGCAGACTTTATGGAAAAACCCTAAACTTTTTGCGGATGAATATACCGATAGTCATTACACCCATGACGATTCTAAAAACTTTATTGAAAAGCTTGCTAAGCGTCTCAAGATTGCTAATGATTGTATCTCTCCAGCTTTTGAAGATACCCTTTACTACTTATGGCGCGAAGCTAGACTTCCAAAAGATGTGGATCTTTTTGATGCGAAATTAGATGATGAACTAGAGCGCGCGAGACTTCGACGAGTTTTCGAAAACAAACTGGATACACCCGTGGGATATTTACTTCCATTAGCAGCAGATCTAGTTACAGAAAAGGATAGCATTTGGCATTCTTCTCATTGGGAATTAAAAGACGGTCGTGTTTTTCTTGTTCCAGGTGACTCTTCAATGGGTTACCGCTTGCCACTCAACTCTTTACCCTTTGATAAAAACATTATCCGCACAACGCTGTGTGTAGAAACACGTCGTCCTTTAAATGCTCCACAAAATAAAGATGAAAATCATCTTGCTGGAAAAGTAGGATTGATTTATGTCTTCCTCCCCCCAATTGAACAGATCAAAGATTTTATTCATCTTTTGCAAGCAATTGAGAAAACAGCTGAAGAATTAAAAGTTAAAGTGGTTTTGGAAGGGTACCTCCCTCCACGTGATCCCACTATCAAAATGTTACAGATCACTCCGGACCCTGGTGTGATCGAAGTCAATATTCACCCAACCAGTAGCTGGAAAGAACTAACGGCACAAACCGAATTCTTATATGACGCCTGCTTTAAAACGCGCCTTGCTTCTGAGAAGTTTATGACAGATGGTAGACACACTGGAACCGGCGGCGGCAATCATTTTGTGATGGGCGGCGCAACTGTAGACGATAGTCCTTTTTTAAGAAAACCTGAGTTATTAGCAAGCTTGATTTTGTATTGGCACAACCACCCAAGTTTGAGTTATTTATTTAGCGGTATGTTTATTGGACCTACAAGTCAGGCACCTCGCATTGACGAGGCTAGAAACGACCAATTATATGAATTAGAGATTGCCATTAAAGAGATTTACGCAGCTCGAAAAAAACATGGTAAATCTATGCCGCCTTGGCTCGTCGACAGAACATTACGCAATATCCTGATCGATATGACAGGTAATACTCATCGTAGTGAATTTTGTATAGATAAACTCTTTTCTCCTGATAGCGCAACTGGCAGACTTGGCCTACTAGAACTCAGGGCATTTGAAATGCCACCCCATGCTCATATGAGTAGCGTGCAACAACTCCTTTTAAGAAGCCTTATTGCTAGATTCTGGGAAGAGCCTTACGATGTTCCTGCTACACGGTGGGGGACCGCGCTTCATGACAAATGCATGCTCCCTAGTTTTATCAAGATGGATTTTAATCAAGTACTCGCTGAGATGAAAAAAACAGGATTTGCCTTTGATGACAGTTGGTTTGATCCGCATTTTGAATTTCGCTTCCCGCTCATAGGAGCCTATAAGGCTATGGGAATTGAACTTAGTTTTAGAAATGCACTAGAACCCTGGCATGTTTTAGGCGAAGAAGTATCTGGATCAGGTACCGCTAGATATGTCGACTCTTCAATTGAACGTATTGAAATTAGGGCAAAAGGACTCAACTCCAGTCGCTATGTTGTTACCTGCAATGATAAAGTGGTCCCCTTTCAGAGCACCGACACCCCAGAGACCTTATTTGCCGGTATTCGCTTTAAGGCATGGAACCCACCCTCTAGCCTTCACCCCACCATAGGTATCCATACCCCTTTGGTGTTCCACATCATTGACACATGGATGAAGCAATCGATTGGCAGTTGCCAATACCACGTCACTCATCCAGGGGGCAGAAGCTATGACTCATTCCCAGTCAATGCTTATGAGGCAGAAAGTAGGCGGTTGTCACGTTTCTTTGAAATAGGCCAGAGTACTGACCACTTATCAGAATTTAAAGCCAATCTAGAGCATCAAGGTAGTATTGAATTCCCCTACACTTTGGACCTGCGACACTGATATAAAATAGCATTGTGCAAGAACCACTCAATACATTTCACCATACTCAAAACTCAGCTGATTCCATTGTGAGTCAGTTAGCGTTTACTTCTCCATTTGCCCATTTGGGTCGTTTTGATGAATTACGGGGGCAAGAATCACAATTAGGAAACACTCCAACACTTGCTCGTCATTGGAATGATTTTTTTAAATTTATTGGCCCCAATGGGGTATTAGACTTTAATCTTCGGCAAGAAATTATTGCCAAACAAGTTCGCGACAATGGCGTAACTTACAATGTTTATGCCAATCCTGATGGATCTCAAAGACCTTGGTCACTCGACTTATTTCCAGTCATTATTACAAATGAGGATTGGAAAGAAATTGAAAAAGGAGCTCTACAACGCGCAAGCCTTTTAGAAAAAATCATGGTGGATATTTATGGCTCCCAATCATTTATCCATCGTGGCTTTATTCCTCCAGCTTTGGTTCATGGTCATCCTGGTTATATTCGCTCTTTAAAAGGAGTGATTCCCCAAGGTGGAAAACATTTACACATCATCGCTCTAGATCTAGCAAAAGGTCCTGATGGTCACTGGTCTGTTTTATCACAAAGAACTCAAGCGCCTTCTGGATTAGGTTATTTACTCGAGAATAGGTCAATTATTTCTCAGCAATTCCCAACAGCGTTTAGCAGCATGAATATTGAATCAACAACCCAGTCGTATCGGGAACTGATTGAAACACTTAAATTTTTAAGCCCTGCTAAGAATGATGCTCACGTTGCAATTTTGACGCCTGGTCCTTATAACGAGACTTATTTTGAACATGCCTATCTTGCTAAATATCTTGGGATCACCCTAGTAGAAGGTAATGATTTAACCATCCGCGATCAAAAAGTTTATTTACGAACCATCCGGGGACTAGAACAAGTCGACGTTTTAATTAAACGACTGGATGATGACTATCTTGATCCCCTAGAATTAAAAGCTGATTCAACGCTAGGTATTCCTGGCTTATTAGAAGCGATCCGTGCAGGAAATATCATTATGGCAAATGCCCCTGGATCAGCCATCCTAGAATCTCCGGCATTATTGGGTTTTTTGCCAGCACTCTCTGAAGCGATCCTAGGTGAAAAATTACTGTTGCCCGGAATGAACACTTGGTGGTGCGGAGAACAAGCTGCAATGGAAGCTGCATTGCCGCAACTCAGTAAGGGAGTAGTTAAGTCAACCTACCCTACTTCACATTTTCATGAATCCTATAGCGCAGCCCTAGGAAATTTCTTAAGCCCACAGCAACTTAATGAGTGGGTTGGAAAAATCATTAGTGCCCCAGATCTTCATACAGTTCAACGCTACATCCCACTGGCCCAAACCCCTACTTGGCAAGGGAATAGTAAAGCCAACCAGAGCTCAGGCATTATCCCAAGGTCTTATATGCTCAGGGTTTTCGCGCTAAGTAGTGGACCACAATCTTGGTATATTCTGCCCGGAGGTATGGCTAGAATTGCAAATTTCGAGAGCGATATCTCCTCCATGCAGCTCGGCGGAAGTAGCGCAGATGTGTGGGTTCAAAAGAATGCACATCTCTATCTCCCGCCAACAAGTAACCTTAGTTTTTCTGCGTCCGAAACAGGCCCTAGAAAAAAATTAATCACTAGTCGCGCTGCTGAAAATTTATATTGGTTTGGAAGGTATTCAGAACGAGCAGAAAATACGATTCGTTTAGCTCGCCTAGGCCTAGATAGCCTGAATAATGATCAGTTTACTTCCCCGCAATTTTGGAATTGGCTTGAAGAATTATCTGCTCAAAATGGTCTTATTCCCAATGGTGTGCCGTCAAAAGTTCCTGGTCAAGGAACATTAAGCCTGGCTACCTTTGGTAATTCAAACTCACGTCACCGAATTTTCGAAAGAACTCTCATTACGTCATTGAATAAAGATCATCATACAAATAGCGTCGGCTTTAATTTAATCTCAATGAAATTAGCCGCCTCTAAAGTTCGCGAAAGACTGTCAAATGACCAGTGGCGAACCATTGAAAAGTGTGTCCAACAATTCGAAGATGACTGTAACCAAACAAACTCGTATATCAATTACTCAACTACCTTCGCACTAGATGCTTTAAACAAAGCAAGTAACACAATGGCTGCTGTTGTTGGATCTCAGTTAGATAGAATGAC
>CAIJNI010000090.1 GCA_903821995.1 uncultured beta proteobacterium
AGGCAAGCCAGATTTTTTTTAACAAATTCAATTTCTATGCTCCTAAAAAATAGAGAATAATTACTGTAATAGTCTTGTAATTGTAAATTCAAACCACATCTGTATGATAACAACCCATTATGAATAATTTATTAAAAATACTTATATTGATTATAGGTTTTAACATATTTAGCCTTGCTCAAGCTACCAGACCCATGATGACAGATGATGCTCGGATTGTTGATCCTAAGTCTTGTCAATTAGAGAGTTGGGTGAGAGACTCAAAACATATGACAGAGTATTGGGCACAACCTGGCTGTAATGTAGGTGAGAATGCTGAGATTACTATTGGAGGAAGTCTTGAAGGCGAGAATGGTCACTCAAGTTTTGCTAATGAGATCTACCAAATTAAATCAATCATTAGGCCTATAGATATTAATCAGACAGGATATTCCATTGTTCTTGGCAATGCGAGAGATCCCAAGAGAACTATGAATAAAGTTATATAAGATTGGTATCTTAATGTACCTATTAGCTATCCTTACAATAATAGATTGGTTATTCACACCAATCTAGGCGTGACGCATTTAACAGACGAACATACAGAAAAAATAAACTGGGGATTATCGAGCGAATATAATTACAACGAGCGTGTTGATTTAATAAGCGAAGTATTTAATCAATCTTCTAACAGCACCTACTTTCAATTTGGTTTACGTTACTGGTTAATTAAAAATCGAGCGCAGATTGACACAACTTACATGAATAGCTTTAATCATATTGGTGAAGATCAATCATTCTCCGTAGGCTTGAGATTGTTATCCTTACCTTTTCTACCGTAAATACCTAAGCTTAGTTAATAGTAACCTAAATCAATTTAACAAATGATCATGAAGTATTGCAATGCATCTATTCCAAGTCCATTGCTGATTAATATTGGATGCAATATTTTTTCGATTAAGCTTTAAACATCTACGAATGTTATCCTCTAAATTGTCGCCTAAATAGCCTGTCTTGCCTTCCTCTACGATATCAACAGGCCCGGTAACTTTGTAAGCTGCAATAGGTAGGCCATTCGCGAGCGCTTCAATCATCACAATGCCGAATGTATCTGTTTTACTTGGAAAACAAAATACATCATGCTCTTTTAATGTGTCCGCCAATTCCCGGCCGAATCGATAGCCAGTAAAATTAATTTTTGAATACTTGAGTTTTAATTTATTAAGAATAGGCCCCTCACCAACAATTGTAATTTCAAATTTTTTTTCTAACTCACAAAGAGGCTCTAAATTTTTCTCCTTGCTGACACGACCCACATAAATAATTTTAATTGATTTCGATTTTTTAAAAGGCTTATGACTTATTAGATTTTTGGCAACACCTCTTGTCCACACCTCCACATGATTAAACCCTTTTTTTGTTAACTCCTCTTTACACGACTTAGAAGGAACTAGAATCGCCTTACTGTCATTGTGAAAAACTTTAAGATAAGCGTAGGTGAGAAACTGAGGAATGCGAAGAAGCTTCCAGAGGTATTCAGGGAACTTTGTGTGATAGCCAGTCGTATAAGGTATCTTATTTAACTTACAGTAAATTCTTGCAGCCAATCCAATAGGGCCTTCAGTCCCTATGTGGATATGTGTTGGTGATATGTCTTTTATTTTGTTATATACCTTTAAAGGCTCCGTACAAAATTGAACCTCAGGATATACAGAAAATTTTGTCCATTTAAATAAGCCAGGATGGATAACATAGGTTTTTTTGCGTGAGTACTTCAAAATGTTTCTATAGGTAGTAGAAACACCATTCACTTGATCGAAGGAGTCTGTAGCGATAAGTATTTTGTGCACAATGGATTCTTACAAACAAATGTGACATTTTTTTTACAAAATAGAGAAATAATCTAATTAAATTATCTTGTGAATAAAGATTACCTTTAAAATTAGCTTTTCAACATTTAAGCCCATACATCATGAAGAGTCCTTATAAAGGTAAAACAGGCATCAAGCGTTTAGCTAATGCATTTGCATACTCAGTTGCAGGCACGTTAGCTGCCTTTAAGCATGAAGACGCATTTAGGCAAGAAGTTTTCTTAAGCGCTGTCCTTATTCCATTAGCTATATATCTTGGTCAAACAGCTATTGAACAGGCATTAATGATTGCTAGTATTTTATTAATTATCATTGTGGAATTATTAAATTCATCTTTAGAGGCTACGGTTGATCGCATCTCCGTCAAACGTCATAAGCTTTCTAAAAGGGCTAAGGACATTGGTAGCGCTGCAGTCTTCTTTAGTCTAGTTAATGCCGCTGTGATTTGGTTCTTAATTCTCGTGAAATAACTCACCC
>CAIJNI010000091.1 GCA_903821995.1 uncultured beta proteobacterium
CCTATGCAATTTCAAGACTCAATTAAAACTTGCTTTAACAAATATGTAGACTTTAAAGGAAGAGCTTCCCGCTCTGAGTTTTGGTGGTGGTTTCTTTTTTCTATCGTTGTCTCTATCGTAGCAATGTTCATTAGTGAATATTTATATGGAGCCGTAATACTAGGACTTTTTTTACCAGGACTTTCAGTCTTTGTAAGGCGTTTGCACGATTCCAATAGGAGTGGATGGTGGTACTTTTTATCATTTATCCCCCTGGTAGGAGCAATCATTCTTTTAGTTTGGCTTATCGGCAAAGGGACTACTGGTTCAAATGAATATGGTGCAGAGCCAACAGATGTAGAAGGCTATCAAGCACCCCAAATGATTGATCCAGGTACCAAACTTTAAATAAGCTTGTTTGTTTTAGTTGAAAAAAAAGAGCGACATAGTCGCTTTTTTTTTAACTATGATACTGCTCAATCAATAACGACACCTTGCTTCTGATTTGTAGTTAGTGAAATGGACAATTAAATCGGCCTCAGATTTATATTTTGTGTAATAAATAATGGCTCTAGCCTCACTTTTATAATTTGTAAAAAACCAGATTCCTGGTCCTGATTCTGACTTATAACTTGTTTCATAAACGATGCAATTGGCCTCAGATTTATAGGTAGTGACGAATACTTTGGCCTGAGCTTCTGATGCATAGTCGGTAATAAATATAGGTGCTGCATTCGTGACTTGAGATATTAAACTCATCGATAACAAGCCAATTAAATGAGTTTTTGTAAAATATGCGAATTGTTTCATTCCGTCTCCTGTTTGATTTCTTAATATACTTTAAGTTAAATTCAAAATAGCCCCAAAATAATTTCCTTTTTGAGATGATATTTCATTTAAATATGACATCTAATCGTGTTTTTATATTTTTTTTGGATAAATTGATCATTTTTCATCTCTAAAAACAATTTATTAATCTGTTGACCCAACCTGCTCTACAATATTCATAGAAATCATGTAAAGATCAAGCGTCACTTTTATTACTTATTTTAGTTTTATTAGTCCGCTTCGTTTTAAACCTCAGGAGAAAAAGATGTTAGAAGCTTATCGTACCCACGCCGCTGAACGCGCTGCTCTGGGTATTCCCGCATTGCCCTTGTCTACCGCACAAACTTCGGCTCTCATCGACTTACTAAAAAATCCACCTAAAGGTGAAGAAGTAACTTTAGTTGAACTCATTACCCACCGTGTTCCTGCCGGAGTAGATGACGCCGCAAAGGTTAAAGCTGAGTTTTTAGCTAAAGTAGCTAAAGGCGAAGAAAAATCCCCCCTCATCTCAAACGTGAAAGCAACTGAGTTACTCGGTACCATGCTCGGCGGCTACAATATTAAAGCCCTGGTTGATCTACTATCAGATACCGCGTGTGCAAGCACTGCAGCTGCTGCATTAAAGAAAACCTTACTGATGTTTGATTTCTTTCATGACGTACAAGAACTCGCTGAAAAAGGTAATGCTTCTGCTAAAGGTGTTATGCAAAGCTGGGCTGATGCTGAGTGGTTCACATGCCGCCCTGAAGTACCAAAAAGTTTAACAGTGACAATTTTCAAAGTCTCTGGAGAAACCAATACAGATGACTTATCTCCTGCTCCTGATGCTTGGAGTCGCCCTGATATTCCATTACATGCGCTTGCAATGCTCAAAAATCCGCGCCAAGGGATCGTTCCTGATGAAGTCGGAAGCAGAGCTCCAGTTAAACAAATTGAGGAACTTAAGAAAAAAGGTCATCTCATCGCCTATGTTGGCGATGTGGTTGGAACAGGCTCTTCTAGAAAATCTGCCACGAATTCAGTTCTCTGGTTTACTGGTGAAGATATTCCTTTTGTGCCTAATAAGCGTTTTGGTGGTGTCTGCCTAGGCAGCAAAATTGCCCCAATCTTCTTTAACACTATGGAAGATGCAGGAGCCCTACCTATTGAACTCGATGTTAATCAAATGGAAATGGGTGACGTTATTGAACTGCGTCCCTACGAAGGTAAAGCATTAAAAGACGGAAAAGAAATCTGCTCTTTTGAAATGAAATCTGATGTTATCTTTGATGAAGTGCGTGCGGGTGGCCGAATTCCTCTCATCATTGGTCGTGGCCTAACCATGAAAGCTCGTAAAGCTTTGGGCTTACCAGCCTCTACAGTATTCCGCTTACCGCATATACCAAGTGCAAACAAAGCAGGCTTTACCTTAGCTCAAAAAATTGTAGGTCGCGCCGTAGGATTACCTGAAGGACAAGGCGTTCGCCCAGGTACTTACTGTGAGCCCCACATGACGACTGTCGGTTCACAAGATACAACTGGACCCATGACACGCGACGAACTCAAAGATCTTGCTTGCCTTGGGTTCTCTGCTGATCTCGTCATGCAATCGTTCTGCCATACAGCGGCCTATCCTAAGCTGGTAGACGTTAAAACACATCGTGAATTACCGACCTTCATCACAAATCGCGGAGGCGTTTCTCTACGTCCTGGTGACGGAATTATTCATAGCTGGCTAAATCGCCTATTACTTCCTGACACGGTTGGTACTGGTGGGGATAGTCACACACGTTTTCCTATCGGGATTTCATTCCCAGCTGGCTCTGGCTTAGTCGCATTTGCAGCAGCTACTGGCGTGATGCCACTTGATATGCCAGAATCAGTTTTAATACGCTTTAAAGGGACAATGCAACCTGGCATCACACTTCGTGATCTCGTTAATGCAATTCCTTTATATGCGATTAAGAGTGGACTACTTACGGTTGAGAAAAAAGGTAAGAAAAATATTTTCTCAGGACGTGTTCTAGAAATTGAAGGCCTACCAGACCTTAAAGTAGAACAAGCATTTGAGCTTTCAGATGCTTCTGCTGAGCGCTCTGCCGGCGGATGTACGGTTCACCTGAATAAAGAACCTATTATTGAATACATGCGCTCGAACATCACTTTAATGAAGTGGATGATTGCGAATGGCTATGAAGATAAACGTACCTTAGGTCGCAGAATTAAAGCTATGGAAAGTTGGATTGCTAAACCTGAATTACTCAAGGCTGATGTAAATGCAGAATATGCCGCAGTGATTGAAATCGATTTAGCAGAAATTAAAGAACCTATCCTTGCCTGCCCGAATGACCCGGATGATGTGAAATTTTTATCTGAAGTCGCTGGTGACAAGATTGATGAAGTCTTCATCGGTTCGTGCATGACAAATATCGGTCATTTCCGCGCTGCTAGCAAAATTTTAGAAGGTAAGGATGATTTACCTACACGCCTATGGATCGCTCCTCCAACAAAGATGGATGCAATGATCCTGACAGAAGAAGGTTACTACGGATCATTTGGTAAAGCTGGCGCTCGTATGGAAATGCCAGGGTGCTCGCTTTGCATGGGTAACCAGGCTCAAATTCGTAAAGGTTCGACTGCCGTATCTACATCGACTCGTAACTTCCCGAATCGCCTAGGTATCGATACACGTGTTTATCTATCTTCAGCTGAGCTCGCTGCGGTCTGCGCCCTCATGGGTAAAATACCAACGCTTGCTGAGTATCTTGAGCGTTATAACGTACTCATGTCTAAATCAAAAGAGGTTTATCGCTATATGAACTTCGATCAAATCAGCGAATTTAAGGATTTAGCAGATACTGTCAGCGTATAAGCTATTACTCGTTTTCTGCCTTTTCAAAATACCCAATCCATGCGATTGGGTATTTTTTGCCAAGTATTTCTAGATCGATCAGTGCTGTGAATCGATTCTCTACCTATACATTTATTTAATGACTTACTTTTCTCGTCAAACAAGCTTCAGGTGGCTACCCTTTGACAGTTGTTAGGGTTAGTGAACGAAAGCGCTATATGAATGCGCTTGAGAAAGCGAGTGTTGATGGTGACACTAAACCGATGACTCAATTTTCAGCATCGGAAATGGCCCAATAACTAACAATACTTGCATGTTTAATCTATTTTCCATAGAATGAACCCATTATGGGTATAAATGGCTTATTTACCAAAACGCAATTAAGAGTTCTCACACTCTTATTTGGACAAACTTTCCGCTCTTTTTACACCAACGAAATCATCTCTGCAGTCGATGCAGGCTCTGGAACTGTCCAGCGAGAACTAGCTAACTTAGAACTCGCTGGTCTAGTTGATGTCAAACGCATCGGTAATCAAAAGCATTATCAAGCGAACTTTAATTCACCTATTTTTAAAGAACTCAGGGCACTGATTCTTAAAATCGCTGAATCTAACACTACTCCAGGCACAGTCCCCACGACCGAGAGCCCATAAAAAATTCTTTTCTAGTGGAGTAATAATGAATATACTGTACAAATAAACAGTATATTTATGTTCAATCGATTTTTTCCTATTCTCACAATGAAAACCTCCACTTTGTTGCAATTTTTACCCGTATCTCCGACATCTACGCCTTTTTTAGCGCCACTCCTTACCTGCTCTATCCCCGCCGGATTTCCTTCTCCAGCCAGCGATTACATGGACGAACGTCTGGATCTGTCGGAGTATCTTGGATTACATGCTGAAGCTACATTTTTCTTGCGCGTCCAAGGTGATTCCATGCAAGGTGCTGGCATTTTTGATGGTGACCTACTCGTTGTTGACCGCACAGTACAAGCTAAATCTAACCACGTAGTCATTGCAGTGATTGACGGCGAATTTACAGTCAAGCGCCTACAACGACGCGGCGGACGCACTTGGCTCAAAGCTGAAAATCCAGCATACCCATCGATTGAATTACATGAAGGCCAAGCTTTAGAAATCTGGGGCGTGGTTTCTCATGTTGTCCATAAACCATAAATAATCTCTATGTCCACATCAGCTTCCCTTACCCGGGCAATAGCACTCGTTGACGGTAATAATTTTTACGTGTCTTGTGAGCGTGTATTTAATCCCGGCTTAGAAAAATCACCTCTCGTCATTCTGTCCAATAATGATGGTTGCATTGTGTCGCGCAGTCAAGAAGCCAGAGATTTAGGCATCCCCATGGGACTCCCCTTTTTTAAGGCTAAGCAATTGATCCAAAGTCATGGTTTGAAGTGGCTAAGCTCAAATTACACTCTCTACGGAGATATGAGCGCACGAATGATGAATACGCTTGCGCAGTTTTCACCTGATCAAGAAATTTATTCAATCGATGAGTGTTTTTTAGATTTAACAGGTATTACTAGCGACTCACAATTAATCTCTTATGGTCTGACCATTAAAGAGCGTGTACAACGTGATTTAGGTTTACCAACCTGCGTTGGTATAGGCCCTTCCAAAACATTAGCTAAACTAGCAAACCACATCGCTAAAAAAAATAAGCAGTTCGGTGGCGCCTTTGCATGGGCAGCACTCTCACAACAAGAACAAATTGAGTGGTTAAAAAAAGTTAATGTAGCTGAAGTATGGGGTGTTGGACGACGCTTACTAGAGCAACTCAATACTATAGGAATCAAAACAGTTTACGATTTACAACAAGCCAATACCGACCTCATACGACGTCGCTTCTCCATTGTCCTGGCACGCACGGTCGCTGAACTCAATGGCGTGGCATGTTTAGAAATGGTCGACATCAAAGAGCCCATCAATAAGCAACAAATTATTTCAAGTAAAAGCTTTGGAGAACCAATTCAAGCCCTACCACTCTTACGTGAAGCAGTTGCAAGCTATGTTTGCCGTGCCGCAGAAAAACTTCGGGAGCAAGCCTCTGTTTGTCACAATGTAACGGTATTTGTACGTACGAATCCCTTTGCAAAACACCAACCTCAGTATCATAACCAAATCTCTATTCCACTCTCTATTGGAACTGCGGATAGCCGACGTTTAATCCACGCCGCCTGCTATGGACTAGAACGGATTTATCGCTCAAATTACGTCTATAAAAAAGCGGGAATCATTTTGTCAGATTTACACGATGCGTACCATCATCAAGGTGATCTGTTTACAAAAATTGATGAGGAAAAGTCTCAACAAGTCATGCGCACCATAGATAATCTCAACCTTCGCTATGGCGCTAATACACTAACACTTGCAAGCACGGGAATCGTCGTTGGCAACCCCCATTCCTGGCGTATGCGCGCTAATCAGAAGAGCCAATGTTTTACGACGCGCTGGGATGAAATAGCCCTTGCGAAAGCCTGTTAAGAGAACTCATTGAAGTAGTGAATCATAGTATGATTAAGATATCTATAAAAAATAATTTTTAATTGCCCTATTTTTAATATATTCGCTCATCTACGATCTTTAATGAAAAAAAATATAGCTCATCTCATCCTTGCTTCAATCTTGCTCAGCGCAATCTCTTTTGGCACAAACGTCTTTGCTGGACCACAAGTTCAGTTCAAAACAACAAAAGGTGACTTTATAGTTGAACTCGATCAAGAAAAAGCACCTAAGTCTGTGGCTAATTTTATCGCGTACGTCAATAGTGGCTTTTATCAAGGCACTATTTTTCACCGTGTCATTAACGGCTTTATGGTACAAGGTGGTGGCTTTACAAAGAATATGCAACAAAAACCGACCCAAGCTCCTATTCCTCTTGAATCTAGAAATGGGCTGAAGAATTTAAAGTACACCATCGCTATGGCTCGTACGAGTGACCCACAATCTGCGACTTCTCAATTTTTTATCAATGTGCGCGATAACGATAAACTGGATTACCCAAGTCCTGATGGCCATGGCTACGCTGTATTTGGTCGGGTAATCTCTGGAATGAATGTAATTGAAGAAATTAAATTTAGCCCCACTCAAACGCTCGCCGGTATGAGTGATGTGCCAGTAGCTCCTATTGAAGTACTTTCAGCCACGGTTCTACCATAAATGCTTGTCATGAAATTTTGCCCACTGTGTGGATCCCACGTCTCGTTAAAAATCCCGCTCGATGATAACCGGGAACGTTATGTCTGCGATAGTTGCCATGCGATTCATTATGAAAATCCACGTAATGTCGTAGGTACCATCCCCATTTGGAAAGATCAAATCTTACTCTGCAAACGCGCTATTGAACCTCGTAAAGGCTACTGGACACTTCCAGCTGGATTTTTAGAAACGGGAGAGTCTCTGATCAACGGCGCCCTTCGTGAAACTTTGGAAGAGTCTGGCGCACAAGTAGAAATCGGCCCTCTTTTTTCTTTGGTTAATGTGCTACACGTGGACCAAATCCATGTGTTTTACTTGGCACACATGACATCCCCTAGTTTTCAAGCAGGTGTTGAAAGTTTAGAAGTTGCTTTATTTGATGAGTCCAACATCCCTTGGGATGATTTAGCATTCATGACCGTCATCAAAACTCTCAAGTGGTACTTTGCTGATCGTAAAGCAGGTTTACTCACAGCTAACCAAGCCGTTGTACCTCATCAAGATAATATTATCGCAGCGCGTAAATAATATTCATGACAGATTTAGTCTGGCTAAGTGAGGACGACCCTCTACCCCTACCTCGTTTTTTTCACCAAGATGACCTGTCTCTCCCCTCTGGACTCATCGCCCTGTCCAATGAAATGAGTCCACAGCGACTTGTAGAAGCTTACCGACTAGGCATCTTTCCTTGGTATAGTGAGTCAGAGCCTGTGATGTGGTGGTGTACATCTCCTAGAATGGTTCTTCAAGTTGCAGACTTTAAGGTGAGTCGTAGCCTCTTAAAAAAGATCAAACAGGTACTCACAGATGATTCTTGGGAAATCAGAATCGACTCCTCTTTTAATCAAGTCATACGCTTATGCGCACAAGTTACAAGGTCTTATCAAGGTGGCGGCACATGGATTACTGATGAGATCATCGAGCACTACAGCACCTTAAATCAATGGTCTATAGCCCATAGTGTTGAAACTTGGCATAACAATCGCCTCATTGGTGGGTTATACGGAATTAATTTAGGTAAAATGATGTTTGGAGAGTCTATGTTTACTTTAGAACCTGATGCGTCAAAATTAGCTTTAGCTGCCTTGTGCGCCTGGTGCGCTCAAGTAGATATTTCTATGATTGATTGCCAACAAGAGACTTCACACCTTGCATCACTTGGCGGTGCACCGATTTCTAAAACATCTTTTCTTGATAATCTAGAACAAAGAGTTGATTTACCCTCCCCCCAATGGGCTTGGAATAAAACAGTTCTGGAGCATTGGCTATGAACAAGGTTAAAGAACTCCCTTCACACACGATCCAGTTTTATGCAACTGCCCCTTATCCATGCAGTTATTTACCGGGTTTAGAAGGACGCTCGCAAGTGGCGACCCCTCCTAACCTCATGACAAATGCTATTTATGATGAATTAATACATAAAGGATTTCGTCGAAGTGGTTATTTCACTTATCGCCCTTATTGTGACCACTGTAAAGCATGTATCTCATCCAGGATTATTACAAAAGAATTTAAAGCGACGCGTAGTCAAACAAGAGCTTGGAAAAAACATACTCATCTCACTTCAAAAGTTTTACCATTGATTTATTCCGAGGAGCATTTTAATTTGTATCGTGCTTATCAATTAAGCCGGCATACTGATAGCATCACCAGTGATAGTGCCGAAACCGAACCGGAAGAAGAGAGTCAATATCGACAATTCTTAGCTCAATCCCATATCGAATCTTTTTTAGTTGAATTTAGAGAAAATGGCGTACTACGTATGGTGAGCGTTATTGATCGAGTCTCCGACGGAATTTCAGCAGTCTATACATTTTTTGATGCATCCGTACCGAATGCGAGTTATGGCACTTACGGCATACTATGGCAGATTGACTTTGCTCAAAGCAAAGATATTCCATATGTGTATTTGGGCTATTACATCAAAGAAAGTCAGAAGATGTCCTACAAATCTAATTTCACACCTATTGAAGGGCTTATAGATGGGCAATGGCAATTGCTCAAAACAGAGACTCAATCATCCGAGGAAGAAAAGCAGCCTCGTTTATTTAATCCCAAAATTTCTTAATGAACTTTTTTCCCCTCGTTAGACCCTACCTGTTTTCTTTAGACCCTGAAAAAGCCCACCATGTGGCTTTCAAGGCCCTTAACTTAGCCCATAAACTAGGTATTCTACCTTTTCTGGTCGGTCCAAAAAAATCCCTACCTATAGAGTTCTGTGGATTTCATTTACCCAATCCAGTAGGACTGGCAGCAGGCCTAGATAAAGATGGAAGATATATTGATGCTCTTGCGGCATTAGGTTTTGGCTTCTTAGAAATAGGGACAGTAACCCCACTTCCTCAAGAAGGTAATCCAAAGCCTAGAATGTTTCGCCTGAGTGCATCTAGTGGCATTATTAACCGCATGGGATTTAATAATGACGGCGTGAAAGCCTGCGTAGAAAGAGTTAGAGCGTCTCAATTTTATAAAAATGGTGGTGTGATCGGAATTAATATTGGAAAAAATGCACTCACCCCTATTGAAAATGCAACGCAAGATTATTTAATCGGATTAAGAGCAGTCTATGATGTTGCCTCTTATGTGACAGTAAATATCTCTTCACCCAATACGAAAAATTTAAGATCATTGCAATCAAGCCATGAACTTGAACATCTCTTATCATCTCTCAATTTCGAACGTGAAAAACTAACGGATGAAACCGGCAAACGCTTACCTATGTTTTTAAAACTTGCACCTGACTTAACTCCAGAACAAGTTTTTGAAATTTCATCTCTAGTTGAAAATTATCAAATCGATGCATTGATCACCACTAATACCACCTTATCACGCGAAACTGTAAAACATGAGCGCTTACGAAGTGAAGCTGGTGGACTATCTGGCAAACCTGTCAAAGAACTATCCACCAAAATTTTGATGCAATTTAGTCAAAAACTAAAAGGTCGTATCCCACTCATTGGTGTAGGTGGAATTGCAACAGGTCACGACGCTGTCGAAAAAATACAATCAGGGGCAGAGGTTGTGCAACTGTATAGTGGCCTAATTTTTTCTGGCCCCATACTCATCCAAGAATGTATTCAATCAATCATTAATCTTAAAAACAAGTCAAAATTTCATCAAAGTTAGAATTAATCTCACTTTTAAGGCTTAAATATTAGTAAGTTGATATTTCATCATGTGCAATCGATGATTTTCTCGCTACAATAAGATCATGGTAAATCCCGAGAAAAATACCTCCCTTTTACCCGTCGGTAAAACAGCAATTCAAGTTATCGAGCGGATGATGAACTTGCTAGATTCATTGGCAGATTCAGAGGAAGCCTGCAGCCTAAAACTGCTTTCAGAACAAACGGGATTACACCCATCTACTGCACATCGAATTCTAAATGATATGGTGGCCTGTCGTCTGGTTGACCGCTCAGATGGTGGTAACTACCGTCTAGGACTGCGCCTTCTTGAATTGGGCACCCTAGTCAAAGCTAGATTATCCGTCCGGGATGCGGCCCAGCTTCCAATGCGTGCTTTACATAAACTGACGAATCAAACCATTAACCTATCTTTACGCCAAGGTGATGAAATCGTTTATATCGACCGTACCTACAGCGAACGCTCAGGGATGCAAGTGGTCAGAGCAATCGGTGGACGTGCACCGCTTCATCTTACTTCTGTTGGTAAACTATTTCTTGCTAGAGATGATATCCAACTGGTCCGTGCTTACGCTACCCGCACTGGCCTTGCTGGACATACGAGAAATAGTATTACTCAGATTGCAAAATTAGAAAGTGAACTCACCCAAGTGAGATTACACGGCACAGCTAACGATGATGAGGAATTAGAACTTGGCGTCAGTTGTATGGCCGCGGGGATTTATGATGATTCAGGAAAAATGATTGCGGGCCTATCACTCAGCGCACCAACCGACCGACTTCAAAAAGACTGGCTCAAGCCCTTGATGGATACTGCATATCAGATTTCTAAAGGAATCGGCTTTAAACTCCCAGAAAATCCCTAAACTAAAAACAGTTAGGGATTAGTAGCACTCAACTGTCCGTAAAAGTTTGTCAGTTTTCTAATCGGCTTGATATCTGCTTCATTATTTTGCAACCAATCACGAACCCTTAGGGCATCAGCAAATCGCGACATCGTTGTCGCAGAATCTAAAAAAACCATAATGACGGGTTTGCCGTTGACTAATGCCTGCATCACTAAACATCGTCCCGCTTCAGAGATATAGCCGGTTTTTTGCAATCCAATTTGCATATCTCCAGAACGCACTAAACGGTTACTGTTATTAAATATATGAGACCGATGATTGATTTCTTTTGTATATGTCGGAAATGTTGTGAACTCCCGTATGAGTGGATATTGATACGCCGCATTCACAATTAAAGCCAAGTCCTCAGCAGAGGAAACATTCTTTTGTGTCAAACCCGTTGGATCTTCAAAGTGGGTGTTAACTAAACCTAAATCACGCACTTTGCGATTCATCGCTGGAATAAAGGCCACCATACCACCGGGATAGTTTCTACCTAAGGTGTATGCAGCACGATTTTCGGAAGACATGAGTGCTAGTAAAAAAGCTTCGCGACGAGTCAACTCTGACCCTTTAGCTAAACGAGAGTGGTTATAAATCGCAGCATCCTCGCTATCAATCACCAATGTCTCATCTAAAGCCTGCTTGGCATCCAACACTGTCATTGCAGTCACTAATTTTGTGATCGAGGCAATTGGCAATACCGCAGTAGGATTCTTTTCAAATAGAACATCACCCGTTTGCTGATCAATCACAATCGAGACACTTGACTTCAGATTGAGTTCATCATGTTTCTTAAGCCCCATCGCTGTCCCCAAAGATATTCGAGCTGGAGCTTGTACACTCAATGAGTTTCTTGGCAAGACAGTCGTACGAACTTCACGTGAATTTTTTGGGCGTCTAATAGGCTTGCCATTTTTATCAACGTAAGTCTGAGGTACAACGTCTTTTTTTGAAATCGACTTTTTACTGGACTCTTTTGCCTGATTTACTTTTTTCTCTGATGCACTCTTATGAGTGTTTTTAGTCTCAGTATTTGCAAAGGCCTGCGGACCCAAACCAAGGGATATAGAGACATACATTAGTAACACAAAACAAGTGAGTTGAATAATTTTTAAACTAGCGGCTAAGCCTGAATTTTTTGGTATATGTTGAATTTTTTTTATCATGCAATGACTTCATTAATAACAATTAAGTACTTCAATATCTCTATTTTAATTGCTTTAGTATATTTAAAACGAATTTAGGCAAAGAATTCTGATTAACTAACCAAACACCTAAAACAGTCGCCATAGTCCCTAAAATAATTTGTGCCGATAAGGCTTCATGAAACAAAATCCATGCCAACACAAACGTTGTTGGTGGAGTCAAGTATAAAACACTACTTAATTTTGTCGCATCACCACTTCTAATTAAAATAAATAACAAACTCATCGCACCAATTGAAATTGGAAGTATCGACCAGAGTAAAGCACCCACCATCTCTGGCGCCCATTCGACTTGTCTGGATTCAAAGCATAAGGCAAATATACCAGCCAAAAATGCACTCGTCGTGAACTGAATTAATGACCCTGTGCGTAAATCAAAATGGGCACAGTATCTTTTCTGGTAAAGCGTACCAAAAGTTATCGAAACTAAAGCAGACGCTGTAAAAAATAAAGCCAGTGGAGTTAATCCTTGCACATGAACTTTAGAAAATAATACAATGACAACACCAACAAACCCCAGTACCAAACCAAACCATTGTATACGGGTCACTTTCTCAGCAACAAATGAAGCAAATAAAGCCGTCAATATGGGCTGCAGCCCAACAATCAAAGAGGATAAACCAGCAGGCATACCAATTTTAACGCCAGACCACACACCCCCCAAATAACCAAATTGCAGAAATAGCCCAGCCACAGCAATGTGCATGATCTGAACCTGCGAAGGCCATACGGGCTTTGTGAAGAAAATGATTGGTAACATAATGCAAATCACACCGAAGAACCTCAAGAACATAAAAGTCATCGGCTCTGAGTGAGGCATACCGTACCTTGCCACAATAAATCCCGAACTCCAAATTAAAACAAAGAGCGGTAGAATCCATTTTGTTTTACTTATACCCACTGATATCCTCTAGCTGTTTTAATCGTTTGCGCATGAACAGCAACTGTCTCTTGAATCTGATGAGCATAACCACCAGCCATTGTAATGGCTACTGGGATATGGCGATCTCTTGCCCAATTAAAGACATATTGATCTCGCTGAAACAACCCCGACATACTAAGAGACAGACGGCCTAGACGGTCCCCTTCATAAGGGTCTGCACCAGCAAGGTAAATAATTAATTCCGGCATAAAACGCTGATCTACTTCTTTTAACCCCTGAGCTAATAAATCTAAATAATCCATATCGCCGCACTGATCAGGTAGAGCAATGTCCAAGTCACTTTTTTCTTTTTGAAAAGGATAATTTCTCTGCGCATGCATTGAAAAAGTAAAAATACTGTCATCCCCCTCTAGTATGGATGCAGTCCCATCACCTTGATGGACATCCAAATCGATCACTAAAACTTGAAGTAGACGCTCTATGTCTTTAAGTACCTCTTTTTGAATCACTCGGGCAGCAATCACCGAATCATTAAAAACACAAAATCCACTACCTTTATGGGCATAGGCATGATGCGTGCCACCCGCCAAATTAGCAGCAACTCCTTCAATCAATGCAGTTTGACATGCGGCTATAGTTGCCCCAGCAGATCGACAAGATCTCTCAACCATCTCTGGACTCCATGGAAACCCAATTTCTCTCTGTTCAGCTAAAGTGATTTGACCAGAAAATACACGCTCGACGTAATCTGATTCATGAGCAAGTAAGATTTCAGATCGTGTAGCTAAAGGCGCTTCCTCTAACAAAAATCCTTCCAATTGACTTAACCCTTCCCTCAGCATTCGGTACTTCACCATCGGGAAGCGATGACCATCGGGAAGCGGCAATACAAACTGATCAGAGTAGAGGAGTTTCATTATTAATTAAAGACGCGCAAAAAGATTGAATCTTATGCACACACATTGGTTTTAAAGTGATATAGATAAAAAAACAACAATTGCTCAGAATTTACCCACTCTAGAAAAATAGATCAGATTTTATTGTAAGGTGTTAAATAGAATTTTTTAATTTTTTAATTTTGCATGTGCATTTTTTTAAGTACTGAGTTACTATAAGTTAAATCACTGGGAGATATCATGAACTTGACACCTGAACAAATTGCAGCGGCGAGTAAAGCTAATATGGAAACCCTTGCTAATGTGACCCACAAAGCATTTGAAGGTGTAGAAAAACTCTTGGAGCTCAACATTCAAGTCGCAAAAGCGCTCATGCAAGACAATATCGATCATGTAAAATCCGCAATTAATGCCAAAGATGTTCAACAATTAATGGCCATTCAAGCAAATATCATGCACCCCCTAGCAGAAAAAATGGCCTCTTACAGCCGTCATATATATCAAATAGCCACTGAAACTCAAGCGACACTTACAAAAACAGCAAAAGAAGATTTAGAAACACAAGCTGAGAAGTTAAAGACGGCCTATAAAGATGCGACTTCTTCCATGCCACAAGGTTCTGACGCTATGGCCCAAGTCATTAAGCATGCCGTAGCCAACGCCAATACCTTATTTGAATCTAGTCAAAAAGCGATGAAACAAGCCATTGATATGTCGAATAACCAACTAAAATCAGTCACTGAGCAAGCTTTAAAAGCTAGTGAACATATCGCCAAATCAGCAACTAGAAAGTAAAACACTCTTCAAAGATAGATTGAATCAGTAAGAGTGCTGTTTAGGTCTAAGCTTAGGGTTATTTAGTCAGCAGAAACTTCAACTTCAACTACCGTCTCATTTAATGGCGGAGTGTTCTTCTCCCAACTACGTGAATATGTAAAATTCATCTTGTAGCGCCCTGCACACTCAAATTTCACAATGTACTCTTGCTTGCCGGCAGCGCCTGGTTTAGCATTTTGCCCTTCATCAGAATTGCTTTTAAGAAATTTCTGCCCACTAATACGCAAACATTTAGGTTTAGGCTCCTCAATCTTGTACTGCCAAGTAAAGCCAGTTGAAGGATTACTATTTAAATGAAGTGCCATTTCATTATCAACATATGCTTTGAAGTGATGTGTCCCTGAATTAGGGATCTTGAAAGTAGGCAATGGAGCTGAGCTCATCGCAATTCCTTGCGCGGCAAAAAGGAAACTAATGAGAATTGATGTGACTTTAAGCATATTCTCCCGAAGATAAAATTAGTAAAGTTTCATTAATTATAAGCTTACAAATTCAATAACCCTCCAAAATCTATAGCTTTTTATCTACAGAGTTAAACAATAACTGTCACTTGACCCGACGCCTCTTTAGCAAGATTTCGAGCTTCATCTGTCGATGATGCAATTGCTAAGGCCACTCCCATTCGACGCTTAATAAAGGCCTCAGGTTTTCCAAACAAACGCAGTGAAACCCCCTCAACCTGCAGCGCTTTTTCTACGCCAGAAAAACCAACTCCCGGATGATTGACTCCACCATAAATAACGGCACTCGCCCCAGATTCTTTAAGTTTGACATTCACAGGAAGTCCAAGAATAGCCTTGGCATGAAGCTCAAATTCACTTTGAAATTGCGTAACTAATGTAACAAGCCCAGTATCATGAGGGCGTGGACTAACTTCTGAAAACCACACTTCATCGCCCCTCACAAATAATTCAACCCCAAAAACACCTCTTCCACCTAAACTATCGGTGACTTTCTTGGCAATTTCCTGCGATCTCTTTTTAGCAATATCTGACATTTTCATGGGCTGCCAACTTTCAACATAATCCCCATTCTTTTGAACATGCCCAATCGGCTCACAAAAAGAAGTTTCGATTTGACCATCTGCATTACAAGCTCTCACAGTTAACTGCGTAATTTCATAGTCAAAGTCAATCATGCCCTCAACAATCACTTTTCCAGTATCAACCCGCCCAGATGATGCTGCATAATCCCATGCCGCACGAACATCTGCTGGCCCCATCAAACGAGATTGACCCTTCCCAGATGAAGACATTACCGGTTTTACAAAGCATGGAAAACCAATTTTTTCATGAATTGCTTTTTCTAACTCTTCATAACTGTGCGCAAAATAATATGGAGAGGTCGGCAAACCCAAATCCTCAGCAGCCAATCGTCTAATACCTTCACGATTCATGGTTAAAAAAGCCGCTCTAGCAGTAGGAATAATTTCTACCTTTCCTTCAGCTTCTATTTCTAAAAGAGTTTGAGTCGCTATTGCTTCAATTTCAGGAACAACCAAATGAGGCTGCTCTTTTTCAATAATGGCACGTATTGCATTGCCATCTGTCATATCCACCACATACGACCGATGAGCGACTTGATGGCCCGGCGCCTTAGCGTAACGATCAACCGCAATCACTTCAACGCCTAGGCGTTGTAACTCAATAATTACTTCCTTACCAAGCTCCCCAGCGCCGAGCATCAAAACACGAATAGCATTACTGGTATACGGGGTGCCAAAAACCGGAAAACGTGGTGACATAGAAAATTACTCCAAAAAAAATGACGTGAGATTATTTTCCCACGTCATGATACAAAATCAAAAAAACATAAAAATTATGGGTTAAATAGCGTTATCGTTAACGCCTTTTCTGTGGCGGTAGATCGGTACAAGTTCCATGCGCAACCTCAGCTGCCAAACCAACTGATTCACCTAAGGTTGGATGAGGATGTATGGTCTTACCAATATCGACCATATCAGCACCCATCTCAATCGCTAAACAAACTTCACCAATCAAATCACCAGCATGAGTCCCTACAATTCCTCCACCAATAATGCGATGAGTGGTCGCATCAAATAATAACTTCGTAAAACCTTCACTCCTGCCATTAGCAATCGCCCGACCACTAGCAGCCCAAGGAAAGAGCCCTTTTTCATAAGCTATACCTTGTTCCTTACAATGATCTTCAGTTAAACCAGCCCAAGCGACTTCAGGATCCGTATAGGCTACAGAAGGAATCTGTTTAGCATCAAAATAGGACTTTTCACCATATGCAGCTTCTGCAGCCACATGACCCTCATGCACAGCTTTATGAGCTAGCATCGGTTGCCCCACCAAATCACCAATCGCAAATATATGGGGTACATTGGTTCTCATTTGAGAATCCACTGAAATAAACCCGCGAGAATCAACATTCACTCCTGCTGTGTCTGCCTGAATTTTTAAGCCATTCGGCGTACGTCCAACTGCAACTAAAACTAAGTCATAACATTGAGCCTCTTTCGGAGCCTTCTCACCTTCAAAGCTGACCCAAATACCATCTGACCTTGCCTCAGCCCTAACTGCCTTAGTCTTAAGCATGACATTTGTAAACCGAGGTGCATTGATTTTTTCCCATACTTTAGCTAAATCACGATCAGCACCAGCCATTAATCCATCCATCAGCTCCGCGATGTCAATTTGAGCCCCTAAGGTGCTATACACAGTTGCCATCTCTAATCCGATAATTCCACCACCAATGACGAGCATCCTTTGGGGGATCTCTTTCAAAGCTAAAGCACCCGTGCTATCTACAATGCGAGGATCTTTTGGTAAAAAAGGTAACATGACCGACTGGCTTCCGGCCGCGATAACCGCTTTGTTAAAACGAATCACTTCTTTTTTACCGGTAAAGTCAGAGCCCTGCCCCTGTGTCAGTTGTACTTCTAAATGGTTTGCATCAATAAATTGACCGACCCCCCGAACAGTTCTGACCTTACGAGCTTTGGCCATCCCCGCTAGACCAGTAGTCAATTGTGAAATCACTTTTTCTTTATGCGATCGAAGTGCATTTAAATCGATCGTTGGTGCACCATAACTAATACCATGGCCAGCCATCGCTTTAACCTCATCCATTACTGCAGCAGTATGTAATAAGGCCTTAGAAGGAATACATCCCACATTTAAACAAACACCCCCTAAGGTGGCGTAACGCTCAATAATGATCGTGTCCATCCCTAAATCGGCACTACGAAATGCCGCACTGTATCCACCAGGCCCCGCTCCCAACACAAGCATGTCACAGGTGTGATCCACTGTTCCTGAATAAGAACTCGCCAGCGGATTCAGAGCGTTTAAAACGACTTGTGTAGCTTCTGGTGAGACTGTTGGTGTCGCGATAGGCTTTGTTGCTGCCGTAGGAGATGCTAAGGGCGTATCCGCAGTACTGACTTCCATCGCAACAAGAGCAGTCCCCAAACTGACCTTGTCACCAACTTTAACTAAAATTTTAGTGATTTTTCCAGCTTGATCACTCGGCACTTCAAGCGTCGCTTTATCAGATTCTAGAATAACAAGCGCTTGTTCTTTTTTTACGACATCACCCACTTTAACCAAAATCTCAATCACAGGAATGTCATTGAAATCTCCCATGTCAGGTACTTTAATAATCGTTCCCATCATTTTCTCCTACAAAATCACACGGCGAAAATCTGCCATGAGTTCAGAAATATAGACATTAAAGCGCGTTGCCAAAGCACCATCAATCACACGATGATCTGCAGTGAGTGATAAAGGACAAATTAAGCGAGGGAGAAATTCTTTACCATTCCAAACTGGTTTCATCGCCGCTTTACTCACACCTAATATCGCAACTTCTGGAGCATTAATAATCGGGGAAAAATAAGTACTACCAATCCCACCTACTGAAGAAATTGTAAAACTTGCACCTTGCATTTGATCTGGCTTGAGTTTTCCTTCACGAGCTAATTTTGCAAGTTCACTCGTTTCCCCGGCAATTTGCATAATGCCCTTTTTATCAACATCACGGATAACAGGAACAACTAAACCATTCGGAGTATCCGCAGCAAAACCTAAATGAAAATACTTTTTTAGAATTAATTCTTCACCATCTAATGAGCTATTAAATTCTGGATATTTCTTCAACCCACTGACGCAAGCTTTCATTAAAAACGCCAGCAAAGTCACCTTCATACCTGCCTTTTCATTTTCTTTGTTCGTCATTACTCTAAAGGCTTCTAAATCCGTAATATCAGCATCCTCATGATATGTCACGGCAGGAATCATGACCCAATTACGAGATAAATTTGCAGCAGAAAGTTTCTGAATTCTTGACAATGGTTTTGCTTCAATTTCACCAAATTTCTTAAAGTCAACCTTAGGCCATGGTAATAAATTAAGTCCTGCTCCAGAACTTCCAGCAACAGCAGCCAGAGAACTTTGTCCCGACATCACAGACTTCACATAAGCCTGCACATCATCTTGAGTGACACGACCTTTAGGTGCGGATCCTTTAACCAAAGAAACATCTACACCAAGCTCACGAGCATATTTCCTAACTGATGGACTTGCATGACTTGCATTACCTATTGATGGCTGTGGATTAGCTGCTAAAGACGTTGACGATACTGAGGGTGGGACTGTAAATGCACTAACTGGAGGCGATGGCGCTGGTGAAGATGATGGTGCTGGTGAAGGTGATGGCGCTGGTGAAGGAATAGCTGGACTAGATGCTGTGGTGCTAGGTGGGGTAATCAGAGGAGCCGCACTTGCAACAGCCTCTGTAGCCTCAACTAAAAGAACAACGGATCCCTCAGAAACCTTATCACCTAACTTAAGCTTTAACTCTTTAACAATTCCTCGACCTGAAGAAGGAATATCCATAGTAGCTTTATCAGACTCAAGCGTGATTAATGATTGTTCTTTCTCAATCAAATCTCCCACCTTCACGTGGAGCTCAATCACAGGAATTTCTTTATAGTCACCAATATCTGGAACTTTGATTTCGATCATTTGACCCATTTTATTGCTCCCTATACAGACATTGGGTTAGATTTTTTAGGATCTAAACCGTATTGTTTAATTGCCTGAGCAACTTTTTTATAATCAATTAATCCTTCATCTGCTAAAGCCTTGAGTGCTGACACTGTGACCCAATGACGGTCAACCTCAAAGAATTGACGCAAATTTTCACGCGTATCTGAGCGTCCAAATCCATCAGTACCTAATACGGTATAGCGCTTTCCAATCTGCTGAATCGCAGGACGAATCTGTTCAGCAAACAAACGAATGTAGTCCGTTGCTGCAATGACTGGACCTGCCCTATCTTTAAGACAAACTTCTACATGAGACAAATTGGGTTTAGCACTTGGATTGAGTAAGTTATCTCTACTAGTTCTATTAATATCACGAGCTAACTCTGTAAAACTTGGGCAACTCCATAAATCCGAAGCAACCCCCCAATCGTTCGCTAATAAATCAGCTGCTGCAATCACTTCTCTAAAGATCGTTCCACTACCCAATAGTTGGACATGTAATTTTGATTTTGCATCTCCAACACTAGCAAGGTGGTACATCCCTTTTAAGATGTCTTTTTCAGCTCCTTTAGGCATGGCTGGATGAGCGTAGTTCTCATTCATGAGCGTGAGGTAATAATAAATATCCTCCTGCTCTGTAAGCATCCTACGCATACCATCTTGAATGACTACGGCAAGCTCAAATCCAAAGGTTGGGTCATAACTAATACAATTCGGTATGCCAGCACTAAACAAATGACTATGCCCATCTTCGTGCTGAAGACCTTCACCATTTAAAGTCGTTCGACCTGCCGTGCCACCCAATAAAAATCCACGACTTCGCATGTCACCCGCCGCCCATGCTAAGTCACCAATTCTTTGAAAACCAAACATGGAGTAAAAAATGTAAAAAGGTAACATGGGTTCACCATGCGTTGAATAAGCCGTCGCTGCAGCAATCCAATCACACATCGCACCGGCTTCATTAATACCTTCTTGAAGGATCTGCCCACTCTGATCTTCTTTGTAAAACATCAATTGATCACTGTCTTGTGGCTCATAAAGCTGACCAATATGACTCCAAATACCAAGTTGCCTAAACATCCCCTCCATACCAAAAGTCCTTGATTCATCTGGAACAATCGGCACGACTCGGTGACCAAGTACTTTATCTCGCAGAATCATGTTGAGCATGCGTACAAAAGCCATCGTTGTAGATATCTCTCGCCCCTCTGCAGTTGCCTCAAGCAAGGCTGCAAATGTTTCTAGTCCGGGCACGGGTAATGATGCTGCCTTCATACGGCGTTGTGGTAAATAACCACCGAGCTCCATACGCTTCCCCCGCATGTACTCTAACTCTGCACTACCCTCTTCAAATTTCAGATAAGGAACACTCTCTATATCTTCATCCTTAACAGGTAAATTAAATCGATCTCTAAATGCCTTAACATCAATTAAGCTCATTTTCTTTTGCTGATGAGCAATATTCATTGCCTCACCTGAAGCACCCATACCATAACCTTTGATGGTTTTAGCAAGAATTAATGTAGGCTGCCCTTTGTGGTTGGACGCTGAAGAAAACGCCGCATACACCTTGTGAGGATCATGTCCCCCGCGGTTTAAATTCCAAATATCCTCGTCAGTCCAGTCAGCAACCAGCTCTTGTAGCTCAGGCGTATTAAAAACATGAGCACGAACATATGCGCCATTCTTCGCCTTCATGGCTTGATATTCGCCGTCAACGATTTCGCCTAATCGCTTCATGAGCAGACCTTTTTTATCACGCGCAAATAAAGCGTCCCAATGCGTGCCCCAAACAACTTTGATGACATTCCAACCTGAACCCCGAAACTCTGTTTCTAACTCTTGAATGATGCTGCCATTTCCTCTGACTGGACCATCAAGGCGCTGCAAATTACAATTAATCACAAAAATTAAATTGTCTAATTTTTCACGCCCAGCCATTCCAATCGCCCCTAATGATTCAGGTTCGTCAGTTTCACCATCACCTAAAAAAGCCCAAACTTTTCGCCCATCGGTTTGCACAATATTGCGGTCCTGCAAATACTTCATAAACCTGGCTTGATAAATCGCCATAATGGGTCCCAGCCCCATCGAAACCGTTGGGAACTGCCAAAAATCTGGCATTAACCATGGATGTGGATAACTTGAAATTCCCTTTCCGCCCACTTCTTGACGAAAATTATCTAATTGCTCTTCATTAAGCCTTCCCAACATATAGGCTCTTGCATAAACCCCAGGTGCAGAATGCCCCTGTACAAAAACTAAATCGCCACCATGGTTTTCAGAGGGCGCATGCCAAAAGTGATTAAAACCAACGTCATATAGAGTTGCAGCAGATTGAAATGAAGAAATATGCCCGCCAACGTTAGTCTCTTTATTGGCACGAAGTACCATTGCCATGGCGTTCCATCTTGTATATGAACGTATCTTATGCTCAACTTCTTGATTACCAGGAATGCGGGCTTGGCGCTCAACCGGTATCGTATTGATGTAAGGCGTTTGCGCATTAAAGGGTTGGTCTACGCCATTCACCCTAGCATAGGCAATCTGTTGCTCTATTAGATAAGCAGCGCGTTCAGTCCCGCCATAAGAAATCACGCCTTGCATGGCATCAAGCCATTCTTTAGTCTCAGTAGGGTCTTGGTCTACTGGATTATTGCCAGATACTTGATGATGCAAGTTATCAGGAATGGCAGCCATAATTCATCTCCTTGTTTTAATGCTTAAATTCTAGAAAGACACAGACTTAAACACAAGTTATTTTTTCACATCTTGGTAGCATTTATCACAATATGAAATATTACTTAGAATAATACTAAACTTAGGAATAAGAAAAACAACAACGAATACTCAGGTTCAAGCAAAATAGGCGCTATGTCAAGATTTTTGAAATCCACTTTAAATTCTGTTCGTCAATTAGGACGGATTGTTAACATTTACTACAAGTTATCAAGTCGGTCTACAGAATATTTATACGCCCCGATTATGGCGATGTTGCTATTTGTTTGCGCAATTCTTTTTATTTTGTGGTCATTGCAACGACAAGAAAATAGCCAACAAGAATTAGTGTTATTTCGTGAATTGGCTTTTGCCAAGCAACGTATCCAAGTCAACTTCGCTGAAAATGAAGAGACTTTTTTACAACTCAGTAAACGATTGTCAATGGATGACATCTCTTCTAACGACCCAAGAACATTTAATTCAAGTAGCTCTGAAATATTATCCCAGCATCCTGAAATTTTACAAATCAAGTGGGTTAGCCCTAATGAACCTTCTCAGTTTTCTTTTCCATATATCAAACCAACGCAAGATTGGACGCAACGCCCAGAGTCCAAACAGGTTTTAGAGAATCATCTCAAGAATACCCTTCGCCTGACTAAAGACACAGGCCATGGAAGATATAGCGAACTTATTCACCTCAGCATCGGTAGTGGAAGTGATACAACAAACCGCGAACGATCATGGGTATTTTGGTATGTTCAACCCCCTTCTGAACAAAATGAGCTCCAAAACCATGTGGCAGTTCTTTATTCAGCCTCCAACATTCTGTCTAAAATTATTCCAGAAGATCTATTAAGCCGCCATCGTTTTTCGATCCTAAGTGTTGAAGGCATGAATCTTCTAAACACAAATGCACAAAGAATGAGCTCTTCTGCTATTCGAAAATACGTCCAACTTGATATTCCAGGGGAAAATCTCACCCTTCAAGGTGAGAGCTATCCGGTCCCGACAAACCTGAATTTTAAGATGTTCATCTGGCTAACTATTTTATTAAGCATCTTTGTCGTGTGGAGCTTCTACTCCACCTGGCGTCAAATGAAAATCCGTTTAACCGCCCAACAAGATTTAGCCAAAGAAACAAATTTTCGACGGGCAGTCGAAAATTCAATGCCTGTAGGGCTTCGTGTTCATGATATGGACGGAAGAATTACTTATGCCAATCCCGCATTTGCAAAAATGATTGGATGGGATCAAGAAGACTTAATGGGTCTCCTGCCACCATTTCCATTTTGGACGGGTACTGCCAAAATGGATAACATGCTGAAATTTGAGACAACGCTTCGCACCAACGATGCCCCACGAAGCGGTATTGAAGCTCAAATCACAGCCAAAGACGGAAGTGTTTTAAGCGTACGTAACTTTGCATCCCCCCTTTTAGGGAATAATAATGAACAAATTGGTTGGATTTGCTCCATTATTGATATTTCTGAACCACGGCGTATTCGTGAAGAACTTGCAGCTTCTTATCAGCGATTTACAACAGTTTTGGAAGGTTTAACTTCAGCCGTGTCAGTGGTAAATCCTAAAACAGGTGAATTGGTATTCGCAAACGGACTATACCGAGAGTATTTCGGGAGTTTGCCTGATGCACATTTGGCATTGGCAGAGCATGAGATGGAAGCATCAGATAGCTTGTTTCTAGATGAAGATAGTGTGGATGGGTTTGCAGGACTACCTTTTTCTGAATTAACACCAGTGACTGGCGATGCCCGGGAAATGCAAATCCCCGACAACCCAAACTGGTTTGAAGTACGCAGGCGCTATATCCCCTGGACAGATGGCCACCTCGTGCAAATGTTAATTGCAACGGATGTGTCAAAGCGTCGTCAAAGTGAAGACCAAGCCCGAAGTCAAGAAGAAAAATTACAACTATCTAGCCGACTCACCACCATGGGCGAAATGGCTAGCTCATTAGCTCACGAACTAAACCAACCCCTCTCTGCCATTAATAATTATTGTATGGGTGTGATTAGCCGTCTAAAAATTAAAAATGACCCCCAAATTAATCAGGACATTATCCCCGCCCTGGAAAAAGCAGGAAATCAAGCCATACGTGCAGGTAATATCATCCAACGTATCCGTAATTTTGTTAAACGAAGCGCCCCACAAAGAGAAGTCTGCTCGATAGAAAAGGTCCTCAATGATTCTCTAGAGCTTGCTGATATCGAAGCTAAACGCCAAGGCTTTAAAATCCTGACCGTTATTGAACCTAAACTACCCAACTGCTTTGTTGACCCCATTTTAATCGAGCAAGTTCTCGTCAATTTATTGAAAAATAGCGTCGATAGCATGCGTGACTCTATCCCCCGAGCCATCCGCTTTAAGGCTCCTCCAATCCAGGTTTTAGTTGATTTAGACCAAGATCTATCCCCTGCAATGCTCAGAATCAGAGTAATTGATGTGGGAGACGGCATCCCGTCAGAGTCTTTAGCAAAGATTTACGAACCCTTTTTTAGCACTAAACATGAAGGAATGGGGATGGGATTAAATATTTGTAGATCCATTATCGAATCGCATCAAGGTCGCTTGTGGGCTGAAAACACTCGCTCTGGAGGCTATATAGGTCAAAATCTAGACCACCTATTGGGTAACCCTCAAGGATGTACCTTTACAATCTTATTACCTATCGAAAATTATGATTTAGAGGAAAATGAGACCGAATTAAGCACCTCCCCCAATAAAGATGGCGCCTAAATTATTTTTCGTATTACTATATACATCTGATAACCAATGAAATAATTATGATTAATCCAGAAACTGCTACCACCCGTGAAATCATTTATGTTGTTGACGACGATGAAGCTGTTAGAGATTCGTTAAGTTGGCTTCTTGAAAGCAATGGTTATCAAGTGCGGTGCTTTGCTAGCGCTGAACGCTTTTTACAAAATGTTCTCGGTCCTGATCGGGGCATTACCGCCTGCGCTATTTTGGATGTCCGTATGCCTGGCATGTCAGGACTAGAGCTCCAAGAACATTTGATTTCTGAATCTATCCCAATGCCAATCGCATTCATCACTGGTCATGGCGACGTCTCAATGGCAGTGACCACGATGAAAAAAGGTGCAGTGGACTTCATTGAAAAACCTTTTAAAGAAAATGAATTACAAGTTTTAGTCGAGAAAATGCTCACAGCTGCTCGTCACTCTTACAAAGAATCAATCCTGCAAAAAACTAATCAAGGCCTTCTCAGTAAGTTAACGGGTCGTGAGAGACAAGTCCTGGAAAGAATTGTTGCAGGACGCCTTAACAAACAAATCGCTGATGATCTAACGATTTCGATTAAAACAGTTGAAGCTCACCGTGCAAATATCATGGAAAAGCTTAATGTTTCTACCGTAGCCGATTTACTTCGCTTAGCCCTCTCAGAAAAGACTTCATCTTGATATGCCGGCAAAACTGATTGATGGTAATCTTTTAGCTAAACACATTAGAACGCAGATTGCAGCATCAGCTGCAATTTTGACAGCACAAGGGATTAAACCAGGCTTAGCCGTCATTCTCGTAGGCGAGAACCCAGCAAGTCAAGTCTATGTTAGGAATAAGGTTAAAGCCTGCGCAGATGCTGGGTTTTATTCGGTGCTTGAAAACTATCCAGATGATTTATCAGAAGTTGATTTACTCAAACGGATTAACGCGCTCAATCTAGCCCCTGAGATACACGGGATATTAGTGCAACTCCCCCTACCCCCTCATATTGACAGCCATGCGGTTCTAGAGGCTATTAATCCCTTAAAAGATGTCGATGGCTTTCATGTTGCTAATGCAGGCGCACTGATGACTGGCGCCCCAATCTTTAAGCCGTGCACACCCTATGCGTGCATGAAGATGCTTGAAAGCATCGAATACCCCATACGGGGTGCTCGCGCAGTGATTGTAGGCGCATCAAATATCGTCGGAAAACCTGTATCAATGCTTCTTTTACAAGCCGGCGCAACTGTGACTATTTGCAATAGTAAAACTCGCGATCTCGGATTTCATACCCGCGAAGCAGATATTTTAGTCGTGGCTACCGGAAAACCTAAAATGATTACCGCTAATTTTGTTAAACCCGGTGCCGTTGTTATCGATGTTGGCATCAACCGTTTACCGGATGGCAAACTCTGTGGCGATGTTGATTTTGATGAAGTGAAGTATGTCGCCGGTTGGATTACCCCTGTACCTGGCGGGGTCGGGCCAATGACAATCACAATGCTATTACAAAACACACTTGAAGCAGCTCAAAAAAAATACCAATCCCTACACGCTTAATTTATGTCAAATCCTTTACTTGAAATGGGGAAAGGTCTCCCTAACTATGCAGCCATTACTGCAAAGCATGTTGAACCTGCCATCAAAGAACTTTTAGTTCTTACTCAACAGACCCTCGATACAACCCTACAAGAAGCTAGGTCTTTATCATTGCCCCCTACTTGGGAAAGTTTAGTAGAACCGTTAGAAATCTCACTCGAAAAATTGGGGCGTGCGTGGGGTGTTATTGGTCACCTCAATAGTGTTGCCGATAATCCTGAAATGCGGCAGGCGCATGCACAAATGCTCCCAGAGGTCGTCGCGTTTTATAGTGCCTTTGGCCAAAATCTAGAACTCTACAAACTGTATAAAACCCTACAACAAAGTACGTCTTGGGATAGCTTGAATCAAGCTCAAAAAAAATCTATTACCAATACCCTACGTGACTTTAAACTAGGCGGCGCAGAATTAGATGATGTACATAAAAAACGTTTTTCTGAGATCCAAGAAGAACTTGCTCATCTGTGTAAAAATTTTTCAGATCACATACTCGATGCTACTGATCATTTTTTACATGTTGTCCATGACCTCAATGATCTATCTGGACTCCCTGAAGATGTCTTGGCATCGGCAGCGCAACTGGCTCAAGAAAAAAATACATCAGGCTGGGCATTTAATTTACAATTCCCTTCGTATTTTCCTGTGCAACAATTAGCCCAAAATCGTTCCCTTCGCCAATTGATGTATCAAGCTTATGTCACTAGAGCATCTGATTTAGGACCACAATTTGGACAAGGACAGTTAGACTGGAATAATTCAGAATTGATGTTAGATATTCTAAAATTAAGGCAAGAAGAAGCTCACCTTCTTGGTATGACTAATTACGCCGAACTCAGCCTTGTTTCTAAAATGGCGAGTACTGTTAACGAAGTAAGAAGCTTTCTTAACGATTTTTCAATTCGTGCAAAACCACAGGCTATCGAGGATCTTAAGGAATTAAAAGAATTTGCGAAAAACTCTTTAGGTATAGATACGCTAGAGCCCTGGGATATTAATTTTGCATCTGAAAAATTAAAACAAGAAAAATATAGCTTCTCTGAACAAGAAGTAAAACAATTCTTTCCCATCGATCAAGTCCTTCAGGGTCTTTTTCATGTCATTGAAACTGTGTTACAAGTCCATATACTTCCAACTGAACTGCCCCTTTGGCATAGAGACGTCAGATCTTTTCAAGTACAAAATTCTAATCAAGAAGTCATCGCACATTTTTACCTCGATGCCTATGCACGCGCTGGCAAACGAGGTGGCGCCTGGATGGATGATGCGCGGGGTCGCCAACACTTAAGTCACGATATATTACAAACCCCCGTAGCCTATCTAGTATGTAATTTTCCAAGCCCAACAATTGATCAAGCTGGGCAGCTTCGCCCTGCCACAATTAGCCACGATGATGTCATCACTTTGTTTCATGAATTTGGGCATGGACTACACCACATGTTAACGAAGATTGATACCTTAGGTGTTTCTGGAATCAATGGTGTGGAATGGGACGCTGTCGAACTGCCAAGTCAGTTTATGGAAAATTTTTGCTGGGATGCAGAAGTGTTAAAACAATTAAGCCGCCATATTGAAACTCAAGAATCAATTACTGATACGCTCTTTCAGAAAATGCTCGCCGCAAAGAACTTTCAAAATGGCCTAACCACCCTCAGACAAATCGTCTTTGCAAGCTTCGATTGGGAACTCCACTCTTCCTTTGACGCAAATATAGCCAATGCGAATGATATTCTTAAGCTTTCAAGCACAATCAATGACTCTATTCATGTCCTTCCCCAATCTCATATTTCAAGGTGGCCCTTCACCTTTAGTCATATCTTTTCTGGAGGTTATGCTGCTGGATATTACAGTTATAAATGGGCTGAAGTCCTCTCCGCTGATGCATTTGCGGCATTTGAAGAAAATGTATCCCAATATGGCTCAATCCTCAATCCTGAAGTGGGAATGATCTATCGCCATGAAATTTTAGAAGTCGGTGGTAGCCGGTCTGCAGCAGATTCGTTTAAAGCCTTCAGAGGACGAGCTCCTCAAATCGATGCGCTTCTCAGACATGGCGGCCTGAACCATACATCTATAAGGTAAATCTTTTGAACCCAAGTTTAAGAATTTGCACATGGAATGTTAACTCAATTAAGGTCCGGATCACCCACCTTCTGAAGTGGCTTGAGATCCAAGCTAAAGCAAATACACCTATCGATGTCATCTGTCTTCAAGAGCTCAAACTGACATCTGATAAATTTCCCCTCAAAGAAATTGAACAAGCTGGATACTATTCTCTCGTCCTAGGCCAAAAAACATATAACGGCGTTGCCATCTTAGTTAGAAAATCAATGCTCTCGAGCCTGACACAAGATCCCGAAACTGCTTTTTTACAAACACTTGAAAATATCCCTGGCTTTGAGGATGAACAACAACGTGTTTTAACAACAACATTACACTTTAATAAAACAAAACCTCTACGTATCGTTTGTGGCTATTTCCCAAACGGTCAAGCTCTAGATTCTGATAAGTTTGTCTATAAGCTCGCTTGGCTCAATGCATTACATCAGTTTATTCAAAAGGAATTGGCTCAGCATGAGCGTTTAATCCTGTTGGGAGATTTTAATATCGCTCCTAAAGATGAGGATGTTTATGACCCAATGAAGTGGATTGGCCAAAATCTGGTCTCCCCCGAGGAAAGAAGTGCCTTTTTTAATCTCTTATCCCTTGGACTTCATGATAGCTTTTTACTCTTCGAACAAGCCCCTAAATCTTTTTCTTGGTGGGACTACCGGATGATGGGTTTTAGAAGAAATGCAGGGATGCGAATCGATCATATTCTTGTCTCGCAAGCACTCCTAAGCTCTTGTAGTCATTGCGAAATCGATAAGACTCCAAGAGCCTGGGAACAACCTTCAGACCACGCTCCAGTCATCCTGACTTTAACAAATCAGGATAACAAAGCGGACGCCATTAATATCAAGTCATAACGACTAATCAATACCTAACTCTTGTAATTTTCGAGTGATTGTATTTCTTCCAATCCCCAGTCGCTCTGCTGCCTCAACCTTTCTACCACGGGAGGTTTGTAAAGCAGCTTCAATCACTGTTTTCTCAAATTTTTCAAGCAATTCTTGATACACACCCTCTTTATTTTCTTCTAACATCTTGATCGCAATGAGGCTAAGCGCTTGTTCCCATGTGTTAGTCGTACTCGACTGAAAATAGCCCGAGGCTTTTGTGGAACTACTTGCTAAAGTATTTGCCTGTGTCGTAGGTACACTCTCCACCGATCCGCTAACAATGGACTCAGGAATTGAGTCAGATAAATCTCTAGGCAAATCCTTCAAATGAATCTCTTGTGAGGAAATCATCACTGTCAACCAATGACAGACACTTTGAAGCTGTCGAACATTACCCGGGAAAGATCTTCCAATTAAAAAATCTAATGCTTCAACAGTTAATGTTTTGGATTTAACGTTAAGATTTTTAGCACTTTGCGCCAAAAAGAATTGCGCAAGTAAAGGAATATCCTCTGTTCGCTCTCTTAAAGCAGGAAGGCGTAAACGAATGACATTTAAACGATGAAATAAGTCTTTTCTAAAGCTTCCTTCCGTTACTTTTTGTTCTAAATCTTGATGACTCGTAGCAATAATTCTGACATTAGCTTTAAGTTGCTCTTGACCACCTAGTCTGTAAAACTTACCATCCTCAAGAAGTTGCAATAATGAATTTTGTAACTCAAAAGGTAAGTCTCCAATTTCATCAAGAAATAAAGTTCCACCATCTGCCATTTCAAATCGGCCCCGCTTTAAAACATTGGCGTTTGCAAAAGCACCGCGTTCATGGCCAAATAGCTCAGATTCAATAAGTTCTTTGGGCGTCGTTGCAAGATTAAGTTCAATAATAGGTCCTTGCGAGCGAGCACCATGGCGATGAAGCGCTCTTGCAACAAGCTCTTTTCCTGTTCCAGATTCTCCAGTAATAAGAACCGTTGCATTTGACTGAGCTAAACGCCCAATCGCTCTAAAAACTTCTTGCATGGACGGTGCCTGACCTATGAGTTCTGGCACTGCTGCACTAAACGCAGTATTTGGAGCAAATTGAGTCTTAATGGTTTGCGCACTAATACTTTCAGAAATTGCACGCTGAATCAGGCTCATCATGTCTTCAATATCAAATGGCTTTGAAATGTATTCAAAAGCACCCCCCTTAAAAGCAGCCACCGCTGAGTCCATGTCAGAATACGCCGTCATCACAATGACGGGAATCTTAGGAAAGTCACGTTTAATTTGCTGCAATAAGGTAATGCCATTACCTTTGGGCATACGAATATCCGAAACAATCACCTGAGGCTCTTCTTTTTCAAGCTCATCTAACAAATCATTTGGCCCAGAAAAACATTTGAAAGGGATTTTTTCTCTTGTGAGTGCTTTTTCTAAAACCCAACGTATCGACTGATCATCGTCAACTATCCAAACTGCTTTCATAATTCTCCTTGAGGTTTTTCTGTGTCATACGGAATTTGAATGTGAAAATCGGTTTTACCCGGCTGACTTTTCACAGTAATAAAGCCACCATGTTGCTGAACAAATGTTTGTGCCAAGGTTAAACCTAGACCACTACCAGATGGTCGACCTGACACAAGGGGTAAAAAGATACTATCTATAATTCCAGCTGAAATCCCAGGGCCATTGTCAATAATATGAATATCAATACCCAATTTAAAGCGTTTCTTGGCAATAGTGATGTTCCTACAAATATTCGTCCTTAATTGAATAACCGCATCTCCAATCGCAATCCGTTCTTCTAGAATTTGAGCTGCGTTGTGGACAACATTAAGGATCGTCTGAATCATCGACTCCTTGTCGCCAATGAAGTCGGGCAAACTGACATCGTAAAAACGTGTAATAGACAAGCCTTTTGGAAACTCAGCTAAAGTGACACTTCTAGCACGCTCCAATACTTCATGAATATTAACCTCGGTTTTAACAATTTTTCTTTTATGAGGTGCCAGTAAACGATCCACTAAAGTCTGTAATCGATCAACTTCTTTAATGACAACTTTTGTGTACTCCTTAAGAGAGGGGTCTGGTAATTCGTAATCAAGGAGCTGCGCCGCGCCTCTGATTCCGCCTAATGGATTCTTGATCTCGTGGGCGAGATTACGCATGAGTTCTTTATTCGCTTGAACTTGGAGAATCAATCGTTCTTCTCTTTCGGTTTTTATTTGCTGATCGAGCTCAAACCATTCCAATAATAATTGGTCACTACCTTCAATTGAAGACAAAATAACATACGCTAAAAATTCTTTTTGATCAGGACGTAAATATCCCGCATTAAGCACCAAATCAATACGTTGGGTTTTTTCCTCAGTCTCCATCTTTAAACGTACCTGTTCAAGCGGATGATATTCTCCAAAAATTTCTTCTAAACTGCTGCCAACCAAGGTTTTACGAGATAACTTGAGCGATACTTCAGCAGCAATATTTGCATAAATAACAGTATGACTATCCTTTTGCAATATCAAAAGTGCATTAGGCATTTGATCAAATGCCTCTTGAGGATTAAAAAGGGCAGCCGAAGCTGCCCCAGTCTGCAAAATACCCAACTAATTCTCTTAGAGTGAGTAATACATATCAAACTCAACAGGATGAGTGGTCATACGGAAACGTGTAACCTCTTCCATTTTGAGAGTAATGTAAGCTTCAAGCATTGTTTCTGTGAAAACACCACCACGTGTCAAGAACTCATGGTCGGCTTTTAAACAGTCAAGCGCTTGATCTAAGCTATGGCAAACCGTTGGAATCTTTGCATCTTCCTCAGGGGATAAGTCATAGAGATTTTTGCTAGCAGCTTCGCCTGGATGAATCTTGTTCTGAACACCATCAAGACCAGCCATTAACAAAGCAGAGAAAGCTAAGTAGGGGTTGGCCAATGGATCTGGGAAACGTGTCTCAATCCGACGACCTTTTGGATTAGAAACATAAGGAATACGAATAGAAGCAGAACGATTCTTAGCAGAATAAGCTAATTTAACTGGAGCCTCAAAACCTGGAACTAAACGCTTGTAAGAGTTTGTGCCTGGATTAGTAATCGCATTGAGTGCTTTAGCGTGATGAATAATACCGCCAATATAGTAAAGTGCGAATTCAGATAACCCAGCATAACCATTACCTGCAAATAAGTTAATGCCGTCTTTCCAAACTGATTGGTGAACGTGCATACCTGAACCGTTATCGCCAACAACTGGCTTAGGCATAAATGTAGCAGTCTTACCGTATTGATGCGCGACATTATGAACAATGTATTTTTGCAAAATTGTCCAGTCAGCGCGCTGAACTAAGGTACTAAATTTAGTACCTAATTCATTTTGACCTTGACCTGCAACCTCATGGTGATGGACTTCAACAGGAATACCAACTGATTCTAAGATCAAACACATCTCAGAACGCATGTCTTGGAAACTGTCGAGTGGAGCAACTGGGAAATAACCACCTTTTTTACCTGGACGGTGGCCTGTATTTCCGCCTTCTAAAGCTAATCCTGATGACCATGGTGCTTC
>CAIJNI010000092.1 GCA_903821995.1 uncultured beta proteobacterium
GATATTACGCAAATACAAATAGCAAAGGCCAAAGCCCCAACTGCGGTTGTTATCCGTTAAACGGATCAGCCAGTTAGCAATCAGCTCATTCTCGGCATTGTTCTTGGCTTGATAGCGATAACAAGACTCGCTGACCCTAAAGGCTTCACATGCCAAACGAATAGGGATTGCTTTATCTTTTACTGCCCGCTGGGCCATCTCACGTCTGTGAGACGGCCTCACCACTTTTTTGCGAGAGCTTCGGTCACGATCTCCGCTTTGAGTTTCTCCTCGATATACATCTTCTTTAAGCGGGCGTTCTCAGCTTCAAGCTCCTTCATCCGAGCCATCATCGATGTATCCATGCCACCGTACTTCGCACGCCATTTATAAAAAGTAGCCGTACTAATCCCTAACTCTCGACAAATCTCGGGAACCGCTAAACCACTATCTACCCTTTTTAGGGCTTCCATAATCTGACTATCTGTAAATTTTGAACGCTTCATGTAGAACTCCTCTTAATGAGAAAATTCTACTTCTAAATCCAGTTAACCTGCGGGGGGATTACCAGCGGCTTTACCCGATGTGCCATCCTTTAAGGAGTTAGGAATGGCTGTTGAATATAACCAGTGGACAGGTTTATTTCTGCCTAAAGCCACTCCAGAGCCCATTGTAAAGAGTTATCGAGACGCTTTACGTGCTGCTATCAATGATAATAATGTGAAAACAATTCTCAATAATGCTGGAAGTCCGATTGCTTATTTAGATGAACCAGAATTTCAAGCTTTTTGGGATAAAGATATTGTGAAGATGAATGAAGTTGTAAAGCGAATAGGCAAATTAGATTAAGCTGTACTGGAGAATTTTTTCCAAACGCTTGCTAGCCATGGCTGTTGTTCAATTGGAAGGCCGCTGGGCCTATAGTAATGTTCAATTTCAATAAAATTCGAGTTAGTCATAAAAGTCTGCCAAGCCTTTAGATTGTGATATGAACCAAAGCGACTACCTTGCCACACCTCCTCATTATTGCCACGCGGGTTGGAACTAAAAAGAATGCCATTAGGTTTTAAAGTTGACCATAAATCATTAAGTACATTAGGCAATAGTTGTTGCGGAATGTGGAATAGCGACGCATTGGCAAAGACGCCATCGAAGTGATTTTTGGGTAGGTCTAAATTGAGGAAGTCTTGAACCCATATGTCACATCCACTATTCACGCGCGCTAATAGTGCAGCCTGAGCGCTTCCCTCTAGACCAATAGCAATATGACCAAGATTTTTGAAAGTTAATAAATCTCGCCCTGGGCCACAACCAAAATCGAGAATATTAAAAGGAGGATCTGAATGAATCGCTTTTAATAAGGCATTGATATTTTGACTAACATCATGATTTTTTGTGCCTTCGTAATATGAAAGAGCATTTTGATCATAATGCTCTAAGTTTTTTTGAGAAATTAACTTATGTTCATCCGAGAGGTTTTTTAAATTAGACATCATTAGTGATTGGTGGTGAGAATATTAAGTATTTAGTTCGGTTTAGTACGGTGACCTTTGGGTATCTTTTACCCCTCTTAGGGATAGATTATCAAAAATTTCGCTCTTAGGGAGTGGTACTAACAATTAAGTCAGACCACTTCTTTATCTATGATTAACGCCCACACCAAAGCAATGACCCAACCAACCCCTGTGCCACCTAAGAAAATGTTTAACACAAGAATAGCGATAAAGTTCTTCTTACCTCTCATTTTTGCAATGATGGAGGGCAGAAAATAAATCGGTAGAAAAATTAAGACGATAAGCCAATGAATTGGTGAGAAACTTCCCATAAA
>CAIJNI010000093.1 GCA_903821995.1 uncultured beta proteobacterium
ATCGGCAATAATGTAGTCCATAAAATGGGGCCCCATAGTTCCGAGAAATCCAAGATAACTGAGTTGGATAGGTGCGGGTCGATACGTAAATACGTCAGCATGATTAAAAGTTGTAAATCCACCCAAATCAATTGCAATATCAATATGTAAATCTCTAGCAAGTTTAGCAACTTGAATATCGGTGTATTGACGAGCATCAATAAAGTGATCGAAACCATTTAATAATCGAGTCGACCATTCGTCATGGTTCTGTTCTCGAAAAGAAAAAGCAAATACTTCGAAATGATTACGGTCATGTAATTCGAAAAGTTCGGTAGTTAAAAATGAAACAGGATGATTGCCAAAGTCAGCAGAAAAATAACCGATACGAATTTTAGTTTTCTGGACTTGGGAGGAGCATGGTCCTAATACTGGCCTAGGTAAATATTTAGGCGTTGTAAAAGATGTGACACATAAGGCTTGAATCTCTAAAGAGTCAATTAGTCCAAGAACTGCAAAAGGTTGAGCGACTTTTTCGTTCTTTCTAATCTGGGTTTTTAAAATTTCCAATAACAATGAAATGCCTTCCCAGTCACAGGCAAGCATTTTGGCATGTAAAAACATGCCAGTAAGATTTTCAAAAAGAGGATGAAGAGCGAGTGCTTTCTCAAAATCATGGATCGCTAGATTTACATGTTTATTTTCTTGTATGGCATTCCCCCGATTTAGTAGACATGTAAGAATGTTAACTATGAATCGGAGGGAATTACATGAAACGAACGAAATATACAGCAGAGTTCAAAACAGAGGCTGTCAAACAAGTTACAGAAAAAGGTCATTTAGTTGTAGATGTTGCTAAACGTTTAGGTATTGGGGAAGGTCTTTTGTATAACTGGGTTAGGAAAAGTAAGCCGCCAGAAGAGCCAGTAATAGAAGACCTAAAGTTGATTCGTGAGGAAAATGCCAGACTCCGAGCTGAACTACGACGCACGACCGAAGAGCGCGACATCCTAAAAAAGGCCACGGCGTACTTCGCAAAGCAGTCCGAGTGAAGTACGCTTTTATCCAAGCGCACCGAGATGAGTTTCGATTGAGTAGTATGTGTCGGGTATTGAAGGTTCATCGTAGTGGGTATTATGCTTGGCTAAAAACTCCGTTATCCCCGCGATCGATCGTGAATCAATCCTTGAGTAAACAGATCCGACATTTTTATGATTTAAGTAACGGGATTTATGGCAGTCCGCGTATTTTTATGGATCTCAAAGAAGCTGGAGTTGAATGTGGTGAGAACCGTGTGGCGCGTTTAATGAAGGCGGCTCAAATTAGGTCTGTTAGGGGTTATAAACGCCCACGCTATAAGATTGGTAGGCCGTCACTCGTGGCGCCCAATCAGTTGCAGCGTCAGTTTACCTATGAGCAGCCAGACCAGGCTTGGGTGACCGATATTACGTATATCAGAACTTACGAAGGCTGGTTGTATTTGGCTGTGGTGATTGACTTGTACTCCCGAGCAGTTGTTGGTTGGAGTATGAAAAAAAGCTTAGAAACGAAGATTATCTTGGATGCATTAACGATGGCGAAGTGGCGTCGTAAACCCGTTGGCGAAGTCATTATCCACTCGGACCAGGGTAGTCAATTTGGTAGTGATGAATTTAATCGCTGGTGCAAAGACAATCGTTTAAGTCCGAGTATGAGTCGTAGAGGAAACTGTTGGGACAATGCGGTAGCGGAGGCGTTTTTTAGTAATTTGAAGAGTGAACAGATTAAAAGAAAGATTTACCCAAGTCGTGCAGAAGCAAAAGCAGAAATTTTTGAATATATTGAGGGCTTTTATAATCGAGTGAGACGCCACAAGCATCTCAACCAATTAAGTCCTCTTGAGTTTGAAAAGCGTCAAATTGCGTTATGAGAAGTGTCTACTAAAATAGGGGAATGCCAGAACGTAGGCTTATGGAAAAACAATTAGCACTATAGAAAAGAAGAAAACAATCTTCTTAGAGCGCAAATTTGATTGCGCTTTTTTATCGATCGCGTTACCTTAGATGAGTGGCTAAAAAATAACCCTAACAATATAGTCGGCGGAGATCTTTTAACCTATAGGCAGGCAGCTTTAAATGAGATTATTGCTAGGCCGGTTCTTTTGCAAGACGCCAAGAAGTTATAACTTACCGAATATTCCGATAATCAATTTAAATACCGAATAGCACAGGAAAATATTCTGATTGAGTTATGGTTTGATAATTACTGGATCAATTTGAATAGAGTCCTGCTAAAGTTATTGCACATACGATTCGATCTTGGTTAGAACCCATTGTTCGAATGTGGCGGTTTCCAAATCTAACGGCATTACCGAAGGGTTCCATACTAAAATGGAAATGATTTCTAGAAGAGCTTTTGGTTTTATAAATTTCCAAAACTACCGACTCAGAGTCTTAGCTTTGTGCGGTTGGAATGGAGTAATTAATAGTGTTTGATAAATACTCATCCCCCGATTATGGTGAAGAGCCGAAGAGCCGCAAATTGCCTTTAAAGCCTTTTATCTATTTGGTAGGACGTGCGAGATTCGAATTCGCGACCAACGGATTAAAAGTAATCATGCCTCTTGAAAATTAAATATAAATCAATGGCTTGAAAGGCTATTTAAGTAGTGTGCGATTGAATGTGCGATTGGTTTGTATCAAGCGAATACTAGCTTAAGAAGTTAACTGCCGCTGTTTGATCAGTTCGGCAGCAATATCAGGATCTGAAGAGTTACGAATGTCGTTGAAAGGTAAAGTCATCATTAACCTTGATTAATTTGTACTCATTTAAGAGTGAACAATCATTTTTAAACCGAGTGCATTTATTACTTTTGATATGGTATCAAATCTTGGTTGAGAACCCTCTGATAAAGCTTTATAAAGACTTTCACGACCTAAACCAGATTTTCTGGCAACTGTCGCCATACCTTTGGCTTTGGCTATGTGACCAAGAGCGCGAATGAGCTCAGCATTGTCACCATCTTCTAAAACTTGTGACAAGTACTCAGCCATTGCCTCTTCACTATCTAGATAGCGTGTGATATCAAATGCTTTTAGTTTTTGTGTTTTGTTCATGATTTAAAACTCCTTGGCTAACTGAATCGCTTTTTTTATATCCGGTTGTTGAGAACTTTTTATTCCTCCAACCAATAAAATAACGATAACTCTTTCACGCACTGTAAAGTAAATTCTATAACCAGCTCCGACATCAATTCTCATCTCTGAAATGCCGCTACCTAAAGTCTTAGCATCACCTAAATTGCCATGCTCTGCTCTTTCAATACGTCTTGCGATAGCGATTTTGGCTCTAAGATCTTTAACGGATTCATGCCATTTTTCAAATGACTCTGTTTGTTGAATAAAGTAAGGCATTTACTTATTGTATCTAATTGGATACAATAAGTAAAGCATCTTTTTAAACCGTCAGCTTGATGGGGGATACTACAGTCAAAAAATCATCTCTTTCGAAGTGGTACTAAAAATTAGTTCAGATCAGGTGTTAAAGCCAATCGGGATATTCTTATTCGTTCGAGCATTTGATTGCCTATCAAAAAAAACCACCCGTTAAGGTGGTTGAATGGAGGTACGAGAAAG